>JAXJVH010000037.1:0-15513 GCA_036308645.1 Acutalibacteraceae bacterium | reverse complement strand
CACCTTTCTTTTTTACAATAGACTTGAACTCTCTTATTGTACTACGAAAGGTGATTTTTTGGTATAACCTTTGTTGCCCACCCGCATAGCGGGTGGTTGTCTGTTTCGTACGTTCCGTACTCAACTGCCTAAAGGCATTAATACATAAAAGCAACTTGTTTTCAAAAGAAAATAAGTTGCTTTTTTCTAAATTTACTATTTAATTATTATTTGATTTTTTAATAATATACTTCGCTTACATCTGTTCGGGTGCGTTGATTTTTAATAAATCAAGCACATTTTTAATTACGGTTTTTGTGGCAATACAAAGTTGCAATCTTGCGTTTCTCAAGTTTTCTTCGGCACTTTTTACTGGGCAAGCGTTATAGAATTTGTGGAAAAGCGTTGCAAGAGTTATTGCATAACGGGTGATAACCGACGGATTGTATTCTTTAGCCGAGTTGATAATTTCACCCGTATAACTTGCAATATGTCTTATTAATTCACGTTCTTCGGGAGCGTTTAAGCAGTCAAGTTCTTCCGCCGATAATTTTTTAGGCTCAATTTTCTGCGCTTTAAGATTGCGTAAAATAGAACAGATACGGGCATGAGCATACTGAACATAATAAACAGGATTTTGCGAACTTTCGGAAATTGCAAGGTCAAGGTCAACCTCAAGATGAGAATTAGGCTCACGAAGATTAAAGAAAAATCTTGCGGCGTCAATCGGCATTTCATCAAGCAATGTAGAAAGCGTAATTGCCTTACCCGAACGTTTTGAAAGTTTATAAGTTTCGCCGTTTTTAACAAGGCGAACCATCTGCATAATAAGCATTTTAAGACGGTCGGGATCAACTCCGAGCGCCTGCATTGCGGCTTTCATTCTCGGAATATATCCATGGTGATCGGCGCCCAAAATATCAATCGCAATATCAAAATTTCTCTTAACCAATTTATCATAATGATAAGCAATATCGGGAACAAAATAGGTGGGAATACCGTTGTCACGGATTAAAACTCTGTCTTTTTCATCGCCGAAATCGGTTGATTTAAACCACAAAGCGCCCTCTTTTTCATAGGTGTGACCGCTTTTTATAAGTTTATCGACAATTTCTTTTACAGCGCACGAATTATGAAGTTCCGATTCGTGATACCAGCGGTCGTAAATAATGCGGTATTTTTTGAGGTCGTCGTGAAGTCCCTGAATGTTTTTCGGAAGCGCAAAATCACAAAGCGCAGTTCTGCGTTCTTCGCTTTCTGCATTTACATATTTATCTCCGTGAATCTCGGCAAAAGCCTTTGCGTGATTGATAATATCTTCGCCGAGATATGCGTCCTCGGGCATTTCAATGCTTTCATCAAAAAGTTGCAAATATCTTGTTTCAAGCGAGGTTTTGAATTTTTCAATCTGGTTGCCTGCGTCATTAACGTAAAATTCACGCTTTACATCGTATCCGGCTGCGCCGAGTACGGCGGCAAGGCAGTCGCCCAAAGCGCCGCCACGTGCGTTTCCTATGTGCATAGGACCTGTCGGGTTGGCGCTGACAAATTCAACAAGCACGCTTTTATGCTCGCCGAAATAAGATTTGCCGTAGTCTGCACCTTTCTCCGCAACATCTAAAAGTATGTCGCTGTAATATCTGTCGGAAAGCGTTAAATTAATAAATCCCGGCCCTGCAATCTCAAAAGATTTTATATATGTTCCGTCGGTATCAAGATTTTCGCAAATGGCGGCGGCAATATCTCTCGGAGATTTTTTAAAAACCCTTGCGCTTACCATTGCGGCGTTTACGGCATAGTCGCCGTGTGAACGGTCGTTGGGAATTTCAATTTTAAAATCGGGAATTTCCGCTTGCAAAAGCGAGCCGTTTTCCTGCGCTTTTTTTATTGCCGCTTTTACGGTTTCGATTATATTATTTTCTACTTCAAAAACTTTTAAAGACATTGTTATATATATTCCTTTCGGTTAATTTCAAAAACTAAATTCGGCTTCAATTTTAAAGTCGGTTGATTTTTCCGCTAAATCAGGTAAAGTATATTCAAGATAAACTCTGCCGTATTTATCGTTTTTTTGGAATTCGGCTGTCTTGCCGATTACCGTAAACGTGTTTTCCTCGCCCATCAGCCCTAAAAGTTTTTCTTGCGGTTCTACGGGGATTTTGAGCGTATAAAACGGAGAACGGCGAATAAGCAAAACTCTGCCCTCGGTTATTATCATCGAGGTTTTATTGTTCTCGCCGTCGGTATGAGTTATAAGCACCTTTCCGTCTTTTTCCCGATAACTGCCGACGCCTTTGATAACATTTACGGGATTGTCGGTTGAAATGCTTGTTATTTTAATCTTAATTTTCTTTTCCATAATTCTCAATTCCGATTTGCCTTACCTCGCTTGTAAGTTCCGACTGTAAAAACCTTTCGGCGGTAGACTTAAACCCTTCGGGGCTGTCGGAAACAAAATATTTTTGTTCTGCTTTTTCTTCGCCGTTGTTAAGCAAATCGTTTTCTTTTAAAATTTCGGCGGCGGTTTCAGCCGCGGCTCCCCCGGAACTTATCAGCGTTACTTTTTCGCCCATAACACGCGCGATTGTGCCGGAAATCAGCGGAAAATGAGTGCAGCCTAAAATCAATGTATCAACATCTGCGTCTATAAGCGGCTGCAAATATCTTTTTGCGGTGAGATACGCTACCTCGTCATCATCGGCAATCCAGCCCTGTTCAACTATTGAAACGAACAACGGACAAGCCACGCTGTAAACTTCTATTTCATTATCAATAGAGTGTATGGCTTTTTTATATGAACCGCTTGAAACGGTGGTAGAAGTGCCGATAACACCGATTTTTTTATTCTTTGTGACTTTGACTGCGGCTTTTGCCGAAGGCTTTACAACTCCTAAAAACGGAACGCCCAAATCCTTTAATGTATCATAAGCGACAGAAGAAACCGTACCGCAGGCGGCGATAATCATTTTAACATCGTTTGATAATAAAAACGCTTCGTCCTGCTTTGCATATTTTAAAATGGTTTCCCGACTTTTTGTGCCGTAAGGCACTCTTCCGGTATCGCCGAAATATACTATATTTTCATTCGGCATAAGGTCTATAAAATCCTTAACCACCGAAAGTCCGCCGAGTCCTGAATCGAAAATGCCGATTGGGCGGTTATCCATCAGTCAAAACATCCTTTCACCGTTATTTTTAAGGCGTTATTTCAAATTATTGTATCATATTATATAAAAAGTTGCAATGTTTTTAAACATTATTCCAATACTTTTTGTCAAGACTGCGCAGACGAAAAGCCTCGGCTATATGCTTTTTTGTAATGCTTTCGCTGTTACTAAGATCCGCAATCGTCCTTGCAACTTTCAGTATTCTGTCATACGCTCTGCCCGACATAGCAAGTTTTTCAAACCCTGCTTTTAAATAGGCGCTTGCCTCATCCGATAATTCGCAATATTTTTTTAACATCGGAGCAGACATTTGTGCATTGCAGGTAATTCCCTCGTTTTCAAAACGCTTTCGCTGAATTTCCCTTGCCGCCTCAACTCTTTTTCTTATGCTTTCGGAAGATTCGGCAGGCTTTTTATTAACAAGTTCGTCATACCTTACCGGCGGAACTTCTATTTGAATATCAATTCTGTCAAGCAACGGCCCCGAAACCTTGCCGAGATACTTTCTTACCGCTGACTCCGAGCAGGAGCAGGGTTTTACAGGGTGTCCGAAATATCCGCACGGGCATGGGTTCATAGCCGCTACGAACATTATTCGACACGGGTATGTAAGCGTTCCCGAAACTCTTGAAATTGTAATTTGTCCGTCCTCGAGCGGTTGTCGCAAAACCTCCATTGATTTTCTCGGAAATTCGGGCAACTCATCTAAAAACAACACTCCGTTATGTGCAAGAGAAACCTCGCCCGGCATAGGATTTGTACCGCCGCCCGAAAGTGCAGGCGCCGAAACGGTATGATGCGGAGAACGGAAAGGTCTGACGGTGACAAGCGGATGCTCATTGCTTAGTTTCCCTGCAATCGAATGAATTTCACTCGTCCTTATCGACTCATCAAAGGTCATTGAAGGCAAAATTGACGGAATACGTTTGGCAATCATACTTTTGCCTGAACCGGGCGAGCCGATAAGCAGAAGATTATGACCGCCTGCACAGGCAATCTCCACCGCACGTTTTGCAAAAACCTGCCCTGCCACATCGGCAAAATCAAGCAAATTATCTTTATAAGAATTTTCAAGCACCGTATTAAAAGGCGGAACTTTGGTTTTTTCGATTAACTTCATTCCCGTAAGGTGCATAAGCAGTTGCGACACATTTTCGACAGGGTAAACCTCTATACCCTCGACAACCGCCGCTTGAGCGCTCTGGGAAGCCGGCACAAACATTCTTTTAAGTCCGCATTTCTGCGCTTTTATCGCCATTGAAAGCAATCCCCTGACAGGACGTATTTCGCCCTGCAAAGATAACTCGCCGACAAAGACTGCGTCCGACGCGTCGCACTCAAGTTCACCGCTTGAAAGCAACACGCCGATAAGCAACGGCAAATCATAAACCGAACCTTCTTTTTTAACGTCGGCAGGCGCTAAATTTATAATTATATGGGCAAGCGGAAATTTAAGACCGTTATTTCGGATTGCCGAACGAACTCGCTCTCGTGATTCTCTTACCGAAGCGTCAGGCAAACCTACTATATCAAAACTCGGCATTCCTGCGGAAATATTGGTTTCTACCGAAACTTTATATGCCTCTATTCCGAAAACGCCCATACTGTTTACTGTTGAAAACATCATATTCCCCTTTATATATCCTTTATTTTCGTTATACGATTAGACTTAAAACCTTAAATCTATCCCATATCTATAATCATTTTTGCAAGTCGTTTTGAATTTTCATAATTCTCAAAATTTTTACTGTCCTTTTCAGGCGGGGATAAAAGCGAGATATACAAATTCGGCATTTTTTCAACCGAAACATTGTGTTTCTCAAGATTTTTAATAAAATTCTTTTCAAAATTACTGCCTTTTAATAAATATGCCTTATTGTCATATTTATCAAACATCTCCTCTTTTGAAAATACATTATCAAAAGTTTCGTTTTCATTAAGTTCGGAAAAACGGTATTCGTCGGTTATGTATAAAAAGTCGTCTTTCATACGCAACTCGCCTGTAAGCGCCGCCGCATAAGACATACGGCTGTCGCCGTCTACTGAATACGGGTCGTAGGAAAGATTGATAACCTGAACATTCATTTCTTCGCCGTTTTTTGCGAAAGTTTCTTCAATGGTGTCTTCAAGCGCTTGTTCAACATCGGTTGAAGCAAACTGGCTCATATAAAGGTAAACTTTCATATCGTAACTTTCTCTTGTTGCAAATTCAACAACAGTAACCGCAACAATAATTGCTAAAAACGCAAAGAAGATAGTCCTGAATTTATAATGATACCAATAGTTTGAAAGCCATTTTATTACTTTTTTCATTTAAAAAAATCCTTTCTCCCCCTGCTACTCATTAAAGCCTATTACAAAAGCCATTGCAAGACTGTCGGTGTGTGAGATGCTTACCGATAAAGTAAGCCCCTTTTCATCGGCTATCCGCCTCGCCTTGCCCGAAAGGTTTAGATACGGCGCTCCGTTTTCTTCGTGAAGAAGTTGAACATCGCACAAAGAAAAACCTGAAAGTCCGGTTTTTACCACTTTTGAAAAAGCCTCTTTTGCGGCAAAGCAAGCCGCAACGCTTTCGGTTTTAAAATTCTTTTTTTCAAGTTCCGCCCTTTCGTCCGCACCGAAATATTTTTCTAAAAATCTCGGATTTTCCATAGCCTTTTTAATTCGGCCGATTTTCACCAAATCAACGCCCGAATACATCATTTTGCAAAATCCTCGGAACAAACTTTTTAAGTGCGGATTTTATTCTTTCATCAGGCTCGATTACAATAAGCACCGTTCCTGCGGTTTTATGTGTGACAACCGCATAATAAAGTCCTTCTTCATCTAAATTCGCCGCAATTACCTTTGCATTAAACTCTCGGTGAGAAAGCCTTTCTCTTGCGGTTTTATCATAAACGCCGAACTCTTCAAAATCCTGACATTTAGTTGAAATTACTCTTTCACGCTTTGATTTACCGATAATTCGGTCAATATCAAAATCGCCGTTGGTAATCGAGTATTCATATTCAAGATACATTCTTTTTACGTACCAATGAGCGCCGAATCCTACGCCGAAAGCGGCTAACACGCAAAGCGGCGCTAAAAACGAATTTGCGGTAAGCCAAACAAAAGCGTAAGTTGCCAACGAAATTATCAGCACTATCGCTACAATAATAAATGCAATTTTTATTATTTTTTGAGCGGTATTAGGTTTTTTTCTTATGATTTGTTCAAAAAATACGTCCATTTTCTTTTACCTTTCAGTTATTTTATTTTCATCGAAATATCAAAAGCCTTAACAGAATGAGTTAATGCGCCGATTGAAATAATATCAACGCCTGTTTGAGCAACGCCTTTGATGGTTTCATCGGTAATATTGCCGCTTGCCTCTAAAAGTGCTCTGCCGTTTGTCATTTCTACGGCTTTTTTCATAGTTTCACAGTCCATATTATCAAGCATAATTACCTCTACGCCTGTATTCAGCGCCTCTGCAACTTCATCGAGATTTCTGGTTTCAACCTCGATTTTCACCATGTGCCCTAAAGATTTACGACATTTTTCAACCGCTTTTGTGATAGAGCCGCAAGCGTCGATATGATTATCTTTAAGCATAACCGCGTCTGAAAGATTATAGCGGTGATTTCTTCCGCCGCCTACGGTTACGGCATATTTTTGAATTGCACGAAGTCCCGGTAAAGTTTTGCGGGTGTCGGCAACCGAGGCTTTTGTACCCTCGCAAAGAGTTACCGCACGATTAGTCATTGTGGCAATTCCCGACATGTGCTGCAACAAATTAAGCGCTGTGCGTTCGCCTTTTAAAAGCATTACCGTATGCCCTGTAAGGTCGGCGATAATATCGCCTTTTTTAATTTTTTCGCCGTCACGCTTATAAACTTTAGCGGAAAAATCATTATCAAGCAACTCGAAAACACGCAGTGCAACATCTAAACCGCATAAAACGCCGTCGGCTTTAGCCTCAAAATAAGCGGTGGTTACACTATCCTCGTCAATTACCAAATCCGCCGAGGTATCAATATAATTAATATCCTCTTTCAAAGCGTTTTTGATAACCTCGTCAACATAAAACTGTAATAATTTCATCTTTAAACTTCTCCTTTTATCTGTTAAGCGCCTGCCTTAAAACTACCGAAGCAACTGTTGCAAGCGATTTTGCCTCGCAATAATCGGCAGTTTTTTCAAACACGTCGTTATCAAGTCTGCGGCGTATTTGCTCAATAATTTTAAGTCCCTTTTCAGCCGCATTATTATCGGGGATAACAAAATGCGCTTTTTGCATAATATCTCTTATCTGCGTTCTTATTCCGTTAGGTAACGGCGCAGTTCCGTTCTTTATCGGCGGCGGTGCGCCGTGAACGGGAATAAAGCCTGTTTCGTGAATTTGCCGATTTATCTCTTTAGCCGCACGTTTTGAAAAAACAAGCGCCTCAAGCAACGAATTTGAAGCCAAACGGTTTTTACCGTGAACGCCTGTATTTGAACATTCGCCGACAGCATATAACCTTGAAATTCCCGTAAAAGAATTATCGTCGACCGCAATTCCGCCCATTAAATAATGGTGGCAGGGGAATATAGGAATAGGCTCTTTTGTTAAATCAACGCCTGCCTCTAAACATCTGCCGTAAATAAGTGGAAAACGTTTTTTAAGAAAATCGGAGTCAAGTCGGGAAATATCAAGATAAAATTTGTCCGAACCTGTCCTGCGGTATTCCATCATAATAGAATGAGAAACCTTATCGCGCGGCGCTAATTCCAGCCGTTCATCATAGCGGTGCATAAAACGCTCTTTTTTACAGTTAAGCAGATATGCGCCCTCGCCTCTTACCGCCTCGCTGATTAAAAATCTTTCTCTTCCGGATTCCCCCGCAAAGCCTGTTGGGTGGAACTGAATATAATCAAGGTCTTTTATTTTTGCGCCGAGTTCATAAGCAAAACGGATACCGTCGCCGGTTGCAATTTTCGAGTTTGTTGTATACTTATAAACTCTACCGATACCGCCTGTCGCAAGAATTACAAAAGAGGCGGAAACCGAAACATACTCTCCGTCTACCAGCAGATTTGCAAAAAATCCGTTCGGCGCATGCAAAATCTCGGAACAAAGCGTGTTTTCCCTTATTTCAACATTAGGCAACTGCTTTACCTTATCAATAAGCACCGTTGTCATCTCGTCGCCCGTTGAATCCTTATGATGCACTATTCTGTGACGGCAATGACCGCCCTCAAGCGTCATATTAAGGCTTCCGTCATCGTTTTTATCAAAATCGACGCCCATTTTGTATATATTTCTTACGTCATCAGGTCCGTTTTCAACCAAAACCCGCACTGCGTGTTTGTCGTTCGCCTGTCTGCCTGCAATCAATGTATCTTCAAAATGCAGGTCAAAACTGTCGTTTTCGGTATCAAGCACCGCCGCCACGCCGCCTTGTGCAAGCGACGAATTTGATAATTTTAACTCTGCTTTTGAAACAAGCAGTATATCAAGGTCGCTGTCAAGATTAAGCGCCGCATAAAGTCCCGATACACCCGAACCTAAAATAAGCACATCATATTTACCGCTGTTAAGTGGCATATTTTTCGCCTTCCTTAAAAAATTTGCTTTTTGCTTTTACTTATATTAAATAAGTTTTTAATACGCTCTTACTTCAAAAATTCTTATATCCTCATTACCGTAGGTATTGTAGCAGGTTATTTTCACGCTGTCGCACTCGGTATTTTCAAGCGGAATTTTATTAAATCTGAAAATATTATCGGTTTTTTCAATGGTTTTTACCGGTTCACCGTTTTTAATAAGTTCCACCTTGTAATCCTTAACAAGCGTTGACGGCAAGCCTTTTTCCTGTCTTGAATATACCCATGAGTCCATTGAAATTTCAATTTCGAGCGACAGATTACTGTCAAATTTAATATGAAGTTCATTCAAGTTAACCGGTTTTCCGAAATCAAGCGTTATGCTCTCGCCGCTTTCGGAAATGCCGTCGGAGCAGTACATATTGGAATTATCTCTAACCGTTCTTGCAACGCCGTTAATAATATTTTCAACCTCATATCCGCTCTTTTCACTTGTTGCAGAGAGTTTCGCAGTCAGCGCATAATCTGCTTTATCCTCATTTTTAAAGTTAGGAATAAAGCAATCATCTTTTAATAGCATTTGCTGAAGTTCGGTAATATATTTACCTACCTCACGAGGTGTTATGCCTTTGCGCTTTGCCAAAGCAGCCGCTGTTCCGACCGCCTGACCGCAAACCGAGGTTGTACCCATTACACGAGTTGAGGCAAATGCCAGATGCGAAACAGAAATCGCACGACCGCCCAAAAACAGATTTTCAATGTTTTTTGAATAAAGAGAACGGTAAGGAATAGGATAAACCTCATCGAAAAAAATACATTTTGCCGGCTCTTGATTTTGACTTAAAAAGCCCTCTATAACATGGCAATCTATCGACCAGCCGCCGTAAGCAACAGCGTCGGAAAACGGATTTGCCGTCAATAAATCTTCTTCTTTTAAAACATAATCGCCGAGCAGTCTGCGGCTTTCTCTTTTTCCGGGAAGTGCGCCCACCCATTCAAGTTTATAATTTTCTGCACCGTGGTCGCCGCCGTTTTTTATATGGTCCCATATACCGTAAACGGTTTTCATCAGTTCGTCACGCAGTTCTTCGGCGTCATATATAGTATGCAAGGTTTTACCGCCGAGTTCAATCCACCAATAGCCTGATTTTATTCTGTCATGAGGGCGATTTTTCAAATCCTCCTCCGTATATGTATATGCCCAATCGGGTTTTACATACTTAATCGGAGTGCCTGTATCAACCGCATAAAACATAAGCGAATTACCCATTGTGTAATTGTCGGCTGTATCTAAAGCGTCCGCCTCGCCGAAAGCGGTTTTATCTTCTCTGCCGTACATATATTCAGCGCCGCAAAGCGCACCCAACATACCGTCGCCTGTAGCGTCAATAAAATAATCAGCGGAAAAAGTATATGCGGTTTCATTTGTAAGACCTTTTGCAGTAATAGAAATAATTTTTTCGCCGTTCATCCGAACTCCGTCAAAACGAGTGTTAAGATAAAGGTCAAGGTTTTCCTGAAAACGGCAGATTTCCCACATACAGCAATCGAAAACAGGCCACGAATAATGGTCCTTATCGTTCACGCTCTTGTTTTTCAAAAGGATTTCTTCCAAAATACCCGTTTCTCTTGCGTTTTTAACTTCTGAATGGCGGTCGGCACCGCAGACGTGCATTCTTATCTCGCTCGAAGCATTACCGCCAAGCACAGGTCTGTCCTGAATAAGCGCAGTTTTTACGCCGTGCCTTGCCGCCGCAATTGCGGCGCACATACCCGAAAGTCCTCCGCCTAATACTACAACATCGTAATTTTTAGCAACACTATTCATAAAAATATCCTTCTTTCTGAACTTTAAAATTAAATGTTATTTAAAAAATCTTCATCAATATAATCAAGTTCTTCGTCATCGTCTTTATCAAGATGAACAGTCGGCTCGTCATCGTCTGTAAATCTTACGTCTTCGTGTTCCGTTTCAATTTCGACAAAATTATCATCAAATTCATCTTCGCTTGTATCTTCCGACGAATTATCCGAATTTTCTGTATCGTCTTCATCAAAATCTTCATCAAAATTCTCGGCAACGGCGTCATCAAAAGACAACTGTTTAGATTCATTTTTCGGTGCGCTTGCGGCAACGCCTGTGGTCTGCATTTGAATCCAATCCTGCCTTGTGATTAAAACTTCACGAGGTTTTGCGCCCTGATGCGGTCCGACAATGCCTTTTTCTTCGAGTTGGTCGATAATTCTTGCGGCTCTTGCATAACCGAGTTTTAGTTTTCTCTGCAAAAGCGAGGTAGAAGCCATACCCGAATCAAGCACAACCTCGATAGCCTCGTTTATTCTTGAATCGTAATCACCGAAACCGCCGTCGTCAATGCTCGGCTTTTTGCTGTCGTCCTCTGCCGCCTGACGCTCGATTTCACAAAGAACGCCCTGGTCGTATTCATTTTCCTCGGAATGGGCGGTGATAAATTCGGCAACGTCTTTTACCTCTTTATCGCTGACAAAACAACCTTGAATACGGTGCGGTTTTTGTGCGCCGATAGGCAGATAAAGCATATCGCCTTTACCGAGCAGTTTTTCAGCGCCCGGCATATCAATAATAATCTGCGAATTGACTTTTGAAGAAACCGAAAGTGCAATTCTCGACGGAATATTCGATTTAATAAGGCCTGTAAAAATATCGGCAGACGGACGCTGGGTTGCGATTACAAGGTGCATACCTGCGGCACGTGCTTTTTGCGCAATTCGGCAAACCGAACTTTCAACCTCGTTGCCTGCTACCATCATCAAATCCGCAAACTCGTCAATTATAATAACGATATGCGGCATCGGCTCTTTTTCGGGGTCTTTTTTGCAAATCTCATTGTATCCCGCAATATTTCTAACGCCGTTTTCGGCAAGCAGTTTATATCTTTTTTCCATTTCGATAACCGCCCAACCTAAAGCGCCTGCGGCTTTTCGAGAATCCGTTACAACAGGTACAAGCAGATGCGGAATACCGTTATAAACAGGAAATTCTACGGCTTTCGGGTCAATCATTACAAATTTAACCTCATCGGGAGTTGCACGATACAAAATAGACATTATCATCGCATTTAAGCAAACGGATTTACCCGAACCCGTAGTACCTGCAACGAGCAGATGCGGCATTTTTGAAATATCGCAGTAAGCGGTTTGACCTGTTACGTCTTTACCGAGCGCAACAAGAAGTTTTGATTTTGAATTTTTAAATTCATCGGAATCCAAAATATCTCTCATTCCGACGGTAGAGCCGTTTGTATTCGGCACTTCGATACCGATGGAAGATTTATTCGGAATGGGTGAAATTCGCACGTTTGCGGCACGAAGTTGAAGCGCAATATCCTCGGAAAGCGATGTAATTCTGCTGATACGAACGCCGACAGACGGCTGGATTTCATAACGGGTTACGGACGGTCCTCGTGAATATCCCGTAACACGCACCTCAACGCCGAAACTTTTAAGCACGTTTACAAGAAGTTCGCAGTTCGATTTTAATTCTGCGTCAACAAGGTCGGCGTTTGCATTTTTGGTCGGCGAAAGCAAATCAAGCGGCGGGAATACATATTCCTGTTTTTCCTCTGCTGATTTTTTAACAGATTCGGCAACCTTTTTCTCCGCCTTTTCCGCCTTTTTGGATTTTGCAACCTTTTTCTCAGCGGCTTTTTTGTTAAAATCTATAGGCTCGTCAACCGTAATATCGGCGGACGGTTTGTTTTCAGCCTTTTTAGTCACGTCTTTCTCTTTTTCTTTATAAAGGTCGTCAAGCACCTTAGGGTGTTCGGGCATACCTTCGAGCGATACGTCAACATTGAATTTCGGCTTTTCTGCCGCACGTTCTTCTTTTTCTCTTTCTTTTTCTTCCTGACGTTGTTGAATCCACTCTTTTGTATCATTATGTATCTGCTGCGCCTTTTCACCGGTTTTTTTAGCAAAAAAGCCTACTGTTTGCAGCGTGGTTCCCGTAGTTATCATCAACGCTACCACAATCAAAATAATAATTGTAATATTACTCAAAGGATTACCTAAAAAGTAGGACAACGGGTAGGCTAAAATGCTGCCCAAAACACCTCCGCCAAAGGAAGCGTTTGCAAGCGTATAACTATCGGCAACATATTTAAAAAATCCTGCTCCTGCAATTTCATGCCCGAAAATTTCAAATGCGGAATCAAGAAAAATTCCGAAAAGCAATGCAAAAACAATCGTCGCTTTATTGCTTTGCTTTTTTTCAAGCGCAAGCATTATTGCTATATATCCTAAAACTACGGGAAATATGTAGGCACAGAAGCCGAACATACCAAAGCAGACGTTTTTCAGCACCGCTCCGAACGACCCCATATTTTCAATAGGTATAAGCACAATTGCAAATATAAACAAAGCAACCGCCATTATAATAATTGCTTTTATCTGCTTGGAAAATTTGCTTTTTTCAGCCTTTTCCTGTTTTTTTCCTCGTTTTTTTGAGGTTGAACTTTTTTTCTGTGCCAATTTTTTATCTCCTTAAAACTAAATTTTAATTTTGAGTTTTTTCATTTTCTTCAATCAATTTATATAAACAACCGATGGCGTCGGAAAGCGAGCCGATACTGTCGATAAGACCGCATTTTACAGCGTCTTCACCGTTTAAAACCGTTCCTATATCGGTTGCAAGTTCGGTTGTATTATGAAGCATTTTACGAAAATCCGATTCGGATACTCCTGAATTTGCAGTTACAAAATTAACTATTCTGTCCTGCATTTTTTCAAAGTAAGAATAAGTCTGCGGAACGCCGACAACAAGACCGCTCATTCTTACGGGGTGAACCGTCATGGTAGCGCTCGGCACAATGAACGAACGGTTTGCCGAAACCGCAAGCGGAACGCCGATTGAATGTCCGCCGCCTAAAACCAATGATACTACAGGCTTTTTCATTCCTGCGATAAGTTCGGCTATTGCAAGTCCCGCTTCAACATCGCCGCCTACAGTATTTAAAATTACAAGTAAACCTTTGATATTTTCGGATTCTTCCACCGCCACAAGCAAAGGTATTACATGCTCATATTTTGTCGCCTTGTTATTTTGGGGCAAAATATAATGTCCCTCAATCTGCCCGATAATGCTCAAACAATGAATAGGCGAATCGTTGTCGGTCACAACCGAGCCGAATTCTTTAATATTTTCGGTTTGTTTATCTTCGTTTTGCTCATTTTCTTCCTGATTACGGTTTGCCTCGTCAGGATTATAAATAATATCATTGTTAATCATAATTACCGTTCCTTTATTGCAAATATATAATATTATTATCTGCAAAAAATATTTAATTATAATTATACAAAATATATTATAGCATAAGTATTGTATAAATTCCATAAAAAATTAAATTTTTATTGTAATTAGCATATATTTTTGCTATAATATTATTATAATTTTGTGATATTTGAAAAATGGAAGGAATATATAATGAAAAACATAATAATTACCACCGATTCGACAAGCGATTTGTCGCCGGAACTCATCCAAAAATACGGTATAAAGGTTTTGCCGCTTAATATTGTTTCCGAAACCGATTCAAAAAAAGACGGTATTGAAATCAATGCAAAAGACGTTTTTGAATATCAACGAAAAACGGGAAAACTTTTAAAAACCGCCGCTGCAAATGTGGCTGAATGGGAAGATTTTTTTGATAACTTACCCGAAAATGACGGGGTAGTAAATTTTACAATCAGTTCTGAAATGAGTTCAACCTTTACTAATTCAAAACTTGCGGCTGACGAGCGAAATGAGATTTACACAATCGACTCCCGTAATCTTTCAACAGGTATCGGTCTGCTTATTTTAACCGCCTGCGATTTGCGTGAACAGGGATTATCCGCTAAAGAGATTTATGAAAAAATCGAAGCGCTTAAACCTTATGTTCGTGCGTCGTTTGTTATTGATACGCTCGAATTTTTACATAAAGGCGGTCGTTGTTCGGCAATCGCCGCTCTCGGCGCTAATCTTTTGAAGTTAAAACCCTGTATTGAAGTTAAAGACGGTAAAATGGGCGTTGCCAAAAAGTACAGAGGAAAAATTACCGAGGTTATTCCGAAATATATTAAAGATAAGTTGGCTGATTTTGATAAAATCAATCCCGACAAGGTATTCATCACGCACACTATGGACGATGAAAATATATATATAGTTGATGAAATGCTTAAATATATTAAAGATAATTACAATTTTAAAAATGTTTATACCTCCACCGCCGGCTGTACCGTTTCAGTTCATTGCGGTCCTAATACTCTGGGTATTCTTTATATTGATAAAGAATAAATTCAAAAAGATAAAATGCGATAGAAGTTTTTACTTCTATCGCATTTTTGTCGGTAGCCTCGAGTCGAGAGCCTCGACACGCAAGCACCATCATTGTATGCTTTAATATAGTTTTATAGTTTATTATGCTTACATTAGCAACCTATTGCCTATGAAAACGGGCGACCACACAGGATCGCCCCACAAAATCAAAGAAGTTTTCAATTTTCTAAAGCCTTCCCTTGGGGGAAGGTGTCACGAAGTGACGGATGAGGGTCGGTAGCGCCGACACGCAAGCACCATCATTGTATGCTTTAATATAATTTTATTGTTTATTGCGCTTACATTAGCAACCTGTTGCCTATGAAAACGGGCGACCACACAGGGTCGCCCTACAAAACCAAAGAAGTTTTCAATTTTCTAAAGCCTTCCCTTGGGGGAAGGTGTCACGAAGTGACGGATGAGGGTCGGTAGCGCCGACACGCAAGCACCATCATTGTATGCTTT
>JAXJVH010000036.1:0-38120 GCA_036308645.1 Acutalibacteraceae bacterium | reverse complement strand
GTTATATACTTTGGCTTTTCTCTACCTCTGTCTCGCTTCGCTCGACAGTTCCCTCGTCAGAGGGAGCCAATCTACACCCCAACTTTTGCAAAAGAACCTAAAAATTGAATGTACATATAAAAAATGCGATAGAAGTTTTTGCTTCTATCGCATTTTTCTGTATTAATATCATGTTTTATGAATTAAGACTCTTTAAAAAACTACATTAAAGTATCTTTTCCATACCCATCTTTTGAGGTTTGAGTCCCTGTTTTTCGTAAAACTTGATTGCGTTTTCGTTACAACTCCAAACATTAAGCGTAACGTTATAACATCCGATTTTTTTGGCATATTCCAAAACAAACTCATATAAATTATGGCCTATATGCTTTCCTCTTACATTTTCATCAACACAAAGGTCATCAATATACAAGGTTTTTATATCGGTCAAAACATTGTCGTTCAAATGCTGCTGCAATATGCAAAAAGCGTATCCCAAAACATTATTATCTTCATCAACCGAAACAAAAATCGGTTTATTATCATCTTTTAAAATCTCTTTCAGTTGCTCGTCCGTATACTTTTTTGTATCCGACTTAAAAATATCCGGTCTGCCGCTGTGATGCACCTGTAAAACCTGATATAAAAGCCTGTCAAGTCCCTCTATATCATTTTCGTTTGCTCTTCTTATGCTCATAAATCCTCCTTATACGGCAACTCGGTAATCAATTCTGCAACATACTTTCTTAAAATCAAATAATCTTTTATATCAACTTTTCCGTCACAGTTCAAATCCGCATTTATTTCTTCTATATCGGCAACCTCTTTAGACAGGAATTCGCCGAATTTTTTTACATCGGTTAAATTAACTTTAACATTTATATCAATATCTCCTAAAACGGCTTTCTGATAAACCTTAACATAATCAACCGAAATACCGCTTGGCATATCTTCAGCATCGGGTTTTCCCGTCCAGCCGAGCGAAGATTCAAGCGAAAACTTGAGATAATTAGGCACTCTGCTTATCCTTACGTCGCTTGAAGTTAATCTGTATGTTTCTTTACCGTCGATATAAAAGATATAGTTTTTCTTATCCCAAAGCAAAGAAAACTTATGATACTCTCCGTCATAAACATCGGCTGTTACCGATGTGCCTATCATTTTATGATTTGAGCCGTAGCCGTCAAAATGTACCGCATGATTAATCGACTTATTCTTTACGCTAAAGGCTTCATATATATCAATCTCGGTACCGTCTATACCTCCTGGTATACCGTAAAGGTCAATATCGTTCGGCATAAGCCAAAAAGCCGACCAAAATCCATCAACCTGCTGCAATTTAACGCTTGCTTCAAAATAGCCGTAACATTGTTCAAATTTATCTCTTGAACGTATGGCTCCGCAAAGCAAATCTCCGTCATCATCATATCGGCAACCTAAAATAAGATGACCTTCTCCGTCAAGATAAGACATTTCTTTAGACCACTTACAATAGTTGCCCTGCCTGTACCATTCAGGCGCTCGCGACCATTTTTTGCTATCAAGTTTATTTCCGTCAAAATCATCATAAAATGTTCTTATATAAGTATCGCCGTCAATAGTGATTGTCTCATCAGCCGCATAAATAGGGCTTATTGCTAACGACGAAAAAATTATAACCATTGATAAAAATAATACAACTGTTCTTTTCATATAATATACACCTCGCAAAAAAGTATAACACATAAAATCACAAATGTCTACAACAAAAAAGCCTTTCTTTTGCTATGAAAAGAAAGACTTTTTATTATGGTTCTATTCATAATGTTGGGAGTTCAACACTTATCGCCTCCCTCTGACGAGGGAGGCGGCACGGCTTTGCCGTGACGGAAGGAGAGAAAGAATAAAGATAGATATATACTTTGGCTTTTCTCTCCCTCAGTCTCGCTTCGCTCGACAGCTCCCTCGTCAGAGGGAGCCAATCTACACCCCAACTTTTCAAAAGAACCTTTATTGTTTATTCGTATCTCAATGCGTCGATTGGATTTAATTTAGCCGCCTTATTAGCGGGAACATAACCGAAAATTACGCCGATCAGCATTGAAAAACCGAGTGCGAAAACAATCGCCGAAACTTTTGGCATAGCGGCAAATCCTAAAACATTGCTTATAATCATACCTGTCGCAACACCGAAAATAACACCTATCAATCCGCCGATTAAACAAATCACGATTGCCTCGGTAATAAACTGCATTCGTATGGAATTATTAGGAGCGCCCAAAGCCTTTCTCGTGCCGATTTCACGAGTTCGTTCGGTAATTGAAACCAGCATAATATTCATTACCCCTATGCCCCCGACAATAAGGCTTATTGCTGCTATTGCCGCAATTGCTAATGAAATAGTGCTGAGCATTTCCGTAAATGTTGAAATCATACTTTCGAGCGATGTTGCTTCGCAAGTAAAACTGTCGTTTTGAGTATAGTAACTTGCAAAATAGTCGCCTACGGTATTTAAAAATGCAGTAGTATCAGTCCCAACCGCCGATACAACGCTAATAGAATCGTACCCTTTGTCTGCACCGCTCATAATTCGTGCTGTTTCAATCGGAATATAAAACGGCGTTACGGTTTCGGTGCTTTGAGATAATGTTGAAGTTGTTTCTTCTTCGTACTCGTAAACGCCTGTAATGTAGAATTTGTACGGCGTTCCGTTAACATCTATTACAATGCTCCGGCCGATTACATTTGTAGCAGGTTCTCCCAAAGCGTCCTCTGCAAATTTATCTGAAACCACGCAAAGTTTACTGTCTGCGTCCTGCTCATTTTTAATAAATCTGCCGTAAAGCAAATTTACTTCTTCGGCATCAAAATATTCGTCGTTAACGCCTGTTACGCTTACGCTTGTAGAACTTGATGAATCATCAAAGTTAGATACAGTGCCATTTCCGACCGAACGGGATAATTTAATATACTGAACCTTATCAGGAAATGCAACTTTGAATTCTTCAATCATCTCATCGGTAATAAGGTCGTGTGCTGCAGGTTGAGAATTTCCGAACATCTTTAGTCTTACATTTTCATCGGTTTTTTCGTTCTCATCATCGCTTGACTTTTCGGTTACCGAAATCGTTATCGAATTTGCTCCGAGCGACGACATACTGCTTGAAACCGAGTTTGTCAGCGAAGCGCCTACCGTATTAATCGTAATAACCGAGCCGATACCGATAATAATTCCGAGCATTGTAAGTATCGCTCTCATTTTGTTCATTTTAAGCGATTCAAGGGCCAATAAAACGTTATCAATAAACGACATTATTTTATACCCCCTTTTTCATCACCGATAATTATTCCGTCTTTAAGCGTAATTATCCTGTCGCACTCTTGCGCTAAATCTTTGTTGTGGGTAATAAGAACAATCGTCTTTTTCTCATTTTTATGCAAATGATGAAAAATATCCATAACCGTACGACTTGTTTCGGAATCAAGCGCACCGGTAGGCTCATCGGCAAGAATAATCGAAGGACTTACAGCCATTGCTCTCGCTATTGCAACACGCTGTTTCTGTCCGCCCGAAAGTTCATTAGGCTTATGGTTTTTTCTATCGTTCATACCAACCGTATTAAGCAACATTTGCGCTCTTTCTCTGCGCTCTTTTTGAGGAATACCTGCATAAAGCATAGGAAGTTCCACATTTTTAAGTGCCGATTGCCTGCCTATAAGATTAAAGGTTTGAAATACAAATCCGATTTTTTTATTCCTAATGCTTGAAAGTTCTTTATCATCAGCCGCCGATACGTCAATATCGTCTAAAATATACTGCCCTTCGGTCTGACGGTCTAACGCGCCGATGATGTTCATAAGCGTTGATTTGCCGCTTCCCGACTCTCCGACTATGCTTACAAACTCGCCCTCGTTTACATTAAGGTCGATTCCGTGCAAAACCTCCAATTCATTAGGCTCGCCGATAAAATAACTCTTTTTTATCCCTTTTAGGCTGATAATCTCGCTCATCATTGACCTCCGTTCGGCGGTGAAGGCATATTTCCGTTCGGCATATTCGAGCCGGAGAACGAAGAATTACCCGAGCCTTGCGAAGCGCCTTTCTGTCGCATTGCTCCCCTGTCGGCGCCGGGCATATTACCGCCGCCGAATAACGAGAATATACTGCCTGAATTTGAATTATCGCTTTGCACCTCTTCAATGCCTTCCGAAAGGTCGGAAGACGAGCGTATTACATCGCCCTGAGCCAATTCGTCCGATTGAATCTCTATATAATAATCGTTTTCTTCGCCAAGAGTGACATAGATTTTCTCAAATGTCATATCAGTACCCTCGCCGCCTGTCTTGCGATAAACGTAATCGCCTTTGCCGTCGTCATCGTTTCCTATAGCGTCTTTTGGAACAGAGAACACGCCCTCGGTACTGCTTACAATAATTTCAACCGATGCGTTCATTCCGACAAGCAGACTGTTTTCTTCACTGTCAACGGTAACCTCTGCGCCGAAAGAACCCGTTTCCGAAGCAATAGGGTCAAGTTGTGTAAGCGTACCATTAAGCGTTTCATCGGAAGCGTCGCTTGTTATATAACAACTCATACCGATTTTAGCATTATTAATATCTGCCTCGCTGATAGTGATACTTACTTTTAATTTATCGAGATTGCTTATCGTTGCGATTGCGGAACTTCCTGCTGTACCGCCTATGCCTCCCGATGAGCCGCCTGAAACGGAAGATCCTACCGTTGCGTTAAGCGAGGTAACGGTACCGTCCTGATTTGCTTTGATATAACAATCCGAAAACTGACTTTCAAGTTCTTCTAAAGTGTCGCTTGTCGACGCTTCATCAAGTTGGCTTTGCGCCTGTTCAAGTTGATTTTGCGCTTGTTCAGCCGATTCTTTATACTGATTATAATTCTGCTTTGCGCTCTCATATTCAGACAATGCAAAATTATAAGCCGATTCAAGACTGCTGTAATTTGCGGCGGATTTTGCCGCACTCAGGCTCTGTGCTTTTAAACCTAATTTATAAAGGGTATTAGTACCGCTTGGAATACTTAAAGTTTTGCCTGTTAACGAATTCACCTTGTTTATAACTTCTTTGCAAATATCATCAGCCGTTTTTGAAACTGTCACAGAAGATGATGAACTGCTGCTATTACTGCTGATGTTACTGCCGCTATTACTCATCTGCGACTGATTTGCATTTGCCTGAACGGAAGAATTTTGTGAATTCTGCGAAACTAAAACAGAGGAAGAACTGTCCGAAATATCTACTGTTCCTACCGAGCATTTTCCGTATAAATTTTGAACGGCTGTCATATATGTTTTAGCGGCGGAAATAATTTTTGAATTATCGCCGCTACTTAATGCTTTGTTATAATTATTCTGTGCCGCAACAAAAGCGGAGCCGGCTTTATTGTAATTAGTCAGCGCCTTATCATATTCATTTTGATTTGATTTAACGGCGCTTTTTGCATTATTATAAGGAGTTTTTGCAATATTTAACTCCGCTTTTGCAGTATCGAGTTCTGATTTAGAACTATCAAGTTTTTCATTTGCATTTTCAAATGATGTCTTTGCGCTGTTATATGATTGTTCAGCCGATGATATTTGCTTTTCTATATTACTGCGCTCTTTTTCAATCTGTTCTTCAAGTTCTTCTGTATCCAGAGTACAGATTATATCGCCTGTCTTAACTTTGTCGCCGACCGCCACCGCAATGCTTTTTACGGTATACGAAAGTGACGTTGTAACATTGGAAACCTCTGCGCTTTCCACAGTTCCCGTAGCCGATATACTGTTGTCAAGGTCGCCTTTGGAAAGCGTAGTTGTTCTTATATAAGAATATGTAGAACCTGAATTTTGTTTGACTTTTATAAAAAGTATTCCGAAAATTATAAGCAACACAAGAACTATTGCAATTATAACCGAAATAATCTTATGTTTTTTTATAAATCCTCTGAATTTCTTTTTGCCTTTTTTGCCATTTTTATCCTCTGTGTTTTTATCTTTTTTTACCGTTTCCTTGCCCTTTATTTCAGAAAAACTGTAAATATCTATCTTTTCGTGTTTGTTACTCATTAGCCTTTTCCTCCTCGTCAAGTATCTTTCGTGCATTTATCTTTTCAATAGGATTACAACAGAAAAATCCTGATATAAGTGCAAGACCTATTGTATAACATAATGAAACAATACACATCAGAAAATAATTGTTCGTCTGATTGTTAGGGCGGTCTGCCGGCTGTCTTTTTTCATCGGAATCCGAAGGTAACGCAGGCATATCGCCGTTTTCGTCGTCAGGCGCTTCAAAATTGCCTTTGTATCCACCTGTAATCTCTTCACCGTTTTCATTTGTAGGCTTCACAGCATTTTCTCTGTCCGGCCTTGTCATCTGCTCGCCGTTTTCGTTTGTGGGAATCTGTCTGTCGCCTTTGTTTGCCGCCATATTGGTCATTTTACTTTCCATTACGGCATTAGAAACAGGAGCCGCCACGCAAGCGCCGATAGCCGTACCGATAATACCTGCCACCAAAACAGTCAAAAAAGCCTCGATAAAGAATTGCTTTTTAATAACCTTTTTATCGACGCCGGCAGAGATTATCCTTGAAATCTCTTCTTCTCTTTTCTTTGTGCTGACAACATTGATAACTATGAGCAATCCTGCGCCGACTACCGCAATACCTATTAATGTAACAATTGTTACGGAATTCATAACATTATTACGGTTAGGTTGCGTTTTCTGTGCGTCGGCGTTTTCTTCGCCGTTTTCACCGTTTGGCAAATTTTCAACGTTTTGTGCATTTTCGTCGGTTTGCGATTGATTAGAAGCCGTAGAGGAAGCGGTTAAACTGTTATCCTCTTGCTCCGATTGGGTTATGGAATTCTCGGGAAATTCCTTTTGTGCGCCGCCTGTCCCGAATGGGACATTAAGCGTGATACATACCGCTACCGCTACTGCAATCATAATAATAAGATTAAGTATCGTTCGCAGTTTGGCTCTGAAAAGCCCTTTGATTACTGACATAAGCAAAAACTCCTTTTAAAATTTGTCAACCATATTATAGTTTAAAAAAATCACAAAAAATCCGTCTATTTTGTAAATAAATATTTCAAAAAAATAAATAAATTGTAAATAAAAGCGCCGAAAAACACAAAAAAGCCCAAACGAAATTAATCGTTTGAACTTTTAAGTTTATATCTTTTTTCGCCTTATTTTTTAAATAATTACCGTAGCCTTGCTTCCGCCTGACTTTTCTTTTCGGACAACTATCATTTTATCAATTTTTTCTTTAAGTTCCGAAACATGAGAAATTATACCTACCAAACGGTTGCTTTTTGAAAGCGACATTAAAGCGCCTATCGCCTGCGATAACGACTCGTCATCAAGAGAGCCGAAACCCTCGTCGACAAACATTGTATCAATCCCTATACCGCCTGCGCTCGACATAATTTCATCCGACATTCCGAGCGCCAAAGACAGCGACGCTTTAAAAGCCTCGCCGCCCGAAAGCGTTTTAACGCTTCTTTCAGAGCCGTTGTAGTGGTCGATAACGTTTAATTCAAGACCGCTTTGACTTCGTTTAAAATCGGTTTCCTCACTCCGTTTCAGTTCATACTGACCGCCTGTCATAATCATAAGTCTTGTATTTGCTCTCCTGATTATTCTGTCAAAATAGGTCATCTGGGCATAAGTTTCAAGCATTATTTTTGTTTTTCCGCCTAAATTTCCGTTTGCCGTATCCGAAAGCGAAGCAACCGTTTTACGCTTTTGCTCGGCTTTTTTAAGTTCTTTTGACTTTAAACCGATATTTTTCAAAACGCCTTTATTAACCGATATTCTGGTTTTAACGGCGTCGAGCCTTTGCATAAGTTCCGATTTTTCTTTTTTCAACATATCTAGTCTAATAACCTTGTTTGATACGTCTGTTTCCTCCGAATTTTTCAACCGGCTTTCAAGCGCTGTTATACTGCCTGAAAGTTTATCAAACTCCGATTTTATATCATTGAAGTTTTGAAGCGCCGTATCATAAGATTTTTGCATTTCATCACGCTCTTTTTGCATTTTTTCAAGCGCTGACTGTGCCTTTTCAAAAGTATCGTACTGAAGACTCTTGCGGTATTGTTCAGCCATATTTTCAGCCGACTTAATCTCTGCCGAACTTTCGGCAATATCCTGATTAAGTTTTGCTAAATCCTGCTCAGCTTTTAAACTTTTATTTTCAAGATTAGGTATTTCTTTTTCTATATTCTGCTTTTCAAGGCTTAACGCTTTTAAGTTTTCAAGTCTTAATTGCGCCTTGTCGGATTTTAATTTCAAATCATCGCAATACTCAAAGATTTTTTCTTTAATTTTATCAAAATCACATTCGCCCAAAAGCGAAAAAACCGCTACATCCGTCTGCTTTTTCAGTTCCTTTGCTCTGCCCTGTGCCGCAGAACAGTCGGCGCTTTTTTCAGCAGAGATTTTACGTGCGTTTTCCAATTTCTCTTTTGCGATTTTCAATTCGCTTTCGCTCGGCGCATTTTCTGAAATTTTTGCAGGAAAAGGGTGTGAAACCGAACCGCAAACAGGACATTTTTCGCCTTCCTTTAAAGTTTGTGCCAAAACTCCTGCCTGTTCATCAAGAAACAGGCGGTTTTTTCTTTCAAAATCCGCCGATAAACTTTCAACTGAATCCGCCGCTTTTTGATAGGCTGTAATCTTTGACTTTAAATCGTTTTCAGCGTAAAGATACTCTTTATAAATTTTATATGTATCCTTTGCTTTTTGCTTTTGTTTATCGTATTCTTCACATTCCGCCTGTTGCTTTTGGCAGTCGGTTTCAACCGATTTTAGTTCTGTAAGCCTTGATTTTTCAGCGGTAATACTATTTAAAATTCCCGTCTTTTCTTTTAAAATATTTTCCTTTGTTTTATCTAATTTTGCCTGATTGTTTTTTAAACTGATTAAACTGTTTTCAAGTTTTAAAAGTTCATCATAATCCTTTAATTTTTCTTTAAATTTTGTAATGTTTTCGCTTAAAATCTCTCGTTTTTCGGCTTGTTTTTGCTCATTTTCAAGCGTTATTTTTGCATTTTCGAGCTGCTTTTTGGTGTTTTCAAGCGTTATTTTATCGTTTTTTAAATTTTCTTTTGCCTTTAAAGCCTCGTTTGCCTTTGTAATTATATTATTGAGTTTTACCTGCTCTTTTTCGTTTTTATCTAAATCCGAGGAAAGTTGTTTTTCCGATTTTAAATCATTTTCGTAAATTTTTTCGATTATTTCAACCGTATCCGAAAAAGTCAACTCGCCTTTTTTTGCCTTGCAAAGTTCTAAATTCAAAACATCGGTTTCATCACAAGAAGCGCCGCTTATATACTGATTAATGCTTAAAACAAGTCTTTCATACTCGTCTTTGCATTTTTTAGCCTCCTGCTTTAAAGTATTTTGCAAATTATTATAAAAATCGGTTTTAAAAATTTTGCGGAAAATTTCAATTCGTTCGGTTGTTGAAGCCATTATAAGTTTTAAAAAATCACCTTGCGCTATCATCGCAATACCTACAAACCGTTCAAAATCAATTCCTATAATCTCGGTGATTTTTTCGGTTACTTCTTTGGTTTTTGTAACCACGCTGCCGTTTGGCAAATAAAGTTCGGCGACAGGCGATTGCGTAATCATACCCTCGCCTCGTTTTGCCGGGCGTTCATATTCGGGACTTCTTAAAACCCTATATTCTTTTCCTTTATTCTCAAAAATCAATTCTACAAACGTAGGAGTTTGCGAAAGCGCATATTTTGAACGCATCATCGACGGATTTCTGTTTTTACCGCTTAAAGCACCGTAAAGCGCATAAGTAATTGCGTCAAAAATTGTTGTTTTGCCCGCTCCCGTATCGCCCGTAATAAGATAAAGTCCGCTTTTTCCCAAAGCGCTCATATCTATTACATCTTTATCGGCGTAAGGACCAAAGGCGCTGATTGTAATTTTTAACGGACGCATCTTAAAATTCCTCTTTCTCAATTATTTTTTCCAAAAACTCTGCTTCTTTTTCGGACAAAGGCTGATTGTTCTGCAATTCATAAAACTCTGCAAACAATTCAAACGGCGTTTTTTGCTCAATATACTCATCGGCTGAAATTTCTTTATTCTCTCTTGTGCGCCGATTATCAAAACAAAGGTTCATAATATTAGGATAAATTACACGAAGTTTTGCCACTGCGTCGATAATATCCTCTTCATCTGTAAGGGTAATATGAAAATAATCATCGGTGTTAAGCGAAGAGTAAAAGTTTTTTGAAACAAGCGTATTATAGTCGCCCTTAATCTTTACCATATCACGTTTTGGTATAAGCGGTACCGTTTCGATTTTTATATCGCCCTTTTCAGCCATTGTTACAACGGTTACCGACTTTTTATGATTTACCTCCGAAAAAGAATATTTAAGAGGCGTTCCGCAATATCTTACGGTTTCTCTGCCGACCGACTGCGGACTGTGAATATGTCCGAGCGCCACATAATCAAAATCATCGAAAATATTATAATCAACATTATCGCTGCCGCCGACCGATATTTCCTCCGACTCACAACGAACCGCACCTGTTACAAACTGATGAGTAACAAGCACGTTTCTTTCTGATTTATTAATATTCATACTCTCTACAACTGCTTTTAAAGCGTCGTTGTAAGAATTAATCTCGATATCGGGAAAATACTTTCTGACATTAGCGGGTTTTAAAAACGGTAAAAGGTGAAAATTTATTTTACCGTAATTATCGCAAATTTCAACGGTTTTAACCCTTCCGTCAAAGATAGGTGAAATAAACACTCCGCTGTAGGTCATTATTCTGTTTCCGAAACTTAACCGCTCGGCGCTGTCGTGGTTGCCGCTTATTATTAAAACTTTCACCTTGCGTTCGCAAAGCGAGGTCAAAAACCAATCAAAAAGGCTTACCGCCTCGGCAGTAGGTACTGATTTATCATAAACATCACCTGCGATTATTACGCAATCCGCTTTTTGCTCATCAATAATTTTAAGGATATTTATAAGAATATAATGCTGGTCTTCCAACTGTAAAAACTCGTTAACTCTTTTACCTAAATGCAAATCCGATAAATGTATAAATTTCATCCCTATACTCCTTGAATAATTATAAAAATATTTTATCACAGGATATTGCTTTATTCAAGAAAATAATATAAGGTGTTAAATTTTCGGCAATTTGCAAATATAATATTTAAGTTTTAATCCGTTAACATTAAAAGCGAATCTTCGTCAATATCAGGCTGAAGCGCACAATTTATCGAGTGAGATATAAGACGTGAAGAGCGTTCGATAAGCAAATCTATTTCTTTAGGGGTTACTATCATAGCCGAAGCGCCGCGGTACTCTATTTCGTTTTCGGCAATATCATTCACAAGCGTATTGGCGTCTACCACAGTAGGAACTCCTATTGAAATAACAGGCACACCGAGAGTTTTTTTGCTTAATTCATTGCGTGAATTTGATACTCCGCCGCCCGGAATTATTCCTGTATCGGCAATCTGAATTGTTTTTCCCAAGCGAGAAAGTTTTCTTGAGGCTAATGCGTCAATCGCTATTACAAAATCGGGTTTGGTTTTATCAATAACCGCCTTAATAATCTCGCCTGTTTCAATGCCTGTCTGACCGAGTACGCCGGGTGAAATTGCCGTAACGCTACGCAAATTATCAAATCCTATTGATTTAGCAAGTTCTTCTCCGATATGCCTTGTTGCAAGTATATGCGAAATGCAATCGGGGCCTAATGCGTCGGGAGTGATACTGCGGTTGCCGATTCCGCAGACAAGCGCCGAACCTTGCGGCAGAATTTTTTCAAGTTCATCGGTCAAAATCTTCGCAAGGTCTTTATCTATAAGCGAGCCGCCGTCAAAACTTCTGTCGGTTTCAATGGTTATATAATTTCCTTTTGGCTTTCTTATTGCACGTTCGCCTATTTTATTCAGCACCTCGATAGATGTAATTTTTACGTTATCAATTGAATACTCTTTTACCTTTAATCCGTCGTCGGTATGAGGCGAAACCTCTCTGCGTTCAATGGCAAGATCGGTACGAAAAATCATTTTTATCACTTCTTTTTAGGTATTTTTATTAAATTACCCTTAAAATATCACGATTATTTTGAAAATTTTAAAAAAACTCTTGATTTTTAGTATAAAAAGTGATAATATAGTTCGTGCAGATTATAAAATGCCTTTTACGGTAAATATTTAAGGAGGTGCCCTGATGCCTAACATTAAATCAGCTAAGAAAAGAGTAAAAGTTACCGCTACTAAAACAGAGCGTAACAAAGCTATGAATTCAGCGCTCAAAACAGAAATCAAGAAAGCTAATGCAGCTATCGCTTCAAATGCTGACAACAAAGCAGAGCAGGTTAAATTAGCTATTACTGCTATTGACAAGGCTACAAGCAAAGGCTTGTTGCACAAAAACAACGCAGCAAGAAAAAAATCGGCTCTTGCTACAAAACTTAACAAAGCGTAAGTTGTTAATTTAAAAATAATGAGGATTAAAGTCAAATTGCTTTAATCCTCATTTTTTATTATTATTTCTTTTCTGCTTTCTTTGTTTCTACTGCTTCTTTTTCAAAAACCGCACCTGCAAATTTTTCTACATACATTTTATGCAAATCGGTAGCGACAGCCATTCTCGTTATCATATCGCCTATTTCGGTTTCGTTATCGGATGTAAGCGCCGCATTAAACTCTCTTGTAAGCAAAATAAGATTGTTATTAAGCGCTTCTCTGCGGCTTTTTACAAAGGCGTTGTAAATACGCTTGTTTTCCTCTTCATCTTCGGTTTCGGGTAAAAGTTTAAACACCGTAGAAATATTAAGGCTCTTTTTAAGCGAACAAATTATAATCAAACGTGATAAATGAATACGTGAATACTTCTTTTTATTCGGAGCCGGTATAATTTTCATTTTAACATAATTGTTAATCATAGAAGACGTAACGCTTTTTTCATCGGGATTGATTTTCGGAATGTACTCAAGATACTCGTTTAAAAGCATCACAACCTGATCCATATAAAGTTCTAATTTAGGCAGGTCGTCCCATAGCGGCAGTTGTGCGTTGTCAATAATTTCTTTGCAATTATTAAGTTCATCAGTAATTTTTTGTTTATCAATAATCATAAAATTACTCCTATTTTTATTCGTTAACAATATAATAACACATAATTCATAAAAATGAAAGACCTATTTTTAAATAATTTGTAAACAGTTTTATAAAACTATTGAAAAAGTATTAAAAATATGATAATCTGGTATTAGATACTAAATGTGACTTTGGAGGCAAATTTTATGGCAGAAAACAAACGGCATATTCAATCAATCGGTGAGGAAATAGCAAATTCGGTATCTCACGGCGTAGGTTCGCTGCTTGCAATAGCGGGAACTGCGGTGCTGATAGTATATGCGGCGCTTTATTCTGACGCTTTGGCAGTAGTTAGTGCGGCGCTTTACGGCGCAACGCTGATAATTTTATATACAAATTCAACGCTTTATCACGCTATTACAAATAAAACCGCTAAAAAAGTTTTCAGAATTTTTGACCATTGCTCAATTTTTATGCTGATTTTAGGTACATATATACCCGTTTCTCTGTCGCTTATGAGAAATTGGATAGGCTGGACTCTTTTCGGAATTAACGCAGGTTGTATGGTGCTTGGAGTTGTGTTTAATTCAATAAATCTTGAAAAATTTGCAAAGCCTTCGGTTATACTTTATGTAATAATGGGCTGGTCGGTACTTATGACCTGCGTGCCTGTATTCAAAGCAATTTTAGAAAAAGGCGTAGGCGGTATGGTCTTGTTAGTATTAGGCGGAATATTATATACCGTAGGCATCGTATTTTATAAATCGGATAGAAAATATGCTCATTTTATATGGCACTTTTTTGTACTCGGAGGAAGTATCTTGCATTACTTTTTCGTAATGTTTTATTGTATTTAGGGAGTGTGTTTTATGAAAAAATTTATTATTACAAGCGATTCAAGTTGCGACCTTACCGAAAGTCAAGTAAAAGCGCTTGATGTAAACTGCGCCTATCTTTCATACACTATAGGAAACGATGTTTTTTATGATGATATGATAGAGTCGCATATTGATAATTTTTATCAGAAAATGAGAAACGGCGCCGTACCGCAAACTTCACAAGTGCCGCCTGCACAGTTTGAGGTGTTTTTCAAAGAGGCTGTTAAAAGCAATCTGCCTGTTCTTCATATTTCAATAAGTTCTGCGCTTTCAGGCACTTACAGGAGCGCTTGTATTGCCGCAAATGAAGTTATGGAGGAAAATCCCGACGCCGATATAAGAATTATTGATTCTACCGTTGCTTCGGCAGGACTTGCTATGCTTATTTATGAAGCGGTTAAATATAGAGATAAAGGCAGAAGCATCGAAGAGGCTCTCGCACATATTGAGGGAATCAAGGCACATATTAATACCTTTGTTACAACAGATGATTTAAGTTATATGCGTCGAAGCGGCAGAGTGAGTATGGCGGGCGCTATTGTCAGTTCGGTAATGAAAATCAGTCCGCTTATCACTCTCTCCCACGCCGGAAAACTTTATGTAAGCGCTAAAATAAGAGGAAGCAAAGCGACGCTTGAAAAGTTTATCGAAAACGTTAAAGACAGCGTGGTAAAACCCGAGGCTCAAACGCTTTATATCGTTCATGCAGACGCTATAGACAAAGCAAAGGAATTCGGCGAAAAATTAAAAGACCGTCTTGGATTTAAGTGCGTTCAGTATATGAAATTCGGCACAACTATCGGTGCGCACGGCGGTCCGGGAACAATAAGCGCATTTTATTTCGGCAAATTAAGACCGATAAGATTATAAAATTTTAATTATGGAAAAGTTTTATTATTTGTATGCCATTTATCTTTGTTTGATAAATTTAATTGCGTTTTTTATGTTTGGAATTGATAAATTAAAAGCAAAAAAGAGTTCCTACAGAATAAGCGAAAAAACGCTGATTACGATTTGTGCAATCGGCGGGGCTTTAGGCGGGCTGCTCGGTATGATGATTTTTCACCATAAAACAAGCAAGCCGAAGTTTATAATTACAGTTCCGTTGTTAGTGTTGATTTACGGCGCATTAACGCTTTGGTTAATGATGTGTTAAGCCTTTGACTTTTTGGGCGCATATCGTTTCTTAACAGTTCTTCTGCCGAAATACCGAAAACAAAACATAAATTGAATAAAACAGTCATAACATTAAAAAGGTGATGTTATGACTGTTTTTGTTTATAAAATAAACACTTTTAAAAAAATAACGGCGCTTTTTTTGGCTTTGGTAACAGTTATAACGCTTTCCTTTGTTTTGAGCGCAGACAGTGAAAATAAAAATCTGCTCTCTTCAAAATCCGATTATATAAAATGGGTTAATTTCGGTATTACGTTGCCTGTATTAAAACAGGCTATGAAGTATGATATTGACAGTTACAAAAGCGAAAATCATATTGATTGGATAGCGCTTTTAAGCCTTGCGGCATGCAAAAACGGAGGTGAATTTAAAGACAAAACCTCGGAAGTTATGGACGATTATGCAAAAAGGCTAAAAGGCGGTGAAAAACTCAAAAACATTACAAAAGATATGAAGTACTATAACTATTATTATTCGGCATATTCGGCGGTATTAGGCGGCTTTTTGGGAGAAACCGACGACGGCTACGGTTTAAAAGCATATTCTCCGATAGCAAGCGGTTATTATTATTCCCACAGCGACGACTTCGGCAATTCCCGTTCCTACGGCTTTAAACGAAAGCATTTGGGCAACGATTTAATCGGCAGTATCGGAACGCCGATTATCTCGGTTGAGGACGGGATTGTTGAAAATATGGGCTGGAACCGATACGGCGGATGGCGTATCGGTATCCGCTCGACCGATTTTAAACGCTATTACTATTATGCTCATCTGCGAAAAGGGCATCCTTACACGCCTGATTTAAAAGAGGGCGACGAAGTAAAAGCAGGTCAGGTTATAGGGTATCTCGGTATGACCGGATATTCCGATTCAGAAGACTATAACGGTATGAGCGTTCCGCATCTGCACTTTGGTATGCAATTAATTTTTGATGACAGTCAGGTTGAGGGAAATAATGAAATCTGGATTGACGTTTATAACATAGTAAAACTTTTATACAGTAATCGAGCGCAGGTGATAAAACAAGGCGACGACTACATAAAGAAATGATTGTGTGGCAGGACTTCGCTTTTAAGGTAAACCGTAAGATTATTATTGCTATCCCCTATTGCCAGCAAAACTTCGGATTCATTTTTAACCTTTTGTTCAGCTAATTTGGTTTTAAGCCACTGCTCGTCCTTGCCGTAATACTTTAAATTTTCAAACAGTATTGTGCCGTCGATTATAAGATTATATTCAAGTTCTTCTTTCTGCGGTTTTACAGACATATCATAAGGGGTAAGCGGCGCTTTGTCGGCCTTTGGCATAATTGATAATTCACCGTTGCTTTCTAAAATGGCAAAGGCGATATCTTCAAATTTGAAATAACCTTTTGCCCTACAGTTAAGCATTAAATCATTTACGTCATAATGATTTTTCTTCATCTGACTTTCTATGATTTTGCCGTTATAAACGAGAATACTCGGTTTGCCCGAAAACAATCGGCGAAGCACCATACTTTTGCTTGTTGAAAATGAAATCAAAAATGCAAATCCGCCGAAAATTATCATAGAAACCACCATATCCCACAAACTGATTTCTCTTTCAACGGCGGTTGCGGCAATAGAGCCTATTGAAATGCCTACGATATAATCATAGAAAGTAAGTTGGGAAATTTGACGAGGACCTTCGATTCTTGAAATAACGAAAAGCGCTAACACGGCAAGCACGGAACGCAGCGCCATTGACCATAAATCAATTAAAAAATCCATTAAAATCACCAATCTGTTGTTTTTTAAATATTATTATCAAAAAAGGTGGTAAATATTATGAGCAATTCAGATGATTTCAGACAAATGATAAAAAAATACAATGATGAAATTAAAAAAATGCAAAAAAAATCAAAACCGATTGCAGAAAATGAAACCAGTACCGTTCAATCCGACAATGTTTCAAAAGAAGAAACGCCAAAAAACACGCAAAGTCAAAACGAGCAAACTCCGTTTCAGTTTAAAAACGAATATTCTCTGCCTAATATACTGCAAAATCAAATGATAAAAGGGCAAACCGAAGGGCTTACGGGCGAGGGATATTTAATAGTCAGAGTATTCGCCGCAAACGGTGCCGCTCCTATCAGCGGCGCTAATGTACTTGTATCATTTGATGAGCCGGGCGGCGAGCGACTTGTAAAAAGTGCGGCAACAGATGTAAACGGCGAAACCAAAAAACTTGCTTTGCCGACTGTTGCTATCGGCGAATCGCTTGAGCCGGGTGTTAAAAATCCTTATGCTTCTTATTCAATAAGAGTATCGTCTGACGGATACTTTACTATTGATTCAATAAACGTGCCGATCTTTGACAAGCAGACCGCCATTCAGCCTGTTGAAATGATACCGCTGCCTGAAAACTACAAAGGACCTACGGTGCTTAATTCCAATGACACAGGCTCAATTACTTTGAACTGACAAAGGAGGTTTTATTTTTGGCTGAATTTACTATACCCGAGTTTATTACGGTACATATCGGCGCGCCGTCGAAAGACGGTCAAAATGTAACCGTTCCGTTTGCGGATTATATAAAAAACGTTGCGTCAAGCGAAATTTATCCGACTTGGCCCGAAAGTGCGATACGGGCGAATATTTATGCTCAAATCACTTATGCGCTAAACAGAGTTTTTACCGAGCATTACCGAGCGCAAGGCTATGATTTTGATATAACTAACAACACCGCTTATGACCAATTTTTTGTACCTAACAGAGATATTTTTTCAAATATTTCTACAATAGTGGACGAAATTTTTAATTCGTACATCAGCAGACAAGGTACAACAGGTCCGATTTTTGCGGCGTACTGCAACGGCACGACGGTTACCTGTGAGGGGCTTTCGCAATGGGGTACCGTTTCGCTTGCAAACAGCGGGTATGTGCCTTATGATATTTTACGCAATTATTACGGAGATGATATAAATATTGTTACCGATGTCAGAGTTGCACCTAATGTTCCGACTTACGGAAGTATTCCGATACAGTACGGCGATAAGTCAGAAGCGGTTGTCGCTATTCAGGCTCGTCTTAACGAGATTGCCTCAAACTATCCGTCAATACCTAAAATCTATCCTGTAGACGGTGTTTTCGGCGACAGAACGCTCTCGGCGGTTAAACAGTTTCAAAGCATTTTCGGACTTGTAGCAGACGGAATTGTAGGCAAAGCAACTTGGTATAAAATTATCTTTATCAGCAACGCAGTTCGAAGACTTTCGGAACTTGACGGAGTAGGACTGACTCTCGAAGAATACAACCGGCAGTTTCCGAACGTATTGCGCCCCGGCGATCGTGGTCAGACAATAAAGGTTTTGCAGTATTATCTGTCGGTGGTCGGCGCATATTACGATGAAATACCGATAATTGAAATAACCTCTGTATATGACGAAGCTACCACTAATGCGGTCATCGCTTTTCAAGAAGCGTTTTCACTTGTTCCCGACGGCATTGTAGGAGAACAGACCTGGCAGGAATTATACCGTGTTTATCTCGGTGTTTTGCCGTTTTTCAAAAACGACGCCGACCAAACCAAAATCAACGAGGGGCAATTCCCCGGCTACACTTTAAGAAATGAGGGATAAATATGGCGGAGAATATACAAGAAATTGACCAAAATGAAAGAAAGGAAAAAATAAAACTTTTACAAAAGTATTTAAGAGAGATAGCAAAACAAGACGCAAGAATACCCTTGCTTGCAATAGACGGGATATATCTTGACCGCACCGCTGATGCTGTTAGGGCTTTTCAGGAGATTTACGCTTTGCCTGTAAACGGCGAGGTTGACGAACAAACCTGGAACAGAATTTATCAGGAATACATTGATATAGTGGGACTTGAACGAACCTGCACCTGTCTTGATATTTTCGGCTTTCCCGACGCAGTAATTAAACTCGGTGAAAGCGGATATGTAGTTTATTTTTTACAGGTTATGCTTTTAAGAATATCCGATAAATATTTAAATTTTCCCGAAATACATGTAACAGGAACAATAGACCAAAACACTATGGACGCAATAGCGCAAATTATGGCAGTAAGCGACCTGCCGAAAGACGTAACCGATACCGCTGTATTCCGAGAAATATCGGCGATTTACTGTAACATTGCAAAAATATGAAAAAGAAGAAAACCTTTTTAATTAATACCGTAATTTTAACTGCTACGGCGCTTTTGCTACGCTCCATAGGTCTTTTTTTCAGAGTTTATCTCTCAAATATAATCGGCGCAGAGGGCATAGGTCTATACCAACTGATTTTTTCGGTTTATATGTTGGCAAGCACCTTTGCAACAAGCGGAATTTCAACCGCAGTTACCCGACTTTGCGCTGATGAAATGGTTTGCGGAAATAAAAAAACTGTATTCAGAGTGCTTATACGTTCGGTTCAACTGTCAGTAATCGTAGGATTGCTGATAAATATGGCGGTTTATGTGTTTTCAAACACAATCGCAAGCGTATTTATCGGTGATTTACGGGCGGCGCCGTCTTTACGCATACTTTCCTTTTCGTTAGTGCCAATGGGCATTTCGGCTTGCTTTAAAGGCTATTTTATGGCAAGAAGAAAAACAATAACGCCGTCGATTGCATCAATACTTGAGCAGTCAGTAAGAATTGCGGTTATTATCGGAGTATTTTCTACTTTGCAGGCAAAGGACATTGAAACCGCATGTTACTATGTACTGCTTGCCGATACCATAGCCGAAACCGTAAGTTGTATTTTTATCTTTTTCTGCTGTAAGGCGGATAAGAAAAAACTCACAACTTCAGAGGGTGACGGTTGCATAAGGGGAAGCGTAACCTCGGCAATACTCAAGATATCAACGCCTATTACGGCGGGAAGATATTTAACAAGCGGACTGCATACTGCGGAAAACCTGCTTGTTCCAAAATGCCTTTCGGCATTTTCCGGCAACAGTAAAAGCGGTCTTGAAACCTTTGGACTGCTTAAAGGAATGGCTTTGCCGATTATATTTTTCCCATCTTCTTTTTTGCAGGCGATTTCTACTCTGCTTATTCCCGAAATTTCAGAGTCGGCGGCGCTTAATAAAACCGATATGATACGGCATGATGTGGAAAAAACAATCGGAATTACGATTATCGGTTCGGTTTTGGCAGGCGGATGCTTTTTTCTATGTTCAAACAGTATCGGCATTGCGCTTTACGACTCTCGTGAATCGGGCGTATTAATCAACGTTTTAGCGCCGTTAGTACCCGTTATGTATTTAGAATCGGTAGTCGACGGTATTTTAAAAGGGTTAAACAAACAAAACTCAACTCTTTTATACAACACCATAGATTCAGGACTGCGAATTGCATTGATTTTATTGTTAGTACCGAATTTTGGTATGGACGGATTTATGCTGATAATGATTTTTTCAAATCTTTTAACCTGCTCGTTAAATTTTGCAAAACTGCTTAAAGTAACGGTGCTGAAATTTGATGTGAAAAATTGGTTTGTAAAACCTCTTTTTTCAATTGTAATTGCGGTAAGTATGGCTCGACAGATTTGCATTAACATTGAAAACCACATAGCATATATTATAATAAGCGTTACAATAATTACCGCTGTATATTTTGCGCTGATACTGATAAGCGGTGCGATGGATTTAAACGCATTAAGAGTAAAAAGACATAAACAGCAAGCATAAAAATAAGTTTTCAAAAATATTGTTGCTGTCTTGTAGGGTCGCACCTTTACGGTCGCCCGATGAAATCAGACAATTTTATAAAAAATCTTATTGCTTTCTTGTAGGGCAGGGGTTCTACTCCTGCCGTTTGTTTTTAGCCAAAAGCTAATGATTATTTGTAGGGTGCGACCCTGTGTGGTCGCCCGAAATTGTTTATAATGTAACTAATATAATTAATTGTTGATTTTTGAGGGATTTCGTGGTAAAATAAAACTACCACACAAATTTAATTGTTACCAAATGTAAGGATGTATTTTTATCGTTCGGTAAAAATGCATACTCTGTTTTTGCATTACTCGTGATTAGCAAAGAGTTGTGTCGCAGCAATTGGAGCTATGTATTTTTCGTGCGAAGCTTCGGCTGCGCATTTTTTAATTTCAGGAGGTATAAAAAGTTGCAATTTAAGGAATTTTATGGTAGAATTAAATTGCATAAAAATTGAAGCTAAAAAACCATAAAAATTAAAATCAAAGGAGAGATAAAACAAATGAAAAACAAAACTAAAAAAATTCTATCAATTCTAATGTGTTTATGTTTAATTTTAAGCACATTAGCGGTATCAGCGGTTTCAGTCGCAGCTGAAACAAGCGGAGATTTTAAGTATAAAAAACTTGATGACGATACTGTAGAAATTACAGGTTACATAGGTGAACCAACCACACTTGAAATTCCGGCAGAAATTGACGGCAAATCAGTAACAAGCATTGGTGATTGGGCATTTTCAGATTGCACATCATTAACAAGTGTAACAATCCCTAACAGTGTAACAAGTATTGGCAGTAGTGCATTTGATAGTTGCACATTATTAACAAGCATAAATGTTGATGAAAGCAATAGCAATTATTGTGATATAGACGGAGTTTTATTTAATAAAGATAAAACAACTATACTGGCATATCCTAATGGTAAAGCAACTACTTATTCATTACCGGATAGCGTAACAAGCATTGGTGATAGGGCATTTTCAAATTGCACAGCATTAAAAAGCGTAACAATCGGAAACGGCGTAACAAGCATTGGTGATAGGGCATTTGAAAGGTGTACATCATTAACAAGCATAACAATACCAGATAGTGTAACGAGCATTGATTATTGTGCATTTGAAATTTGCACATCATTAACAAGCGTAACAATCGGAAACAGTGTAACAAGCATTGGTATTGGGGCATTTAGATATTGCGAATCATTAACAAGTATAACAATACCGAATAGTGTAACAAGCATAGGCGATAATGCATTTACTCTTACAGCATTAAAAAGTATAATCATCCCTGATAGCGTAACAAGTATTGGTAGTCTCGCATTTCAAAGTTGCAATTCACTGACAAGTATTACAATCGGAAATGGTATAACGGGCATTAATAATTGTACATTTTATTGTTGTTCATCATTAACAAGCGTAACAATCCCTGATAGCGTAACAAGTATTGGTTATGAGGCATTTGAAGGTTGTTCATCATTAACAAACGTAACAATCCCTAATAGCGTAACAAGCATTGGTAGTGGTGCATTTTCAGATTGCACATCATTAAAAAATATAACAATTCCAAATAGCGTAACTTATATTGGTAGTGGTGCATTTTCTAATACGGCATTTTATAATAACAAATCTAATTGGCAAAATAATGTTTTGTATATCAGCAATTATTTATTAGATGCAACATATTATTATTACAATGATAAAACAGGTGTAGAAATTGAATATAAAGTTTCTGGCGATTATAAAATTAAAGATGGCACTGTATTTATTGCAGATTATGCATTTTCTTGGTGTGAATCATTAGCAAGCATAACAATACCAGAGAGTGTAACAAGCATTGGTGATAGTGCATTTTTAGGTTGTACATCATTAACAAACGTAACAATACCAGATAGTGTAACAAGCATTGGTAAAGATACATTTTGTAATTGTTCATCATTAACAAACGTAACAATCCCCGATAGCGTAACAAGCATTGATGGTGGTGCATTTGAAAGGTGTACATCATTAACAAGCATAACAATACCAGATAGTGTAACGAGCATTGATTATTGTGCATTTCAAGCTTGCACATCATTAACAAGTGTAACAATACCGGATAGCGTAACAAGTATTGGTCATGAGGCATTTTGGAGTTGTGAATCATTAACAAGCGTAACAATCGGAAACGGCGTAACAAGCATTGGTGATGAGGCATTTTATAAGTGCACATCATTAACAAGCGTAACAATCGGGAATAGCGTAACAAGCATTGGTGATCGGGCATTTTATGATACAGGGTATTATAATAACGAATCTAATTGGGATAATAATGTTTTGTATATCGGAAATTATTTAATAGATGCCAATTCATCAGGTGACTATAAAATTAAAGATGGTACGATAGTTATTGCAGACTATGCATTTAATTATTGCGAATCATTAACAAGCATAACAATACCAGAGAGTGTAACAAGCATTGGTAAAGGTACATTTAAATATTGCGAATCATTAACAAGCATAACAATACCAGAGAGTGTAACAAGCATTGGTGATCATGCATTTTATTATTGCAAATCATTAACAAGTGTAACAATCCCTGATAGCGTAACAAATATTTATGGTGGTGCATTTGGCGATTGCACATCATTAACAAGTGTAACTATCCCTAATAGTGTAACAAGCATTGGTGATAGTGCATTTAGAGATTGCACATCATTAATAAGTATAACAATCCCTAACAGTGTAACAAGCATTGGTGATTGGGTATTTAGCGATTGTAACTCTAATTTAACTATATATGGATATAAAAATTCCGAAGCTGAAAAGTACGCAAACAATAATAGTATAAATTTTGTCGATTTAGAAAATCATACGCACGCATATACTTTAACAACTACAAAACAGCCTACTTGTACTGAAAAAGGCGTAAAAAAATACACCTGTTCTTGCGGTGACAGCTATACAGAAGAAATATCTGCCCTCGGACATACAGAAGTGATTGACAAAGCAGTAGCACCGACTTGTGCCGAAACAGGTTTAACAGAGGGTAAGCATTGTTCGGTATGTGATGAAGTTCTTGTAAAACAAGAAGTAGTATCTGCTAAAGGTCACATTTTGAGCGATTGGCAGATAGTAAAAGAGCCTACAACAACCGAAACAGGTTTAAAGCAGAAGGTCTGTACTGTATGTAATGAGGTAATTGAAACAGTAGTTCTACCAAAACTTGATGAAACTCATACACACAGTTATACACCGGAAATAACAAAACAGCCTACTTGTACCAAAAAAGGAATAAAAACTTACACCTGTTCATGCGGTGAGAGTTATACAGAAGAAATATCAGCTCTCGGACATAAAGAAGTGGTAGACAAAGCAGCATCACCGACTTGTACAGAAGCTGGTTTAACCGAGGGAAAACATTGTTCGGTATGTAATGAAGTTCTTGTAGCACAGGAAGTAATACCGTCACTCGGACATAAAGACGCTGTAGATAAAGCAGTATCACCTACTTGTACCGAAACAGGATTAACCGAGGGTAAACATTGCTCGGTATGCGGTGAGATTTTAGTTAAACAAAAATCTATTTCAACTAAAGCGCATAGTTACAAATGGGTAGTTACCAAAAAAGCAAGTTATGTTTCAAAAGGTTTAAAAGCTTACAAGTGTTCTGTATGCGGTAAAGTTGCAAAAACAACATCTATTGCTAAACTTAAATTAAAAACGCCGTCGTTGAGCGTAGGTGCAGGCAAAAAAATGTTTAAAGTAAAATATACAAAAGTTACCGGCGCAACAGGTTTTCAGGTAAAATATACAATCGGTAAAAAGACTGTTACAAAGACTATTAATACAGCAAAATCAATTACAAAAACAATAAGCGGTCTTAAAAAAGGCAGTTACAAAGTTCAAATAAGAGCATTTGTAAAACAAAACTCAAAAACCGCTTACAGCGACTGGACAAAAGCTAAATCAGTTAAAGTAAAATAATATTTATGCAGAAAAACGGAGTTAGCCTAAAACAGGTTAACTCCGTTTTGCAATTTTTTGATTTATTAAACGGTGCGGCGTGGGCGTCGCACCCTACGAGTATAGATAAAATTTATTCAACGGCGAAATCCAAGCCACCACCCTACGAATATAGAAAAAGCAACGGCAGTTTAGCAAAACACTAAACTGCCGTTAAGTTTATTCTTCTTTTTTAACCCATTCAATAAAATGGTAACTCTCTAAAATCTGAAAATATCTTGCCAAACGCTCATACAAAGGCTGCGCCTCTTCGCCGAATTCTTTATCCACCGATTTGCCGATTTCGGTAATGCTCTGCTTACCGTCGATTTGGCCCCAAACAAAATTACCGAATTTATCAAGATGAATATAACTGATTTTCGGTTTTAAAAACACCGCCTGCATAATTCGATTCATTAAACCTTTATTTTCGATAAGCAAAGTTACTTTGCCGTCGCTATCGGTTTTCCATTTAATATTACTGTGGTGAACCGGTATTTTTTCAAGATAATTCTCAGGAATAATTATTTTCTTTTTTCTCATAATTACTTTTTAGCTTTTTTAGTTTCTTTTTTCCAAAGGCTGAATTTGAGTAGGCTTAAAATGATAAGCGCAAATAATAACAGACTGCCGAGATTTGAAGCCCATGTCGGAAGATTTAGAACTCCCGAAAGGTCAAGCAATGAGCCTACATTAAATACTGCGAGAATTGCAAGCACAATACCTACAATGCCTTCGCCCGCAATCATACCGGAGCAGAAAAGGACGCCGTCGTTTACAACTCTCTTTTTCTTTGTATCATCTTTTATTTTGTCAAAGAATAAACGGATAAGTCCGCCTACCATAATGCAAGCATTAAGTTGAACGGGCAGGTACACACCGATTGCAAAAGGCAGTACCGGAATACCGATAATTTCAACAACAATCGCAATAAATACACCTATCAGAATAAGTCCCCAAGGCAGATTTCCGCCCATAATACCCTCGATTACCATTTTCATCAAAGTAGCCTGCGGCGCACCGAGTTCTTCCGAACCGAATCCCCATGCGCTGTCAAGCAGATAAAGTGTAGCGCCGATTGCAAGTGCAGAAGCCACAACGCCGATAACCTCGCCTATTTGCTGCTTTTTTGGAGTAGCGCCAAGCAAATAGCCTGTCTTTAAATCCTGCGAGGTATCGCCGGCAATAGCCGCTATAATACATATAATCGAGCCGATGGCGATAGCCGCCTGCATACCGCCGGCTCCTGCTTCACCTGTTAATTTAAGAATTAACGTAGCGATAAGCAGAGTTGCAATAGACATACCCGAAACAGGGTTGTTACTGCTTCCTACCAAACCTACCATTCTTGAAGAAACGGTTGCAAAAAAGAAACCGAAAATTACAACGATGATTGCACCGATTAATGATACGGGGATTGCAGGAATAAGCCAAACCGCAAGAGTCAGAACAAGAATAGCACAAAGCACTATTTTCATATTTATATCCTGTTCTGTACGGACAGCGCCTGTGCCCGACGAAGATGAAAAACCTTTCATCGAATCGCGGAATGTGCGAACAATAAGCGGCAAGGATTTGAACAGGCTGATTATACCGCCTGCCGCAAGCGCTCCTGCGCCTATATAACGCACATAAGTACCCCAAATACCGCTAGCACCGCTTTCTGCAAAAATTTCACCGATTGGAGCAGAGCCGGGATACATAATAATCTCGCTGCCGAATAAAACTATAATCGGAATAAGCACAAGCCAACTTATAATTCCACCTGCAAACATATATGAGGAGATACGAGGACCGCAGATGTAACCTACGCTCATTACCGCAGGATAAATTTGAGTGCCTATTGCACCGGGATATGTTTTAGCATTTCCCTGTAATGATACTTCGCCCGGAACAGCCTTAATGCCGTCGATAATAAATTTAAAGATAGCCGCAAAACCCATACCTGCAAATACCGTAGAGGCGTTTGAACCGCCCTCTTCACCGGCAAGCATAACCTCTGCACAGGCTTGTCCTTCGGGATAAGGCAACACACCGTGTTCACGAACTATAAGCGCATTGCGAAGAGGAACCATAAAAAATACGCCGAGCAGACCGCCGATTAAAGCGATAAGCGTAATTTCAATAAGGCTCGGTTTTTCCATTACTCCCTCGCTTGCCCATAAGAAAAGCGCAGGCAATGTAAAAATTGCACCTGCGGCTACCGATTCACCCGCAGAGCCGACAGTTTGAACGATATTGCTTTCGAGTATTGAGTTTTTACGCATAATAACGCGTATTACACCCATCGCAACAACTGCCGCCGGAATGGAAGCCGACACAGTCATACCTACGCGAAGTCCCAAATAAGCGTTCGCAGCGCCGAATACTACTGCAAGAATAATACCCATAATAACCGATGTAACGGTAAGTTCAGGGGTGATTTTACTTGCAGGAACATAAGGCTTAAATTCCTTTTTATTTTCCATTTGTTTTCTCCTTTTTATAAACTTTTCACATCTTATATGCCAAAACATTGTATCATATTTTGTTACTTTTGTCAATAAATCTTAAACAAAGCACAAAAATAATGGTAAAAAAGGCTAAATATTGAATTTAATAACAGAAAAATTTATAAAATGAGGAATATTCATTCAGAAAATCTTTCAGCGTTGTACGGGATTTTGAACCGGGGTCGTTTATTTTAAAGTTTGACGTACTAATCGCACCGCCTTTAAAACCTGTTATTACTACCCAATGCTGTCCTCCCGATGAATTCTTTGCTCCGAATAATACCGCTTTATTATTTTTCAGTTGTTTATAAATTTTCTTTAGATAATCCTTGCTTTCGGTTACCGCTGTATAATCGCTCGGCCAATAAACGTTTCCCGACGAAGAATAGCTTAACTTTTTTGACATTGCGTCCGGATATATAGTTTTACCGTTTCGATACGATTCTATCATTGCGATTGCGGTAGTAGCGCACCCGATTTGTGCAATGGTTTTGCCACTGTTACCGATTTTTACATTTGCCCATCTGCTGTCAGTTTGTTTAAAATCGGGTACTGAAAGCGAAACGGCGGAATATTTTTCGTCAGATTCATAATTTATAGATTTAAGGTATTTTGTGTTTACATACCCTGTTTTTGTGCCGTTATAAAGTATTCGTTTCCATTCGGCTTTTTCGTCAATCACAATAACTTTTTCATCTTTTGAAAGTGTCGCTATTTTCTGATATGATGTACCTGCGCCTTTTCTTACATTAAGACTGCCTGAACTGATATTTACTTTAGCGGTACTGCTTTTGGCGGTTTTAATGTAGTCGGTATGGCAATACCCGTATTTGCCTTTTGCATATTCAACATACCACCAAGAGCCTGATTTTGAAATAAGAGTTATATAACTGTTCTTTTTAAGCGTTTTAACAATCGACGACGTTTTAGAATTGCTTTTTCTTACATTAAGACGACCGCTTGAAATACTTACTCTGCCCGCTTTTAAATCGTAAGCGGCGGCATAAGCGGCGGCATTAGATGTAATAGGCATAATAAGTACCGACGAAAATAAAATCAATAACAAAATAACTAAAACAGTTTTTTTCAAATGTTTTCACCTCGCTTCTTTTTTTAAAATAAATGACCGATATATCACAAAAGCAATATATCAGTCGTGAACTTATTATAGCACAGATTGTTGTTTTAATGGTACTCCAAATAATGTAAATTAAAACGGTTGATTATTACTAATTTTAAAAACCGCATATTTAACTTTAAGTTAAACATACGGCTTTTAAATTTGGCTTTATGTAGCCTTACAAACCAAAGCTTACCGATAAAGCCTTATTTATTCCGCTCATTGTAGGGGTATCAAGCGTTCCCATTTTTTCTTTAAGTCTTTGTTTATCAATAGTTCTTATTTGTTCAAGCAGTACAATCGAATCCTTTGCAAGTCCGCAACCCGAAGCATTTATTTTTATATGCGTCGGAAGATTGTTTTTAGTCTGCTGACTTGTTATTGCCGCCGCTATCACAGTAGGACTGTATTTGTTGCCGACATCGTTCTGCACGATTAAAACAGGGCGCAAGCCGCCTTGTTCCGAACCCACAACAGGGCTTAAATCGGCATAATAAATATCTCCTCGTTTTATTGTCACTTTTACTGCACACTCCTATGGCAAAATAATAATTTTACAATTATATATTTGCCAATATTGTGTTCATTTAAACAAAACTTTTTAATTTTGTTGTCCAATAATATAATACGCAGATTGACAAAGTTTTGGTACAGTAACACCGTTATTCTAAGCAAACAAGCCGATACTTATTTGTATCGACTTGTTTTAAGTTGTACTATTTTATAATTTCCGAAAACCGCGGCTTTAAAATTCCTTTTATTATACTGTTATCGATTACAAATTCAGGGCAACCCATAGAACCGGGAGCCACCTCATACTCATCAAAAGGAATTACCAACTCGCCTTTTTTATTAAAATAAAAGTTGTGATTTTTATTTACTGATACAATATCTTTACCTATTACACTGTCATCCAACCAATATACCACGTCGCTGTCATTCTTCATTTCAATTTCCATCCGGCGCTTGATTTCATTTGTTATAATGCTCTCAAAACTACTGTCATTAAACAAATCTCCGAGCGAAACTATTTTCCCCGTATTTTTATCAATATGATAATACTTATAATATTGATTTCCGCTTCCCGATATTTCGGTTACGGTCAGTTTTAAGGTAAACCAGCGGTTGGTATCGGTAATTGTTTCATAATCTAAATAAACAGAGCCGTGACCTGTATTTCCGTCGATTTTTAAATCTTTATAAAACTGACTGATTACAGTATTGGTAAGTTCATTTATATCTTTATTAATACTATCTGCCGCTTTACTGTTATCTTCCTCAATTTTCGGTACTTTTACGTCCATTTCATGGTTATTGTCCGAATAAAAATAATTTCGTATGGTTACAACTTTAACTATTTTTCCGATAACGGGAATTTTTTCAACCGCTTCGGCATAAGCAACGCTTATGTTCGGAAGAAGAAAAACCGTAACAAACGCCAAACAGGCTGCTGCTACCGCTAAACGTCGCAATATGTGTATGCGATGTTTAGGCGTCGTCACTTCCGGCAAATCACAAAGAATTTGCTCTATTTTTTCTTTGGCAGAGTCAGGAATTTCACATTGTTCTTCTTCTGCTTTACTGCGTAAATACTCATCAAACTTACTCATTCAAGAAAATCCTCCTTCAAAATCTCCTTAAGCATTTTTCTTGCACGGGATAATTGCTGGCGAACTGTTACAATGCTTGTATCTGTAATTTGCGCAATTTCTTTTACAGAAAGGTTTTCATAATAAAACAACACAACAACTGTTCTATACGGCTGTTTTAAACAATCAACCGCTTCGCGCAATACAAATTTGTTTGTAAAACTTTTTTCATAAGAATCAACTGAAATATCTTCAATTTGCTCAAAATCAACTGTTTTTGCGTTTTTACGAATCATTTCTACCGCAGTATTATGAACAATTCGCAATATCCACGGCTTAAATGAGCCTTCTGTTTTCAGCGAATGAAGATTATAAAACGCACGGTAAATTGACTCGCTGATTACCTCTTCGACGTCGGACGCATTTTTGACAACAGAAAAAGCCAAATAATACATCGCTTTTTCACATTGCTTAATATGCTCGCAAAATTCTTGCTTTTCCGTAAAACATCAACCCTCCGGTATCAATAATGAAGTTTGATTAATAATCCATTTACCCCATTCAGAATAATATTTTGCATAAAGATGCGCCGTATCTTCCGATTTATCGGAAGATAGATTTCCGTTGCCGTCATCAAAAAGAACATTTGCATCAAGGTAAAATATTTTTTTGCCGTCGGCAAGTTTTGAAATAGCCGTATTAATTCGGTCAATAGTTTTATTATTTACATATTTATCACTATCGGAACGGCTTTTTGTAACATGCAGATTTGCTTGAACAAATATAACCGAATCGGGTTGTTTGGTTTGAATAAGATTTAAAAGTTCTTTATACTTATTCATAGTGACGTTTAAATAATAACCGACTTCATTTATACCCAGCATTAAATATATTTTACCATATTTCTTATTCATAAGCAATTCATTTAAAGTTACTCTGCCGACGCTCGGCACGGAAACTGTTTTTTGATTAATATTATAAACGCTCATACCGACATCAACAAAAAAATCTGCGCCTTTTATTTCGCCGTACTCGGAAATGCCAACCGTTCTCGAATCACCGATAAACAAAGCGTCTTTCATTGAAATATTTTTACTTTTTGCAGTAGATTCGGTAGTTTTTTTACAAGTAGTTTTTTGTCCTTCAGATGAATTGATAACGAAATTATCGGTTTTGTTAGTTTTTGTTATTTCAGTCGCATTATTGCTTTTTACTTTGTTTTCAATCACAGAACAACTGCCCATACACAAAACAATAACAACGGATATAATTATCATAATAAAAGATAAAAGAGTAATAAAATCAGATTTTTTCATTTTCATAACCTCGCTAAAATCTAAAATATAAAAACGGATCGTCAAATCCTCGATACATACAATAAACAGACGCTAAAAATATAATTGCAACTACAGACCATATCACCATACGGCTCTTTATTCGTTTTAAAAAACGAAAAGGTATTTTGGTTGAAAAAAGTATTCCCGCTATAAAAAACGGATAATACAAAGACAAGTATTTAAGATAATCATATCTGAATACCGACCATACGCCCTGACCGAAAAAAGGAAACAGTCTGGTAAAAAACACCCACAAGTCCCCTATATTATCTATGGCAAATATTGCCCAAGTAAGCGGTATCAAAAGCGTCATATAGATATGTCCCACAAAAGGGTATTTATTAAGCAGTTTTCCTATAAAGAATTTTTCAACAAATATTATCAAAAATAAAACAAATCCCCATAGAATAAAATTATAGCCTGCGCCATGCCATATTCCCGTAAGCAACCATACAACGAGCAGATTTCTTGCGGTTGCTATTTTACCGTTTCTGTTTCCTCCAAGCGGTATATAAACATATTCTTTGAACCAGTTGCCGAGCGTTATATGCCATCTGCGCCAAAATTCTGTCATTGAACGGCTTAAATACGGAAAATCAAAGTTTTTTGGAAGATTGAACCCGAGCATTTTTCCAAGTCCGATTGCCATTAAAGAATAACCGAAAAAGTCAAAATACAGTTGAAACGAAAATGCAATAATCGACATCCATGCAAGCGGAGTTGAAATGCTTTCAAAGCCTATTGCTTTTACCTGAGTCCATAACTTCCCTATCGGATTTGCAAGCAAAACTTTAAGTCCCAAACCAAAAATAAAAATACCTATGCCGTTTAAGATTTCAGTATTTTTAATTCTTCTTCGGTACAGTTGTTTTTCAACCTGATTGTAAGTTACAATCGGCCCTGCAATAAGTTGCTCGAACATAGATATGTAAACGCTGAATTTAAGCAGACTTTTTTCCGCTTTTATTTTACCCTTATAAACATCTGCAATATAGGAAATACCCTGAAAGGTGTAAAACGAAATACCTATCGGCATTATAAGATTAAATGAAATATTTACAGATGTAAAAATTCCGTTTAATTCGCCTATTATAAACCCCGAATACTTAAATGCAACAAGTGAAATTAAATGAAAAACTATCCCTAATGTCAAAAACAGTTTTTTATGTTCGGAATGTTTTTCAATGAGCAAACCGACAAAATAATCAGCCATAATAACGCACAAAAGCAATACAAGATGCTCGGGATGATTTATTGTTCCCACGATATAAAAGCATAAACTGCCTATAAGCAAAACAATATTTTTAATGCGATACGGTACGATATAATAGCAACCGAAAAAAACAGGAAGAAAAATAAATATAAATTCAAGACTGCTAAAGACCATATTCGCACCACCGATTTTCTGTTTCTGATATATAGACGTAAAAGTCCTATAAAAGGTGACAGGAATTTATAAATTTTTTAATTTTTTCTAACAAAAAAGAAGTCGGAAAAATTTCTGACTTCTTTTTATTAAAAACAATATTAAATTACTATATTTTATTGTGCTTTAGTGGTTTCGTTTTCAAACGGCTCAATGCCAAGCGCCGATTTATAGTCTGTATCGGTAAGACAAATATACGAATTACCCGCATTAAGTTTTAAATCACTACCGTCGGTATTATAGAATTTAAGCGGCGAAGTTTCGCTCTTTTTCTCCCATTTGATAGATTTATAGGAGCCTTCGCTGAAGTAATAACCCTCGCCATTGCCGAAATCGCTTTGCATGTGATAGCCGTCCGAGAGAGAATGAACATTTGTAAAAAGAACCAAAACATTCTTAAACTTCTCTTTTGCTCCCGATTTATAATCAATTAAATTCGCACTGCTGTTACCGCGAATATATTTTTTATCATCACTGTTATAACGAAGATGAGTTGTCTGAACGGTTGAAAGTTTTACCGAAATATTTTTTGCGCTGTTTTCAAACTTCTCCGGTGAATCCTCATCGTTAAACTTATAAACGTCTTTTGCAGAATCTTTTATTTTATTATCCTTATCTTTTATAAACTTTGCAACGCTTTCGCCAAAAGTATATAAAGTATGCTCGGTAGCAAGTCCGTTAGAAATACGTTTACCTATAGATGAAGCATTCGAGCCTAAATCAAGACTTTCAACGCCTAAAGATTTTCTGTAAGAAGGACTGCAATATTTATTATCAGCACCGCAATGAATATAAAAAGCGTCAAATCCTGCCGCTAATTGAGCATAAGAAATTCTTGCGCTTCTGACCGAGCCTATCTGGTCAACCTTTGAAATGTCGGAATAAACCGCCATAAGACGAGAAATACCGCCTTCTGCCAAAGTTTCAAAAACCATATCGGCTTCACCGACGCCTGTTTGAACGCTTTGAGCCACGCTGATGTTATTAATCATAACCGCAACAGGTCTTTTACCTACTTTTGCACTGTCAAAGCCCGATTCGCCCGTAAGCGGATTAAGAACTTTTGCAGCGGTTGTTGTTTGTGTGGTTTCGGCAGTAGTTTTTTCTTTTTTAGCCTCTTCCTTTTTACCGCAGGAAACAAAAGCCAAACTCATAACAACGGTTAAAATTAAACAAATTACTCTTTTCATAAATTTTCCCTTCTTATCTTATTTAATTGTTCTTATATCTTCTCCGAAAAACTGCAACATACGGTAATTCCCCGAAATTCTTGAAACGATACGGTCGGAATACTTTTGTTTCAGTTCTTCAAAATCAAGATTAGTATTAATAATCGTCGGTTTTTTATTTAAAATTCTTGAATTTACAATGTCAAAAATGCTTGAAGCGACAAATTGAGTTGTAAATTCAGTACCCAAATCATCAAAAATAAGCAAATCGCAATTAAGAACATTTTGAAGCGTTGTACGTTCCTCTCCCGAAAAATGCTCTCTTTCGATATTTCCGATAATTTTTGAAATAGGTCCGTAAACAACATTGTATCCTTTTTTTATTACCTCATTCGCAATAGCAAGCGACAAATGAGTTTTTCCGAGTCCTGTTTGTCCGAAAAAAAGCAGGCTTTCAGAATTAATTTCAAACTCTGCGGCATATTTAACGCAAAAACCGCAGATTTTAGTCATAATATCTCTTGGAATTACCCCGTTTTTCGCACTTTCCGAGTAATAATCAAGAGAAAATTTGCGAAATGTATAATCTCCCAGTTTTACGTCCTTATTAAGTTCGTCATAATTCAGTTGAATAGCCTTTTTCTTGACGCATTCGCAAAGTCTGCCGTTTACATACCCTGTATCCGAACATTTTTTGCAATTGTATTCAGGGTTTATAACACTAATATCAATATTATTTTCTTGCAGATAATCTGATTTTTGTTTTTGCAATGATAAACTTTTTTCTTCGGCGTGTGCAAAATCAACTTTTTCACCGCCGAGCATTGTTTTCATTGCGTTTTGAAAAACTGCCGCAATTTCTCTGTCAAATTCAGCGATTTTCGGGAATTTTCCGTAAAGTTCTAACTTTCTGTTTTGCGCTTTTAATTCTTCACGTTCATGATTTGCATTAATAATATCAAGCGCTTTCATTATATATTCACTTGATTTAATAGGAATCACTCCCCTTTTAATCAAAATTATTTACTTTTTTCTTTATATTCTCCATAGAATAAGATGAAGTTTTTTCTTTTTTAGTCTTATTCTCCGTTGTTTCGTCTTTAATGTCGGACAGCTTTTTGTAACCGCTTTTATGCCAACTGTCTAAAATAGTATTTATGTATTTAAAATTTAATTTAGCGGTTTTATTTATGCAAATATCATAAGCCGCTTCAAGCATATCTTTATTAAAACCGTATTCGTTAACCCATTTTTCAGCATACTTTTTTTCAGCGGCAGAGGGTTTGCGATGTTCAATACCGAAAGCGCTTTCGGTAATTTTCCAAGCGGTTTTTGAAAGGTACAAAGCGTTAAGACGTTCCTCGGCTTTTGAAACGGTATTAATATCATTTCTTGCCCAATCAACGCAAACTTTTTCAAGATATGAAAAATTAAGTCTTCCGCTGTCATAAGCATACTGCATTGCCAAAATTATAACCGGTACAGGCAAGCCGTAATTATCAAAAAGCCATACAAACGTACGCATTTCTGCGGTGGTAATCGGACGGGCAAACTTTTCCTGTGCAACGGCGGTTAAATATTTTAATTCTTCGGAATTCGCAATTCTCGCAACCGCCTCCTGCCTTGTAGGTTTAGAAGTTGCAATCTCTTTAACAACAGGTTTCGACGTCGTCTCGACCTTTACCGATTTATTCTCACTTACAAGCACGCCGCGTTGCACCCAATAATCAAGGCACTCACAAACCTCTGATTCGGATAATTTAAGAGTTTTTGAGATTACATCGTATACATTGGCGTCATTTTGATTTTTTACAAACAAAAGCAAGGCTTTTAACTGATATTCCGATGAAAGTTTTATATGATTGTCAACAACGGATGAAGGAAGCGCAAAAATCGAGCATAATTCACTTGGATTAACAGAATAATTCAATTTTCACATCTCCTTTTCTATTCAGAAATCCCCCTTGTTATATCAAGAATTTCTTCAAATATTCTCTTCTTATCTTCATTCTTTAATAATCTGTAATTTTCAAGCAATTCCATTTCATCGGTATACAGTGGGGCGTCCTCATCTGATTTTGCGTTGTAAGTGCTGTAATTATCAGAAACTTTGCCGAAAGCAGTAAAAGAATCATTTATTGTATGAAGTTTAAAATCATCATTCTTTTCAAATCTTCCCAACTCACTAATGTTATCGCCAAACGGATAAATATCCGAAAATGAACAATTGAAAAGAATCATAATTTTCTGCAAAGTGGCTATAGAAGGGTCGGTTTTGCCGGTTTCGTAATAGGTGTAAGTGGAACGTTCAAGCCCTAATGCTTCCGAAACCTGCTGTTGTGTTAAAGCACATTCTTTTCTTAATTTTTTAAGATTATTCTCACGCATACCGACACCGCCTTTCAATTTAATTTATATAAAGTATTATATTACAAAGCAACAAAAAAATCAACACATTATTATAGCATTTTATATATTTACTTATCAAAAAGTATAAATCCCCTGAACTTTTGTTCAAGGGATTTATGGAGCTGGTAGCGTGACTCGAACACGTGACCTGCTCATTACGAATGAGCTGCTCTACCAACTGAGCTACACCAGCATACTTAAATATTATATATTATTTTTCCGATTTGTCAATATTTTATTATACAAATATTTTTTAAAACCTGTTAAATATAAACAAAAAACTCAAACCCCTGAAAAAGGGATTTGAGTTGGTGCCGCTGACCGGAATCGAACCGGTACGGGTTATTCACCCACGGGATTTTAAGTCCCGGGCGTCTGCCAGTTCCGCCACAGCGGCAAATATTCGGCACTTAAAGTATTATAATCAATTTAACTTAAAATGTCAAGATATTTTTTTCATTTATCTGAAAAATTATGATAAAAACATTTCTTCAAGTATTTTTGTACCTACGGCGGTTTTAAAAATCTTTTCTTTAACCGATTTTACAGAGTCGGTCGGGCAGTTATCCTCATAAAGATTTACAAGAAAATCAGCCTCAACCAATATTTGATAATCAAGCGAATCTATATCGGTATAGGTATGGTGATTTGCTATCAAGAAGCACACCCTATCAATTACATTTTGCGAAAAGCCGATTGTTTCAAGCATTTTTCGGGCAATTTCAGGTCCTAACTCCTCCTGATACTTTCCGCTTGCGCTGTTATAAAGTTCTTCTGCACGTTTTATGCCTATATCATGAGTAAGCGCCGCCGCCCGAAGCACAAGCATTTCATCATCGTTTAATCTTTCGGCGTTTCCTATCATTTCACAGAAAAAATATACCTTTATAAAATGTTGAATACGTTTCGGATCGCCCGAATAGTATCTAATCATTTCCGATTTTAATTTTTCTATCATAGCATTTCTTCCTTTATATACTGCAAAAGCGCATTGCAACCGCGTTTTACATCTTTATAAGTAGTTTCAAATTCACCTGTGTACCAAGGGTCGGCAATCGAACCGCTCTCCCCTGCGTATTCGAGCAGAAGATGAATTTTTTCGTCCTTATCGCTCGGCACAATATACTTTATATTACGCATATTGTTTTTATCCATAAGCAAAATTAAATCATAATTCTCGTAGTCATCATAAGTAAATCTAACTGCTTTACGAGGATAATATGGGATGTTATGTAAACTTAGAACGGATTTAGTACCATAATGAGTATCGTTGCCGATTTCCTCCATACTTGTAGCGGAAGAAGAAATAAAAATCTCGTTTTCAAGTCCCGCCTTTTCTACAATATATTTCATATAAAACTCTGCCATAGGACTTCTGCAAATGTTACCGTGGCACACAAACATAATTTTTATCAAATCAAATTCTCCTTAAATTCACATTGCAAGTAGCATTATTATGTAAACTAATGCCGCCGCTGTTATACCTGCCAATACATCTTTTAAAAAATGCACGCCGCTTAATATACGAATTATGCCTAATACAAAAGAAAGCGAAATAAACACAACTCCCAAAACGGTAGAATAATCTAAAAACACAAACGAAATAACAAAAGCCGAAAAAACATGACGTGACGGAAATGATTTTCCGCTTTTTAAACTATTTTTCCTTGACATTATCTTTTATATTCGAATTAATCTCTAAAAAATGCTTAAACAGTGGAAAAATTGAACATAGAAGAAGTTTGAAAGACAAAGTGAAAATTATTTCTATAAACTTTTTATT
>JAXJVH010000035.1:0-6815 GCA_036308645.1 Acutalibacteraceae bacterium | reverse complement strand
GTCAAATTCTGTAGCACGAGTATCAATCTTATAACTTTCAACAGTATGAATTTCAATATTTTTATTATCGCCTTTATCACGAATTCTGCCCTCTGTTCGAGGTTTTGCAGGGGTTTTCTTCTTATCCTGTCTTTTGTTTTCGGTTTTAGGCTGTTCGGTTTTCGGTGTTCCCATTGCAGAAGTTTCTTTTTTGGATTTTTCCTCTTTCTTTTCTGCGGCAGTTTCTTTCTTAACCGTTTTCTTCTCGGGTTCAACCTCCGCCTTTTCCTTTTTAACTTCTTTTGGCTCTTTTTTAGGCTCTTCTTTCTTTTTAACTGCCTTTTTAACAGTCTTTGGTTTTTCTTCCGATTTTTCTTCTTTATCGGACTGCTTTTCGCCTTTTTGAGCCGCCATAGCCGCTTTTAACTGCGCCGCCAAAAGTTCCTGCTCTTTAAGTCTTGCTTCTTTTTTTGCCTTTTTCTCTGCCTCACGTTTTTTCTGCGCATTCTCGCCGAGAGCAAAATATTCATCAAATGATTTTACCTCATTTTTCTGTGTCATATAATCAAAGACAAAATTAAGTTCATTCTCCTCCAAAGCAGTTGTATTTTTAAAAGCCCTTTCGGGAAACTTTTCTTTTAAAATTTCAAGTAAATCCTTTGTATCCTTTGCAAAATCTTTTGCAATTTCGTTTACTTTATATTTAATTGCTGTTGCCATTCATTCATCATCCTTTTTTAAAATAAGGTATCTATATAAAATCGGATTTTACCGATGTATTCTTTAAAGCAAAGAAATGAGTTTTTTTGCAAAACCGCTGTCATTAACGCTTACAATACCTGTTTTTGTGCCAACCGCATTTGTAAAATCAAAAATACTGTAAGGGGTGGTTATAACTTCAATTTCCGATTCTTCAGCCGCAAAAACAAGACCTCGCTTTGTTTTTTCGGAAATATCGTTTGCGACAAATACAGCATACGATTTAAAAGTATGAATCGCTTCGAGCGATTTATCATATCCGAGAGATACTCGGTTGGCTTTTCTCGCCATTCCTAAAAGTGACAAAAATTTATTCTGCATTTTTCAATTCCTCAATAAGTAAATCATAAATTTCTTCGGGAATTTCACAAGAAAAAGCACGGTTTAATTTTCTTCCCTTTTTGCATTTTTCCAGACAATCAACGCTTTTGCAAACATAAGCGCCTCTGCCTGCCGCTTTTCCCGTTAAGTCAAGCGAAATTTCACCGTCTTTATTCTTTACTACCCGAACAAATTCTTTCTTCGGCTTATGCTCGCCGCATCCGACGCACATACGCATAGGAATTTTTCTTGGTTTTTGCATAAAACTCACCGTTTCTTAAAGTCTTAAATTTAATCTTTTGCTTATTAGTTTATTGTTTATTCGCCGTAATAACCGCTTTCAGGACGAATATCAATTTTCCAGCCTGTAAGTTTAGCGGCAAGACGTGCGTTTTGTCCTTTATTGCCGATTGCAAGCGACAACTGATGGTCGGGAACGGACGCACGACAGGATTTAGCGGATTCATCAACAATTTCAACCGAAACAACGCTTGCAGGCGAAAGAGCCTCTGAAACAAAAGCGGTAATATCTTCTGAATATTTTACAATATCAATTTTCTCGCCGCCAAGTTCTTCAACAATAGTTGAAACTCGCTGACCTTTAGGACCGATACAAGCACCGATAGGATCAACATTTTCATCTTTTGAATAAACCGCCATTTTTGTTCTCATACCTGCTTCACGGGAAACTGCTTTAATCTCAACAATTCCGTCGAAAATTTCAGGAACTTCCATTTCAAAAAGTCTTTTTACAAAACCGGGATGAGTTCTTGAAATCATAATTTTAGGACCTTTTTCGGTTTCTCTTACATCTACAATATAAACCTTTATAATCTGTCCCTCTTTAAGATGCTCGGTAGGAACCTGCTCGCTTCTCGGCAAAATAGCCTCCGATTTACCGATACTCAAAGTAACATTTTCGGTAACAGGGTCAACCGATGTAACGGTAGCGGAAACAATTTCGGAATGCTTTGACTGGAACTCTTCCAATACCATACCATGCTCTGCCTCACGAATACCCTGACGGATAACGTGTTTTGCGGTTTGCGCCACAATTCTGCCGAAGTTTTTGGTATTAAGTTTGATTTTTATACTTGTGCCTACGGTTGCTCTTTTTGAATATGTTAAAGCCTCATCAAGCAAAATCTGTTCTTTTTCATGCTCGGGATCAATTTCTTCAACAACTTCTTTTACAACATAAACGTCGATTTTTTCTTTTTCAACATCAATGTCGCAATGAACAATGTCAAGTCCGTCGTAATCTCTTCGTTCGGCAACAACGATAGCATTTGCTATTTTCTCGGCTAAAAACTCTGCCGGAATGCCCTTTTCCTTTTCCATTAATCTCAACGCTTCAAAAAACTCTTTATTTTTCATTTTAACCACCTTTTTATATTTCTTTTAAATTTATGTCAAAATCATTAAGATTTACTTTTGAAATCTCGCTTTTTAAAAACTCTAAAGGCTCGTCATTATATTCTATGACAATCTTATCGTTTTCATAATCAATCAACTTGCCGCAAAACTCTTTTTGATTATTTTTTGCTTTATAAAGTTTAACAACAACCTCTTCTCCGAGATATGCCTTAAAATGCTCCGGCTTTACAAGCTCTCTGCCGAGCCCCGGCGAAGATACCTCAAGAAAATACGCTTCTTTAATAGGGTCTGCCGCATCAAGCGGCTCGTCGATTGCACGCGAAAACCTTTCGCAGTCGTCAATCGTAATTCCCTCGGGCTTATCAATAAAAATTCTTAAAAAGTAAGAAGCACCCTCTTTAAGATACCGCACATCCCAAAGCTTCAGCTGCTGTTGCTTTGCAATAGGAGCAATAATTGATAAAACCTTTTCAACAGTATTTTGTTTTGATGACGCCAAAAAAACAACTCCTTTTAAATTGCCGTAATAAAACTGAAAGAGCGGCAGAGCCACTCTTTCCTTACTACACTTATCCAACTGTATGTATTTTATCACAAAAACTCAAAAAAATCAAGCATTTTTTTAATTTTTTCAGGTTTTTACATAGATTTTTTAATCTTAATTGATAAAATGCAATCAAATAACGCTGAAAAGAAGCTGTGAATAAGTCGGCAATGACCAATACTGCGAATCCACAAGCGTTTCGAGTTCATCGACAACTTCTCGTAAACTTTGCATAGCGCTGACAATTACTTTTCTGTAATAATCGCCTTTACCTGCCGTATCCATAGGCTCTTTTGAGCCTTTTATTGCAGTTTCAAGATTTTCAAGTCTTACTCCCATTTCATCTGCAAGCGATGAAATCTTATTCAAAAGGTTTGTTTCAAGCTGACAGCTAACACCCAGCGCCGATTTTGATTCAATAAGCTCTGATAAAGCAGTTTCGTAAGAGATAACAGAGCCGATAATCTCTTTTTTAACAAGCTCAACCATTGTAAGTGCTTCAATAGAGATTGTTGTGCAATAGTTTTCCATATAAATCTCATATCTTGCTTCAAGCTCTGTACGTGAATAAACTCCGAAACGTTCAAACATTCTGATATTCTTTTCTTCAAGCAATTTTGACAAGGCTTCGGGAGTAGTACGCAGATTAGCAAGTCCTCTGCGTTCTGCCTCTTCTTCCCATTCCTTTGAATATCCGTCGCCGCCGAAAATAATTCGCTTATGTGCCGAAATATTTTCTTTTGCAATCATCATTACATCTGAAACAATGTCTTTTGAATCTTTTAAAATCTCATAAAAATCCGCCAAAGAATCAGCAACTATTGTATTAAGAACCGTATTGACATCGGCAATCGAAGCAGAAGAACCAAGACTGCGGAATTCAAATTTATTGCCTGTAAAAGCAAACGGTGAAGTTCTGTTGCGGTCAGACGTATCCTTTGTAAATCTCGGCAAAAGGCTAACGCCCAAATCCATAAACTGTTTTTTATGTTCCTCTGCGGCAGAGCCTGTTTCAATGGCATCAAGAGCCTCCTGCAAATCATCGCCCAAGAAAATCGAAACAATTGCAGGCGGTGCTTCAGCCGCGCCTAAACGGTGGTCGTTTCCGGCAGAAGCCGCAGAAATACGCAACAATTCCTGATACTTGTCAACCGAACGGATAACGGCTGCCAAAAACAGCATAAACTGTGCGTTTTGGGCAGGAGTTTTGCCCGGATTAAGCAGGTTTTCTCCGTCATCCGTAGCGATAGACCAGTTATTGTGTTTACCGCTTCCGTTTACGCCCTCAAACGGTTTTTCGTGCAAAAGGCATACAAGATGATGCTTTTTGGCAACCTTTTTCATAACCTCCATTGTAAGTTGGTTATGGTCGGTAGCAACATTTGTGGTAGTATAAACAGGCGCCATTTCATGTTGCGCAGGCGCAACCTCATTATGTTTGGTCTTTGAATTAATACCGAGTTTCCAAAGTTCATTATCAAGGTCAGCCATATACTCGATAATTCTCGGTTTGAGTTGTCCGAAATACTGGTCGTCAAGTTCCTGACCTTTCGGCGGTTTTGCACCGAAAAGCGTTCTGCCTGTAAGCATTAAATCAGGACGTTTTAAATATACGTCTTCATCAATAATAAAATATTCTTGTTCAGGACCTACGGTGGTGCAGATTGATTTTGCGGTCTTATTTCCGAGCAGGCGCAAAATCTTCATTGCTTCGGTATTAATAGCCTCCATAGAACGAAGAAGCGGGGTTTTCTTATCAAGCGCTTCGCCTGTATAAGAACAAAAAGCGGTAGGAATATAAAGCGAACCTTCTTTTACAAAAGCGTAAGAAGAGGGGTCCCATGCGGTATAACCTCTCGCCTCAAAAGTAGCCCTTGTGCCGCCGTTCGGGAAAGAAGAAGCGTCGGACTCGCCTTTAATAAGTTCTTTACCCGAAAACTCCATAATAACGTTTCCCTTGCCGTCGGGAGAAATAAAACTGTCATGTTTTTCGGCGGTAGTGCCTGTCATCGGCTGAAACCAATGGGTGTAGTGCGTTGCGCCATGTTCAATCGCCCATTTTTTCATAGCGTTTGCAATAACATTTGCAACTTCTCTGGTAAGCGGCGCGCCGTTTTCAACGGTTTCCTGAAGCGCCCTGTAAATTTCTTTTGGAAGTCTTTCTTTCATAACGGCGTCATTAAACACCATTGAGCCGAAAATTTCCGGAACGTTTGTCATAAATAGCCTCCGTAGTATGTATTCTTTTCATTTTCATTTTCTACTTAATATATACTAAAATATATACGTAGAAATTATAACATTGATTAACTTTTAAGTCAAGAATTATAAAAAATATTTGCATATTTAAAGTATTTATGCTATAATGCGCACATAAATACTTTAATTTTCGGAGTGTGATTTAATCCGTTATGGATAGTGACAGTATTTTTCAGATTGTATTAATGTTTATATTTGTTGTGTTTTCTTCCTACTTTTCGGCTACGGAAACCGCTTTTACCTCGCTTAACCGAGTTGCGGTAAAAACTCTGGCTGCCGAGGGCAACAAAAAAGCCGAAAGAGTTTTACGGCTTTATGAAAATTACGACAAACTGCTTACTACTATACTTGTCGGAAACAATATTGTAAATATCGGTCTTTCCTCGATTGCCACATTGTTTTTTATTGAAAATGTCAGCAAAGATTTCGGCGCTACGCTTTCTACAATCGTTATCACCGTAATAGTTTTGATTTTCGGCGAGATTACTCCTAAAAGCATTGCAAAAGAAAACGCAGAAAGTTTTGCTTTATCGGTAAGCGGTACAATTTCCTTTTTTATGGTGATTTTTACACCGCTTAACTATTTCTTTTCGCTTTTTAAAAAACTCGGAAGTAAACTTTTTAAATCAAAAAACTTAACTTCGGCTACCGAAAATGAGATTTTAACGCTTGTTGACGAGGCAGAATCGCAGGGCGAATTCGGAAGTGAAGAAAGCGAATTGATAAGAAGCGCTATTGAGTTTAATGATGTTGAAGCGGAAGATATTTTCACTCCGAGAGTTGATGTTGTTGCAGTTGAATACGGCGCAGGAAACTCTGAAATTGCGAAGATTTTTTCGCAGTACGGCTTTTCAAGACTGCCGATTTATAAAGAAAGTATTGATAACATTATCGGTACAATCAATGAAAAGGACTTTTATAAAAAGGTTTACAACCGTTCTACTCCTGTTGACGAAATTATATGCGAGCCGTTTTTTATTCCGGCTTCAATGAAAATATCCGATTTGCTCAAAGAACTTCAGCGCAGACAATATCATCTTGCTATCATTACCGATGAATACGGCGGAACAAAAGGCATTGTTACAATGGAGGATATTTTAGAGGAACTTGTGGGCGAGATTTGGGACGAACACGACAAGGTGATTAAAGAAATTACCGAAATCAGCGAAAATAAATATTCGGTTATTTGCTCAATGGATTTTGAAGAATTTTGCGAGTATTTTAAAATTGAAACCGAAACCGAAATGAACTCGGTCGGTGGCTTTGTAATGGAACAACTCGGTAAAGTTCCCGAAAAAGGCGATAAATTCACGTTTGAAAATTTAGAAATGGAAGTCATAGAAACCGATGAAAAAAGAGCCTCATTAATCACGGTTACGGTTCAAAAACAAGAAGAAGCAGAAAAATAACACTAAATCCGATGGAAAAATTCCATCGGATTTTTGTTTAAAAAATTTATATACATTTGTTCTATTCCTGATGTTGGGGTTTCAACACTTATCGCCTCCCTCTGACGAGGGAGGTGGCACGGCTTTGCCGTGACGGAAGGAGAGAAAGAATAAAAATAGATATATAC
>JAXJVH010000034.1:0-41850 GCA_036308645.1 Acutalibacteraceae bacterium | reverse complement strand
TCTTGTGTTCTGTGTTACAATTTGGATTGTCCATAGTGATGATCCTTTCGAATTGGTTCCGCAAACTCAATTCTACTACAGAATCGTCACTGTGGACACTTTTATTTTATTGTTTCAACTTCATTTTACAATGTGCCAAAAAGTGTTTAACAAAACTTACAAAAAATCAGTATGAAGTTTTATATTTAAAATATGTAAATGAATTAAGTTTAAAAGAAATGGCAAATATTCTTAATATAAAAGAAAACGCAATAAAGCAAAGATTATATGGTGCAAAGCAAAAACTTTCAACTCTTATTAAGGAGGAATTAGAAAATGAATGAGAGCGTATTAAAACAAGCATTAACTCAGACGGCAGATGAAATGATATTTAATGAGTTTTTCGATTGCGAAAATGTAAGTTTTACACCAAGCAATACGTTTAATAAAAAGATAGATAAATTGTGCAAAAGTTATGATAAAATAACTTTTAAATTAACTTATACGCGTTTAAGAAAAACGGTTTGCGTTTTTGTCGCCGTATTAATAATATTACTGTCTTCGCTGACAGTAGGAGCGGTAAGAAATGCTATTGCAAACTTTTTTGTTGAGCATTTCTCTAATCATGCGGTTGTTACTTATAATGAGCCGACCGCAAAAGCCGAACAATATCCGGAAACTGTTGAAAAAGTCTATGAGTTAGACGGTTCTTATGGATTTGAATTAGTAGATTTTGATAATGCGGCAAATATTGTTTATTCTTTTTATACAAAAGACGAATACGCAATAGTTTTAAAACAATATACTAAAAAGTCATATTCCGAAAATATAGATAACGAGCAATCAAAGATTGATTATGAAACAATAAACGGCAGAGAATACATTGTAAAAAAAATAGAATCGCAATATGATATAATTTTTGACAACGGCGAATATATTTTTTCAATCACATCAAATTTAGATAAAGATAATATAATTGATATATGCGAGTCTTTAAAAATAAAAAAATAATTTTTTTCAAAAAAACATAACTTTTTAAAAGAAAATTTAGTTTAAGTATATAGAAAGGCAAAAAATTTCTATATACTTTTTATTTTTAAGGGAGTGAAAATTATGAAAAAAGTTTTAGCCATTCTTTTAGCAATGGTAACTTTGTTAAGTTTTTCGTTTAATGTTTTTGCATTAAGCGAGGATGAGAATGTTAAAGAGGAAGCAGGATTGTTTTATTTATATACAAGTTCGGTTTCTTCAAACATTTCCATCAGTTCAAAAACCGCCACTTGTAACAGTGTTGTTACAGGTATTATCGGAACTACCACAAAAATTGTTATCACGCAAAGATTACAAAAGAAAAACGGCGACAGTTGGACAAATGTTCAATCTTGGACTAAAACAGTGAGTGGATATACCACATCGTTCACTAACAAAAAATCTTCATTAGCGTCAGGTACATACCGAACAAGAACCGTAGCTAAAGTCTACAAAGGTACTGCTTATGAAACTATTACTGTTAATAGTAAAACGGCAACCTGCTAAATATTTTATATATAATTAATTTAATATGAAAAGCGGTTAAGTTATAAATTTTACTGTAGAAGCCTTTTTAGTATAAAATAAACTTAACCGCTTTTTTATATTTGCTTTCAGAAATACTGATAAAGCAATGACAAATATTACGATTAGAATTATTAACAGTTTTTTATTTGACTTTTCTTTTATGTTATTAAATTTTTAGAGTTTCCGGCGAACCGATATAAAAATAAGGTTATGAATATAAAATCCATAACCTGAACGACTGCAAATTAACATTTTAAAATACCCATTTAATGCAAAACAATAAACAAAATTACTGCGCCGAGCAACAAAAGATATCCGCCTAAAATCATAAACAAACGTTTTTTGCGTTTTCTGTCCTCTTTTAAGTCAAAATACTCGGTAAAAGGCGTTTTTTCGGAGGATTCAATATATTTTTTTGCTTCTTTCTCAAGATTTTTCTGCGAATCTTCCGTATGCGATGAACGAATAAAGAAAATCGCTTTTTCAAAATACTCATTGCCTGTATCGTTTACTTCGATTACAGCCTTATTAACACCTTTTATCATAAATTCAACTCCTATCCTCATTCCTACTATTCACTATATGCAAAGTTCCACCAAATGTGCAATTGACGGAATTGACAACCCTTGATTTGACGAGGTAGGCGAAAGCAAAGCGCCGGTTGCAACAAACAAAATTCTCTTTAATTCGCCTTTTTCAAATTTATCCATTATATAAGTGTAAAGCACGCTTGCCGAACAACCGCAACCTGAACCGCCTGCCGCAAAATCTTTTGAGTTTACATCAAAAATCATCAAACCGCAATCGTCATGTACCGATGAAATATCAACATTTTCTTTTTGCAAAAGTTCAATTAACAGCTTTTTGCCGATTTTTCCGAGGTCTCCCGTTAAAATCAAATCAAAATCGTCAGGCTTTGCCCCGGTATCATCAAGATACGCCTTTATAGTGTCCGCCGCAGCAGGTGCCATTGCCGCACCCATATTATTCGCATCGGTCACATCATAATCTTTAACTTTTCCGAAAGTTACCGACTTAATTTTAACCTTTCCGTTTCCTTGTGACAAAACTGCCGCGCCGGCGCCTGTAACGGTGCGCTGTGAATTAGGCGTTCGCTTTGATCCGTATTCCAGCGGAAAACGAAACTGCCTTTCAGCAGTGCAAAAATGGGAAGAAGTTGCCACAACAATATTATCGGCAACCGAACTTTCAACAAGCAAAGACCCGAGCCCTAATGATAATCCGCAAGTTGAGCAAGCACCGAAAAGACCGATATGCGGCAGTCCGAAATCCTTAATGCCGTAGGTTGAAGCCATACTCTGGTCCAGCAAATCTCCGATTACAACGAGTTGAATGTCAGCCATGCCGAGTCCTGCGTCCTTAACGCCGAGCGTTACGGCGTTTTTAACAAGCAAACTTTCAGCCGCCTCAAATGTTTCTTGCCCTAAATACTCATCTTCAAAAATCATATCGAAATATTTTGAAAGCGGACCTTCTCCCTCTTTTTTTCCGACAACTCCGGCGCATCCCTTAATCGCAATATCCTTTTCGAGCAATATAGTCTGGTTTCCTACTCTTCTTGCCATTATTTCACTCCCTTTAAAGTTAGTTTTATTATTTGCGTTCTTTAACAAAATATACTTGAAAACTTTATAAAGATTCCTGCACCGGGCGAGGATATAACAAAAAGGGCAACCACATAGGGTTGCCCCTACTACGCAGTTTTATTTAAAACTTTACATTATTTTGCTTGTCGGTTTATATTATCTGCGATATAGTCGATAACTTCGTCTTTCGTCTACTAAATCAAAATGTAAAATTTTAATTGAAATAAGGTACTACGAATGTAGATGAAATTATTGGCAAACCAAAAAAGCCTTCCCTCGGGGGATGGTGGCAAGCCGTAGGAAAAGACGGATGAGGGATAAAATAAATTTATCAAAAAACATCTTTCTGCCTTGTAGGGAAGATTATCCTATACAATGCCGAATTTAAAACAAATATAATAAATAACGCCGTAAATCCAACCCGCAAGAAGACCGAAAACAATTACAGGGCCTGAAATTTTGAAAATATTTGCGCCTGTGCCTAACACTTGCCCCTCTGCTGCTGTCAATATAGGACACACCATTTGCAATAAAATAATATTTACATAAAGTCGGCGGTGTGGTATAATGAAATAAAGGAGTGATACTATGAAAAAATTTATCCTTTGCATTTTTACTGTCTGTTTAATATTTTTATCCGGTTGTTCTTTTTTTCAAATGGAAACACCTATGTCAAAGAAAGATGCTCAAAAAGCTGCACTAACCTGTTTTGAAGATCATAAAACAGATATGGAAGCAATTATTCAATCTGACAAAGCAATGGGTGAAACCAAGTGGTGCAAAGTTTACAATCTGTTATCAAATGGTGAATATGAATTTGTTTTACAACAAACAGGGTTCACCGGAACAAATACCAAAACAGGAGTTTTATATATATCCAACAATATACCTAATAGTGCATATATACAAGATGAAAATAACTCCGATTTGTATTTTTATGAATCAGGTAACACCGATAAATATTATTTAGAACGCATTGAGCAAAATTGGTTCTTTTTCTACGATGAATATGATTTTTGACTTGAAACAGTATATTTTCAAAGGCTTGACCAAATTGGTCAAGCCTTTTGTGTTAGAATAAAGTCGTTATCCAATAAACAATCCCATACACCACACTCGCCACAGTGCCATATACAATAACTGGTCCTGCTATTGTGAACATCTTTGCGCCGAGACCTAAAATCCAGCCCTCGGTTTTAAACTCAATAGCCGCCGAGGCGCAGGCATTTGCAAAACCTGTTATCGGAACGAGCGTTCCCGCTCCTGCGAATTTTGAAATTTTCGGGTAAAGATTAAATCCCGTAAGCAAAATCGAAAGCACAACAAGAGTGATTGAAGAGAGCGTTTTTGCAGTTGTTAATTGCAACGAACAAACCTGCCAATATAAATCTGCAAGCGCCTGACCTAAAACGCAAATTCCGCCGCCTACTAAAAACGCACAAACGCAATCCTTTAAAACATTCGACTTGTCACAGGCTTCAGATACCATTTGAGAATATTTTTCATTTGTCAAAAATATCAACTCCTTGTACGTAGTTTTTACATTTTTTCAAAAAATAATCAAAAATTTTTAAAACAAATAAATATACTTATACAAAATACCGAAAATATACCAAGTTTCCCTAAAAAACCATATATTTTGTGCAATATTAATATTTTAACCACAATATTTTGTTGTCTTTTTTACGAGAATTTTTTAAAAATATATTGAATAAACCGTCGTATTATGTTATTATATGTCTGCACCCAAAATTCCAAGGAGGACAATTTAATGTTAGATTTTAAACAATGGGACGGTTTTACAGGCGAAAAATGGCGCGAGGAAATTAATACTCGTGATTTTATACAGCATAACTACACGCCTTATAACGGCGATGAGTCTTTTTTAGCAGGTCCTACAGAAGCCACAAATAAACTTTGGAGCAAATTGCAGGAGTTGCAGGCGCAGGAAAGAGCCAAAGGCGGCGTTTTGGATATGGATACACATATTGTATCTTCGCTTACCTCTCACGGCGCAGGCTATATTGACGAGGAACTTAAAGACCTCGAAAAAATCGTAGGACTGCAAACCGACAAACCGCTCAAACGTGCGTTTATGCCTTACGGCGGTATCAGAATGGCAGAGGAGGCTTGCCGTACCTACGGCTACGAGCCTGACCCTGAACTTCATAAAATTTTTACCGAGTACCACAAAACTCATAATCAGGGCGTTTTTGACGCTTACACCCCGACAATGCGCGCGGCAAGAAAAAATAAAATCATTACCGGTTTGCCGGATACCTACGGCAGAGGCAGAATTGTTGGCGACTACCGCCGAGTTGCGCTTTACGGTATCGACCACTTAATTGAAGCAAAACAAGAGGACCTTGACAACTGCGGAAACGGTAAAATGCGTGATGAAGTTATTCGTCTGCGTGAAGAAATCTCTATGCAGATTCGTGCTTTAAGAGAAATGAAAGAAATGGCGGCAATCTACGGATTTGATATTTCACAGCCTGCCGCTAACGCAAAAGAGGCTTGCCAATGGCTTTACTTCGGCTACCTTGCCGCAATCAAAACTCAAAACGGCGCGGCAATGAGCGTTGGCAGAGTTTCAACATTTTTGGATATTTATATTCAGCGTGACCTTGATAACGGCGCTATTACCGAATCCGAAGCGCAGGAACTTATCGACCACATGGTAATGAAATTCAGAATGGTTAAGTTTGCCCGTATTCCGTCTTACAACGAACTTTTCTCGGGCGACCCTGTATGGGCAACTCTTTCGGTTGCCGGCAAAGGCGTAGACGGCAGACCGCTTGTTACCAAAAACGATTTCAGATTTTTGCATACGCTTGAAAATATGGGACCTTCTCCCGAGCCTAACCTTACGGTGCTTTACTGCGAGCAGTTGCCCGAAGCATTTAAACGTTACGCTGCGGCTATTTCTGTTCGTACAAGTTCTATTCAATATGAAAACGATGATGTAATGCGTCCTGTATGGGGCGATGATTACGCAATCTGCTGTTGCGTATCCGCTACCGAAACAGGTAAGGAAATGCAGTTCTTCGGCGCTCGTGCAAACCTTGCAAAATGCTTGCTTTACGCTATAAACGGCGGTGTTGACGCCAAAACAAGAGTTCAGGTAGGTCCGAAATACGTTCCGATTACTTCTGAATATCTTGATTATGACGAGGTTATCGCAAAATATGACGATATGATGACCTGGTTGGCTTCGGTATATGTTCATACTCTTAACCTTATCCACTATATGCACGACAAATACAACTATGAATCGGCTGAAATGGCGCTTATCGACACAGACGTACGCAGAACTTTTGCAACAGGTATCGCAGGATTTTCTCATGTTGTTGATTCGCTTTCCGCTATCAAATATGCAAAGGTAAAAGTTATCAGAGATGAGGACGGCATCGCAGTTGATTTTGAAACCGAGGGCGATTTCCCGAGATACGGTAACGACGACGACCGTGCCGATGAAATAGCAGTTTGGTTATTAAAAACATTTTTGCATAAGATAAAACAGTGCCACACCTACCGTGATTCAGAGCCTACAACCTCGATTCTCACAATCACTTCAAACGTAGTTTACGGCAAAGCGACAGGCTCTTTACCGGACGGCAGAAAAGGCGGCGAGCCTTTGTCACCGGGCGCAAACCCATCTTACGGCGCAGAGCAAAACGGCTTGTTGGCGTCACTCAATTCGGTTGCAAAACTGCCTTACGAATGGGCGCTTGACGGTATTTCAAATACTCAAACAATCAACCCCGAAGCGCTTGGCAAAGATGAAAACGAGCAGGTTACAAATCTTGTTAACGTGCTTGACGGTTACTTTGAAAAAGGCGCTCATCACCTTAATGTAAATGTTTTCGGCAAGGAAAAACTGATTGACGCTATGGAGCATCCTGAAAAAGAAGAGTATGCAAACTTTACTATTCGAGTATCGGGCTATGCGGTTAAGTTTATCGACCTGACAAGAGAACAGCAGTTAGACGTTATTTCTCGTACCTGCCATTCGTCAATGTAAATATAAAAATTCAAGGAGCGTAAATTTTAACAAATTACGCTCCTGTTTTTATAATCAATATTAATTTAGAGGAGAAAAAATGAGTAACACAGGATATATTCATTCTACCGAGAGTTTCGGTGCGGCAGACGGTCCGGGCGTTCGCTTTATAATTTTTTTAAAAGGCTGTAATCTGCGTTGCAAATACTGTCACAATCCCGATACCTGGTGCGGTGACGCAAAGCAGGAAATGACCGCTGACGAACTGTTGAAAAAGGCTTTGCGCTATAAAACTTACTGGAAAAAAGACGGCGGAATTACGGTAAGCGGAGGCGAACCGCTTTTACAGCTTGATTTTGTAACCGAACTTTTTAAAAAAGCAAAAGAAAAAGGCATAAACACCTGCATTGACACCGCAGGCGAGCCTTTTTGCGAAAATGAAGAATGGCTGAATAAATTTTCATTGCTTATGAAATACACCGACCTTGTAATGCTTGACATTAAGCATATTGATAACGAAAAGCATATTAAACTCACAGGCAAAAGCAATGAAAATATTTTAAAAATGGCAAAATGGCTTTCGGATAACGGCAAAAAAATGTGGATTCGCCACGTTTTAGTTCCGACAATTACCGACGACGAGCAGGATTTAAAAAGACTGCGTGAATTTATAAATACGCTTAAAACGGTGGAAAAAACAGAAATTTTGCCGTATCACACCTTGGGCAAATTCAAATGGGAAAATCTCGGCTTAAAATATCCGCTTAAAAACGTGCCTACGCCATCGCACGAACAAGCAGAAAAAGCCAAAAAAATCTTAAATATTTAAGTCGGTCGGTCGAGAGCCTCGAGTCGGTAGCACCGACGGGCAAGACAATCATTATTTGCTTTCAGGTAGTTTTAAAGTTGACGGGGCTTACGGTAGCAACCTATTGCCTATAAAAACGGGCGACCACACAGGGTCGCCCCTACAAAACCAAAGAAGTTTTGGCAAACCAAAAAAGCCTTCGCCTTTAGGGAAGGTGGCGGCGTTAAGCCGTCGGATGAGGGATGAAACAGATTTACCTAACATTATTTTGCTCGGCGTAATTTTCGGCGGGTGCGGTTTATGTGCCGTTCAAAATCTCCGCCGTTGATAAACTCGGCTAAAACATATTGCTCAAACGAGGGAACTGTGCAGGAGTAAAAACCCGCTTTTTGCTTAAACGGCTCGATTAAATTTTCGGGCAAAACCATATAACCCACACGAATTGCAGGGCAGATTGTTTTTGTAAACGTGTTCATATAAATAACCCTTTTATTATTCGCAATTGAAAAGACCGTTTCCACAGGCTTTTTTGATAAAGCAAATTCCGAATCAAAATCGTCCTCAATAATAATGCCGTCGCGCTCGTTTGCCCACCTTAAATACTGTCGGCGTTTTGAAGCCGAGGCGGTTACGCCGCTCGGAAAACTGCGGTACGGTGAAATATGCAGAACATTTGCGGCGGTACGGTTTAATTCCGATGTACGAATACCGTCCTGACCTAATTTTAAATGGTCGGGCGTTAATCCCTCGGCGCTGTAAACTCTTGCGATTTTTTCATAAGACGGGCTTTCGATAGCGTACTTTTTATCTCTGCCAAGCACCTTTACAATAAGTCCGTAAAGATATTCCGCACCCGAGCCGATTACAATATATTCGGGAGAAGTTTTTATGCCCCTGCTTCTCGCCAAATAATCGCAAATTGCTTTTCGCAAAACAAAACTGCCGTTATTTTCGGTTTTTTCTAAAATTTCTTCACCGTAGTCGCTTATAACTCTTCTCATTGTTTTTGCAAAAACAGAAAAAGGGAAATCCCTTTGCGGTATATCGTTTCTGTGAGCGGTGTGAGGTGATATAGCCTTTTCGGGCGCTGACGAAAAAATATCATCCTCCCGATAAACCACAAAATAACCGCTTCGCTCACGTGATTCAATATATCCCTCGTCAATCAAAAGTTCAAGGCTATGCTGAACCGTGATGACGCTCACATTCAAATTTTCCGAAATTATGCGTTTAGACGGCAGTTTTGCCCCGTAAGGATAAACTTTTTCAACAATATCTTTTTTCAAAAGTTCATACAACTGAATATAAGCCGGTCTGCCGCTTTGTCTGTCAATATAATAATTCATTTGGTATTATAAAAAACTCCTTTTTTGGTGATTTTAATATGGTCAGTTAGATTATATAATATAACCAACCTTTTTTCAAGGGATATTTTTTCAAAGGAGATTTTTAAAATGAACAAAAAAGAAATCAGAGTTTTGGTAATCGCCGCATTATTCACAGCGATTACGGCAGTTTGTACCGCATACATATCAGTACCTATGCCGGGCGGCGCAGGTTATGTGCATTTCGGCGACGCAATTATTATGCTTGCCGCTTGCCTTTTACCGTTTCCTTATGCGCTTTTTGTCGGTTCAATCGGCGGAGCGATAGCAGATTTAATCGCATTCCCCGTTTATGCGCCGTTTACCTTTGTTGTAAAACTTTTGTTAGCGCTTTGCTACAGCAGTAAAAAGGATAAAATTGTTTGCGTAAGAAACGTTGTTGCATTTATTCCTACCGCAATCATCACAATAGTAGGTTACTATCTTGCCGAAGTAATCCTTTCCGGCAACTGGGTAAGCCCGATTTTGGGAACAATGCCGGGTAACGCAATTCAGGTTGCAGGAAGCATTGTAATTTTCTTGGTATTCGGTATAGCGCTTGATAAATTAGGCTTTAAAAAACAAATCGGTAAATTACTCGAAAAATAAGAATATTTTGACTGATTAATTTAATTATGTATGGGCGACCTTTACCGTCGCCCATTTGTTATATCCGAAAATCTTATATACATTCGTAGGGCACGACGACCTCGGCGTGCCGTTTAATTCCAAACCAAAAATCTTCCCTGCATTCGTAGGGGCAACCCTGTGTGGTTGCCCGATTATAGGCAATAGGTTGCTAACGTAAGCCCCGCAAACTATAAAATTATATTAAAACTATAAATGATTGTCTTGCCTGTCGAGGCTCTCGACTCGAGGCTCTCGACCGACTTATGAAACCAGCGTTCCGCCTTCGACGTGATTGATTATAAAAACGTTTTCTTCTTTAAGCGTTTGGTCGTTGATATACACTATCACATCGCCGCCGTCGCTCGCTTTACATTGAAATTCGTAACAGTAAATTTCGTTAAGCGCGTTGTCGGTTATCAACGCTTTTTGCGATTTGTTTACCGTAAGTTCGTTATTTATCACATTTTTAGCGGCTTGATCGCTGTTTTTAAAAGTATATTTGTCGCGATTGTGATGATTCATAATAAATCCTCTGGCTTCTACGGAAACTATATCGCCGTCATCAAGCTCTACGCCTACCTTGATTAAATCGGCATAGTATATGATCTTGTTTTCGCAAAACGCAAGATTAACGGTCATAATGTTTTCGTTTATAATATAGTAACTTTCGCAAAAGTTAAGCCCTGTTATATTGTTAAGATATTGTTTTGCTTTTGCTATCGCCTGCTCGTCAGTAATCTTTTGACTGTCCGAAACTTCGGTTTTGTTCATATAAAGGCAGTATCCGCCTTTTTTTGTAACGGCGCAAACGACGTCCTCGTCTTCAAAAATATAACTTTCGGTGTTGGAGTTTTCGTCGCAGGTGTACTTTAAATCGTCCTCGTCTGCGTAAAATTTTGCTTTTATCAGCGCTTGTTCTTTTGTAATTTCCTGTTTGTTTTCGAGCAACAGCGCTTGACGGCGGTTTATGTGGTCGGAAAAAGGTCCGTCGTAAATCAGCGTAGGAACATCGGCGGCAATTTCGCTTATATCTTCGGTGATTGCCGAAAACGCCGTTTCGTTTTCAAGTTTATCCATTACATTGTCAACGTCTTCGGTAAGCGAATTTGATTCTTCGAGGTCCATTGCGGCTTGCGTTATGCCGTCGGCAAGTTTTTCGGAAAAGTTTATCAGTTTTTTAAGTTGCTTTTTGTTTTCTTCGGTTACCTCGTCGGTGTTTGATACCGCTACCGCTTTTGAAAAGTCGCCCGCCGTTGCTAAAAATTTATAAATGTTATCGGTGTTTTCCTGTGACACGGGCAAGCGCTCCAAACACTCTTTTGCCGCAGAAGAATTTTTGTAAATATCGGCGGACAACGCCGAAAGCATTTCGGGCGAGGAGGAATACAACTGCTTTTTAAGGTCGGTGTTGATTTCGCTGATAAGCGAAGAAAATTCGGAAATCGACTGCTTATATCCTAAAGCGATACGTTCTTTTAAATAGTTTTTCTGTATGAGTTGCGAAAGCGCGCAACCGCAAAGAACAAAGATGGCGGCGGTTAAAAAACTTATTATTCTGACAAATCGGCGTTTTCTGATTTTCATTTTATCTACCTCAATATGTTCCTTTATTTTTAACTATTTTTACCGAAACTACCATAACTATTCGCATTTTTATTGTAAAATGAAATTTTTTCTTGATGATGACAGCGAAAAAAGAGCCTTTGTTTTCAGATGTATAAATAATTTATAGATAATATTAAAATTCGGTTGTTTTTTCATTGCCTCCCTTTTTTCATCTGTGGCATTGCAAGGTTCTCTTGCCCTAAAGGAAGCTGTCAGCGTCCCTGACTGAGGGATTGTTTTGATTTGATTTATCGGCGTAAGCCGATACTTTAATTCTTCATTACTTATTATTCATTTGAACGGTCGACCACACAGGGTCGCCCCTACGACTGTATATAAGATTTATCGCTATTAAGACAAATGAACAAAAAGTCTATGCTTATATCCTCCTTTCCAACTGTCAGTTGGAACGCTTTCCGAAAGGTAGATTGTATTATTTTCCGTTGTATGATAATATGATAGTGCAATCGGTTGCAGAATTTGTTAAAAAGGATGATTTATATGAGCAAAATCAGCGAAAAAATATTGCAACGGCGCAAGAGTTTAGGAATGTCGCAGGAAACGCTTGCGAATATGATAGGCGTGACAAATCAATCGGTGTCGAAATGGGAGAATGATATGTCAATGCCCGATATTGCGCTTGTGCCGTCGCTTTGCGGTGCATTGAAAATTTCGGCGGACGAGTTATTCGGCATAGAGCCTGCCGAGAATTCGGATAACTTACGCTTGACAGTGAAACGCCTTATCGAAAAGAACGGTGGAATCAAAACATCGGCGAGTCTTGCGAGAATGGCTATGGACGGCGTTGGCGGTACCCAATTAACGGCATTTGTTAGCGGCGACGGTGTGCTTATAAGCGATACGGACGAAAAAACTGTGCTCACGATAAACGGAAAGGAACAGCTGAATGCGCTACAAAATGTACCGTTTAATACCGTAAAAAGGATATTCGAACTGCTTTGTGACGAAAGCGTATACAAGGTAATCGGCGTGCTGGATTTTGATGAGTTTCAGTCGGCTCAGCAGATTGCAGAGAAATGCTCACTGTCGCTTGATGATGTGAACGGTGCGCTGCTGAAACTGCTTGGGCGAAAGTTTTGCGAATGCGATATCAACGGTAATTATTCATTTGCGGTGTGCAGCTATAATTTGTTTGCGGTGCTGCTCGGACTTTGGTATAATTCGCCGCACGGCGGCAAAGCTATAGTAAGCTACAGCCGCAGTTATAATAATAGTTGAACTATCAAAATTCGTTTAATTATAACACCTTTATGAATTGATTTATTGAATAACCTTAAAGCCTCGATGGAAACAAATTCATCGGGGCTTTAACTTGCAAGAATCGTGTGAAATAAGCAGATAGTTGTAAAATGAATTTTTTTCTGTTATAATAATACCTATAGATAAATTAAAGGTCATAAAGGAGTTTTGAGTAATGGCTTATTTTAATAAAACGGATATTTTGCTCCCAAAAAATATTAAGGATAACTGGGCGGTTATCGCCTGCGACCAGTTCACTTCGGATATGTCTTATTGGGAAAATGTTAAAAAACAAGTAGGCGAGGATAAATCTACATATAATCTTATTTTGCCCGAGATTTTTCTTGATGATAATAGCGAAAAGCGAATTGAAACTATTAATAAAAATATGGAAGAATACCTTGAAAACGGCGTTTTTAAGGAATATAAAGACAGTATGATTTTTGTAAGCCGTAAGCAAAGCGACGGACTTGTAATGGACGGAATAATCGGCGCTGTTAATCTTTGCGATTACGACTATAAAAAAGGTGCGAAAAGCCTTGTTCGTGCAAGCGAACAGACGGTTATAGAGCGTATTCCGCCGAGGGTGCGTATCCGCAAAGACGCTCCGCTTGAATTTCCGCATATTCTGCTATTGATAGACGATCCTGCTCTTTCGGTTATTGAGCCTGTGGCAGAAAAAACAGATGAATTTGAAAAATTATACGACCTTGATTTAATGCTCGGCGGCGGAAAAGTACAGGGCTATTTATTGCCCGATTGCGTTTGTGAAGAAATACAAAAAGCGTTATGCCGCCTTGTCGAAAACGCCGATGATAAACTGCTTTTTGCAGTCGGCGACGGCAACCATTCGTTAGCAACCGCTAAAACCTGCGCCGAAAACACCAATAACGAAAAAGCCAAAACCGCTATGGTTGAGATTGTTAATATTCACAGTCCCGCAATTAATTTTGAGCCGATTTACAGAGTGCTTTTCGACTGCGATACCGATAAAGTTATTGACGATTTTATTAAGGATAACGGCGGCGAATATGACGGCTCCGACGCACAGTATTTCACCGTTATAACCGCAAACGGAGAAAGAAAAATAGGCTTAAAGCCTACCGCAAAACTGCCCGTAGGCACTTTACAAGCATATCTTGACGAATATTTAAAAGCACACAGCGAAATAAAAATCGACTATATTCACGGTAAAGAGTCATTGAAAAAACTCTGCGAAAAAGAAAATACGGTAGGATTTTTGTTTGAGGGTATGAAGAAAGACGAACTTTTTGAGGCTATTCGTGCCGACGGCTCGCTTCCGAGAAAAACTTTTTCAATGGGACACGCCGAAGATAAAAGATACTATATTGAGGGCAGAAGAATAAAGTAATTTATGGAAGAGTACAATTTAAAAGAACTTCAGCAAAAAAGCCTTGAACTTTTGCTTGAATTCAATGAATTTTGTAAAAAGCATAATAAAAAGATTTTTGTTATCGGCGGCGGACTTATCGGCGCAGTACGTCATAAAGGTTTTATACCGTGGGACGACGACCTTGACGTTTTTATGTTAAGATATGATTATAACTGGCTTTGCGAAAATTTTAATAAACTTGTTGATAATGAAAAGTTTTATTTTGAAAAAACCGAAAAAGACCATTATACCCGTTTGCAAATCGGCGCGGTGGTTGATGAAACCACAACGTTTGTAAAAGTAAGACAGGCGGATTTAAGCGACGTTCACCACGGCGTTAGAATTGATGTAATTCCGCTTGATTATTGCCCGAAATCACGCTTTAAACGTAAAACACAGATTTTGTGGGCGTTGCTTTATTCGATGTTTATAGTCGGCGAACCTCATACAAGCAAGGGCAAACTGCTGACGGCGGTTTCAAAAATTATGCTTGCCCTTTTTAAAACGCCCGAATCACGGTATAGGGTTTGGCGGCTTGCCGAAAGAAGAATGTCAAGATTTAAAGCACAGGATTGCGAATGTTTAACCGAACTTTGCTCTTGGTATCAGTATATGGTAAACGAGTACCCGAAAAGCATTTTTGAAAAAGTAGTTTATCTGCCTTTTGAAAACGCCGAAATTCCCGCGCCCGTTGGGTATGACGCTTATTTAAAGCAAGCATTCGGCGATTATATGACTTTGCCGCCAAAAGATGAAAGAGCGCCGAAGCACGAAGCCGATATAATTGACCTGAACAACAGTTACAAAGAGCGATTTGGTGATAAAAATGATATTTAGTGAAAATGCAAAAGCCGAATTTTTGCTCTGCAATGATGTTTACGGCGAACCTGCATTAAATTTAGAAGAGTTTTTTAAACTTAAAAATAAGTTTTATAGTAAAGAGTTGTCGTGTTTACTCTCGCTTTCGCTTTGGGAGATTGCGGACTTGGTAAAAGACAAAAAAACTGCCGAAAAAATTTACTCGGCGTTTCAAAAAAATTATGATGATTTTTATGAAAAACTGTCTGAAAATGATATAAGAATTATATGTCAATCCGACGGCGATTACCCGGTAAGAATTTTGGAAAAACTAAAAAACTCTGCACCGCCCATTCTTTACACCGTAGGCGATATTTGTCTTTTACATGAGCAGTCGGTGGCGGTTACAGGCTCGAGAAAAGCAAGCGAAAAAGGCTTAAAGTTTTCTTATGACATAGGCGAGGCAATCGCACTCGAAGATAAAATACTTGTCAGCGGCGGCGCAATGGGTTGCGACAGAAAAGCGACTGAAAGTGCGATAAAAAACGGCGGAAAAGCAGTTTGGTTTTGCGCTGTGCCTTTGAGTGAAATGCTGCGTGATAAGACCGTTTTTGAACTTGTGAAAAACGGCAGTCTTTGTTTATGTTCCGATTTCAACCCTTTTGGTGAATTTTCGGGGAAACAGGCATTAAGAAGAAACAAATATATCTACGCAAATGCGGAAAGCGCTTTTGTCTGTCAATGCAACTCAAAAATTTCCGGTACATATTCGGGCGCAAACTTTGCTCTGAAAAACAGGCTTTGCGAAATTTTTGTATACGATAACGACACCGAAGCGAATAATCTGCTCATTAAAAACGGCGCAATTGCGATTATAGATAAATAACGGTTGATTTTTTGTCAGAATGTGATATACTTATTATTGGAGGAAAAGATATGTCAAAAGTTGCAGTAATGACCGATACAAACAGCGGCATTGTTAAAGAGGAGGCAGCGGCTTTAGGCGTTGCGCTTCTTCCTATGCCGTTTATTATAGACGGAAAAGATTATCTTGAAGGGGTTAATCTTACCCATGAAGAGTTTTATAAATTGCTTGACGAGGGCGCTGATGTTTCAACTTCACAGCCGACTCCGGGCAGCGTTTGCGATATGTGGGAAAGTCTGCTTGAAAACGGTTATGACGAGGTTGTTTACATTCCTATGTCAAGCGGATTAAGTCAGTCCTGCGAAACCGCAATAAGTTTTTCAAAGCAGTACGACGGCAAAGTTTTTGTCGTTAATAACCAAAGAATTTCGGTGACTCAACGTCAGTCGGTTGTTGACGCGGTAAAATTAGCAGGGCTTGGTAAAAGCGGCAAAGAAATAAAAGAAATTCTTGAGTGTGACAAACTTGAAGCCAGCATTTACATAACTGTTGACACTCTTAAATATTTAAAAAAAGGCGGTCGTGTTACCGCTACGGGAGCGGCGCTCGGCACGGTGCTTAATATAAAACCCGTTTTGCAAATTCAGGGCGAAAAACTTGACGCTTATGCTAAAGTAAGAGGTATGAAAGCCGCAAGACATACTATGATTGAGGCAATTAAAAACGATGTTAAAACAAGGTTTGCGGAACTCGAAAAATCGGGCAGACTTGCGATTTGCATAGCGTACAGTTATGTTGACGACGAAACATTGCAGTCATGGATTGACGAGGTTCAGGAGAATTTTCCGGGTTACAAAATCCAAACTGATCCGCTGTCGCTTTCGGTTGCTTGCCATATAGGCAAGGGTGCATTGGCAATCGCCGCCTGCATAATTGAATAAATTAAAAAAGAGCTGTTTCATTTAGCAGATGAAACAGCCCTTTTTTAATATGATTTTCAATCAGTTTTTAGCGTCTGCAAGAAAATTGTTGATTTTTTCAACCAATTCATCAGGATCTACGCCGTGAACCGCGCAAGCGTCTTCGATTGACTCGCCGCGTGAAGCAGGACAACCAAGACAATGCATACCCATTTCTAAAAAGTAAGGCGCAGTATCAGCGTTAAAATCAAGAATATCGCCGATAATTGTATCTTTTGTTACAACCATTTTTGTGTACCTCCGTTTAGTTTTATATTTTTACAACGCCCTGTGAAAATTCCAACCCTTTAGGAGCGATTTTCGGCATAAGCATTGAATAAAAATCTGTATATTTTGATTCGCTTTCAAAATACTTTTTAGCGTTTTCGGACAATTTTTTTGCCTCGGCATAAGAAGTTACAATCGGCAATCGGGAACTTTGTTTCATTTTTTTTAGCAACTGCACCCCGTCTTGCGAAAAGCCCAAAACCCTTATATACGGCGGTTTTTCGTACCGGAATATTTTAAGCGCCGCGCAGAAAACAAGCCGCCTTATCCTTGCTAAAGTATAGCGTTTTGTTTTTGCAAGCGTAAAAAGCGAATCTAAACTGTCAGCATTTTTTACCGCCTCGAAAAGACGGTTGTGAAATCCCTCGGAAACGTCGCAAAGTCTTTCAAAATCATTTTCATCAAGACTTCTTAAAGCGCCGAGAATTACCCTTTCGTATTGCTTTGCAAAAACGGGAAATTTGCCGTCTTTTTCAGCCGATTTCAATTCTTTTAATGAATTTTTCGGCAAAAACAAAGAGTAATCTTCACCGTTTGCAATCATTTCTCTTATAGCCGTAGCAGAGGCAAACCGATTTGCCGTTTCGGTATCATTATGCCCTACGCCCTTTCGTTTTATCGGCAAAGGCGTAATATCGCTGTTTAAATCCTTAAGCGCACGCATATACTCAATTCCTAATATGTCGTTAGGATTTTTAAGCACTTTTGAATATTCGTTGCCGTAAATTTCTTCAACCGCTTTTTCCAAAGCCGAAACGTAAGTGATGCCCTCGTTTAAAAACTCTTTCAGTTTTATATCAACCGAATTATCATCAAAAATTTTTTCGGCAAAATATAAAAGTTTTTCTGTTTCGGCGGTTTCACTGCCGAAACAAAGCGTATCGACAACGCCTGTGTTGTGCAAAACCTCAACAGCCGCAAAACAGTATTTTTCGGCGGGCGCCAAACAATAGCAGGTAGGGATTTCAAGCACTAAACAAGCGCCGTTTTCAAGCGCCGTTTTGGTTCTTACCCATTTATCCGCAACCGCCGTATCTCCTCGCTGCACAAAATTACCGCTCATAGCAGTAACAATATGTGTAAAGCCCTGACTTTTTAAGCTGTCAATCTGAAATTTATGACCGTTGTGAAAAGGATTATATTCCGCAACAATGCCTGCAACTTTCAAAAATAACACTCCTCATTATCAATAATAACATCTTTTTAAAGATTTTTCAATGTTTTCAATAGACTTTTTATAAAATATATGTTAAAATAAATAGTAATTAAATTTTTTCGGAGGTAAAAACAAATGGGTAAGACAATTGCAGAAAAAATTATAGAAGCGCATTTAGTATGCGGCGAGATGAAAAAAGGCGAAGATATAGGTATTCGTATCGACCAGACCTTGACTCAGGACGCTACAGGCACAATGGCTTATCTTGAATTTGAGGCTATGGGTGTAAAACGTGTTAAAACCGAGCGTTCGGTTGCATATATCGACCACAACACACTTCAAACAGGCTTTGAAAATATGGACGACCACCGTTTTATCGGCTCAATCGCTAAAAAACACGGCATTTATTTTTCACGTCCCGGCAACGGTATCTGCCATCAGGTACACCTTGAAAGATTCGGTATTCCCGGCAAAACCTTAATCGGCTCCGACAGTCACACGCCTACAGGCGGCGGTATCGGTATGCTTGCTTTCGGCGCAGGCGGTCTTGACGTTGCCGTTGCAATGGGCGGCGGTGAGTACCATATTACTATGCCTAAAATGACAAGAATTAATCTTACGGGAAAATTATCGCCTTACGTTTCGGCAAAAGACGTAATTTTAGAGGTTCTTCGCATTATGTCGGTTAAAGGCGGCGTAGGAAAAATTATTGAGTACGGCGGAGAGGGTGTTAAAACTCTTACCGTTCCCGAACGTGCCACCATTACAAATATGGGCGCAGAACTCGGCGCTTCGACCTCTGTTTTCCCTGCCGACGAGGTAACTCGTGAATTTTTAAAAGCGCAGGGCAGAGAAGACGATTATACTCCTGTTTTCGCTGACAGCGACGCAGTTTATGATGAAGTAATTGATATTGATTTATCGGCGCTTAAACCTGCCGCCGCTATGCCGCACATGCCCGATAATGTTAAATCGGTTGAAGAAATCGGCAAAATTAAAGTTGACCAGGTGCTTATCGGCTCTTGCACAAACTCATCGCTTCGTGATTTACTTCGTGTTGCAAGCATTTTAAAAGGCAAAACCGTTCACCCTGATGTTTCGGTAGGTATTGCTCCGGGTTCAAAACAGGTGTTTACAATGCTTGCTGAATGCGGCGCTCTTGCAGACCTTATTTCAGCAGGTTGCCGTATTCTCGAATGTGCTTGCGGTCCTTGTATCGGTATGGGGCAGTCGCCTAATTCAAAAGGTATCTCGCTTCGTACGTTCAACCGTAACTTTGAAGGACGTTCAGGTACTGCCGACGGTCAGATTTATCTTGTTTCGCCTGAAACTGCGGCGGCTTCGGCGCTTACAGGCGTTTTGACCGACCCGACAACTCTCGGCGATTACAAAGAAATCGAAATGCCGAAAGAATTTCTTATTTGCGATAACCTTATTGTTCCGCCGGCTTCGGAAGAAGAGGCCGACAGCGTTGAAATTCTGCGCGGTCCGAATATCAAACCTTTCCCTGTTACAACCGCTATGGAAAATGATATTTCGGCTAAAACCGTTCTTAAAGTTGAAGATAACATCACAACCGACCATATTATGCCCGCAGGCGCTAAAATTTTACCTTACCGTTCAAATATTCCTTATCTTTCACAGTTCTGCTTTAAACAGTGTGATGAGAATTTTGCCGAAAACTGCAAAAAAGCAGGCAACGGCGTAATTATCGGCGGCGCAAACTACGGTCAAGGCTCATCTCGTGAGCATGCCGCGCTCGTACCGCTTTATCTCGGAATAAAGGCTGTTATTACAAAATCATTTGCTCGTATTCACGTTGCAAACCTTATAAACGCAGGCATTATTCCTATGACTTTCGTAAATGAGGCAGATTACGACAAAGTATCAAAAGATGATGATTTATCATTTGAAGGTATTGCAGACGCAATCCGTAACGGCGATAAAACTTATACTGTTAAGAATGTTACAAAAGGCGACGGTTTTGAAGTAAATCTTGATTTCTCAAAACGTCAGAGAGATATGTTGCTTGCAGGCGGACTTTTGAATTACACAAAAGAAAACGCATAAAAACTGTTTTTTCTTACAAAAACGACTAAACAGACGGAGAAAATGAAAGAATGGCTAACTATAAAATTTCAAATTCGGTTATAAAGCGTCTGCCGAGATACTACCGCTTTTTAGGCGAGCTTCAGAAGAATAATGTTCAGCGCATTTCTTCAAGCGCTCTCGCCACAAAAATGGGGCTTACCGCCTCGCAGATAAGACAGGATTTAAACTGTTTCGGCGGTTTCGGTCAACAAGGTTACGGCTACAATGTTCCCGAACTTTACAATGAAATCGGCGAAATTTTAGGACTAAACCGTCATTTCGGCGCAATTATTATCGGTGCAGGTAATTTAGGCAGAGCCATTGCTACGCACATGGCTTTTGAAAAAAGAGGATTCAGTCTTATCGGCATTTTTGATAAAAAAGAGTCGATGACGGGACAGATGATAAACGGTATGCCGGTTCGCAATATCAGCGGTCTTGATGATTTTTGCAGAGAGCATAAGCCTAAAGTTGCGGTTTTATGTATTCCCGAAACCGAAGCGGAAACGGTTGTAAAACAACTGCTTAAACTCGGCATTTCGGGATTTTGGAATTTTTCACATTATGATTTTAATTTGAAATTCCCTGATATTCCGGTTGAAAACGTTCATTTGAGCGATTCGCTTATGACTTTTTGCTATAAAGTCAGACAAAAGGAAATCGAGCAGGAAAATAAATAAATTTAAGAGAGGCGTGTTCTTAGATGAAAGTTCGGAAAATATTTGATAACACGGTCAAGTATGTTACGACTTTTGCCGATAAAATCTATAAAACGCACGTGTTCGCCTATGCTTCTCAGGCCACTTTGTTTGTTATAATTTCGGCAGTGCCTTTTTTAATGCTCGTTTTGAACGTAATTCAGGCGCTGCTTCCGTTTCAACCTGCCGACCTCAAAGGAATGATTGATACGCTTTTTCCTGTTCAGATAAGAGAAATGGCATACCGCATAGTTGAGGATTTTTATGATGTAAACGTTCCGCTTATATCGGTTACTTCGGTTTTTTTAGTGTGGTCTGCCTCTCGCGGCGTACGTGCAATCTCCGCAGGGCTTAAAATAGTTTTTGATTCACAAGACAGTCGAGGTATAATTTTATCAACAATATGGTCGCTTATTTATACGGCTTTGTTTATGATAAGCCTTGTCGCTTCGGCGGCGGCGCTGCTTTTCGGAAAGTATTTAGCGCAGATTATTGTGAAATATATACCCTCGCTTGAGTCGCTGATTAATATTATTTTAAATTCACGTTATCTGATTTTATATGTTTTTCTGACTCTTGTATTTATGGGCGGTTATAAATATTTAGGCAGAAGTAAAATCAGTTTTCACCGACAGTTTGTGGGTGCGGCTTTAGCGGCAGGGACGTGGCTTCTCTTTTCATATTTTTATTCGCTTTATATTGCAAATATCAGCAATATGTCTTATATTTACGGCTCGCTTACGGCGGTAATATTTTTAATGCTTTGGCTATGGTTTTGTATGATATTCCTGCTGTTCGGCGCAGTTGTCAACCGATGGCTGTATGAACACGATTTATCCGTTATACTGATTATTAAGTCTGTTTTTTCAAAAAGGAAAAAGATTAAAAAACACAATTAATAATAAAATAACAAAAAATTCAAAAATATTTTTGGATTTTTTGTTGACATTTAATAAAATATGGGTTATAATAAAGATGACCTAAAGGAATAGGAGTTGATACCAATGAACGAGAAAGAAAGCGTCACTAAAAGTTTATTGTTAATAGTCGGTTTTGTAACCGCTGTAGCAGCAGTTGCAGGTGCGGTATACGGAGTGTTAAAATATTTCGAGAAAAGAAAAACCGAAGAGTTTATGGATTATTATTTTGATGAAGATTCAGATATTGATGAAGAACTCGAAGCTGCTCAGCTTGATGAGAATGATGAATCCGAAGCACCGGAAGAGCCTGAAAATACTGAAGAGGCTTAATTTTGATAACGACTGTTAACTAAACCTCATTCGCCTTAACATAAAAAAGGATGGGATTGTGATGAACAGTTAAATATTAATTTTAAGGCAATTAGAATTATTAAAATGTAATTTTTGAGGATTAAACCAATGAGATAAGTAATTTTTTATTCATAAGAATATTAAATTTGAAAAGGAAATTAGTCCAATGAGATAATAAGTTTTAAATGATATACTGAAATTTTTTAAAAGGGAAGTTAATTCCAATGTACTTTTAAATCTGTTTTATAGTTAATTTTTAAGTAATTTATTTAATACTGTTATTTAAAAAAAGAAAGGTAATTCTAAAAAAACTAAATAAGTATAAAAGACGTTGTTAGGTTTGACAACGTCTTTTTTCGCAAACCCTTAAATACTTGGGTTCTTTTGCAAAAGTTGGGGTGTAGATTGGCTCCCTCTGACGAGGGAGGCGATAAGTATTGAAACCTAAACATCAGGAATAGAACCTTATTTTGTAGGGCGGAGGCTTGCTCCCGCCGCTTTTTGTATTTTCAGCAAACGGCGGTTTGCCTACAAACCGCCCTATGATTATATATAAGGTTTTTGTTATGGATAAAACGGCACGCCTAGGTCGTCGTGCCCTACAAAATCAAATAAGTTTTCCTGCAACACAAATAAGGGAATTGATTTTCGGCTATTTGTTTGTTATACTGATTTAGGTAATTTATTATAAATAAAAGGGGAAAGAGTGTAAAAATGAAAAAAGAGCGAGATTCGGGAGTTGAACTTCTTCGCATAATTTCAATGCTTATGGTTATAGGAGTTCATTTATGGCTTTACGGCGGTTTTTTCACCGCATCTCAGCAAGCAGGCGGAATTGTAGCCTCGGGTGCTTTGTTTTTAAAAATTTTCTTTCGCTCGGCGGTTAATATTTTTATAATCATAAGCGGATTTTTTACGGTAAAGAGCAGTTTTGATTTAAAAAAATCCTATAGCCGAGTGTTAAAAATATTTCTTTCGGTTTTCTTTTATTCGGTTGTTTTAAGCGTTATAACTTTGTGTTTGGGTGCTGATACAAGAGCGGATTTAGGAATAACGCAACCAAGTTTTAACATCTGTGTGCAAATGTTTTTTCCGATTACTACGCAAACTTGGTATTTTATCACCGATTATATTTTTTTGATGCTTTTTGCTCCGTTTTTAAACATTGTTTTGCAAAAACTCACAAAAAATCAATACCGAATTTTGCTTTTAATAACCGGATTTATTATGAGTATATGGCTTTTTGTGGGAAGCATCGACATTACAAAACCGATTTTCACATTATACGGGCACACCGACCTTGCGGCAGGTAAAAACGTGTTTTCTTTTATGTTTATGTATATAATCGGCGGTTATATTTCACTTCATTGCAAACTGCACGAAAAACCGAAAGCAAAATATCTTGTATTTACGCTAATCTGCCTATATGCCAATTATCTGATATATACACTATTTAACGGCGTAATCGGATGCGAAACCGTCACATTTATATATACAAATCCTTTTGTAATTTTGGTAGCGGTATTTATGTTTATGTTTTTCAAAGATTTACATTTTAAAAGCAAAATCATCAATACTTTAGGCGGTACAACGCTCGGCGTTTACGCAATTTCGGAATTTTACCTTGTAAGAGCATGGATTTGGAGCATAATCAATTTTTCAAAGGTTGACTGCACCAATATTTTTAAAAATATTGTAATGGTTACTTTGGGCATTTTAGCGGTTTTCTTTGGCTGTGCAATAATAGATTTACTTCGCCAAGCGCTTTTCGGCGCTATCGGTAACGCATATAAAAAACTGCGAAAAACTGAATAATTTTCTAAAAAACAAGGCATAATAATACAAACTTTTAATTTTAAGGAGTTGTACTATTATGCCTATTATTGATTCAATCAAAGCCCTGCAAATTCTTGATTCAAGAGGAAATCCGACTTTAAAAGTCTGCGTTTCGACCGTTTCGGGCGCTTACGGCGAGGCGGCTGTGCCTTCGGGCGCTTCAACAGGCGAACACGAGGCGCACGAACTGCGTGATAACGACTCGGAATACGGCGGAAAAGGCGTTTTAAAAGCAATTAATAATATTGAAACCGTGATTTCTGAAATTCTGGTCGGTCATTACTGCGTTACCGACCAGCGGGAAATCGACCGAGTATTGATTGAGGTCGACGGAACGAAAAACAAATCAAATCTCGGCGCAAATGCGATTTTGGGAGTATCGCTTGCAGTAGCGCATGCGGCGGCGGACCTTTACGGTTTACCGCTTTATCAGTATATCGGAGGAATGAGTTGCTATTTACTGCCCACTCCGATGATGAACATTTTAAACGGCGGCGCTCATGCAAAAAACGGGCTTGATTTTCAGGAATTTATGATTATGCCCGTAGGCGCAGACAGTTTTGCCGAAAGTGTGAGAATGGGCAGCGAGGTTTTTCATTCGCTGAAAGATGTGCTTGACAGCAAGGATTTATCCACAGCAGTAGGCGACGAGGGCGGTTTTGCACCGGATATTAAAAGCGCCGACGAAGCGTTCGGACTTATAACACTCGCCGTTAAAAATGCCGGTTATAATGTGGGAACCGATATTTTATTTGCGCTCGACGCCGCTTCAAGCGAATTTTTTAATTCGGAAGACGGATTGTATCATTTTGAGGGCTCAACGCTTACCGCCGAACAGATGATTAATTTTTACGTTAAACTTTGTGAAAAATATCCTATCATTTCAATTGAGGACGCTTTGGAAGAAAACGATTTTGAAAACACGGCGGTTTTGACCGAAAAAATCGGCAAAAACGTTCAACTTGTCGGAGATGATTTATTTGTCACAAACTCCGAACGGCTTAAAACGGGAATTAACAAAGGCGCGGCAAATTCTATTTTGATAAAACCCAATCAAATCGGCACTTTAAGCGAAACGATAGACGCAATTGTAACTGCGAAACGCGCAAATTACACGGCGGTTATGTCGCACCGTTCGGGCGAAACCGAGGATACTACTATTGCCGATATTGCGGTTGCACTGAATATGGGGCAAATCAAAACCGGCTCTCTTTCACGAAGCGAGCGCACCGCAAAATATAACAGACTGATTGAAATTGAAAAACAACTAAACGGTAACTGCAAATATGCCGGAATGTCCGCTTTTAATAATTTGCTTTCAGATTTCAATTAGTTATTCTGTTTAAATTTATTATATTTAATTGTATAATGTTAACAAAGATATTGTTTTTTCCGTTTATTATCTTGTAATAAATATTATATTGTGTTATAATTTATAGGCTTTAAAAATTCGAATAATTACTGAAAAATTTTTAAAATGTAATCCTTTTTAATTAAAGGAAAATGGAGTATTTTAAATAAACCGACCTGTAAATAAACAGGTCGGTTTTTGGTTATATACGAATTAATCTTCCCTACAATCGTAGGGCGGTTTGTAGGCAAACCGCCGTTTATTTGATTACCAACAATCTTTTTAAAACAAAAACGGGAACGAAAATGTTCCCGTTTTTTTCAGGGTTGTTTTTTACAATCCTTCTAATTTTTGCGTCAATTATATTAAATAATTTTAATTTTCAGTTTCTCAATTATTCGGGTTTTTCGCCGTAAAGCGCAAATCTGAATATCTTTGATTCATCTTCCGGAAGCTCACATCTGACAGTTGTTTCTTTAATCTCACCGTTAATTATATGTCCAAGTGCAGACAACAATAACAGTCTTGACTTTAAATTTAAGATGTCGCCTTCGTCTGTTTCGAGAAACACATCACCCTTACAGCGCGAAACTGTTTCGATAAAATCTTCAACATTAAGTTGACACAATTTCAATTCGGGTCTCATATATTTTTGCCTCCTTTTTAGATTTTTGAAAGATTTTCTCTTTCTGCGTCTATAATACTCCATTATTCTTCAAATGTCAAGTTAATTCTTTGTAAAATATGCACAACCGCCATTAATATTTTATGTGCAATATGCACAATAGGTGATTTTCTTTACAGTTTTATAACAAAAAAACGCCTTTGCCGAATTAACTGATTTCAGCAAATGCGTTTTTTTAAACTATTTAAAACAACATAATATCTTTCAAGAGTATAGCACGACAAGGAGCCGCCTCGGCGCCTTTAATTTTAATCGGCTCGCAGACCAAAACATACCTACCGTCGGGAACTTTTTTTAAATCCAGCCCCTCAAGAATTATAATGCCGTTTTGCAGTAATTCTCTGTGAATTTGAGTATCTGCGTTTTCAATCCCGATGGTAATATCGTCAATGCCGATAAGTTTTATTTTGGTAGTTAAAATATCCATCAGCGAGTAAAAGGTAAGTCTTCCCTTTCCGTAAGACTTAATAATAAGCCTTTCGCAGTCTTTCGGCACTTTCTTGATAATATCCTCGCCGGTAATATGCTCATCAAACGAAACCACATCGCAAATTCCGCAAAATACCGACACGCCCAAATCCACAATATCGTGCTTATCGTCAAAATAATGCTTGGGTGCGTCAATGTGAGTTCCGTTGTGCAGGCACATCTGAATGTCCGATATATTACACAAAGCGCCTTTATTCATATCGGAAGAACGTCGCATTTTCGGATTTATGTCGCCCGGATAAATCGGGGCGGTCATTAATTCTCTCGAAATATCGTAAATTTTCATTGTTTTTTACTTAATAACTTCCTGTCCGCCCATATACGGTCTTAATGCTTCGGGAATTTTTACGCTGCCGTCTGCCTGAAGGTTGTTCTCAAGAAAAGCAATCAACATTCTCGGCGGTGCAACAACGGTATTATTAAGAGTATGGGCAAAGTAATTGCCATCTTTTGATTTTACACGAATTTTAAGGCGGCGAGCCTGTGCGTCGGTAAGATTCGAGCAAGAGCCAACCTCAAAATACTTCTTCTGGCGAGGGCTCCAAGCCTCAACGTCAACGGATTTTACCTTTAAATCAGCCAAATCTCCCGAACAACACTCAAGAGTACGAACAGGAATATCAAGCGAACGGAAAAGGTCTACGGTATTCTGCCAGAGTTTATCAAACCACATTTTTGACTCGTCAGGCTTGCAGACAACTATCATTTCCTGTTTTTCAAACTGATGTATACGATAAACGCCTCTTTCCTCTATACCGTGAGCGCCTTTTTCTTTTCTGAAACAAGGCGAATAGGAGGTAAGAGTATACGGAAGATTTTCTTCAGGATTTAAAGTATCAATAAATTTACCTATCATAGAATGTTCGGACGTTCCGATTAAATAAAGGTCCTCGCCCTCGATTTTATACATCATTGCGTCCATTTCTTCAAAAGACATAACGCCCGAAACAACGTTTGAACGAATCATAAAAGGCGGTACGCAATAAGTAAACCCACGGTTAATCATAAAATCACGAGCATAAGAGATAACAGCCGAATGAAGTCTTGCTATGTCGCCCATGAGATAATAAAAGCCGTTTCCTGCAACCTTTCTTGCCGAATCAAGGTCGATACCGTTGAATTTTTCCATTATATCGGTATGATAAGGGATTTCAAAATCAGGAACTACCGGCTCGCCGTAACGCTGAACTTCAACATTTTCGCTGTCGTCCTTGCCTATCGGCACGCTTTCGTCGATGATATTAGGAATTCTCATCATAACCTCGGTTAATTTTTCATCGTATTCTTTTTCCAAAACTTCAACTTCGGCAAGTCTTACGGCATATTCGCCGACTTTTTTCTTAACTTCCTCGGCTTCGTCCTTTTTCCCCTGCCCCATTAACATACCAATCTGTTTTGAGGTTCTGTTTCTTTCTGCTCTCAATGAGTCAGCCTCTGCCTGTGCGTCCCTTTTCTTTTTATCAAGTTCTATTGCCTCGTCAACAAGCGGCAATTTGTGGTCCTGAAATTTGTTTTTGATGTTCTGTTTAACAATATCGGGGTTTTCACGTAAAAATTTTATATCTATCATTGTTATTTTTCCTCTCTTTATTTAAAAAGTGTTTTAATAAGTTCTTTTAAATCGTCTTCGCCGTAAAAATCAATGGAAAGCGTACATTTATTTTTATCTTCCTTGATTTCGACCTTTCTTCCTAACTCGGTTTTAAGCGAAGTTTCAACTTCCTTATAGTAAACCGGACGAAAAACTGCCTTTTGTTCGGTTTTTTCCGCTTTTTTCGGCTTTTTCTTTGAAAGCGCCTCGATATCTCTTACCGTTGCGCCTTTCTTTATCATTTCAACCGCTATTTCGCGCGCTTCATCGTCAAGCGGTAACATTGCTCTTGCGTGACCTGCCGAAATTGTGCCGTTTTCAACATAAAGCACATATTTTCCGAGTTCCAAAAGTCTTAAAGCATTTGCAACTGCCGAACGTGATTTGCCGACCTTTTCGGCAACCTCCTCCTGCGTAAGTTTAAAAGTATCCATCAATGCTTTAAAGCCTTTTGCGGTTTCAATCGGGTTTAAATCCTCACGCTGTAGGTTTTCTATAATAGCAATTTCCATTGTTTCGGCGTCGGAAAGTTCCTTTACAATAACAGGTACGGTTTTCAGTCCCGCCTGCATTGAAGCACGCCAACGGCGCTCGCCGGCAACAATTTGATATGTTCCCATAATTGTCGGTCTTGCGACAATCGGCTGAATTAAACCGTATTTCTTTATGTTTTCCGAAAGTTCGTCCAATGCTTCTCGGTCGAAATTTTTTCTCGGTTGTTCGGGATTTGGTTCAAGTTCGTCTATGCGGATTTCAACCGCATTTGACTGTTCGGTGGCATTATCGCTCATCAAAGCCTCATATCCTCTGCCGAGTCCTGATTTTTTCGCCATTTCTTCCCCTCCTACTTATTATTTTTTATAAGTTCTTTTGCAAGTGAATTATACGCTTCTGCGCCTTTAGAGCGCTTGTCGTAATATAATATAGGTTCGCCGAAACTCGGCGCTTCCGAAATTCTGACCGTTCTCGGTATAGTAGTGCCGAAAACCTTTTTCGGAAAGAATTTTTTAATTTCAGCCGCAACCTGTTGAGTCAGGTTTAATCTGCCGTCAAACATTGTAAGCAATACGCCCTCAATATCAAGTCTTGGATTATAAAGCCGTTTTATACTGCGTACAGTATTCATAAGTTGTGAAAGTCCCTCAAGCGCATAATATTCGCACTGAATCGGAACAAGCAGCGTATCTGCGGCACATAAAGCGTTTACCGTTATCAATCCAAGCGACGGCGGACAGTCAAGAATTATAAAATCATAATTTTCTCGTTGTTCTGCCAATGCTTTTTTTAATGCCGATTCACGTTCATCTATATCAACAAGTTCTACCTCTGCACCGGAAAGATTGATATTTGCAGGAATTATATCTACTTTTTTATATTTTGTTTTGACTATTGTTTCTTCTGACAAAGCGTTTCCTATTAACAAATCATAAGACGATTTCTGTATAGACCTTTTTTGAATACCGTAACCGCTTGTTGAATTTCCCTGTGGGTCAATATCAACTAACAGGCATTTTTTGTTTTTTGCGCCGAGAGCGGCGGTAAGGTTTACAGATGTTGTCGTTTTGCCGACTCCGCCTTTTTGATTTACAATCGCAATTATTTTTCCCATCAAAAAACTCCTAATTCAAAGTAATAATAGTATATCATATTTATTTATAAATTTAAAGAGCATATTTTGATTTTTTATAAAATGTTTCACGTGAAACATTTTATAATTAACATATTTAAATAACAATATAGACAATTTGAATAAAAAACACCTTAAAAATCAATTTATTTACGCCTTATTTTGACATAATTTTGTAATGTTTCAACAAAATTTACAATTTGTCAACAAAAAGTCTTTACTTTTACAAACTAATGTGTTATGATAACATTACCTTAATAAAAATGTAAAAATTTACTTTTTATTAAACGAATGGTTATAATATAAGGAGGAAAAAAATTATGGCTTCTACAGGCGTACAAAGATCTTTAGACGAATTAGGAAGAATTACTCTCCCTAAAGAAATCAGAAAACACCTTACAATTCCGACCGGCACACCGTTGCTCATTCATGTTGAGGGTAATAAAATTATCCTTGAAAAAAGCAGCGCTGCTTGTGCTATTTGCGGAAGTATTGACGATGTAAGAGAATTCAATGGCAAAGGTGTTTGCCGCAGTTGTATTGAACAAATCAAAGCTGATATGTAATTCTTTTATAACAACAAGAAAAAACAACCCCTCGCTTTTTAGCGGGGGGTTGTTTCACGTGAAACATTGTAAACGGCGGTTTTTGGACAAACTGCCATACGATTTTTGAAAGATTATTGGTAATATTAGAATGGTCGACCACACAGGGTCGCCCCTACAAGAACAGAGAAGATTTTTGGTATTTCAACAAACGGCGAAAGCCACGCCACCGCCCTACCATTTTAGAAGAGATTGTTTATATAACAAAAGCGATAGAAGAAATTTCACTTCTATCGCTTTTTATAATTGTATTATTTACAGTTACTATTAACGCTTATTTAATCACGCCGTAGAGCGGCATATTCTCACTATCGGATTTCGGCGCTCTGTCCGGAGTCTTGCTAACAGTTTGAGATGGCTTTCTTCCTCTGTTATTGAAACCGCCTCTTGAGTTTCCTCTGCTACGGTTATAACCGCCTCTGCGGTTATTTTCTCTGAACATTTTGTTATCTTTTGAAGTGCCGATAACAACACGTCTGTGGTCGTTCTCGCCGATTGACCAACTCATAACGCCCTCAATTTCCTGAACTGCGTTATGAATAATTCTGCGTTCATAAGAATTCATTGCTTCAAGGACTACATTCTTATTAAATTTAACCGCTTTCTGTGCGCTCTTGTGTGCAAGCGAAACTAAAATTTCTTCACGTTTTTGTCTGTATCCGCCCGGATTAAGAGTAACTCTTACATAGTCGTCCTGTCCCTTGTTTGCAACAAGCGAAACAAGATGCTGAATAGCGTCAAGAGTTTCGCCTTTTCTGCCGATTGCAACACCCAATTTATTGCCGTCGAAGTTAATCTTTGTTCCGTCTTTTTCAACAGAAAGGTTAATTTTTATATCTTCAACACCCATATTTTCAAGGATTGAAGTTAAATAAGCGACTACCTTTTTTTCATTTTCAGGAGTCATAACTGCGCTTTCAATAGGTTCTTTTTTAGCAGTTTCAACTTCTTTTGTTTCGTCTTTGTTAACTGCTTTTTTCTCTTTTTTAGGTTCAGCCTTCGGTTTTGCGTCAGGTACTTCTGCGTATGCTCTTACCTTTGCGTCACAGCCGCCGAAAAGACCTAAAGTTTTCGGCTTTGGATGTGTAATGATTTCAAACTCAACATTTACATCATCAACATTGCCAAGTTGAGAAACTGCTGCTTCCTGTGCTTCGGCAAGCGTTTTGCCGGTAGCAATAGCTTCAATAATCATTTGTATTTTCCTTTCAAATTATGGCTTATTCAGCCTTTTCAATAATACTTTGTTCTTTTTTTCTGCGGGCGCTTCCCATTTCAATAGTTTCACGCGCCAAAATTTTATCAGCAGAATAGAAGTTGTTTACTATTAACGTAATTGCGGTATTTATAATGCTTGAAAAAATCCAATAAAAACCTAATGCACAGGTTACCTGGAATGTGAAAACAAGCGAAAATACAGGCATAATAAACATTGTTGCGTTCATACAACCGTCTTGTCCGCCTGCCTGTGCCTGTGGATTATTCTTTTTCTGCATCCGCGTAGAAATAAGCATTGAAGTCATCTGTGCGGCAAAACAGCAAATAGGAATTATCCATGTAAAGTCTTTAGTCAGCATACCTACAATATCGGTAGTGAAATGCGGTGACATTCTCAAATCAAGGCCGAAAAGCATAAAGTATTCGGCAGGAACCGCCGATTCACCCATTACTCGCTCTCCTGCGGCGTTTGTTGTAATATTAAGAATATCCAACAAGCCGTAATATACCATCATAATAATGGCAAGACGAATAATCATCGGCAAGCATCCGCCTGTAGGACTTATGTTTTCTTTCTGATAAAGTTCTGTCATTGCGTTCTGATATTTCATCTTATCATCGCCGCATTTTTCTTTCAGAGCCTCAAGTTTCGGACGAAGTCTTGCCTGTTTTGCCATGTTTTTTTGCTGCTTAATATTAAATGGTATCAACGCAACATTTACAATTATTGTAAACAAAATAATTGCAATCGGATAACTGTTAAAAGCGTTACACAGCACTTCCAAAAGCCAAGAAAAGGGCTTAATTAAAATATCCATTTACAAAATCCTCAATAAAAATATTCTATTTTTGTTTTTTTATACTTATTTTAGGGGGAACGGGGTCAAAGCCGCCCGGACAAAAAGGATTACATCTTAAAATACGTCTTACTGCGAGATAACTCCCTTTCACAGCGCCGTGAATTTGCAATGCTTCAATGGCGTACTGCGAACAAGTAGGATAAAATCTGCAACAAGGCTGTTTTAAAGGAGAAATCAGTTTTCTATATATCTTTACGAAAAAAATCAATATATATTTCATATCATTTCAGTTTCAAAAAACTTAAAAATATCCTCAATCATTGTCAAAATCAATCAAATTTGCTTTGATTAATAATTTTTCAAGTTCAGCTTTTACCACGTCGGATTTTACAAAGGCAGATTTTTTACGAGCAACAATTATCATATCGACATTTTTATTAAATCTCGGCAATAATGCTCTGTAAGACTCTCGTATAACTCGTTTTGCACGGTTTCTTTGAACCGCTTTACCTACCTTTTTTCCTGCGGTTATTCCTAAGCGAGAAAAACCCGCGCGGGTTTCTTTAAAATAAACTACCAACGCAGGGGCGACAAATGAACGGGACTGTCTGTAAAGCCTTCTGAAATCCCTGTTTTCCTTAATTGTGACAAACAAAGACACTTTTTTTCCCAAGCCTTAAAATTAGTAAGAAAGTTTTTTTCTTCCTTTAGCTCTTCTGCGTGCTAAAACCTTACGGCCGTTTGCGTCAGCCATTCTCTTTCTGAAACCATGCACCTTTTTTCTGTGCAATTTCTTTGGTTGAAATGTTCTTAACATTCTTCTCTCACCTTTCTTTTAAAATTTTTATTTTAATCCTTTATTGTTTTTGTTTTTTCTAATAAGTAGTTTTCGGTGTGCAGAAAAATCCACAATAAAAGTATTTAAATCATTGTAAAATTATATACTATTAACTCAATTATGTCAAGCACTTTTTTTCACCATCAGTCGAGAGCCTCGACACGCAAGACAATCATTTATAGTTTTAATATATTTTTATTGTTTGTGGGGCTTACGGTAACAACCTATTGCCAACGCTTTTTTTCAGTCGGTAGCACCGACGGGCATACACCATCATTTTTTGCCTTAATATAATTTTATGGCTGACTGGGCTTACTTTATCAATCTATTAACCAAATCCTTCGTCTTTAAGGGAAGGTGGCAAGCCGTAGAAAAAGACGGATGAGGAATAGTCGGTAGCACCGACGGGCATACACCATCATTTTTTGCCTTAATATAATTTTATGGCTGACTGGGCTTACTTTATCAATCTATTAACCAAATCCTTCGCCTTTAAGGGAAGGTGGCAAGCCGTAGGAAAAGACGGATGAGGGATAGTCGGTAGCAACCTGTTACCAATGATTTGGGCGACCACACAGGGTCGCCCCTACAAATTCAAATAAATCATATAAATAACTTGAATAAAACGCTTTATATATAATATATATATTATTTATTATATAAAATACTGATTATATATAAATTAGTTATTGAAAAAAGTTAAAAACTATGGTAAAATAGATTGGATATATTTTTAACATTTTGTTTTATAGAAGTTAAAAACTGTGAATATAGATAAAAAACTGAAATTGGGAGTGAAAAATACATGGAATCAATCAATGAAGTTTGGGACGAAATATGTGCCTATTGCAAAACAAAAATCAGCGAAGCAAGTTTTAACGCTTGGATTTCGGCTCTTACATTTCAAAAAATTGAAGGTAAAGAAGCAGTCCTTTTTATAAAAACAAATTTTCAAAAACAAATTATTCTTGAAAATTTTAAAGGCGTTTTAGAAGACGCATTTGAAGAAGTTTTGAAATTTCCCGTAAATATCACCATAAAAACCGAGGCGGATATTGAAAAAGAACCTTTAAAAAGCCTTAATAATTCTGCTCAATATGACTACACCTTTGATACTTTTATAGTAGGCGCTTCGAACCGTTTTGCACACGCGGCTTCTTTAGCGGTTGCCGATAACAAAGACGTTATTTATAATCCGTTATTTATTTGGGGTAACTCGGGACTCGGCAAAACTCATCTTCTTTCGGCAATTTCAAAAAAAATCAAAGAAAACTTTCCTTACAAAAAAATAGTTTACGAAACCTGCGAAAACTTTACAAACGAAGTAATTAAAAGTATTCATAACGGTACTACCGAAAAATTGCGTGAAAAATACCGCACCGCCGACGTTCTTTTAATCGACGATATTCAGTTTATTTCAGGTAAAGAATCAACAGAGGAAGAATTTTTTAACACTTTTAACGATTTATATAACAATCAAAAGCAAATTGTTCTTACCTCCGACAGACCTCCGAAAGATATTGTTTCGCTTTCCGACCGTCTTGTAGGACGTTTTGAAGCAGGACTTATAGCGGATATTCAACCGCCCGAATATGAAACAAGAGTCGGCATAATCAAAAGAAAAGCCCAGATGATGAATTTTGACCTTGATGAAGAAATTACAACTTATGTTGCAGACCACGTTAAATGCAATATCCGTCAGTTAGAGGGCGTTGTTAAAAAACTTCAGGCTTATTCTTTAATTTATGATAACATTACGCTTTCGGTTGTTGAGGGCGCTATAAGAGATATTAAGCGTGACGATTTACCGCAGCCTGTTACTATTCAAAAAGTAGTAAACGAGGTTTCAAACGCTTATAATGTTTCAATTGAAGATATTTTTTCTAAAAAACAAAATGCCGAAATTACTCATGCAAGAAAAATTGCAATGTATATTATCCGCCAAGTTACCGATATGCCGTATAAATCAATAGGCAAAGAATTCGGTAAAAATCATGCGACCGTTCTTTATTCCTGTGAAAATATCGCTAACCTTTGCGAAACCGACGAAGCAGAGAATAAAAAAATTACAAATATTATGAAAAATCTTGTAAACAAATAAGAAATATTATTAACATTTTTGTGTGAAAGATTATTTAAAGTTGTGTTAAAAATTTTTCAAAATTTAGAAATTTAAAATTTTTATTGAATTACTAACATTTCAAATTTGAAAAAAATTTCTTGAGTTTATAAGGCAATTTTACGATTTTAACACTTTTAACACCCCCTATTACTATTACTAAAAAAATAATATAATGTTATGAGGGTTTGTCCCAAAAATTTAAGCAAAAATTTTTTAAAATCAAAAGTTTTTAACATTGAGAATAAATGACATTTTAAGAAAAAGGAATGAATATAAAAAATGAAATTTTCATGTGATACAGCGCTTCTTTCCGCTGCGGTAAATAACGTTCAAAGAGCGGTTACTTCTAAATCGTCGCTTGCAACCTTGGAGGGAATTTTAATAAGAACAAACGGCAATGAAATTATTTTATCGGGATATGATTTGGAAATTGCAATGAAAACAAAAATTCCTGCTGATATAACCGTTGAGGGTTGCACCGTTATAAATGCAAAAATGATTAGCGAAATTTTGAGAAAATTGCCGTCCGACAGAGTTAATATCGAAGTAAACGATAACAATAAGGCTTTAATTACCGCCGGAACTTCAAAATTCAATATTATTGCGCTCGACGCTAACGAGTACCCCGAACTTCCGTCTTTGGAAGATGAAAGCGAGGTTGAAGTTTCAGCAGAAATTCTTCGCAGTATGATTTCTCAAACGCTTTTTGCGGTTTCAACTTCTGATGAACGCCCGATTTATAAAGGCATTTTATTTGAAATAGAAGAAGACGTTATTAAACTTGTTTCTGCCGACGGTTGCCGTCTTGCTATCAGAAAAGAAAATATTAATTCAAGTGAAAATATGCGTTTTGTTGTTCCGTCAAAAGGCTTGCAAGAGGTTTTAAAACTTATCGGCGACGATATGGAAGACGATATCAAAATATGCGTCGGAAAACGTCATATTTCTTTTGAAATAGGAAGTTTTATAATAATTTCAAGATTGCTTGAGGGTGAATTTTTAAATTATAATAACAATTCAATTATTCCCGACGGCGAAGATACAGTTGTAATTACCGATACAAAAGAATTTTTAAATCTTATTGAAAGAATTTCGCTTATTATTTCGGATAGGGTAAAATCTCCTATCAGATGTACTTTTAAAGAAAATCAAGCGTATATGCGTTGCTCAACAATTATGGGAAACGCAAGCGATTTTCTTGATTGCGATGTAAGAGGAAATGAACAGGAAATAGGATTTAATTCAAGATTTTTTGCAGAGGCTTTGCGCTCTGTTGATACCGATAAAATAAAAATTACAATGAACGGCGCTCAAAGACCTATTAAAATAGAACCTCTTGAGGGCGACAGTTTCTTGTTTATAGTAGTACCTGTAATTTTGAAGGCTGAACAGTAATGAAGATTAAAATTGATACAGAATTTATTAAATTAGACTCGCTTTTAAAACTTTCGGGAGTTGTTCCTACAGGCGGAGCCGCAAAGATTTTTATTCAGGACGGCGAAGTTAAATTAAACGACGAAGTTTGTACCATGCGAGGTAAAAAAATCCGCAAAGGCAATAAAGTTAAGATTTTTAATGAATTGATAGAGGTTGAGTAGGGTATCTACTATCCCTCATCCGTCTTTTCCTACGGCTTGCCACCTTCCCTTAAAGGCGAAGGCTTTGGGTAATAGATTTATACCGTAAGCCCAGTCAACTTTAAAAATATATTAAGGCAAAAAATGATGGTGTATGCCCGTCGGTGCTACCGACTGCGTGTCGAGGCTCTCGACAAAAGCGTCGGCAATAGGTTTATAATGTAAGCCCCACAAACTATAAAAATATATTAAAACTATAAATGATTGTCTTGCGTGTCGAGGCTCTCGACTGATGGTGAAAAAAGGATGTATTTGGAGAAAATAGAATATGAAAATTACCGCAATTTAAAAAAGGGTGAATTTGTACCCGATAAAGAGATGAATATAATTTACGGTGAAAATGCACAGGGCAAAACCAATCTTATTGAGGCAATTTGGCTTTTTACGGGTAAAAAAAGTTTTAGAGGTACTCGTGATACTCAACTTATAAATGTAAATAGCAATAACCAAACCGCGGTTATTAAATCAACGTTTTTTTCAGCCGGCAGACATCAAAAAGGCGAGATTATTATTACAAATAAACGACTTGCAAGTATGAACGACGTTAATTTAAGTTCTGCCAGCGGACTGTCTGAAAAATTTACCGCAATTTTGTTTTCACCTACCGATATGGATTTGATAAAAGAAGGCCCCGTGGTAAGAAGAAAATTTTTAGACAGCGCAATTTCTACCGTAAGACCTAAATATGAAAAAATATTACAGGCATATAACCGTGCGGTTGTTCAAAGAAATTCTATTTTAAAAGATGTCGCATACCACCGTGAACTTGAATTTATGCTTGATGTTTATGAAGAAAGAATTGCAAAAAGCGGAGCTTATATAGTGGCGCAACGCAAAAAATATATAGAAGCTTTAATGGAATATATTGTAGATATTTACAGAGGAATTTCCTCAAATAAAGAGGAAATTTCGATTAAATATAAATGCACCGCCGGCTCGGGCAGCGAAGAAGAAATTTTAAAAAGCCTTAAAGAAACCCGAAAACAAGATACCGTTAATGCAACTACTAATGTCGGCCCACATAGGGACGATATGGAGTTTTTTATAAACGGGTTGCAACTTAAAATTTTCGGCTCACAAGGTCAGCGGCGCTCGGCGGTTGTATCGCTGAAACTTTCCGAAGCGGAAATTTTAAAGAAAAATACGGGAGAACAACCAATTGCAATTTTAGATGATGTGATGAGCGAACTTGATTTGTCAAGACAGGATTATCTGCTTAATCATATAAAAGGCTGGCAGGTTTTTATAACCTGCTGTGACCCGAATACTATAAAATCACTAAATTCGGGCAAGATTTTTAAAATGGAAAACGGCGAGTTAACACAAAACGTTGCGGAATAAATAGCAAGATGATGTTGGGTAATAGATTGCTATTGTAAGCCCCGTCAACTAAAAAATTATATTAAGGCAGATAATGATGGTGAAAAAAATATACCTTGGGGGAGAGTTTTTAGTTAGGGATAATGATGTGATTGGTATTTTTGATATGGATTCGGCGACTGTTTCAAAAAAGACGAGAGATTTTTTGGAAAACGCTGAAAAAATGGGTAACGTGGTTTACTCAAATCTGTATGAATTTCCGAGATCCTTTGTTTTAACGAAAGATAAAACTTATATAACCCCTATTGCAGCAGGAACGCTTAACCGAAAATATAAAAAGAATTTGTTTTGAGGTGAAAAAGTGGAAAACAGTATAAATAATAAGAAAAAAAGAAATTTAATAGTTCTGCTTTCGTTTTTGGGCGTGTTATTGCTTATTTGCACATATCTTACAATAATTACCGTACCCGCACTTAAAAAAACCGAATTCGGACAGAGGATAAATTACTGTCATAACCGCGGCTCTATTGAATTTTATGTTGAGGGTAAAAAAGTAGCTCCCGAGGATATAAAGCTTACAAGAGAAAATAACGGCGAAATTTATGAAGAAACTCTTACAGATGATGATGAATTTGCCTTTTTCAGCGGAAAATCCGGGTTAGATACATATAAATTTTATGTTGATAAAGAGTCAAGCGAACGTCTTAAAGATATAGAAGTTACTTTTGAAAATTTTAATGATAATTGGTGGTATGTAAACAATTTTGATATAAAAATTGATATTACCAAGAAAAACGGTAAAATAACCACAAAAGGCGAATGTTACTTAAACGGTGAAAAAATTATAATTGACGAAGAAGTAAAAGAAAACGATAAACTTTACTATTGTAATATTAAATTGAGATCATTGTAATATTAAATTGCGTTAAACGTAATATAAACATAAATTTCAAAAATACACAGAGAGGATAGAATATATTTTGGAAACACAAGAAAATCTGATGAATACTGCGGTTCAAGAGGAGTATGACGCCTCTGCCATACAGGTTCTTGAAGGACTTGAAGCGGTAAGAAAAAGACCGGGTATGTATATCGGTTCAACAGGTGAACGCGGTTTGCACCATCTTGTTTATGAGATTGTGGATAACTCTATCGACGAGGCGCTCGCAGGTTACTGCACCGATATCGACGTTGAAATTTTAAATGATGAAATTATCAGGGTTCGTGATAACGGACGAGGTATTCCTGTTGACATTCAGGAAAAAATGGGACTTCCTGCGGTTACTGTTGTATTTACGGTGCTTCATGCAGGCGGTAAATTCGGCGGTTCGGGTTATAAAGTTTCAGGCGGTCTTCACGGCGTTGGTTCGTCTGTTGTTAATGCGCTTTCCGATTGGCTTGAAGTTGAAGTCCGCAAGGACGGAAAAGTATATTATCAGCGTTTTGAACAGGGCAACCCTGTAAATGATTTAAAAGTTATCGGCGATACGACCGAAACAGGTACAACCGTTACTTTTAAACCGAGCGCAGATATTTTTACCGATACTACACGTTATGATTACGATATTTTGTTAACCCGTCTTCGTGAACAGGCTTTCTTAAATGCAGGTATTCGCATTAATTTGGCTGATAAACGTGACGACGGCGAGTGTGACGACGATGGGAATCTTCGTGCAGACGTGCTTCATTTTGAAGGCGGTATCCGTTCTTATTGTGAGTTTATTCTTGAAAAGAAAAAACGTGAAAGATTTTTTGATGATGTAATTTATATTTCGGCAACAAAAGGCGACGCACAGGTTGAAATAGCTATGCTTTATAATACAGGCTATGATTCAAATATCATCTCGTTTGCGAATAATATTCATACAGTTGACGGCGGTACTCATGAATCCGCTTTTAAAACTTCGCTTACCCGTGTTATCAATAACTATGCGAGAAAGTTTAAGTTTTTAAAAGATAACGATAATAATTTTAAGGGCGAGGACGTTCAGGAAGGCCTTATTGCGGTAATTTCGGTTAAACTTACCGACGCACAGTTTGAGGGACAAACTAAAGCAAAACTCGGTAACACCTATATCGGAACTTTGGTTTCAAACGCAATGAATGAGAAACTAAACGATTTTCTTGAGGATAATCCGCAGATTGCAAAAACTCTTATTTCAAAGATTATGAGCGCTTCGACCGCTCGTGAAAAAGCGCAGAAAGCAAGAGAACTCGAACGTGCAAAATCCAGCGGTATCGGCAGAACAAGAATGCCCGATAAACTTGACGACTGCATTTCCAAAGACGCTACAAGAACCGAACTTTACATCGTAGAGGGCGACTCTGCGGGCGGTTCTGCTTCTAAAGGCCGTGACTCGGATTTTCAGGCAATACTTCCGCTTTGGGGTAAAATGCTCAACGTTGAAAAGGCAAGGGTTGACAAGGTTTACGGAAACGATAAATTAACTCCGGTTGTTATTGCGCTCGGAACAGGTATCGGCGATACTTTTGATATTTCAAAATTGCGTTATGATAAAATCATTATTATGGCGGACGCCGATGTCGACGGTGCGCATATCAGAACGCTTTTGCTTACTTTCTTCTTTAGATATATGCCTGAACTTATTACAACAGGGCATATTTATCTCGCACAACCGCCGCTTTTCGAGGTTAAAAAAGGTAAAGTCAAGAAATATGCTTTCTCTGAAGAAGAGCGTGACCAATATAATCAGCAGTTGGGCGGAAACGCCGCAATTCAGCGTTACAAAGGTCTTGGTGAGATGGACCCTGAACAGTTGTGGGAAACTACTATGGACCCCGCTTTCAGAACAATGCGTAAGGTTACCATGGAGGACGCCGAAAAGGCTGACGCAGCCTGCTCGTTGCTTATGGGCGACGAAGTAGAGCCGAGAAGAAAGTTCATTGAAGAAAACGCTCAATTCGTAGAAAACCTCGATATTTGATTTCACCATCATTATATGCTTTAATATGGATTTAAGGCTGACGGGGCTTACGGTATAAATCTATTACCAACGCTTTTTTCAGTCGAGAGCCTCGACGGGCAAACACAATCATTTTATGCTTTTATGTAGTTTTGAAGTTGGCGTGGCTTACGGTAGAAACCTGTTACCCAAAGCCTTCCCTTTGGGGGAAGGTGTCACGAAGTGACGGATGAGGGATAGTCGAGAGCATTCGCCTTGCTTGAAATTACTGAAATTATCGGTAAAACAAAAGCCTTCCCTTTGGGGGAAGACGGTGGAAAATTGATTTAAAATAACCTGACAAACGGCGGTTTGTAGGCAAACCGCCCTACGAATATAGAGAATTTTTTGAATCTTTTTCAAAAGTTGGGGTGTAGATTGGCTCCCTCTGACGAGGGAGCTGTCGAGCGAAGCGAGACTGAGGGAGAGAAAAGCC
>JAXJVH010000033.1:0-81853 GCA_036308645.1 Acutalibacteraceae bacterium | reverse complement strand
TTTACCTTTCCTGCTTTTTGTGTTATTATTTAAGTGACTCATATTGATATCTCCAATCATGTTTAGTTTGATCACTTAACATTATACCAGAGATGTCTTTATGAGTCATCTTTTTTTGGTCATTTTATTTTACAACTTATCTCGGCCTGTTAAAAGCATAAAAAAGCACCCTTTCGGTAGTCATTGATAAAACAGTAATAATTAAACAGAGTGCCAAATGGAATTGCAAAGAAATGCACATAGCGTTTGTCAGAGATATATGAGTGTTTTCGTTATTGCAATATTTCAATAAATATCTCTTATAACATCGGAATTTAGAGGTCGAAAAAAGTCCACTTTATACGGTTTAAAAACCTCAAAATGAGTGAGATAATAATTATCCTTATTTTGATCAAAAATAGGTTTAAACTTTCTGTAAAATTCAAAATTAACACTTATTGAAAAAGGAATTTTAAATCCGTTTTTTGGCTTAAATCTCCTCAACCGACGCACTGCAAAAAAAAGAACGGGCTTGTCAAGAGAGGATTTAGCTCGTGCATTTATCCTTGACTCTTCCGTTCCTTTTAAGAAAATTATAATTCAAATTCGTCATTATTAAACAATTCTGTTTTTATTGTTTTATGAGTAAATCGTCCAGCCTTATAAGCCTCTGCACACAGCAAAAGATTTGTGACAGCTAAAGCCGTACCCTTAACTCCTTTATTTCTGCTAATTCGTTCAATTTGTGCTTTAAAATTTCCAACAAAATGTCCGGAAACAAACATAAAATAAAAATCATTCACATCATCGGCAAAATACTCCCACCATTTGTTTGGATTTATCTTTTCATTTCGTGTTTGATTTTCACCTATATATCGTTCCATTTCATCAGCTTGAGAAATTGGCAAATTGTAGCCTTTTGAATATGCTTTTGTATCTATAATAACTCCATATTTACATCTATCATCATTTGTGTAAATTATTCCGTCAGGCTTACGACTTCCGCCTAAATGTAAACCTTGATAATCACATTCTTCCGTAAGTAAATCTAATACTTTCATTTCAAACAAACGATTTTGTTTGCTATCATAAGCAAGGTCTATAAGAGATAAATATTCGTGCGATAATTTTTTCATTTTCTCTCTAATTATTTCTTTTATTTCTGTTAAATTAGACTTTGCAAGCGATTGCGGCAACGGAATAACAAAATCATTTATCTCATCATCAAATAAGAACTTGTTATCCTTTTCAAGTATATTTATACCTATATTCTGCAAGCCTTTTATATCATCAAAAATAGTATTTTCATTCTCATTAAGATTAACCTCTTTAAGGTAATTGATAATTTCCGACATCGAAATACTGTTTTTATTTTCTGATAAATATTTCAAAATAAATGCTCGTCGTGTGCGCAAGTATTCTCTGTCTGAACCTTTTGTTGAAAGCATTTCCCAACACACATTTTTTGCAATTTTTTTATGCTTGCTTTTTCCATCAGCCTTTCTTAATGCAGTAATTCCCTTCGCGGTAATCATATATGCATGTCCAATCGTTTCGGTATAGTCTTTTCCAGCATTAGAAATTGTAATTGTTTTCGGCATTTTTCAACAAGTCCGAGTTTTTCAAGCCAACTTGCAATCATTCGTGCATATTTATCCGAAGAGCCTTCCCAATCAACTTTTATAGTTTTACGGTATTTTGCTTCTGCATTAGCCAATGACCGTATAAATGTTTTTTGTGGCATACTGGTAAAACCGTCTTCTCCAATAAATCCTAACTGCTGACCAATTTCAAATTTAGTAAGATGTGTGTCTTCCGTTTCTGCAAGCAGATTCAATATTCTTACAGACGGAGGATATGCTAAAACGGCATTGATAAGTAATTCTTTTTCTCTTTCAGACAAATCGTTTCCAGTTTCTCTTGCGTTTGAGAGTTCTAAACCTTTATTTGTTATTTCAAAAGAATCATCTTTATAATCATACTTGATAAAGCCAAAACAATGTGCCCAACGCACAAAATTATCAGCTGGCCAATCCCCTATAAAATCTCTTCCTTGACCTTTGACTGTTGCTTGTATGATACCATTACATCTTGACATGCTTCTTGGTGTAAAAGATGTACCCACGAGTTGAGCGTATTTAATTTTCAATGGTGTGCTTTTTAATACTGCTATAAAATCATCACGCCCATCACGTTTTTCAACTATATTTGGAATGACATTATATATCAAATCTTTATGTTTTTCCGAATTTGAGTCAAACACGGCAACAACGTCACAAAGACTTCGTAAATTGCTTGGATCCTGTACCCAACCAAAAGCACGAAATTTTTTATTGTGTGTAGGAATTACAGAAATCATAATTTTGTCAGCTTCAATAGTTTATTATTAAAACTTCTCTGCTTTCTCCTTTCGTAGTATTATAACTTGAATTTGAATAATCATAATTTAAATCAATGACCTTATACTTTTTTGACCACTCAAGCAATATTTCATTTACCTTTCCCTTGTGTTCAATAACATTTGATAAAGCGAATTTAATTCCCTGTTCATTTGCCTTATCCAAATAATCATATAAAGCGTTTTCCTGTTCAACTTTCCAGTCTTTAAAACCTCTGTTTCCGTCATTATATGTTCCTGTCGTTATGAAATAAGGCGGATCGCAGTAAATCAAATCATCAGGAGTAAGAGTATCTAATGATATTTGTGTAAAATCCTCGTTTAAAAACTCAATATTTAATTTTTGAAGTTTAGAAACAAATGCAATTAGATTATGTTCCATATTATCTGAAAATTGACTTCTGTTTCTTCCGAATGGATTGTTGTACTCCAAATTATTGTTAAATCTAAATTGGTAATTAAACGAATAACAAGCCAATGTATATAGGTCTATTGGATTTTGTGTTGTGTTATAAAAATCTCTGAATTTTTTAAATCCTTCCTCATTTTCTTTTGAAAGATTATATTCGGTGATACGCGTTTTTATTTTATATAATATTTCGGACAATTCCGTGTTTTTAAAAGTTTCAAACAACTCAATTATTTTTTTGTTTATGTCATTGCAAATAATATTATTTGCATTCACATTGATTGCGACATTACAGCCCCCCGAAAATAAATCAACAAAAGTTCCTATGTAATTTGGAAAATTCGGCAATATTTGAGGAAGCAACTTGTATTTTCCGCCAATATAATTCATAGGACTTTTAATATATTTTTTTGTATCTGTAATAACTGAATTTATCTTTCCTGATGTTCCTATAAAGTCAAAGGAAGAAATTTTAGGAATATCCTTTTTTATATAAAAAATGTACTCATATAAACACTCTGTCTGCTTCGTTTTTTTGCTCATATACTGCCTGTATGGAATCGAATACATTTTATATGTTTCTTCTATTCCGTGGCGCTTTAAAATTCTTTCAATTTCATTAGAGGTCATTAATCCATCCGTACTGTAACTCATTACAATATTACGGAATTTTGCCCTGCTTATTAAATCCTCAAAAGCATCGAAAACTTCGCCTTTTACACAGAAAGGAGATTTTAAATCGTCATACGTACGCATACCAGTTACACCATGAATTTCAGGATAATCATATTTAGATATTGTTTCAAGCAAATGATAATTCGGAGCATACTGTCTAGAATTATAAGGAGGATCTAAATATAAAATATCTCCGCTTAATTCTTCAATCAGTTTGTTTGCGTCTTTGTTATAACTTTTATTATTTCTTTTATTATTAATAACATCAAGTCTTACCATTTCCAAATCCTTAAATGTGCGTTTGTCCCAATGTTTTAAATATGCTCCATAAGTACCTGTAATATTCGAAACAGAAGGAACACCCTCAATTAGTCCTGCAAGTAAATAATAATATTCTAATTCATTAAGTAAATTTTCATTTTTCCACGCTTCGATGGTCTTTCTGATAAAGTCAATTCTTGCAGCATTTTTATTGGATACATACATTCTTTCACAATCATCGTGAGGTGTATAGTTTTTTGTTATAAAATAATTATCGTCATTATAGTTTAAAATCTGTATTTGTGTTTCTTCTAAAAATTTGAACGGATCACTTATCCCTATATTTCGTAATCTTGAAAATGACGGTTTAGAATTATTTTCAACAGTTGCTTTTTGAATTACATACGAAAAATGCAAAACATCATTAGAAATAATCTCATATCGTGGTTTGAAGTATCGGGCTACCGCACCTGTACCTGAAAAAATATCACAAAATACATTTTCATTTCCGTCTGTATTTTCGGATATAACCATATCAATATTTTTCAATAAATTTGTCTTGCTTCCAATAAATCTCATAGTTTCACCTTTTACATCCCGAAACATCCTTGATTATAATTATATCACTCATTGTTATAAAAGTCAATGGAATTAAAAAAATATATCAATTTATATTCTTTGGTGTAAATAGATATAACCGATTCTGTTGAAAATAAGTCGGTAATTTTCTTCTTTTATTGAGTCACGTCATTTTTATCACATACATTATTAATCGGCCTGTTAAAAGCATAAAAAAGCACCCTTATCGGATGCTTTTTATTTAAGTAATTAATGATTAATTAAACATAGTCGACATTGGTTTGTCGGTATAAATTCTCTCGATTGCTTCTGCAAACACAGGTGCAACAGGGAGCATTGTGATTTTCGGCGACTGTTTATCCTCGCCAAGCGGAATTGTATCAAGAAGAACAACCTCTTTAAGAACAGAAGCGTTAATTCTCTCAATAGCAGGGCCTGAAAGTACACCGTGAGTAGCGCAAGCCGAAACCTCGGTAGCGCCGCCGATTTCAACAATGGCTTTAGCGGCGTTGCAAAGAGTACCTGCGGTATCAATCATATCGTCAACGATAATACATTTTTTACCTTTAACATCACCGATAATATTCATAACCTCGCAAACATTTGCTCTCTGACGGCGCTTATCAATAATTGCAAGCGGAGCGTCAACTCTTGCGGCAAAGTTACGCGCTCTGGTAACAGAGCCAAGGTCAGGAGAAACTACTACCAAATTATCTTTGTCCTCTTTGAACTTTTTATCAAAATAAGGGGATAAAATCGGCACACCTAAAAGATGATCGAGAGGTATATTGAAAAATCCCTGAATTTGAGCAGCGTGAAGATCCATTGTAAGAACGCGGTCAGCACCTGCGGTTGTAAGAATATCAGCGCAAAGTTTTGCTGAAATCGGATCTCTTGCCTTTGCTTTTCTATCCTGTCTTGCATAGCCGAAATACGGAATTACAGCGGTAATTCTGCCTGCCGAAGCACGTTTCATTGCGTCAATCATAATCAGCAATTCCATAAGGTTTGTGTTAACAGGCGCACAGGTAGACTGAACGATGAAAACGTCGGAACCACGAACCGATTCGTTAATAGATACCGCAATTTCTCCGTCGGAGAAATGCTTAACATCGGCAAGTCCGAGTTTCAGTCCCAATGCTTCAGCCATCTGCTTTGCAACAGGCACATTTGAGTTACAGGTGAAGATTTTAATGTCTTTTCCGTGAAAATTCATTGTTTTAGCCCCTTAAATTCTATTTTTTAATTTATTATTCAACAACCGCCGGCCGAAAAAATTTCTTCAGCCCGTTTGTTTAATTCTTCTAATTGTTTAGGGTCGTTAGCCCCTAAAACCACATATTCATTTTCGACAACAAAAGAGTTTACCGAAAGTCCTTCTTCAATCGCAATTTTTACGGTATCGGTTAAATAATACTCGTTTTGAGCGTTATCATCGGTAATTTTACCGAGCAAACGCACAAGTTCGTCGGCTTTAAACCAATACGCTCCCGAATTTACCTCGTTTATTTTCCGAACTTCCTCGCTTGCGTCTTTATACTCAACTATTTCGGAAATTTTGCCGTCTTTTTTTACAATTCTGCCGTAAGAAGCGGGCTCACGAAGTTTTGCAGTAATAACGGTAACTGCATTACCCTCGCTTTCGTGGAGTTTTAGCGCATTTGCAACGGTTTTTTCATCCATAAAAGGTGCGTCGCCGCATACAATAAGAATATGTCCGCCTGTATGCGCCTTAATAAATTCATCGGCCTGCATTACCGCATGGCCTGTTCCCAACTGCTTAGATTGGACAACGGTTTTAATCTCGTCCGCCAAGTGTGCTCTTAAAACTTGTGCCTTATATCCGATGACTACGCATATATCATCACAACTTTTTTTCGCCGAGTCAATAACGTAATCAATCATAGGCTTGCCCAAAACTTCACAAAGAACTTTTGGCAATTCGGATTTCATACGGGTACCTTTGCCCGCAGCAAGAATAACTGCGCCGTTTTTCGACCTCATAAGACAAAATTCCTCCAAGTATTTATATTATCTCATTTTAATGCAACTTTTTCAATGAAAAAAATGTTTAAATATGAAATTCTACAAACGCCACAAAATCGGGCGAAAAACCCACCCGATTTTGTAAAGTTTACACATCCCATTTAAATACAGTTTTAAACGGTGTGGTTAAATCATTGCCGAAAACTCGGATAATATCCTTTATAGACTTAACCGGCTCATCCCGGCTGATGATTATTTTAATTCTTTTTTGAAAATCTTTAGTTTCCATTAATTCAACGGCTTTTTCAAAGTCGGCTCTGCCCGAACGTGACGAGCCTATAAATGTAAGACCTTTTTCAAGCACGTCACGAGTATTGATAGCAACCTTATTTTCGCTTACGCCCATAAGCATAACAGTACCCTGCGGATTGATATATTTAATAATATCATCAATAGCATAAAATGAACCTTCACCGCCGCAACACTCAAAAGCGTGGTCAACGTGAAAATCCTCAGGAAGATTGTTTGAAAAATATGCGCCGTCTACAAATGAAAAATGAGTAAGTTTACGGCTGTCCATACCGATAACATAAAGTTTGGAATTAGGGAAACGAAGTTTTAAAATATTCGCAACGGAATATGCGAGCGAGCCGTCGCCCCAGATACCGATAGAATCACGCACCTCGTGAGCCGCCAAATCAAAACGGGTTGACGCATGAACGCCTACGCTGATAAATTCGGTTATAGCGGCAACCTCATCCGGAACATTTTCATAAGGTACAACACGGTCGGCAGGCAGGTCAACGAACTCACGCATAAAGCCGTCGTGACCTGACGACAAAAAGTATGAACCCTTATCATAATTCTCAAAAATAACAGGATTTTTGCGAATAGGAGTATTAGGAATCATTACGACTTTCTGACCTTTTTCAAAAGTACCCGTAGGGTCGTATTCAACAATACCGCAGCACTCATGAATAAGCGCCATAGGTAATTTTTTATTAAGCACCTTAATATCACGCTGACCTAAAAAGTAGCGTTGGTCTGCGTGGCAAAGCGCCATATAATTCGGTCTGATAATTACTCTGTCTGAATTAAGGCTGATATCGGTATATTTTATTGAAAAAACCTTAGGACTGACAAGTTGATAAACGTAATTAATCAATTTTAACTCCTCCAACCATAGCCTGAGCAATCTTATAATCGCTTACAGTTGTGATTTTCATATTTGAAATCTCACCCTCTACCATATAAACAGGGTGGTTTTTAACTATGCAGATTTTGCAGGCGTCGGTAAGAATGGCTTTTTCATCTTCCGTAAGTTCGCCGTAAAGTTGTTTAAGCAGATTAATTTTAAAAGTCTGCGGAGTCTGTCCCTGATACATTTTTTTACGGTCGGGAATTGATTTGATAGTTTCACCGTCGTCGGATTCTACAATAGTATCAATAGCGCCTGTTACGGTATCAACCGCACCGTATTTAATAGCGGCGTCGATATTTTCATTAATCATTCTCTGTGTAACAAAAGGTCTTACGGAATCGTGAGTAACTATAATATGCTCGTCGCTTTCGCCAAAGTTTGCCTCAATATCGTCAATAATATTGAAAATAGTAGAGTTTCTGTCGGTACCGCCGGCTACAACATGAATATTGCCCGAAGCCTCGTCGCCGACATATTTTTTAATTAAATCGTTCATGTGTGTTACCCAATCAGGATGAACACCGATATAAATATGGTCAAGGCGAGGAGATAATATAAATTTCTCAAGTGTATGAACTATAATCGGTTTATCGCCTAATTTTAAAAACTGTTTCGGCATATCCGAAATATTCATTCTTGAGCCTACGCCGCCTGCTAAAATAGCACCAAAAATCATTTGTTTTTTCCTCCGTTTATAAAATAATATTTTCCTCTGTATTTTTTATATGAATTGTCGCAATCGACAAATTCAAGCTCGTGATGACAAACACGTTCATCTTCGGGGGGCAACTGCATATAGTCGCCGAAGGCTTCTTTTAAATAATTGTCATACCCTGCCATTGCAGGCATTTTATAACCCTCAAAATCAAGATAAACGGTTTTTAAAAAATCTTTTGCAAGATAACGTTTTTTCATATAATACGGACCTGAACAAAGTTCGGTCGCATATTCGCAATCAGAAAGAGAATACTTTGTCATACGCCGTTTGCAACCCATCGCTATTTTCCAACGAACAGATTTACTCGGAACAAGCCGCAACAATATTTTACCCGCAATTTCAATTAATTTTCCGTTATTAAGCGGTGCTTCACCGATTAAATACAACGAATAAAAAAGAGCGTTTACCATTTGAAAACATCTTTTTATCTTTGATGAAGGGCAACCGTCAATCGGCAGAATATCAAGCACAATTCCATGATTTATATCAAGGTCAGCCTGATAACTTTTAATAAAAGCAGTATCGCTGTCGCAAATCGTCGCAAAAAGATTTTTGGTAAGATTTCCCTTTGTCGAAACCTGCAAAAAATAACGTTCGGAGTTGCTCTCTTTATTAAATATTTCAATCAGTTTTTCATAATCTTCCCTCGGCATAAAAACGTCAACATCATCATCCCAAGGAATAAAGCCGCCTTCTCTGACAGCGCCGATAAGACAACCGCCGCAAAAGAAAAACCGCAGATTATGTTTTTCGCAAAAATCTTTGAAAAACAAAAGCATATCCAAAGATTTTCGCTGTAACCCAATAATATCCGTATCACTTATTTTATAAGCCATATATTTTTACCACTTTTTAAATGCGAATTTGAAAATTCCCATAAAAAATCCGAGTCCGTAAGAAAAATGCAGTATAAAATGCACCCAAACCAGCCGCAACCTGCCGATGCGGGTAGTAATGTACTTTGATTTAAAAGAAACATAAAAATCAATAGCGGTATACAACGCTAAAATTCCAAAATAAATCCATTTAAACCAAGGCAAAATTATCGACAAAACAGCGCCGAAAGTTACAAACATAAAAAACAAAAGCGGTACTAAATGAGAAAGCCTTGCAGGTTTTTTATGTTTTTTTATAACCGCCACTTTCCAAAAACCGTAAAGATAATACTGTTTGAAAAGCGCTCTGTAATTATCTCTCGGATAATAGGTACTGCGGATTTCAGGGGTTATGTAAACCTTGCCACCCTGCTCAATCAAACGAAAATTAAAATCATCATCCTCGTTTAAAGTTAAATCCTCATCAAAATAATTTAACTTTTCAGCGGTTGAGCGTAAGAACGAGCCAAACGAAACGGTATCGGAATAGCCCTCATATCCCTCAATATGATTTCTGCCGCCGCCCAAAGCAAACGGAGAATAATAAGCCGCCGCAACGGCTTTTTGCACCGGTGTTTTGCCCATAACTATATTAGGTCCGCCTATATTATCCGCGTCGGTTTTAAGATGATATTCAATACATTTTGAAATATAGTCGGTAGCGTATTCGGAATGAGCGTCAAAACGCACAATGTATTCGCCTTTAGCCTCTTTAATACCGTAATTCAAAGCATACTGAACCGTTTTCTGCGGATTATCAATCATTTTGATAAAACTGTATTTGGAGGTATATTTTTCTTTGATAATTTCTCTTGTAGTATCGGTAGACATACCGTCAACCAAAATCGCCTCAACAAGATTCATAGGGTAATCCTGATTTAAAAGCGAATCAAGGCAAGCCTCAATATATCTTTCCTCATTATGAATAGGAATAACAACCGAAACGGTTGGAAAAACCTCCATAAATTCAACTCCGTTTAATCTATTTCTCGTACCATTCTAAATATTAATTATATTATAACTTGAATTAGCCGATATGTCAATTAATTTGTTAAAATAGAGTTTACATACCGATTTTAACGCAAAATTTCGTAAAAATTTCCGCAATAAAGCGAAAAAACGCTCTCGGATTTTAAAATTCCGAGAGTGTTTTTAAATTTATAATGTAGTTGTTGACCAAAAGCCTGTTTTCATAAGAATATATGAAGTAACCGTCATAAGAATAATTACCATCACCGTCATAGGCACGCCTTTTTTAAGCATAAATTTCGGCGATAAACCGTAGCCTACAGGGATAGCACGAATAGACGTCGGCAACATATATGAAAGGTTTACACCGATAGTTGCGGCAAAAACATAAGGAATTGCCGAAGCGCCGTCGCCAACCATTGAAATTACAATCGGAACAGCGATAGCCGCCGTAGCGGTATTGCTTGTAACGTCGGACATAATAACGGTGAGCGCAATAATTACGAGCATCATTATAAATCCGCCTTTAAGTCCAAGACTGTTCATAATATTGCCGATAACTTTATCAGCGCCGGAATTTGTAAGCATGGTGCCGATTGCAAGACCGCCGCCGAAAATATAAATCATATCCCATACAACGTTTTTCTCCGCCGATTTCCAAGTCATCATTCTGTCGCCGTCCGCCTTTTTGATAAGGAACGAGAGAATACCGAATATTATAAACAAATACTCCGGCTGAAGTCCCGGAAGATACGCTTTATACAACGGCTGACAGAAAGAAAGTATTGTCGGAATTAAGAAAAAAGCAAGAGAAATTTTTTCCGCCGCGCTCATCTTTGGCAACGCTTTATATTCTTTAATAAAAAATTCTTTTGAGCCTGCTAACGACTCGTCTTTTTTACAGCATAATCTTAAGAAAATTAAATTGCTCACAACAAGCACAATCATAACCGGCAAAAATTTTACAAACCAAGTTATATACATTAAATCTTCGGTATGCAAATCGTTTATGTACTTAATTACCGTAAGATTCATAGCGCCTCCAAGCGGTGAGGCAAGACCGCCTGCACCCGCGCCGTAAGCAATGGTCAAAAGCACCATCGAGGCTTTTTTACTGTTGGTAATATCATCTTCGCCGACAAATTTCAGCATAGAAACGGCTATCGGAGTAATTGCCGCACAGACTACCGAATTCGGCAAAACCGCAGAAAGCACCGTTGTAAGCAAAAACCAAAATGTAAGTTGACCTCTCATATTGTTTCCGATAAGCGATAAAAATTTAGTAGCAATTCGTTTATCAAGGCCAATGTCGTTCCAAGCCGCAGTAATAAGCGAAGCACCGAGAATAAGCATAATCGTAGAACTTGCATAATTCGACAAAAGATTTGACATACCTACGCTAAAAGCCGTTTTGCCCTCGGGTACTTTATCCGCCGATACATTTGCTATTTGAAAAACCGCATTGATAGCAATAGGCAAAAGTCCCGTTACCGCATAATCAACCGGTCCGGTTATCCACCAATACGCCATCCACGCAACTGTTCCTATAGCGCCCGACTGCGCATAAGTTACAGCGCCGTTTATCGGCAATAATAAGTAAAAAGCCAAAAAAGCAACAGGTCCTACAAGCAAATTAATAAGTCTGCTGACATTCTTTGTTTTATTAAGTCCCATATTTTTCGTTTCTCCGTTTTTAATTCTGATATAGAAAATTATACAATAAAAGCGACTGATTTGTAAAGAATACTTTATCAAAAAATTATAAATTTTAATTCTATATTGGAATTAAAATACTAAAACCGCAAATTTTAATGAAAAATTTGCTTTTTGACTTTATTAAAAAATTTAATCAAACCGAATATTGATTTTTCAAAAAAACTGTGATATACTAAATTAAATCATAATATAAAGGCGGTGATAACAAATGAATACCGATTCTATTCCCCGAAGTTGTCGCGGTATAGTTTTAACTGATTGCGTTTGTTATCACAGCGTAACAGTTCTCTGAGTATATTATTTATATACTCCTTTTTTCCATTATGCAAATTTAATAAGGAGGACTAATATTATGATTTCATATTTCAAAACCGCAGGCAACGGAATTGAGCAGATTGATCATTATGAAGTAGGCTGTTGGGTAAATGCTATTGAGCCTGATAAAGATGATATTAACACTCTTAAAGAGCGTTTTCACGTTGAACCGGAGTACATTCTTGACTCGCTTGATGAAGAAGAGGCTTCGCGTGTTGAGTCTGAAGACGGCCACACATTTATTATTTTCGACGTTCCCTGTGCAGAAAAAGAAAACAACAACATTATTTACAATGCAACGCCGCTCGGCGTTATCGTAACCCCGACAAACGTTATTACCATTGCAAAAAAAGATAATCCTGTTTTAATGGATTTTACTCACGGCGTTGTAAAGAACGTTAAAACCGAATATAAGACAAATTTTGTTCTTAATTTACTCTCACGAATGGCTACAAGATTTTTGCAGTATTTGCGACAGATTGACCGCTATTCTTCAAACCTTGAAACAAAACTTCGCAAATCTATGAAAAACAAAGAACTTGTTCAGTTGCTTGATTTGCAAAAGTCGCTTGTCTATTTTCAGACTTCGCTTAAATCAAACGAGATTACCGTAAAAAAAGTTCTTCGCTATAAAGCGATTAAAATGTATGAAGAAGACGAGGATTTGATTGAAGACGTTTTAATCGAGCTTCAGCAGGCTATTGAAATGTGTTCAATTTCATCAACTATTCTTGCAAATACAATGGACGCTTTTTCTTCGGTTATCTCAAATAATCTTAACCAAGTGATGAAAATGCTGACTTCCATCACAATTATAATGGCGATTCCGACAATGGTATTTTCATTTTTCGGTATGAATATAGGGCCTGGAATATCAGGTTCGCTTCCGCTTGCTAATAATATGTGGTTTGTTTCGATTTTCACCGTTATAGTCACCGCAATAGTCGGTATAATTCTTTATAAAAAAGATATGTTTTAAAGTTTTACATTTTGACTGTTAATTTTAAATAGGTTTATTATTGAATTTAATATGCAAAAAACGGGAACGTGCTGCGTTCCCGTTTTTGTTTTATAAAAAATATTTGTTTTTGTAGGGGCAACCCTGTGTGGTTGCCCGTTTCTTATATTATCAGTAATCTTCTCTACAAGTCAGTAAGATGATTTTGGTAGTTTTATCGAACGGTAGGAGCAGAGCCCCTACCCTACAAAATATCAACAAGATTTTTGAAAACTTATTTGTTTTTGTAGCTTTTATCAAACTTTTTTAATATGCCAGATTTCATCGGCATACTGCTGTATAGTGCGGTCTGACGAGAATTTTCCTGCGTTGCACATATTGATAAAGCACTTTTTTGCATAATCATACTTATCTTTTTGTGCATTGTTAATATCTATTTTAGCCTTGATATAACTGTCAAAATCAAGCAACAGGAAATAGTGGTCAGGCTGATGCCAACTTGCGCCCTCTAAAATAGCGTCATAAAGTTCTTTAAACATACCTGTGCCGCCGTCGTCAAGAGTGCCGTCGATAAGAGTATCAAGCACACGTTTAATACGCTTGTCTTTTTTGTAATACTCTTTCGGGTCATAAGAATCTTTTATCTTCTCAATTTCTTCAACTCTTGCGCCGAAGATGAAGTTGTTTTCTTCGCCCGCCTCTTCAACAATCTCGATATTAGCGCCGTCAAAAGTACCCAAAGTGCAAGCGCCGTTTAGCATAAGTTTCATATTGCCCGTTCCGCTTGCCTCTGTACCTGCGGTAGAAATCTGTTCCGACACGTCAGCCGCCGCAACTATCTTTTCGGCATAAGAAACATTGTAATTTGATACAAAAACAATATTTATATATTTGCTGACTTCTTCATCTTTTTCAACAAGGTTTTTAACCTCGTCAATAAGTTTAATAATTGCTTTTGCCCTGAAATATCCGGGAGCGGATTTTGCGCCGAAAATAAAGGTTGTCGGTTTAAAATCCTTTAACTCGCCGTTCTTAATCTCAAAATACAACTCTAAAATTCCCAAAGCATTAAGGAACTGACGCTTGTATTCGTGAAGTCGTTTAATCTGAACGTCGTAAACTGTTTCGGGGTCAACCGAAATGCCGTCGCGCGACATAATATAATCGGCAAGCACCTTTTTATTATTTTTCTTAATCTCGATAAATCTGTCAAGCACCGCTTTGTCGTCTGCGAATTTTTCTAACTTTTTAAGTTCATCGAGATTGTTAAGCCAATCTTCGTTTCCGAGCAATTCGGTAATAAGCGCAGACAACTGCGGATTGCAAAGACCTATCCAGCGGCGTTGGGTAATACCGTTTGTTTTATTCTGAAATTTTTCGGGAGTCATCTCATACCAGCATTTAAGCACTTCGTCTTTTAAAATTTCGGTATGAATTCTTGCAACTCCGTTGATATATTTTGAACAGTAACAAGCAAGATAAGCCATGTGAACTGTTTTGTTTTGAATAATATCAACCTGCGGATGAAGTTCTTCGGGGAAATTTGCAGCCTTTAATTCAGCCTTGAATTTTGCGTCGATTTTTTTGATAATCTCCGCAATTTTCGGTGAAATTTTTCTTACAAATTTCATATCCCATTTTTCAAGCGCTTCCTGCATAATTGTGTGGTTGGTATAATTAAACACATTGCAGGCAATTTCCAAAGCCTTGTCAAATCCAACGCCCTCAATATTCAAAAGTCTTATAAGTTCGGGGATAGAAATTACAGGGTGAGTATCGTTAAGTTGAATTGTAACTTCATCGGGTAATTTTGAAAAATCATCGCCGTGCTTTGCTTTGAATTTCTTTAAAATATCCTGCAAAGACGCCGACGAGAAGAAATACTGTTGTTTCAGTCTTAAAAGTTTGCCCGAATCGGTGCTGTCGTTCGGATAAAGCACTCTTGAAATATTCTCGGCGCTGTTTTTTGCTTTTAATGATTTATCGTATTTTTGGTCGTTAAACAAATCAAAATCAAATTCTTCTATAGGTTCTGCCTGCCATAAGCGAAGCGTACCGATATTATCGGTATTATATCCTATTATCGGCATATCGTAAGGAACGGCTCTTACGGTTTCATCGGTAAATTTAACCTCTACCGCCTCGTCCTCTTTTCTTATCGACCAAGGGTCGCCGTAACGAGTCCAATCATCAAGATGCTCTTTCTGAAAACCGTTTTCAAAACTCTGTTTAAAAAGTCCGAATTTATATCTTATTCCGTAGCCGTCAAGCGGAAGTGAAAGAGTAGCCGCACTATCAAGAAAGCAAGCCGCAAGACGTCCTAAACCGCCGTTGCCGAGCGCTGCGTCCTCAACATCTTCCATCTTGTTAATATCGTTGCCGTATTTTTTCAAAATTTCTGCAACCTCATCGCCGAGATTTAAGCAGAAAAGGTTGTTATATATCGCTCTTCCCACCAAAAATTCAGCGGAAAGATAATATGCTCTTTTATTTTCGTTATGCTTTTTCTGTGATTCGGCCCATCTGTCCGATATTTCCGCCATAACAGCGCTTGAAACCACATTATGCAGTTCGTTGGCTGATAAATCCTTAATTTCCTTTTGGTATTCGGTTTTAGCGAATAAAACAAGGCTGTTTTCTAAATTCGTCATCGCTTATCAATCCTTTCTCATTCTCGAATACAGTTTTGTATAATACAAAAGTTTTTCAAAATTCTCGGCTTTAAAATCTTTCTTTAAAATTCGCCATTTCCAATTTTCGCCCACAGTTGAGGGTATATTCATTCTCGCTTCAGAACCGAGTCCCAAAATATCCTGCATGGTAATAATCGCAGTATCGCCGACCGAAGCCATAGCCGCCGAAATCATACCCCAATTAAGTTCACGCTTGCAATTCAAATATTTTTTGGCAAATCTTACATCTGCTCTTTTTGAGGTTTTTTGCCAGCCGAGTATTGTATCATTATCATGAGTACCCGTATAAACAACGCAGTTTTGAGTATAATTATGCGGTAAATAATCACTTTCCTCACGGGAATCAAAGGCAAACTGCAAAACTTTCATTCCGGGGAATTTGCTCTGTTTAAGCAATCTTTTTACGCTGGGAGTTAAAAATCCCAAATCTTCCGCAATAATCGGAGTTTTGCCCAATTTTGATTTTATTGCCTTGAATAAATCCATTCCGGGGCCCTTTCTCCAAACGCCGTCTTTAGCGGTTTTGCTACCCGCTTTAATACAGTAATAAGAATCGAATGCTCTGAAATGGTCGATTCTTATAACATCATAAATTTTTAAACATTCAGAAAGTCGGTTTATCCACCAAGAATAGCCGTCGTTCTTCATAAAATCCCAGTTATAAAGCGGATTTCCCCATAACTGACCGTCTTTTGAAAAAGCGTCGGGCGGACAACCGGCAACTTCAATCGGCTTTAAATCTTCATCAAGCATAAACTGTTGCGGTGAAGACCATACGTCGGCGCTGTCAAGCGCAACGTAAATAGGCAAATCTCCTATAATTTTTATTCCCTTTTCATTGGCGTATGATTTAAGAGAATTCCATTGCTCGAAAAACAAAAATTGGAGCATTTTATAATAATCAATACGCTCTTTGCACTTTTCTTTGTATTTTTTCAAAGCCTTTTCTTCTCTTAAACGAATATCATCGTCCCACTCTGTAAACGATTTACCGCCAAAGCAGTCTTTTATCGCCATAAAAAGTGCAAAATCATCTAACCAAAACGCATTTTTTTCGCAAAAATCATTATAATTTTCGGGAATTTTTTCAAAAAAGTGCTTTTGAACTTTTTTGAAAACCTTATGCCGTTCTACATAAAGCAAACCGTAATCAACGCTTTCGGGATTGTCGCCCCAATTAACGTTTTTATACTCATCTGCTTTTAAAAGACCTTGTTTTTCAAGCGTTTCAAGGTCGATAAAATAAGGATTTCCGGCAAAGGTTGAAAAACTTTGATACGGCGAATCGCCGTAAGAAGTAGGACAAAGGGGCAATAACTGCCAATAAGTCTGCCCGCTTTCATATAAAAAGTCGACAAAAGAGTATGCATTTTCACCGAATGTACCGATGCCGAAATCGCCCGGCAAAGATGAAATATGCATTAAAACTCCGCTTGCTCTCATAATTATTGCCCCCTTAAATTTCTTTAATATATATCAGTTTAAAAATAACTATTTTTTATTTGTTTTTTGTATAAAATTAATCTGCGATTAAATTTTCTGTTTCTTTATCAAAAAGATGAATTGTATCGGTATCAAGATACAAAGAAATATCGGAATTGCTCTGAACTTTTTTGTTAGACGGAACGTTTGCAATTATATCCACGCCTCCGATATTGCTGTAAAGATAAATCTCCGAACCCATCATTTCGGCAATTTCAATATGAACGTCGATTTTGTTTGTTTTTTCTTCGTCGCAGTATTTTTCATTTGCGTGAAGGTTTTCAGGACGAATACCGAAAGCAACCGCTTTGCCGATATATTTTTTCAAATTATCGTTACTCTGCATTCTTTCCGGCAACAATACCGAGTATTTATCAAATTCGGCAAAAAGTCTGCCGCCTTTTTCAGCGATTACCGCGTCAATAAAATTCATTCTCGGAGTGCCGATAAATCCTGCAACAAACATATTGCAAGGGTGGTCATAAAGACTTGCGGGAGTATCAACCTGCTGAATAAGACCGTCTTTCATAACAACGATTCTGTCGGCCATTGTCATAGCCTCTGTCTGGTCGTGAGTAACGTAAACAAAGGTTGTCTGCAAATTATTATGAAGTCTTGTAATCTGACTTCTCATCTCGGTACGCAGTTTTGCGTCGAGGTTTGAAAGAGGCTCGTCAAGCAAGAAAACGGCTGGGTCGCGAACCATTGCACGGCCGAGCGCAACACGCTGACGCTGACCGCCTGAAAGCGCTTTCGGTTTACGGTTAAGGTATTCTTCAATCTCAAGGATTTTAGCAACCTCACGAACTTTTCGGTCGATTTCTTTTTTATCAACCTTGCGAAGTTCAAGCGCAAAAGCCATATTTTTATAAACTGTCATGTGAGGGTAAAGCGCATAAGACTGAAACACCATTGCGATATCTCTGTCTTTCGGCGCAACCTTGTTAACAAGGCGGTCGCCGATATACATTTCACCGTCGGTAATTTCCTCAAGACCGGCAATCATACGAAGAGTTGTTGATTTGCCGCAACCCGAAGGACCTACAAGTATAATAAACTCCTTATCCTTAATCTCAAGATTAAGGTTTGGAATAACGGTATGACCGTTATCATAAGTCTTTACAATATTTTTTAAAGTAATAGATGCCATTAAATTTCATTCCTTTCACGAAAACGAAATCAGTTAATTTTTAAAACGCTCTCTCCTTCTAAAAACTCATAAGGTATTAAAAGATGAACCGATTCTTCGTCTTCTTTTGCTATAGCCTCGAGCAACGCCGCTAATCCGCATTTTGCAAGTTGCGGCTCGGCCTGTCTTATAGTAGTAAGTCTTGGATAAATATACTGTGTAAGGGGAAGACCGTCAAAACCCGTAACAGAAATATCTTTAGGCACCGAAATTCCCATATCGTTAAGCATTCTTATAGCGCCGATTGCCTGTACGTCGCCCATTGTAAAAATAGCAGTAATACCGTCGCATTTTGAAATAAGTTGCTTTACCGCTAAAGCGCCGCCTTCAAAACTGTACTTTGTCGTTTGATACTGCATATCAAAATCAAACTCAAGTCCGTGCTTTTCAACGGAATTTAAAAAACCTTTAAATCTACGCTCGGAAATTTCGGAATTGTTAATCTCGCCGCCGATAACGCCGAGTTTAGTATGACCGTTTTCAATAAGATAATCAGTAATTTGTTCAGCCGCTTTAACATCGTCCGTACCGACGCTTGAAAGGTTATTATTACTGACATTCGGCGCTTGATTGGTAATCAAAACGCAAGGAACTTTTATCTTATTAAAATCCGATTCATACCGCTGCGGATTTCCTCCTAAAAATATAATTCCCGCAGGTCTTTTTTCATAGTATATTTTCAAAGCGGTTTTCGCTTCGTTATCATACTCATCAAGCACAAAAACCGATGAGGTGTAAATTGTTTCGCCGATATGCTTTTGGATAATTTCAAGAACGGAATTAAGCAAAATATTTGAAACGCCCTTAACAAGAATGGCTATATATCTGCCCTGTTGTTTTAATTGTTGAGCATTTGTATTTCTTACAAAATGATGCTCTTTTGCAACCGCTAAAATTTTGGTTCGGGCAGTTTCGCTTACATTCGGGTGGTCATTCAAAACTCTCGAAACAGTACCCACAGCATAGCCGGATAATCTTGCAATATCTTTAATAGTCATAAAACCATTCCTTCTTTTGCATATAATGTTTTATTATACCGCAAATAAGGCTTTAATACAAGGTTTTTTGACAGGAATTATCCTTTTACCGCACCTGCAATAACACCCTTGATAATGTGTTTTTGACAAACGAGGTAGAATACAATAATCGGAATAATAGCGAGTACGAGCATCGCCATAAATCCACCCATATCGGTATCGCCGTAAGCACCCTGCATAGCAATCTGAATAGCAACCGGAATTGTTTTATTATCTGTTCCCAAAACAAGGTAAGGAAGCAAATAGTCATTCCATATCCACATTGCATTAAGAATTGCAACCGTAATTGCGGTTGGCTTCAAAATCGGGAACACTACTCTGAAAAAGCACTGCAAAGGATTGCAACCGTCGATAGTTGCGGCTTCCTCGATTTCAAGAGGAATACTTTTTACAAAGCCCGATAACATAAATACGGAAAGTCCCGAGCCAAAGCCCAAATAAACGAATACAATGCCGATAACATTATTTAGATTAAGTTCTCCAACGATATAGGTCATTGTAAACATTACCATCTGGAAAGGAACTATCATACTGAATACAAAGGCATAATAGATAATTTGAGTGATTTTATTTTGAATTCTTGTAATAAACCATGAAGTCATTGCCGTGCAAAGCACTATTAATACAACCGACGCCACAGTAATAAACAATGATCTGCCGAAAGCTGCCAAAAAGCCTGATGAAGTAAGACCGTTTATATAATTTTCAAGTCCTACAAATGTTTCGGAAGTTGGCAAAGCAAATGGTTCGGAAGAAATGAAAAGTTTTGATTTAAAAGAGTTTATAAGAACCAAAACCATAGGAACCATAAACAGTACTGCCAAAACAGCAAGGATAACAACTATTATTACATTGGTACTCTTTTTAGCACTTGCAATCATTGTTCTACCTCCTTACTTCTTGTGGCTCTGAGTTGGATAAACGCAATTATCGCGACGATTATAAAGAATATAACCGCTTTTGCCTGTCCTACGCCTGCCCAGCCTATTCTGCCGTAGAACGTTTTATAAATATCCAGCGCAAGCATTTGAGTTGTTTTGCCCGGAGCGCCGCCGGTGAGCGCTAAGTTCTGGTCAAACATTTTAAATGAATTTGTGAGTGTTAAAAACATACAAATAGTTATTGAAGGCATAACCATAGGTATTGTAATCTTAAACAAGGATTTAGAGGGCGAAGCGCCGTCGATAGCCGAAGCCTCGGTTAAGTCACCCGGAATATTCTGAATTCCCGCGATATAAATTACCATCATATAGCCGATTAACTGCCAGTTATTCAGAATTACAAGTCCCCAAAATCCGTAAGCCGAAGACTTGGTAATATCAGAATTTACAAGTATATCAAGCACACCGTTTATCAGCAACTGCCAAATGTAGCCGAGCACGATACCGCCGATAAGATTCGGTAAGAAGAATACCGAACGGAAAAAGTTTGTGCCTTTAATTCCTCTTGTTAAAAGCATTGCAAACGCAAATGCGATAATATTTACCGTAACAATTGAAACAACTGTAAATAAAACAGTAAATATAAGAGCATTTAAAAAGTCGTGATTAGGATCGGTAAATATTTTTACATAGTTATCAAAGCCTACAAATTTTGCATTTGTAACTGTATTAAACTTTGTAAACGAAAGACCGAGTCCCATAATAAACGGCGCAATAAATGCTATAACAAAAGCTATTAATGTAGGTAATAAAAACACAGGGAAATAATTTTTTAAGCTTTTATTAAAATACTTTTTATGCTTTTTAGCCATTTTTTAATCTCCCTTTCAAAATTATAAAACCGTTTTTCTTATAAAAATCGCTCTGCCTGTTTTACGGGGCAGAGCGATTTATCAAATTTAATTATTCAATAGCTGCACTCTCTGAAGCCCAATCGTCAATAACCTGTTTTTTAACTTCGTCAAATGTTTTTGTACCCTGTGCATACTGTAAAAGTGCTGCACCGAAGTTATCCTTAAAGGTCTGTGACGGGAATAAGGTGAAGTTCCAAGGAACTGATGAAATACCGTCTTTCTCCATCCATCTGAGAACTTCCTGAGCCAGAGGATCAGTTGGTTTTTCGCTGTCTTCAAATGTATCGAAAGGAGCGATAAAGCCTAATTTGTTTGTTACATAATCTTTACCTGTTTTGCTTGAATATAACCAATAGATAAAGTCTGCAGCTGCTTTCTGCTCTGCTTCAGTTGCCTGTGAGTTAATGCAGAAGAAGTTTTCTGTACCAACGCAAAGTCCCTGAGATTCTTCGCCCTCTACACCTGTGTAGATTGGGAGATACTTAACGTTTTCAGCTTTTACTTTGTTACCTTTTACTCCTGAAACCTGAGCCCAAGCCCAGTTACCGTTCTGAACCATTGCACATTTTTCAAGCGCAAACTCTGCCATGGAATCATTAACTGTTTTTGTACCGAGTTTTGTAGCTTCAACAGTTGAGTTGTTAAGATAAAGGTCAAAGATGTTTTTGAAATTATCAGCAAAATCAAATTTCAAAGTTTTTGTCTGATCTGATGTTAAATCAATGTTATTCTTGTTAAACTCATAATAAACAGGAAGGTTAGCAAGGTGAGTCTGCCATCTCCAATCTTCACCTGATTTAAGTGAAGTGTTAGCAAATACGCCTTCAATACCTAAAGCGTCTTTGTTCTTCTGCATATCTTCTGCAACTGCTTTAAGTGCTGCGAAGTTATTGATTTCATCAACTGATTTGTACTCTGTTGCTTTGTTCTCAAGTGCAAAGTATTTATCCATAATTGCCTGGTTGTAAATGATGCCGTAGCCTTCTACAACGTAAGGGATACCGTATGCTTTGCCGTCAACTGTAACTGCAAGAGATTTGTCGGTAAGATGTTTGTAAAGTTCTGTGTCGGTTAAATCTGCACAGTAGTCTTTCCAGTTTGCATAGCCGCGAGGACCGTTAATCTGGAAAAGTGTAGGAGCTTCGCTTGTTGCCATTTTTGACATAAGAGTCTGCTCATAAGTGTTGTTTGCAGCAGTTTCAACAATTACTTTTACGCCTGTTTCTGCTTCATATTTTTCAGCGATTTCCTTATAAATATCAGCAATTTCAGGTTTAAAGTTGAGGTATCTTATCTGCTTTGCAGCCTCTACTTCTTTACCGCTGTCAGCGTCGTCTTTTTTACCGCATCCGGTAAAACAAGCTAATGTGAACAATGCCACAAGGGTTAGTGCTAAAAGTTTTTTGAAAGATTTCATTTTGTTTTCCTCCTAAAGTTTAAATTTTTTCGGACAAGTTTGGAAACGTTTCCAACTGCAACTATAATATAGCATATAAAAACCCAAAAAGCAACCCTTTTTTCGCAAAAATGATAACTTTGTCGCAAACATATAAACTAATATTATTAATTTTGTCTATATTGCACAAAGAAATGTTGATTGCCTTTGATTATTGATTTTTTATAAAAACTATGATAATATAATACCAAAAGCGCAAAAGAAAGGTGAATTTTTCAATGGGTTTTCTAAACTTTGACCGAACAGTTCCTTACATCAGAAAGAAAGGAATCGCAGGCTATTTTCAAATTATTTTTCATAATTTTTTTGACCTTGTGTTACTTAATTTTATCTTTTTAATCACCTGTCTGCCCGCTTTCACTTTCGGTGCATCATACAAAGCGCTGATTACGGTTTGCAACAAATACGCCGAAGACCAAGTGGTTTACCCTGTACGAGAATATTTTAAAAATTTCAAAAAAGAATTTCTAAAATCCACGTTGTACGGAATTTTGTTTGCGGTTGCATTTGTTATTATTGCTTTTTCAACGCTGTTTTATTTAAATTTAACCAAAAATAATGTAATTTTCTTTATGCTTGCAGTTATCGGCGCGGTTTGTTTTATGCTCCTTACCATGATATTCGGCTGGTTTTTCCCTGTTTTTACAAAAATCGAACAAGGTTTTAAAGAACTTATTATAAATTCGTTTATTTTAACGTTTAAGCATATAAAATCAAGCCTTTGCTTTTTGCTTACGGTATTTGTTTGCTCCGCTTTGATTTTTTCATTTTTCCCTTACAGCGTACCGTTTATAGCAATTCTGCCGTTTATGCTTATTGCACTTGCTTCAAGCTGCGGCGCCGCCGAGATAGTAAACCAAGAATTTGGTATTGAACAGTCTGAAGAAACAGAAGAATAAAATACATTCAAAAAAACATCTCAAAGGAATTTTAAATCCTTTGAGATGTTTTTAATTAGCGGACTTTAATTTTTCTTACTCTGAAAAGGCTTGAAGATGTAAGAGTATTTGAAGTATTATAAGCCTTAATTTTAAAATAATAATTTTTACCCGAAACAAGATTTTTTACCGTAAATTTCAGTTTGCTTGTGGTTTTAATCAATTTATATTTTTTTGCACCGTTCACTTTAGCGTAAATCATATAATGCGTAGCACCTTTTACCGCACTTATGTTAACAGTCACTCTACCTTTTTTAGAAGATGAAAGAGTAAAATTCGGCGCGGCAATCGCAAAAATGTTTTTTCCGCTTGATTTATTGCTTTCAACAACGCCGTTTTGCTTTACGGCGGTGATTCTGTAGGTATAAGAATTACCCGCTTTCATGGTTGCGTCCGTATATTCCGTTTTTTTGCAAGAAGCAATAAGCGTATAGTTTAATTCGTCAGACCGCTTACGGTAAATATTATAAAACTGTGCATAAGGCACGGCATTAAAAGTAATTTTTGCAGTCTTACGGTTTACAAGCGTTAGCTTTGGTTTGCTCGGCTTTGCAAGAGTTTTTACAGAAGTTTCAGGAGAATATCCGAAACTGAACACTATATCACCGACTTTATAATACGGCTTTATTTTATAATAATACACTTTTCCGCCCTCAAGACCTTTATCGGTATAATTACACTCATTGCCCTCGGTACTGCCGATATAAGCATAACTTTCATCGTTCACCTTGCGGTATATTTCATAATACTGCGCTTCTTTTCGGTCTTTCCAAGTCAAAGCGCACTCGCTGTTGCTTGTAAGTTTTGCACCCAATTTTATCTGATACTGTTCTGTTTTAAGAATATCTTCTGACGCACCGAGAACAGCAACCTCCGACGCTCTTTGAACAGAAACCGCATTCTGATTATAAAGGCTGTAAACATAATTTACGCCTACTACCGACTCGCCGAAAACCGCAGAATAAATACAAGCCGCCTGCAAATAACTGCCTCTTGTGCTGGGGTGTCTGTTATCCTCACGGTAAAGACTGTTAAAATTCGGAAAACTGCTTAAAAGCACCTCCGCCGCAGTGCCGATTTTTACAACTTCTGCATTTTCCATATCCGAAACATAATCATAGCAAAGGTTTTCAACAAATTTTGCGTGTGTGCTTCTGTCAATGGGGAGCGAATAACTCGTTTCGGAACTGATACCGTCTTGATTCATTGTATAAACAGGAATTGTTCCGGTATTAATTCCCGGCTCTGCCAAAACAAGAGTCTTTGCACCGACGCCGTTAATAATGCCGTTGAGTTTCAGCGCCGCCTGTCTTTCCGCATGATAAACCGTATACTCAAAAGGCGTAATTCTGCGTGAGGGCTCAATTATTACATAATCGTATTTATTTTCAGAAAGTGCTTCCATTACCTTTTTGCCGATAGAGGTTTTTTCATTCGCAATTCTGTAAAGAGTTGTGCCGCTTTCGGTAATGCTTGAAATACGCGCTTTTTTGCCTGCCGCTTCGCACATTTGCGGTAAAATTTCGGTATCCATTTTATTATAATAAATAAGAGAATTACCTATCAAAAGAATATCGACAAATTCATCTTCGGTTTCGTCTTCATAAATCTCACCGGCATAAGCATTAACAGAAAAAAGCGAAATAATCAGCGTTGTTACAATTAACAACGCCGTTATTTTTTTAAATAAATTTTTGATTTTCATTTAATCCTCTGCAAGTTCATCAATCAAATTCATAATTGCCGCTGCCGAATTAAAGTTTTCAGGGGTAATTTTTTCAGGTGAAATTTTTACATCATATTCATCGGAAACCTCTGAAATAATCGAAATAATGTCGAGCGAATCGAGAATACCGTCGTCAACAAGAGCGGTTTCCGATTTAAAATCAACACCGGGTTTAATTTCCGTCAAAATCTCTAATAATTCTTCCATTTTTTAAAACCTCACTTACATTTTTTAAGTTCTCTTTTCAGCGGTTTACCGTTGAAAGTTTTTGGAATTTCTTTTATTATCTGAATAATTTTCGGAACCTGAAAGCTTTCAAGTCTTTCATTCAAAAATTGAATCATTCCTGCCTCGTCATATTTATCGTTTATAACAATAAACAATTTTGCAACCTGTCCCATAAGAGCGTCGTCTACGCCGATTACCGCACATTCTGTTACGCCCTCGTATTTTATGCAAACATCCTCAATATCAAAAGGCGAGATTTTCTGACCGCCGGATATTATAACATCGTCCATTCTGCCGAGCATTATAATATCGCCGTTTTCATCAATATATCCCAAATCGTTTGAATAAATATATCCGCCGATTAAAGTTTCTTTTGTCAACTGCGGCTCGTTATAATACTCGTTCATAAGCATTTTTCCGCCTGTGACAAGTCTTGCGGGATTTTGCTCGGTGGCTTCTACAAAGTTATTGTTTTCATCAACAAATCTAATCTCGGAATTTACGGTTGCTTTGCCGATATTATAAGGGTTTTTACTGTTTTCGTTAAAATCAATTATAGAAGAACAACCTGCCTCGGTCGAACCGTAAAAATTATAAAGACGTGTATTCGGAAGATACTTTCTGATTTTTTCCTTATCGGATTCGGGCATATAGGAAGAGCCGAATTGTATATAATCAATCTTATCTTTATACTGCGAGATTGTATTTCCCGATAATCTGAAAATAATGGAAAGAGCCGAGGGCGCCATAGCGACAGACGTTGCGCCTTGTTTATCAAACGCCTCGAAAAATTTTGCTACAAAAATAACGCCGTCCATCAAAATTACCGATGAGCCGTTTATCATATTCGCATAATATCTGCGAAGCGCAAACGAATGATTAAGCGGCATAGGGATAACTTCAATATTATCCTTTTTCATTTTTGTGCCGTAGGTTACATTTTCTGCAACCGCAACATCGGCAGAATGTGACAAAAGAATACCTTTTGATTTACCGGTAGTTCCTGTGGTAAAAAGAATGGTAGAATCATCACTGCCGCAAGGCAAGTTTTCCGGCTCAAACTCTTTTTCGTATTCGTCAATATCGCTGTAAAGATATGTTGTAACGCTTTCTGCAGGTTTGTCCGAAACAAAGCAAACCGCTTTTACGACATCGTTAATTTCGCAAACACGTTCTTCTTTTACCGTTTTTTCAAGCGGCACCGCAACTGCGCCTAAAATATGCACTGCATGAAGTACAGTAAGATAAGCAGAATTCTGTGCGGATTTGATAATAACCTTATCGCCTTTTTTTACGCCTTTATCTAAAAGGAAAGCCGCCGCTTGTCTGATTTTTTGATAATACTGCGAATATGTATAGCATACTTTTGCATCGCTTATACACTTTTTATCAGGTTGTGAAATGCTTTGAAGTTTTATTGCTTCAACTATTGAACCGACCATTTTTATCGCTCCTTAATAATTTGTGCTGCCTTTAGCCTTGTGTTTGCTAACCGTTTCTTCGATTTTCTTAACACCCGGCTCTAACACTTCTTTATTCCATTTATCAGCGGCGCTCTGCCATTCTTTCTGTTCTTCTTCGGTAAGATTAGATTTCTCTAAATTATATTTATCAACCAAATACTTACCGACATATTCGGTAACTTTTACGGCGCCTTTTACGTTAGTATGCTTTTTATCATAAAAGTCCGAAGCAAAATCAATACCGATTTCTTTAACCTTTTTGTTGCAATTAAAGAAGTTTACGCCGTTTTCCTCTAAATAGTTTTGAACAAAATTTTCATAAACGGCAAGCGTTTCTGTTTCGGGATACGGAGTTGTCAAAAACAAAATCTCGGTATCTACGCTTTTTGCCTTATTGATAAGGCTGTCTAAAACCTCTAATCGTTCAGGCTCGATTTCTTTTGTTTCGGTAAAATCCGACCAATCCACCGATTCGTTATAATCAACCGAAGAAACGGCCAGATTGCCTTTATAATCAGCGCCTTTATATTTGCCGTTTAAATTTATAACTTCTTTTTCACCGCTTAATTCTTTACGTGCAAAAGACAGAAAATCCGAAAAACTTATATCTTTCCAATTATTATGAGTTTTCAAAAATTCAAACTGCCAATCAAGTTCATCATCGCCCAAAAGCGAAGGAACGGTATCGTGAATAACCTTCGCCCTGTTTTTTGAAACAGGCATATTGTTTACAATTCGGCTGATATATGAGTACTGTGCTTCATACCATTTATCCTTATCATAATCCTCTTCTTTAACTCTTCCTGTCCATTTTATATAGTCGCGAAGTTCTACTACAATGAGTTTCGGATTCTGCACGTCGATTATTTCATCAATAAGCCCTGTCATAGCCTCGCCTGCCATTCCCGCAGATGAATAGTTTAAAGAGGTAATTCCGTATTTTTCATACATAACCGTAGGCATAAAAAATCTGTAAACAGATGAAGCGCCTAAAAACACAACGTCCACGCTTTCTTTTCGAGCCGCATAAAAGGTAGAGAGGTTTCCGGTGGAAATTTCATCCTCCTCATAGCGAAACAAAGGCGCTATAAATGCCAATGTGCCGAAAAGTATTGCGAAAAACAAAACAGAACAAATCAGATTTTTTAAAACGGCATAAATTTTATAAGCAATCTTATTCATTGTATTTCCTCGCTAAAAATTCTCATAGATAAAGGTTACGTGCGTAGCGTCTGCGCCGTAAATTCCGTAAATTACAATCGAAAGAATAATAATGTAAAGAATAACCCATTTAAAGAATACGGGCTGTTCATCTAATTTTCTGTAAATACTGCAATTTTCTTTATCAAGTTTTTCTTCGATAACCGAAACCGCCAAAACAAATAAAATTGAAATTATTGCTACAATCCAATCTTTTTTATCAAGACCGAAGCTGTAAAGCGAAAATCCTCCGCCTAAAACTCCTAAACGGGAGAACATTCCGAAAGCGTCCGAAATAGACGATGTTCTGAAGAAAATTCTGCCCATACAGCAAATCAAAAAGGTTCTGCCCATTCTAAAAAGCGACCAGCCGAAACTTTCGGTTTTAAAGTGAAGTTTTTGATTTAGTTTTTGAATCATCGGCGTAAAAATAACGCTGAGCATTATTATTACGCCTTGGAAAAGTCCCCAGCAAAGGAAGTTATAACTTGCGCCGTGCCAAATTCCCGTCATCAACCATACGGCAAGAATCGGAAGCGCCGAAGATATTACACGCCCTGCGGTATTGCCGAATAATTTTCTTGAATTTTTATTGAGTTTCAAGCAAAAGTTACTTGCGGAAATCGGATAAAGCACATAATCCTTAAAGAACGAACTCATTGAAATATGCCATCTTCTCCAGAATTCAGGCATACTTTTTGAAAAATAAGGATGATTAAAGTTTTTAGTGATATTTATACCGAGCATTTTTGCCACACCGCCGACAATATCGCAATAAGCGGTCCAATCGGTATAAATTTGAATTGAGAACACAACGGTTCCGAACAATACGGAAATTCCGTTTAATTTTTCATAATTATCAAATATGTATGATGATACGGTTGAAAGCCTGTTTGTAATCATAAGTTGTTTAAACACGCCGTATAAAAACATCATTGCGCCTTGTTTTAAATTGGTAAACTCTAATTTGTTACCCTCAAAAAGTTGAGGCGCTAAATAATCATATCGCTCAATAGGGCCTTGTTTGATATGCGGGAAGAACGAAACGAAAACATAAAGTTTTAAGAAATTCTTTTCCGCTTTAAACTTTTCTCTGTAAACATCGGTCATATATGCGATGATTGAAAGAGTAAAATAAGAGCAGCCGAGTACGTTTACAAAAAACTTTCCAACGCTGTTTTCACCTACGGGCGACAAACCGAACCGGCCGATAATTCCATTGAATACGCCGACTAAAAACGGAGTATATTTTGTAACGATAAGCCCCAAAAGAATTACAACAACGGATATAACCAAAACAATTCTTCGCTTTTTATTATAAAGTTGTTTTATTGGCTTTTTCTCTTTTCTGCCAAGACCTTCGCATTTTTTCTTTTGTTCTTCAAAACTTTTATTCATTATAATGCCTGCAAAATATGCTACAAGGCAGGCTATAATCAAATAAATTATAAGTTCGGCACCACCGTAAAGATAGAAAACGGTATTGGCAACTATTAAAGCGCACCAACGAAATTTTTTCGGTAAAATATAATACAGTAACACCGTAACGCAAGCAAAACAGGCAAATGGGATAGATATTATATTGGTTATAGACGAAATTTCCAAGCGGCTCTTCCTTTCAACTTTTAAATTCTTTATTTTTAATAATCATTTTCGCAAAAATCATACCAGAACTCAACGCCGCCTTGACGGTTGATAAATCCGCATCGGTCATGATTAATAAGTGAAATTTCTTTTACAATAAAAAGTCCTATGCCGACTTTTTTTGAATCCTGCGCAATACCGGTTTGCACTCTGTAAAAATCTGTCCAGATTTTTTCGCTTTCGCTCTCGTCAATACTGCTTCCCTCATTAAATACGGAAAGACGGCAGTAATCCTTTTGTTTTTTTACGCAGACCTCTATAAGACCGCCCTCGGCGCCGTACTGTATAGCATTCATAAGATAATTGTTAAATATATGCTCAATATGCTCTAACGACGCAATAATCTTGCAATCCTCAAGCATTTCTTTAAATTTGACATTTTTCGACTTAATAACGGTAATGCTTTTATCACAAAGATTTTTTATATACTCGCCGAGATTGATTTCAGTCTTTTCATTTTCAAAAATGACCTTCTCACCGGCGGAGAAATTAAGCAAGCGGCTTATAAGTTTGCTCATTTTATCAATTTCATCCATAGCCGACTCATAATAATACTTTTTCTTCTCGTCGCTTTTTGTAACCGTCATCATTTCAATCTGACTTGAAATGATGGCAAGCGGAGTTTTAAGTTCATGAGTAACATTGGTAAGAACTCTCTTACGCATACTCTCATATTCGGACATACGGCTGTTATCTTCTTTTAAAAGAAAGTTGTAATTTTTAAGGTCGTTTACGTTTTCGGCAATGGTATTTGCCATAAAATTGAGATTGCTTGCCAAAACGCCGACTTCGTCGTTAGTTATTTTTCCGTTGTATCTTACGGAATAATCGCCCTCGGAAATCTTTGCGGCAACATCGCTCAAAGTTCTTAAAGAACGTGTTGTTCTGTTAATAAGAATAAACACAACAATACCGCTGACAATAATGAATATTACGATAAGTTTTACCAAAAAACTGTTTGTAAAATCCACTACTGCGTCGCTTGTTCTCAAACTTTCTTCAATAAAAATATAATAAATTTTGCCATGGTTATTCACTTTTGTTTTAAGCACAATTCGCTCATAGCGGTCGTCGCTTTTTTCAAAAAACACCGGCGAGTTGTTTTCTTTATACTCGTCTATTTCATCAATAAAAAGCCGTTTTATAATTTCCGCAGTATCCACCATTCTTTTGGTGGAAAACACGGGAGTAATATCTTCATCGCAAATATAAAGTTCATAAGTCTGTTCATAATATTTGTCCAAAAACTCGTTTATGTTTTCGATTTCTTTATCAAAATCAATATTATTAAGCTCTTTTACAACGCTCGACATAAGACTTTTTTGATTGCTGATATACAAATCCTTTGAGTTGACGGCATATAAAGCGCTTACTCCGCCGATAATAAGCACCAAGATAAGCACAATATAAACCGCAAGTTTTACCGACAGCCTTTTAAACATAAAACCTACTCCTCCTTTATATCAAAGAAGTAGCCTACGCCGTAGACTGAACGAATATAGTTATGGTTTTCACCGAGTTTTTTTCGGAGTTGTTTTATAATTGTATCTACTGTTCTGAAGTCCCCGTAATAGTCAATTCCCCAAACGGCGTCGAGTATGCTTTCACGTTCAAGCACCCTATGCTCGTTTTCAATAAGATACAGCAACACATCAAACTCTTTCGGAGTAAGTTCCAACAAACGGTTATCTAAATAAGCGCATCTGCGAGACTTGTCAACAGAAAGCGCGCCGCGTTCAATAAGTTTTTTCTGAGTTTTGCTTGCCCTTTGAATACAGGCTTTTATATTCTCTTTTAAAACGCTCAATAAAAACGGTTTTGTAATATAATTATCAACGCCTAATTCATAGCCTTTAAGTTGGTCCTTTTCATGCTCTCTTGCGGAAAGCATAATAACAGGAACATCGGAGGTTTTTCTGATTATTTTCAGTACGTCGTAACCGTCTATTTTAGGCATCATAATGTCAAGCAGCACAAGGTCGATTTTATCTTTTTCCGCTTCAAAAACATTGATGGCTTCGGCGCCGTCCGAAGCGGAAAGCACATCAAATCCGAATTCTAAAAGATAATCCGAAATGGTACTGCGAAGTTTCACATCGTCATCAACAACCAAAACGGTATTTTTAATACATTCAAAAATAAAAACTCCTCCTTTTTTCGCAAAATAGTTCTTTAGAATTATATTTTATAATTTTGATACAAATGTGATGTTTTGATTCACACTATATAATATAAGTATATTATGAAGCACTTTTTCCACTGTATTATACAATTTCACTTCAATAATTTCAACGATTTTTTTATCCATTTTACTATAATTCCATTGATTTTTATATTAAAATTCATTAAAAACATAAAAAACAGGGATTTTACTTAAAAAAACCTTGAAATTCGGGAAAATATCTGTTATAGTGTACCTATTACAAAAACATAGTGCGTCGGAGGTGGACATTTTTTTGAGCGATAATCAAAAACTTATTGTTGACAGCAGCGTTCTGCCCGATGTATTTATCAAAACGCTTAAAGTAAAGCAAAAACTTTTGGACGGCGAAGAAGAATCGGCTTCTCTCGCTTGTAAAAAAGCAGGTATTTCAAGAAGCGCCTATTATAAATATAAAGACCACGTTTTCACCTATGAAGATACAGGCGGCAAGATTGTAACAGTTCATGCGGTGCTTGCCGATAAAGCGGGGATACTTTCGATGTTTATGTCGGTGCTTTACGAAAGCGGCGCTAACATTCTTACGGTTAATCAGAATATTCCGTCCGGCAGAAGAGCGCCCGTTTCGGTATCTTTCAGAGTAACAAACCCCGATTTATCGGTATCTGATTTGATTAACCAATTAAAGCAAATTGAAGGTGTAAAATCCGTTCATCAGATTTTAGGCGAATAAAAGGAGAATAATACTATGATAAAAATAGCAGTTATGGGCTACGGCGTTGTAGGCTCGGGTGTTGTAGAGGTTTTTTACAAAAACCATGAATCAATTCAGAAAAAAGCAGGTATGCAGCTTGATGTGGCTCATATTCTTGACCTTCGTGAATTTCCGGGCGACCCTCACGAAGCGCTTTTCACAAAAGATTTCCACGATATTCTTAATGACGACGAGGTTAAAATCGTTGTTGAAACAATGGGCGGTCTTCAACCTGCTTACGATTTTGTAAAAGCCTGCTTGCTCGCAGGAAAATCGGTTGCTACTTCAAACAAAGAATTGGTGGCAACCAAAGGCGACGAACTTTTAAAAATCGCAAAAGAGAAAAACGTTAATTTCTTATTTGAAGCGTCGGTAGGCGGCGGCATTCCGATTATCAGACCTATTACGCAGTGTCTTGCCGCTAACGAAATCTGCGAAATTTACGGTATTTTAAACGGTACTACAAACTATATTTTAACGCAGATGATTCATTCGGGCGTTTCTTTTGAAGACGCTCTTAAAAAAGCGCAGGAATTAGGCTACGCCGAAAAAGACCCGACTGCCGATGTAGAAGGTCACGACGCTTGCAGAAAAATCTGCATACTTTCGGCGCTTGCTTTCGGCAAGCACGTTTATCCCGAACAGGTTTATACCGAGGGAATTACAAAAATTGCGCTTTCCGATGTCGCTTTCTGCGAATCGGCGGGCATGGTTATAAAACTTATAGGTAAAACCGCAAGAATTTCCGAGGATAAAGTTTTTGCAAGCGTTTACCCTGCGGTTATTTCTTCACACAGTCAATTAGCCACCGTTGACGATGTTTACAATGCAGTTATGGTTCGCGGCGACGCTATCGGCGACGTTGTATTTTACGGCAGAGGCGCAGGAAAACTCCCGACTGCCTCGGCGGTTGTAGCAGACGTAATCGACTGTGCAAAGCATCTGACTTCAAGAAAATATGTTTCGTGGGAATCGGGCTGCGACGGTTATGTTGAAGATTATAAGCAGGATTCGATTGCTATGTACGTAAGAATGAAAGCGGATAAGTCCGATGTTGAAAAGGCTTTCGGCAAAGTAAGATTTTTAGAAAACAAGAACGCCGACAACGGCGAAATAGCCTTTATTACAGACGGAATGAAAGAACAGGCTTTTGACAATCTTATTTCACTTGTAAACGGAGAAGTTTTGTCAAAAATCAGAGTTCTTGACATATAATAAAAAGAAAAGAATTTATAAAAGGGAAGTATTGATAAAATGTCTTTAGTAGTTGCAAAATTCGGCGGCTCATCGCTCGCCGACGCTAACCAGTTCAGAAAAGTAGCAAAAATCGTAAAGGAAAATCCCGATAGGAAATATATTGTTCCGTCGGCTCCGGGCAAGCGTTTCGACGATGATATTAAAATTACCGATTTGCTTTATAAAGCCTATGAATTATCAAGCGAGGGCGAAGATTTTTCACCTGTTTTAAAACAAATTACCGACAGATACGACGGCATTATCGCCGACCTCGGTCTTGATATGGATTTGACGGCTGAATATGAAAAAATCAAGGTTTCGCTTGAATCAAACGCAGGCAGAGATTACGCCGCTTCACGCGGAGAGTATCTTTCCGGTATGATTTTGGCTAAATTATTGGGTTATCATTTTATGGACGCCGCAAAATGTATTCGTTTTAACGAAACAGGCAGTTTTAATTCGGAATTTACTTTTGAAAAAACAAAAGAGCATTTGTCGCATTATGACAGAGCGGTTGTTCCCGGATTTTACGGCAGAATGCCGAACGGCACTATAAAAACCTTTTCAAGAGGCGGTTCTGATATTACAGGCTCTTTGGTTGCACGTGCGGTCGGCGCCGACCTTTATGAAAACTGGACTGACGTTGACGGATTTTTGGTAACCGACCCAAGAATTATTAAAAACGCTAAAATCATTAACAAAATTACTTATAAAGAACTGCGTGAACTTTCTTATATGGGCGCTACTGTTCTTCACGAAGACGCTATCTTCCCTGTTCATCAGGCAGGTATTCCTATAAACATACGCAACACAAACAACCCGTCTGCTCCGGGAACAATGATTGTTTTAGACACAAAGGTTGACGAAAACACACCTAATATAACAGGTATTGCTGGTAAAAAAGGCTTTTCTATCGTAAATATCGAAAAAGCCATGATGAACGCCGAAATCGGTTTCGGCAAAAAGGTTTTATCGGTGCTTGAACGTGAAGAATTATGCTTTGAGCATTTACCGTCAGGCATTGATACTATGTCGGTTGTAATTGATTCAAAAGCGCTCGAACCGAAAAAGGAAGATTTGCTTTATACAATAAGACGAGAAACATTGGCAGACAGCATTTCTTTCGATGATAATTTAGCGCTTATTGCGGTTGTCGGAGTTGGTATGAGAAAAACAACAGGCACCGCCGCAAGAGTTTTAACCGCTATCGCAAAACAAAATATCAACATCAGAATGCTTGACCAAGGCTCGTCCGAACTTAACATCATTATCGGTGTTGATGAAGAGCATTTTGAAGAAGCGCTCAAAGCAATTTATAACGAGTTTTTTGAATAATCAGACAATAATATTTTAGGGGCGACAGAGAAAAATCTCTGTCGCCCCTTGTATTTTTATGCTGTTTTTTCGGACTGTGAAACTCCTAATTATTTTTTATACGCTGAAAGAATAAAAAGATATTTTATAAATGTAAAAAAATCTTTTTAAAATATTGCTTTTGCATTTTTTCTATGCTATGATATAAAAAGATTAAAATATTCTGTTTTTTAAGGAGAAACATAATGGAAACCGATAACAACAAAATTTTACTCGAAAAAATAGGAGAAGTAAAAAAAGAGATTTCAAAAGCCGTTTTGGGCAAAGAAGAAATAATTGATAAAATTTTAACCGTAGTGGTTGCAGGCGGCCACATTCTGCTTGAGGATATCCCGGGCGTCGGTAAAACTACCCTTGCGCTTGCGCTTTCAAAGGCTACAAGCCTTGAATACAAGCGTTTGCAGTTCACCCCTGATGTATTGCCGACTGATGTAACCGGATTTACTGTTTATGATAAAAAGTCCGATTCATTTATATATAAACCGGGTGCTGCACTTTGCAATTTGTTTTTAGCAGATGAAATTAACCGTACTTCATCAAAAACTCAATCGGCACTACTCGAGATAATGGAAGAAGGCCACATCACCGTTGACGGCGTTATGCACAAAATCCCGAAACCTTTTACCGTTATCGCTACGCAAAACCCAATCGGCTATGTAGGAACACAGATGCTGCCGGAATCGCAACTTGACAGATTTGCCGTTCGCCTTTCAATGGGCTATCCCGACGAGCAGGACGAGGTTAACATTTTAAAGGGTAAACAAGGCAGAAATCCGCTTAAATCCGTTAACGCAGTTGCAAGCGGCGAAGACATTATCGCTATGAGAAAAGCGGTTGAAGAAGTTTATACCGATGATAAAATTTTCAATTATATAGTTGCTCTTGCCGGTGCTACAAGAAATAATGAAATGCTCTCGCTCGGCATAAGTCCTCGTGGCACGGTTGCTATCGCAAAACTTGCACGTGCTCACGCTTTTATGCAGGGCAGAGATTATGTTGTTCCCGATGATGTTACAAACATATTCCTTGACGCCGCAGAGCATAGAGTTGCATTAAGTCCCAAAGCCAAAATCGGCGGTCTTAACGCAAACGCAGTTTTAACAAGCATTTTAAAACAGGTAAAATGCCCCGGAATAAACTAAAATCCTCTTTTTGAAAGGACTTACATAAATGATAATCAGTTGGATTATTTATTTTGCGGTCGCAATCGCCACAGGCGTATTTTTCGTACTTTATAAGGATTTGCTGGCATTTATACTGTTTTTAACGGTTTTATTTATCCCGATTGTTTTGCTTATAATTCATCTTATTTCTTACTTTTTAACCAAAATCGAAATTGAAATAGACGACCGAAATTTCGGCATAGGCAAGCCTGTTAAAATTCTTATTAATGTAAAAAACAAATCGCCTTTTGCGGTTACGCATATTAAACTGACCGCCAAATGCAAAAATTTATTTTTAAACACCGAGCATGATTGCAGACTTATTATAAGTTCTGCGCCTTTTTCCACAAAGGTTTTCACTTATGAAATGGGCTCGCAGCATATCGGAAACATAGAATTTTCGATTAAAAAAGCCTCTTTTTATGACTTTTTTTCATTGTTTCGACTTGATAAAAGCGTAAAAACCACAAAAATCATACCGATTTTTCCCCAAACGGTTGATGTTACAAGCACAATCCGACCCAATAACTTTTTTATAGGTGAGTCTGAAAAATTTTCAAGCGCAAAAGCAGGCGACGACCCGTCTGAAATTTTCAATATACGTGAATATACAGACGGCGACAAACTCAATAAAATTCATTGGAAACTCACCTCTAAAACCGATAAATATATGGTTAAGGAGTATTCATTGCCTGTAAGCGACAATATTTTTATTTATCTTGACCTAAAAATTAAAGATACAACCGATAAAAGCCTTGAAAAAATCGACTCGCTTATTAAAACTTTTGCTTCGGTTTCGCTTGATTTTGCGAAAAAAGGCATCACCCACTATGTAGGCTGGTATAATTGCAGAAATTGCACCTTTGCAAAAGCAAAAATTAAAAATGAGACGGACGTTTTTTCGGTGCTTTCAAGAATTTTTTCGGATTCGGTATTCACCGCCGAGCCTATGCTCGAACGCTGTGAATTCTTCACAAAATCAAAGTATTCGCATATTATTCTTATGTCGTCAAATTCCGCTAAAGACGTTGAGGGCATATTTGCAGGATTTAACCTGTCGTTATCGCTACTTTCAATCGTTGCGGTTGAATTTGAAAGAAGCGATATACCGAAAACCGACGGCACAAGATTTATTTCGGTTGCGCCTCATTCGGAAGAACGCTGCCTTTACGGCGTAAAATTTTAGAAAGGCGGCTTGAAAACACATTATGAAAAATAAAGAAATAATTAATTCGGGTTTAAGTTTTAATCTGGTTGATGAATCTTCCGCAAAAAATGCCAAAGCCGCAAACGGCGCAATAAACTTTTTATCACGTTTTCTAATTGTTTTTGCGTTGTCTGCCGGAGGAATTTTTACATTTTCATCAATGATGAATATTAAAACCGTCGAATGGGCGGTTTTAGTTGCGGTAATTATATCTTCCATTATTTTAACCGCACTTTACAAAGCCTTTAAAAAACGCACGCTTATCTTAATTTTAAGCATAGCGGCGGTGGCGGCTGCGGGACTTTTTATGCTGACTCCCGTTATAACGGGTTTTCAACTTTTATACGACAGTGTTGTAAAATCAATTTATGACGCAATGTATTGGACTGCGCCCGACCCGATTATAAAATGGAACGACAGTTATATTTCAAATACCACCTACTGTATGGTTATGTTCTCGGTAATCATCACCTCGCTGACCGCTTATTTTGCAGTCGGAAGATCGCAGTTTATCGGTGCGTTTTTAGTAACATTTCCGCTTTTTGAAATCGGTGCGGCTTTCGGTTGCGTTTCGTATAAAATCCCGTTTGCTCTTTTAATTGCAGGCTGGGCAGGAATGTTGACGTTGCATATTTCAAACCGCCAGCGAACTTTAGTAAGGCACAAAAACGGCGATAAAGTAAATAACCACAAGCAATTTGTTTATGAAAACAGAACCGCACGTTTCGGCGGCAGCGCTTTTGTTATGGCAACGGCTGTATTTTTGTGCTTTGTGATTATTACAAACGCGCTGACTTCATCAGGTTTTGCAAGAAGTGAAAACTTAAACGCACTTCGAAAAAATGTGAAACATACGGCGGTTGATATTTACGACCGTATAACAGGCTATGACCACGACGCCTCGCTGAAAGAGGGCAATCTTGAAGTTTTGGGCGACCGAAAAATTCAAAATCGAGATTATGTAACCGTTCAAATACCTAATTCCAAACAATCGCTTTATTTAAAAGGGTACGTCGGCAGTATTTATAACGGCAGACGTTGGGAAACTTTTGATAATGAAACCTACAGTCAACTTGACGACGTTAAAAAAGCGTTTGCAAGCGGAGATTACTCATTGCCCTCTGTTACGGGCGATTTATTATACAGCGAACTTGCAGATAAAAACTTAAATCTCGGCGATTTTAAGTTGTATGATTTCAGGCGTGAAAAGGACTATGCCTATGCGCCGAACGGCATTGTTTCGGGAACTTCTTTTGAAAGTTATGAAGATTTATACCTTTCCCCCGAATACAGCGATTCTTATTCTTACAAAGCGTATTATGATATTGCGGATTATCTTGCTCTACCATACACAACTTATTTTAAAAGCAAGGATTTTCAGAAAGGCTGGTCAAAATACTCTGAATTTGTTCAGAATAATTATACGCTGTTGCCGTCGGGAATTGATGAAATTGCTAAACTCGGTCAGCAGTTAAAAGGCGATACAGTATATAAAACAGTAGACAAAGTACGAGAGTTTTTAAGCACTAATACCGAGTATTCGGATTCGGTGCAAAAACTCCCTGACAACAAAGATTTTGCAAGCTATTTCCTTTTTGAAAAAGGCGTGGGTTATTCAGCACATTATGCAACGGCGGCAACGGTAATTTTACGTTCGCTGGGCGTTCCGGCAAGATATGTCGAGGGATTTTACATTCCGAAACAGGATATTGCAACTGCAAACGGAGATGACAGCGTAAAAACTCTGACACTAAACGACGGTCATTCTCATGCCTGGATTGAAATTTTTGACTCTTCTTACGGTTGGATTCCGGTTGAAGTTACCAACGGCTATTATAGTGGTTCATTTAATGCGTTAATGCAGCAGGCGATTGATGACGCCGAAAATAAATTTGAAGAGGACCAAAAAGACGAGCCGGCGAAACCCGAAAACAATGATTCTGCTGCAAACGAAGAAGAAAATCAGGAGCCCGAAGTTCCACAGGAACAAGAACAGCAGGAGGAACAGCAAAACTATGAAGAAAGCAACGCTATTTTATACATAAGCATAGCATTATTCTCGGTTTTGGGACTGATAATTCTTTTTGTGATTATACTGATTATAAGGCGAATTTCGGTTCTTAAAAAGCACAAGGAGATTTTTAACTCAAACGACAGCAGAAAGCAGATTTTGTTCGGATTTGAACTTCTTTTGAAAATGCTGAAATTCAAAAAGACAAAATTCGATGAAACATATACTTTCGATGAATTTAAAAAAGTTGTCGAAGAGAATTTTGATTTTAAAGAATCGGAATATAATCTTGACGAAGTTTTTGAAATTTATCAAAAAGCCATGTTCTCAAAACTTCCTGTTACAAAAGACGACGCCGATAAGGTACTCGATTTTATCGACGATTACGGATACGGTGTTTATTCAGGCTTAACCGTTGCATACCGTCTTAAATGGAAATTTATTGATATTTTATCATAAAACGGTTCTTTTGCAAAAGTTGGGTTGTAGATTGGCTCCCTCTGACGAGGGAACTGTCGAGCGAAGCGAGACTGAGGGAGAGAAAAGCCAAAGTTCTCTCCTTTCGTCACGGCAAAGCCGTGCCACCTCCCTCATCAGAGGGAGGCGATAAGTGCTAAAACCCCCAACATTAGGTATGGAACCCATAAAACAAAACCGCAGTTTTTAAAATCAAATTGCGGTTTTTATTTTTTATCGGAAAATTATACTTTTTCTCTTTATTTATAATACATTTTATGATATACTTATTATAATCACGAAAAAAGGTGAAAGAAATGAATTATCAATTTACTGAAAGTATTGCTAATTTAGCCCCGTCGGCTATAAGAGAAATTTTAAAATATTCATCCGTTCCGGGTATGATTTCGTTTGCGGCGGGAAACCCTGCTCCCGAAGCATTTCCGACAGAAGACATTGCTCGGATTTCCGCCGATATTTTAAAAAATGACGCAATCGGCGCATTGCAGTATTCGGTTACCGAAGGCTACCGGCCTTTGCGTGACAGAATGAAAGAATATATGAAAATTAAGCATAATTCCGTAGGCGAAGATGATGAATTAATTATCACTTCGGGCGCTCAACAGGTTATGGATTTAATGGCAAAGGCTTTTTGCGAAAAAGGCGATACGATTATTGCCGAAGCACCGTCTTTTATCGGCTCGCTTAATACATTCCGTTCTTACGGCGCTCATTTAGTGGGCATACCGGTTGACGACGACGGAATGAATATTGAGGCGCTTGAAAAAGCGTTAAAAGAAAATCCTAATACAAAGTTTATATACACAATACCGAATTTTCAAAATCCTACGGGAATTACAATGTCGCTTGAAAAAAGAAAAGCGATTTATGCGCTTGCTAAAAAGTATAATGTGCTTGTGCTTGAAGATAATCCTTACGGTGAAATCAGATTTTCGGGCGAAAACATACCTACAATTAAGTCGCTTGATACCGACGGAATTGTAGTTTACGCAGGCTCTTTTTCAAAGGTGCTTTCCCCCGGACTTCGTGTAGGCTATGCAATCGGAAATAAAAAGATAATCGCAAAACTTACCGTTTGCAAGCAGACTTCCGATGTTCATACCACGATTTTTTCACAGATGATTACCGATGAGTTTTTAAAAACCACCGATTTTGAAGCGCATTTAAACAAACTGCGTGGTATTTACCGCCACAAAGCACAACTTATGATGAGCCTTATGGACAATTACTTCGGCGACAAAATCACTTATCACAAAGTAGAGGGCGGTTTGTTTATCTGGTGTACTCTGCCAAAAGAAGTGGATATGATGAATTTCTGCACAAAGGCGGTTAAGGAGAAAAAAGTGGCGCTTGTCCCCGGTACTGCGTTCTTGATTAACGAAACCGATGAATGTCACGAGTTCAGAACCAACTACTCAACCCCTACCGACGAGCAATTAATTAAAGGTATGGAACTTTTAGGCGAATTAGTTAAAGAGATATAACTTTTAATCTAAAAAAAGTCACCTCTGCTAAAGCGTCTTACCACAAATAATCGGAACTAAGGAGAAATATAAAATGGAATTTTCACAAGATAAAAAAACAATGCTTAGTATGATAAAGCCGACCGGCCATTTTACCTTGGGCAACTATCTCGGCGCACTTCGTAACTGGGTTGCTTTGCAGGACGAATACAACTCGATTTTCGCAGTTGCGGATTTACACGCAATTACAATAAGACTTGAGCCGAAAGCGCTTCGTCTGCAGACTTTAACCGCTTACGGTATTTTAAACGCAATCGGTCTTGACCCGAATAAAAGCCTTATGTTTATTCAGTCGACCGTACCTGCACACGCAGAATTATCGTGGATTCTTTCTTGCTACTCTATGTACGGCGAAATGCAGAGAATGACTCAATTTAAAGACAAATCAAAAAAAGCGCCCGATAATGTTAATTTAGGCCTTTTCTCATATCCGTCGCTTATGAATGCCGATATTCTTTTGTATCAGGCGGACGTTGTGCCGGTAGGTGTTGACCAGAAACAGCACGTTGAACTTTGCCGTACCGTAGCCAACAGATTTAACGGCATTTACGGTGAAACCTTTAAAGTTCCCGAACCGATTATTCCGAAAGTCGGCGCTAAAATTATGAGTTTGCAAAATCCGACCGAAAAAATGGGAAAATCCGACTCAAATGAAAACGCTTATGTTAAAATTCTTGATGATCCGGATACGATTATGCGTAAATTCAAACGTGCTGTAACCGATTCCGAAGCGCGTGTTTACTTTGGAGATACGGTAGAAAAAGCAGGTATTAACAACCTTATGACTATTTACTCTGCGGTTACGGGACTTTCCTTTGAACAGATTGAAAAGGATTTTGACGGCAAAGGCTACGGCGATTTCAAAACGGCGGTAGGCGAAGCGGTTGTCGAAGAACTTCGTCCTGTAAGAGAGCGTTTTGACGAACTTATGAGCGATAAAGCGCAACTTGAGGCTATGTATAAAGAGGGCGCAGAACAAGCGTCATATTTGGCAAGAAAAACTTTGTCAAAAGTAAAAAGAAAAGTAGGATTTGTAAAGTAAAATCAGCATAACAATAGCGAGCAAATTGCTTGATTGCCGTTGCGGTATAGAAATACGAAACACTTGAATCTTGCAAAAAAATAAAATATTTTTCAAAAAACGCTTGACAAATTGAAATTAATTTCATATAATGCGTATATATAGATTAAACCGTTGAAGAAGAGTAAGTAATTTATCTTACCGATTTTAAGAGAGTCGTTGGGTGGTGTAAAACGGCAGTCGGATTTTAAATGAATGGACTTCTGAGGATGACCGAAAGGCTACGTAGCCGAGTAGCAGTCATCGGGAAACGAGCGCCCGTTATCAATGCTCACTTGTATATTAGTACAAGAGTTAAGGCGGATACTTTAAAAAAGTGTCAACTTGGGTGGTACCGCAGGAATTTTGATTTTCAGTCCTGTCCCTTGAAAATTCAAGGGACAGGACTTTTTGTTTTATAAAAGGTTCTTTTGCAAAAGTTGGGGTGTAGATTGGCTCCCTCTGACGAGGGAGCTGTCGAGCGAAGCGAGACTGAGGGAGAGAAAAACCAAAGTATATATCTATCTATATTCTTTCTCTCCCTCCGACACGGCAAAAGCCGTGCCACCTCCCTCGTCAGAGGGAGGCGATAAGTGCTGAAACCACAACATGAGAATAGAACTTTATAAAATAAATTTATAAAACAAATATCAAATTTTTATAAAGGGGAATTTTTTAATGAAACTTTTAACAAAACGATGGCGACTTTCATTTTAATATTTACATTTACAAAAAACAATCGCTAAATCACAATAATTAAAAATATAAAAACAATAAAACATAGTTCAAAGGAGATTTTTATTATGAAAAGATTTTTAACGCTTATTTTAACATTGGTACTTGCATTCGGTCTTGTTTCCTGCGGAAACAGCGACTCTACAGACACTGCGGACAGCGCTAACAACTCTAAAAAAACAATCGGCATTATCCAGTTCGGCTCTCACGCTTCGCTTAACAATTGCTACGACGGCATTGTAAAAGGACTTGAAGAAAACGGATTTAATTCTGAAAATAGCGACATTGAACTTTTAAACTCAAACTTCGACGCAAGCGTTTCGCAAACACAGGCTAACACTCTTGTTAACAAAAAAGCCGACGTTATCATTGCAATCGCTACTCCGTCGGCAGTAGCCGCCGCAAACGCCGCCGCTGACAAAGATATTCCTGTTGTTTTCTGCGCAATCACAGATCCTACTGTTATGCAAAACTACACCAATATTACAGGCGCTTCGGATATTCCTAATTTTGATAAACAACTTGAAGTTGTAACAGGATTTATGGGCAAAGACGACCTTAAAATCGGCGTTCTTTACTCAACCGAAGAATCTTCTTCGCCTATTCAGGTTGAAAACATTAAAAAATCGGCTGAAAAATACGAAGGTATGGAGATTCTCGATTCGGCAGTTTCGGACATTACTACTATCGACGCAAAAACAACCGAACTTATCGAACGCGGCGCCGACTGCTTTGTAAACTTGCTTGACAACACAATCGTAGGTAAACTTGAAACAAACATTTTACCTATTACAAACGAGAAAAAAATCCCTGTTTTCGGTTCTGAAATCGAGCAGGTTAAGGTAGGTTGCGTAGCAAGCGCTTCTATTGAATATGTAAACGTAGGCAAACTTTCAGGCGAAGCCGCCGCTCAAATTCTTAAAGGCGAGAAAAAAGCGGACGATATCCCTGTTAAGGCTATTACCAATCCTGAAAACTATTACAACAGCGCTGTTTGCAAAACTTTGGGACTTGAAGTTCCTTCCGATATTGTTGCAAGCGACGTTGCAGAATAATTAATTTTAAAGCAGAACAATTAATTTTAAAAAGGACTAAATTTTTATGCTTTTCTTTTCCACAACCATAGACGGTCTGCAAATGGGACTCGCCTTTGCAGTATTAGCGCTCGGAGTATATATATCGTACTCCATACTCGATTTTCCCGATTTGTCGGTTGACGGCACATTTCCGCTCGGCGGAGTTGTATGCACAATATTGATGCTAAAACTCGGATTAAACCCGATTTTAGCAACGATACTAACCTTCTTTTCGGGATTTATCGCAGGAACAATTACAGGCGTTTTACACGTAAAATTCAAAATTTCAAAACTGCTTGCAGGAATTATTGTAATGACTGCCCTGCTTTCGGTTACACTTGCGCTTACAATGTTGCTTACAAAAACAGGTCAAACTACAACAATTTTCTCATACCGCAGCGAAAATTTAACAGGAATCTTCGGCGGCGAGACGCTTTCGGGACTCGACAGCGACATAAGGGACTATGTGATATTGGCAATCCTCGCAGTAATCGTTATTGTTGCTAAAATAATTATTGATTTGTTCTTAAAAACAAAACTCGGCTATATGATAAAAGCGACCGGCGATAATGAAAACTTGGTAGTCGCTCTCGGAAAAGATGTAGGCAATTATAAAATTTTAGGTCTTGCGCTTGCAAACGGTTTTGTATCGGTTTCGGGCGCGTTGTATTCCCACCTTTATATGCAGTACGACAACACCTGCGGCAGCGGTAAAGTTGTACTTGCGCTCGCCTCGGTTATTATAGGTCTTGCGGTATTTTCAAAAATACGCATTGTAAAAGACTCAACCGCAGTAATTTTCGGCGCAATTATTTACTCTTTATGCTTAAACTATCTCGTGCTTGTTGATACAAACGGCATTTACCTTAAACTTCTTAATGCAACGCTTTTTGCATTAATTCTTATTTTCAATGAAAAGGTAACAGGACTTACAAAGGCGAAATGGGAGGGAAACAAAAAATGATAGAACTTAAAAATGTTTCTAAAATTTATAATCCCGGTACCGTTACCGAAATGTGCCTTTTTGACAATTTCAATCTAACCGTTAAGGATAAAGAATATATTTCAATAGTAGGCTCAAACGGAAGCGGCAAAACCTCGCTTTTAAACATTATATGCGGAAGTATTCCCATTCAAAGCGGCGATGTTATTATCGACGGTAAAAGCATTGCAAAACTGCCTGAATACCTCCGTTACCGTAAAATCGGCAGAGTTTATCAAAATCCCGCTATGGGCAACTGCCCTAATATGACTATTCTCGAGAATATGTCGCTTGCGGATAATAAGGGCAAGCCTTTCGGTCTTTCGTTCGGAGTGAACAAGAAAAGAGAAGATTATTACAAAGAACAACTTGTTACTTTAGGTCTTGGACTTGAGGATAAAATGAATATTAAAGTAGGCTCGCTTTCGGGCGGACAGCGTCAGGCGGTTTCGCTTATTATGGCAACGCTTACTCCGATAGATTTTCTCATTCTTGATGAACATACTGCGGCGCTTGACCCGAAAACCGCCGAAATTATTATGGAACTTACCGATAAGGTGGTAAAGGAAAAGAATTTGACTGCAATAATGGTAACCCACAACTTGCGATTTGCAGTTGAATACGGCAACCGTCTTTTAATGATGGATAAAGGTAAAATTATTATGGATAAAAACGAAGCCGAAAAACAGGCTACTTCTATTGACGATATCCTCAAAGTATTCAACGAAATCAGTATTGAATGCGGCAACTGAAAAAAATATACTAAACAACACTAAAAACCGACCTGAATTAAAATGATTCAGGTCGGTTTTTGATTATACAATCAATAATTTTTTATTCAAGTTTTTAAAGCGATTTGGCAAAACATTAATATTAATTTTTAGAAAAATTTATAATTAACCTAACTTTTTGGCATTGTGGACTAATACTTATGAATACATTTTATTAACGAAAGGGTGAGATTTATGAAAAAATTCCGATATATAATTATAAGCAAAAAATTATGTATATGTGCGGTTGCAGTTGTTGCGGCATTGGTTTTCGGCATATTTACAGCGGCAGGCCGGGATAAAACGCTGACAGCAACCGCTACCGACAAAAAACTGCCGATTTACTGCACCGACAAACAAGAAAAGATTGTTTCATTATCATTCGACGCCGCATGGGGTAATGAAGATACCGAGCATCTTATTGAAATTTTTAAAAAGTACAACGTTAAAGTAACGTTTTTTGTAGTCGGCGAATGGGTTGACAAATACCCCGAATCAGTCAAAGCACTTGCCGACGCAGGCCACGAAATTATGAACCATTCCGACACGCACCCCCACATGCCTCAACTTTCGATTGAAAAAATGACGGAAGAAATCAACGCCTGCAATGATAAAATTGAGAAAATTACAGGCCGGCGCCCTACTCTGTTCAGAGCGCCTTACGGCGATTACGACAACAATCTTATCGACGCCCTTTCAGCGCTTAATATGTACTGTATTCAATGGGATGTTGACTCGCTTGATTGGAAAGATTACACAGCGGATAAAATCTGTGAAAGGGTGCTTTCAAAAGTTCAGCCGGGTAGTATTTGCCTATTTCACAACGCCGCAAAGCATACGCCCGAAGCCTTGCCGACAATTTTGGAAAAACTGCTTGCCGACGGTTACAAAATCGTGCCGATTTCAAAACTCATTATGACAAACAATTTCACTATAAATCACGAGGGCAGGCAGATTGCAAACACGACCGCAACCTCGACCTCAAATTCAACCACCACAACAAATAAAGTTACTTCAACTGCGGAATAAACTAAAAAACAATTAATATTTTAATATGCAAAATGCACCTCGAGATAAATTCTCGAAGTGCATTGAAGTGCATTTTTGTTTAAAAGTATATTTTTAGAATTACAATGTAAATTGGGCTTTGAGCGTACAGTTTGAATCGGTGCCGACAAAGACATCAAAATCACCGTTTTCGACGACATACTCAAGCCTGTCATTATAAAAACCTAATTGAGTGAATGGCAAGGTAAAGGTTACGGTTTCGCTTTCGCCCTGCTTTAAATACAACTTTTTATAGCCTTTTAACTCACGTACAGGGCGTACTTTTGACGCAAATTTATCACAAATATACAACTGCGCTACTTCATAACCATCATAATCTCCACTGTTAGTAATTGTAACGCTGACTTTTAAATCGCTCTCATCCTTTTTAATTTTCAAATCGGAATACTCAAAAGTAGTATATGAAAGACCGTAGCCAAAAGAATAAATCGGCGTTATGTTTCCGTCATCATATTTACAAGTCCACGGTTCATCATTTGAAAGAGCAGGTCTGCCTGTGTTTGGGTGGTTATAATATGACGGACATTCGCCCGATTTATACGGGAAATTTGAAGTTAATTTTCCGCAAGGATTAAATCTTCCGAAAATAATATCCGCCAAAGCGTCGCCCATTTTTGTGCCGAGTTGCCATGCCTCGATAACTGCGTCTGCGCTCTCGTCAACCTCCGATATGCACAAAGGTCTGCCGTTATAAAGAACGCAGATAAAAGGTTTACCCGTTTCTTTTAAGCGTTTTACAACATTTATTTGTGACTGTGGCAAGGATATATCGGCATAAGAATGAGCCTCGCCGCTCATATCAGAGTCCTCGCCTAATACTGCAATAATCAAATCAGCGTCTTTTGTGGCTGATTCGAACTCTTCTTCATTTAATTCATCATGAACGCCATAGCATCTGTTATAAGATACTCCCTCTTGTTCGAGGGCGGATTTTAAAGTTACGGTATAGTCATCTTTTGCATAATAAGACCAGCAACCGTAATTCTGTCTAACCAAATCACCTAACTCACCGATAAGCGAAATATTTTTATACTTTTCTTTGTCAATAGGCAATATGCCGTTGTTTTTTAGCAATACCGCCGAATGTAACGCCGCTTTTTTGGCAAGTTCAAGATTCTCGGTAGTATAGGGAACTGCCGAATTTTCTTCACCAATGCCATACGGATTTTCAAAAAGACCTAATGCAAATTTCAGTCTTAAAACGTTTTTTACCGCTTTTTCAATGTCGGTTACCGATATCTCGCCGTCTTCCACCATTTGTTTCATATAATCCGAATACGCATGCGAATTCATATCAATATCAACTCCGGCGGTAAAAGCGTCTTTAGCCGCCGCACGCATATCCTTTGAATATCCGTGAGCAATAAGTTCACGAACCGCCGTTGCGTCAGTAACAACTACCCCGTCAAATCCGAGTTCATTATGAAGCACGTCTTTTACAAGCCATTTGTTCGCAGTCATAGGAACGCCGTTTATATCGTTAAAAGAGGTCATTACAGAAGCAACGCCCGCCTCAACCGCTTTCGCAAACGGCGGCAAATATACATCAAAAAGTTTTGCCGGACTCATATCCACAGTATTATAGTCTTTTCCGCCCTCACAAGCGCCGTAAGCAAGAAAATGTTTAGCGCAAGCGGCGATTTTTGTTTTATCGGATAAATCTTCGCCCTGAAAACCCTTAACTTTTTGTTTTGCGTAGTTGCCTGCAAGAAATGTATCCTGCCCCATACTCTCGGCAATTCTTCCCCATCTTGCATCACGTGAAATATCCAACATTGGCGCAAATGTCCAGTTAATTCCTACTGCACGTGCCTCTTTTGCCGCAGCCGCCGCAGTCTGCTCAAATAATTCGTCGTCAAAACTGCAACTCTCCGCAATAGGTGTAGGAAACGTGGTATAACAGCCGTGTATTACATCGCAACCTATTAAAAGCGGAATATGTAACCTTGATTCTTCAACGGCAATTCTTTGCATACGATTGATTCTTTGAGGATCGGAAACACCGAGTAATGAACCTATTTCACCTTTTCTTATCGCAATTTCATTAACGTCTAAAAATTTACCTGATTTAGACGATTCGTATTCCTCCTGCGTGATTCTGCCTGCTTGCAGCATACTTTCCAATTCTTCTTCGGAAATATCAAACGCTCCGACAACTGAAGGCGCAACCTGATGCAACTGTCCGATTTTTTCGTCCAAAGTCATTTCACGAATTAACTCATCAATTCTCTTTTCTGTTTCTTCATTATTTATTTTGCTTTTTAAATACATATTAACCTCGCATATACTATAAATATACCTAATTATATTAGAAAAAGCGTGAAATTACTCCACGCTTTTTCTTTTATTATTTCGTCTTAAAGTTTATTTTTTTAGCAGATGTATAAACCTTTTTACCGTTAATAACTGTAAAAGCTCTTACGCTTACAAAATATTTTGTATTCTTTTTTAATCCTTTTAATGAAAACTTATTTGAAGAAGAAATTTTACTTCTATACTTCTTAAAGTTTTTTTGAGTTGAATACTTTATCTCATATTTTTGTGCTCCGACAACCTTGCTTACGCTGATTTTTGCAGTTGTTTTTGAAACAGATTTTTGCAGTCCTGCAACTTTTTTAGCAAGCACCGATACCTTGACGGTTTTTGGGGAACTCGACAAAAAGGTTTTTCCGTTTTCAGTAACATAAGGTACTATTTTAAACTTATAGGTTTGACCTCTCGACAAAGTGACGGTAAACTTATTTTTTGTGAAAGTTTTATACTTCTTTAAAGCACCGTTGCCTGTTGCCTTATACACCCTGTATCCATCGGCATTTTTCACTTTGTTCCAACTAATATTTACAGTATCTACCGATTTGAAATCAGCCTTTAAACCGGTTATACCGCCTATATACGGCTTGGTTGTAACCGCTACTGATGTGGAACTAATCATTGTCGACGAAGATACAGGACTGACTGTTGTTGTAGTAGATTCAGTCGTTGTGGATGAAGGTTTAGGATCAACCGTTGTTGAAGAAGATACAGGTGGAACAGTTGTTGTAGTTGTAGTTATTCCGGCTTCTTCTTGAATTCCGTTGAGAAGCGCTGAAACAATACCCGGCATTATTACCTTGTATGAATATCTGTCTACAAGACCGAATTTATTATTTCCTGTACCGTCATCCCACCAAATAGGCTTAATACCATACTTACCGCAATTTGTTGCAACGGTTTTAGCATAAGCAACTCGTGCGTCGGTATTATCCTTGTCGACAGCGCCGAACTCACCGAGAATTACGGGGATTTTTTGATTTACAAATCCGCTGAATGTTTTACAGTAGGATTCAACTACTCTCAAATCGCTACTTGATCCCCACGTTGTTTGTGTACCCCAATCAAAACAAAACGCTTGCGGAAAATAGCAATGAAATTCTACAGCGAGTCTGTTTTCGACAGTGTCTGTCGGTAATTCAAATCCGTAAGTTGAATGAATTGCGCCGTATGTACTGATAATAAGCGTTCTGTAACTATTTTTGCCGCCGGTTGCACGAACCGTGTCAACAAATGCTTGAGAAAGTATATTTGCATTTTTATAATCAGTCGCAGAAGCACCGGACCAATCGCTCTCGGCTTTCAATATTTCATTATAGCCCTCAAACAACAAATGGTCGCCGTAATCTTTAAATCTATTTGCGATTGCGGCCCACAAAGTGGTAAACTTGCCTTTTACCGTATCCACATCGGATCCGGTGTTAAGCCAGTTTTGCTCATGATGTGTATTTAAAATACAGTATAAATCCTCTTCTAAAATCCAATTTACTACAACTTGCACTCTGTTAAGCCAAGAAGTATCAGGGTTACCGTCGTCATCTATATGAGTACGCCATGTTACAGGCAGACGAATTGTATTAAACCCGGCATTTTTATAAGCGAGTATCAACTCTTTTGTCACTTTAGGATTTCCCCAAGATGTTTCGCTATCGCCTACCGAATCCAATGAATTACCGATATTTACGCCGACATTCATTTCATTAACAAGATCATAAGCCGTGATATCTCTCATGGACATATAATCATTTCCCAAAACAGTTTGGGGTATTAATGCAGTAAGCATTAATACCGTCAAACTTAAAAATAAACATATAACTTTTAAAAATTTTTTCATTAAATAGTGCTCCAAGGGGTTAAATAGACTTATGCTTTTGATCTATAGGTTTTTATGATGAGTATTCCTGCTACTAAAGCTACCAATAATACTACAATTGGGAAAGTGGTATCGGATGTTTCAGGTGAAGTACTGTCATAATCACCGGAAAGGAATAGTTTCTCATAAACATCCTGCTCAAGCATACCTATATCAGCATAATCAATGCCGTATTCTTCTTCGCAGTATTTTTGGGTTGCTTCAGACGCTGATGACCATGCCTCTATAAATGCGGCTAATTTATTATAATCCTCTTCTGTGTTATAATCATCAACCGAAAGGCCCGGGAGTGCGTCATAAAGTTTCTTGATTTTCTTTGCGTCTTTAGAACTGAACGCTCTTGTAACATTTACAGTAGTTGTAATGCTTTCGGACTGTTTGTTGCCCGGAACATAAATAGCGGAATATCTGGCAGTAACATTAGTAATACCGCACATTTCATTATCTCCGCCCTGCTCTTTGTTTGCTAAGTTTGCGTAGTTTTGAGCAACGATTCTGACATTTGTGATAGTATCTGCCTCAAGTTCGGAAACATCAATGAATAAAGTGGTTTTTTGACCTACTTGAACGTAGGATAATGTTGAAACGCCGCAATCCTCGCCGTTTTTATCTTGTGCATGAATAGCAACCTGAACCTCTGCAACGCTTGGATCATCAACGCATTTTTTATTATTTTTAGCGCACCATGCTTTGTAAGTTTTATTTTGTGTGTTTTTATAGCCGTGAACAGAAGAAACCAAATAAACGTCTACCGCCAAATATCCTTTAAGTTTAGGATCAGGGTTATTGTTTGCATATTTTATTGCATTGGCCATTTGAGTTTTATAGTCATATTTTTCGCCCTGTGCTTTCAGCGGCTCATGATCCTGCGTTTTAATTGTTCTGTTCGCGTCCTCAATTTTACCGGATACCCAATAAGAGGACTGGTACTGCGGTTGTATTTTTTCAAATCCGCTGTTAAGCTGTACCTGATATCCGCCCGATGACAAGGAAAGAGCGCTTTCATAATCGGATATATATGTTTTATCGCCTTTAACCTTTGTTCCGGCTGAATTATTATTTTTATAAGTATGATTTGCAAGAGAATATCTCTGATAATAATCGCTGTTCAAAAAGTCGACGTTAGACGGATTATTGCCGTAAGTTTCATCAAGCGCTTCCGATTTAAAATCTATAAAATGATATCCTGCGTATTCATAATCATCGGCGTTGCCGTTAGCTTTAGTGGTTGTTGTTTTGCTTGTAGTAGCAGTAGTAAGTTCAACGCCTTCAGGCACGGTGTTGATCGAAGAAATGAACACTTCAACATTGTTCATAACGCGGTCGGTAAGAACCTTATTTGTAACGTCAACATTTTTATTACCGAGGTTATCGGTACAATAAATCTTTCCGTTGCTTTCGGTTTTTTGATCGTAATCATAATATCTTCCGTCTGCTGCACAGTATTTCCAATAATTCTGAACGCTTAATTTGATATAAGAAACCGAATTCATATCAATTTGTGAAACATCAAACTTAATTGTTTTGGTATCATTCGGTTTAACCCAAGTTTTACTCATGGTGATAATCTCATCGTTAAACATAAAGAATTGCAGTTCAAATTCAGCATACATATCCTTACCGTCTGTATCCTGCAATTTTTGAACAAACAAAGTCAAATATGCCTGTTTTGAGCCACCCTCTTGATTAGCCGTTACGATACCTTTATTAAATTCGTCGATGTCAAAATCATAATACATTGATATCTGCTTTGTCTCGACAGCGCTTATATTCTTGAAGAATAATGAACCTATTTCTGCTGATTTGTATTTAGAAGAATCAAATCCGCCTGCCGAACTGTATTTAACCATAGATGGACGTCCTGCCCACTCCTTGTAATAATCACGACGATAATTAATTATCGGAACGCTGGTTTTTGCAGACGCAGGTGTAGGAGCGGTATATTCTTTTAACTTCGGAGTAGTGTTTTCAAAAGCAATGCCCGAAAACTCAAGAGACGCTTCTGTAAGATCATAATGATAAAGGCTTATAATGATACTTTGAACATTGTCAAGATTTTCAAGCGGCTTATCATCAAAACCGAGCATATTGAATTGAGTATTGATATAAGGTCTGTATGCTTTTGAATATTTACTTCCGAGACTTGTGGATTTAAGATAACTTGTATATTCTTTTTTCTCAATCTCTATAGTACCTGTTGTTTTAAATCTTGTATAAACTCTTATCTGAGTATCTGCAAAAAGTTTTTTCTCTGATAATGATTTTGAAAGATAGAAAGATACGTTAAGATTGTGAGAAGTATTGTTTTTATATGCTTCTCTCATTTCATCGGTAATAGGAACTTCAAGATTCGCACCGTAAAGAGTTACCGGCTTTGAAAGAGTAAAAGAACCGTCTTCGTTATAAACGACTTTTGCGCCTTCTGTGGTGCTTTCTACCTCATATTGACCGCCGTTTGCTATAGGCTGACCTAATAACGTCGACATTTCGTCGCATGAAAGCAATTTATTTGACTGTGATGATGAAAATTTAATAACATAATCATCATTAGAATCAACGGTTGTTCCGTTAACTTCTGACGAAGTTTCACCTGTTACAGATGAACTTAAAGCAAACTGTGATGTAAAAATTAACAAAACAAGCAGAACGCTCAAGATAATTTTGGTTTTTTTCATTTTTTTCGCTTACCTTTCTTGATTATTTATTTACTGTCTGCACTTACAGCATAACCGAATACCATTATTGCTGCTGCATTCCAGTTTATAGCAACCTCGTTCATGTGATATTCACGAATATCTTGATAATTATATCCGTTTAAGTATGTACCGCCAACCATAAATCCGGCAGGGGTTGAATTGCAAGATATTGAATGGTTATGCCAAATATTCTTAGCCGGATTGCTGCCGAAACCTGTAATAAACGAATAATTAACTACATTTCTACCGAGAAGATAAGAAATACCGTCTCTTATTGTTTCATCATACTCGGAGGTTTTATTAACATAGTCAACAATCGCCATATCCTTAAGTGCCAAACATGCTCTAAAGTTAGAACCCCATTGATAATCGGACTGAGTCTTTAAAGTAAGGTTATACATATTGTTTTTCTTACTTATTTTCTTGCCGTTATCTGCTACTGTTGTTAATTCAGCAAGAACCGAACTTCTCAATTCGCTGTCGGCTTTGCTTGCATTAAGGTAAGCAAAAGAACCGGCTCCGCCCATGTTATAGCAAGTAATATCAGTCACCGTAAAATAAAGTTTACCGTTGTTTTTCTTGTCATACAGATCTTTAACATCAGCATTATAAGCGCTGTCGCCTGTTGTTCTGAAAAGTTCGCAAGCAGCCCACCAAATTTCTGCCCATGCTGAATCATCACCGTATTCGCCGGACTTTCCTTGCGGAGATTCGGAATCGTTTTCAAATGCTTTATGTGCATTTGGATCATTCATATTAGCCTTAACATAACCATAAGCTGACTTTGCCGCGTTAAGACATTTTGTTGCAAACTGAGGATCACTGTCTTTATAAACTCTTGCACACATTGCTGCGGCGCCTACAAAGGCGGCTGTAGATTTCAACGTTTCGTGAGAAACATATAAACCTGTATTTTTGAAATATGTGTCTTTGTCAGGTGCTTGCCCGTAACTTACAAACTCTAATGTAGAAATTCTCCAATAAACTCCGCCGCTGTCCTTATTTTGCATTTTAAGAAGCCATTCCATCTCATACTTTGCTTCTGCAAGCAAGTCGGAACTGCTCGAAATTTTTGTGCAGTCGGCATCGCTTCCGTACATTTCATAAGTCATTAACAAATCTGCAACAACCTGACAGGCAGGAGTGGTATATCTGCCGTAATCGCCCGCGTCGTGTAAGCCGCCCGAAAAGTCAGACGCTTTTGCAACCGAACTCTGAACATACTTGCCGGTAGTTTCATCATACTTATTTAATATGTATACCGGAGCATCACCGTCGTGGCAAACATCATGACTGAATTTACCAACCATATCCGATGTCAAAGCCTCACCGCATCTGTTATAATAAAGTGCAGTTATAAGCGCCTGCTGAACATCTTTATAAGGATTGTCTTTTATTTCAAACGAATATGAATATCCGCTCGGTGTATAAACTTTATAAGTACCGGCGGTTTTTATCGCAGAAAAATCAAATGTTGAAACATATTTTTCTGTAATAGAATCATACACTCTTTTTGTTGATTTATCTTGATATACAGCCTTATTATTAGATGTATTAACAAGATAACATTCAACTTGAGAAATTTTTGAATTCGATGAACCGATGTCGGAACTTTCGCTTAATTTAACCGTTTTGGTTGATGAAGTTTCATAACCTACCTGATTAACCTGAGCGCTGTCTGTCAGCGTATTCTTATAATCTTTAGGAATATATGTTATATGTTGTGTTACAAGTAATACATCCTTTGAATTAACCTTTGAATCGCTGTTATAATCGGCGGCTTCAAGATTTATTTTATCATTATGTCCTACATAATGTCTCATTATTAACAGAACATCTTTTGCGTCTACAACGCCGTCCGAATTTGCGTCTCCTTTAATTACTTGTGAATCGGCACTTATCTGCCCCATTCCGATTGAGCATGTAAGCATCAATACCACTAAAAATATTGATAATAGTTTTTTCATTAAAAATCCTCCTTAAACAAATTAAACTATTACGATTATATAATAAACGCTGATAAGATTAAATGCAATACCTCGTGCACGAATATACCTGTTTTCTGCATTTTTTTGATTGAAAAAATTACCGTAATATTCTATAATAAATTTGCAGATTGATGCAAAAATGTAATGAAAAAAATTAAAATTAAAAGAGAAAGGAGACCCTGCATTTAATAATTAATCGGAAGTAATAATGAAAAACAAAATTACAAACCAAAAAAATTAATCAAAAAAAGAAAGGAGAACTTATTTATTATGAAAAAAGTTCTAACATCAATGTTCGTGGTAATACTGTCACTTACGATAGCATTATCATCTTTTAGCGCACTTGCTTCAACCACTAGTGTTACAGGAGAAACTTTTGATCCGAGTAACATTACCGTTCCTGAAACTCCGGTAACATTCGACTGGGGTTGGGGTTATTCTGCAATGACCGATAAAACCTATACTGCATCTTCTACCGGTACTACTCAACAGTTAAACGGTGCTATGCATTTAGTTGGTTTTTCGGATCTTTTAAAATCAACCGATAAAATCGCTATTGATATTTATCCGACATTTACTAATGAGAAAGGTGCAAACACTTGCTACTTTAAGTACTCATTTGAAGATAATGATCCAAGAAACTTTTCAGGCGATTATGATCATCCGATGAAATCAGGCGAAAAATATACAGTAGTTATAGATTCTGCTGATATTTTAAACAATCCTTTAGCAGCAAAACAAGAATACATGTTATTCCAATTCCAGAATTACGATGATCCAATGGTTGGCGATACAGTAATTATCGGTTCTGCTCCATACGCATACGGTGCTTCTTCAGGCGGTAGCGGTTCTGAAGGCGGTTCCGAAGGTGGTTCTGAAGGCGGTTCTGAAGGCGGTTCTGAAGGCGGCAGCACAGGAGAACCTTTTGATCCGAATAACATTACCGTTCCTGATAATTCAGCATCCATAGACTGGGGTTGGAGTGCTACTAACACTGAAAAAACCTTTACTGCAACTTCTACCGCTACTACTCAACAGTTAAACGGCGGTATGCATCTGGTTGGTTTTTCAGATGTTTTAAAATCATCCGATAAAATCGCTATTGATATTTATCCGACATTTACTAACGAGAACGGTTCAAATACATGCTACTTTAAGTACTCATTTGAAGATAATGATCCAAGAACTTTTTCAGGCGATTATGATCATCCTATGAAATCAGGTGAAAAATATACAGTAGTTATAAATTCTGCTGATATTTTAAACAATCCTTTAGCAAAAGGGCAAGAATATTTGTTATTCCAATTCCAGAATTACGATGATGCTCTGGTTGGCGATACAGTAATTATCGCTTCTGTTCCATACGCATACCCTGCTTCTTCTGAAGGTAGCGGTTCTGAAGGCGGCTCTGAAGGCGGTTCTGAAGGTGGCTCTGAAGGCGGCAGCACAGGCGAAACTTTTGATCCAAGTAACATTACCGCTCCTAACACTCCGGCAACCATAAGCGGCGGTTGGGGTTCAGGCGCAGAAAATCCTGTTTATTCTCAAAGTAACAAAATCTTTACTTTAAGCGCTAAAACTACAGCAGACGGATATGTTCAGCAGATCCAATCCTGGATAGATGTATATAATTTTTCAGATGTATTAGCAAAATCCGATAAAATTGCTATTGATATTTATCCGACATTTACTAATCAGAACGGCGCTGATACATGTTATTTAAAATATACACTTGATAACAAAAATTGGTCCGGCGATCATGCACATCCTATGAAATCAGGCGAAAAATATACATTAGTTATAAATTCTGACGATGTTCCGGCTGACGCTACATTTATGTATTTCCAATTCCAAAATTGGGATGATCCAATGGCTGACAATGCAGTAATTATAGGTTCTGCTCCGTACGCATACGGTGTAACTGAACCAACTGATCCTGAACCGTCAGAAAAACAGGAAGCAAAATTCACAATCGGCAACGCAACTGCAAATCAAGGAGCAACTGTTGAAGTTCCGATTTCAGTTGAAAACAACCCCGGTATTTACCTTGCAAAACTTAATGTTAAATATGATAATTCAGTATTAACTTTCAAAGAAGTTAAAGGCGGTACTTTTGCAAAAGACGAAATTACTGTTGGTCCGACAACCGGCGACGTATTAAACATTGCATTTAAATCAAACACACTGAAAAACAATGCTGACAACGGCGTGGTTGCAACTCTTGTATTTACAGTAAACAAAAACGCAAAAATCGGTTCTACAACTGTAGAAGTTGTTGATTTCAACGCAGATGACTGCATTGACGTTGACGAAAAGAGCGTAGCGGCTACATTCGCAAACGGTACAGTAACTGTTAAAGCAGCACCTACAACTCCTACAACTCCTACAACTCCTACAACTTTGTCTGCTCCTTCAAGTTTCAAAGTTACTTTAAAATCAAACAAAAAAGCAACTCTTTCTTGGAAAAAGGTTTCAGGCGCTACAAGTTACAAGATTTACAGAAAAGTAAATTCAGGCAAATGGGCTGCTTACAAAACAACTACTAAATCAAGTTATGCAGTAGCACTTTCTGCAGGTAAAACCTACAGTTACAAAGTAAAAGCAATTTCAAGCAAACTTGAAAGCGCATTTACCGCTTCTAAATCTGTAAAAACATATAAAGTAAGCCAGGTTAAGAAAGTTAATGCAAAAGTTAAAGGAAAGAAAGTTACTTTAACTTGGGGCAAAACCACAAATGCTAAACAGTATAAAGTTTATGTTTCAACTAAAAAGAATTCCGGCTACAAAGCAGAAAAAACTGTTACCGGCAGAAAAGCAACCATTACATTAAAATCTAACAAGAAGTACTACATCAAAGTAAGAGCTTTGAGAAAAGTAGGCACTTCAAAAGCACCTGTTTACGGCAAGTATTCAGCTGTTAAATCGGTTAAAACCAAATAAGTTTATTTCGCGGAGGCACATTTATGAAACACTTAAAAAAAATATTAGCACTTGTATCTGTGTTGCTTTTAATTGTTAGTTCTTCGTTAGTATTAACAAGTTCTGCGGCAACTACAAGCGTTAATAACTTTAATCCATTGTTAAGATATTGGCATTACGGTGCATATCCTGATACAGTAACCTATACATCAGGCGGTTATGCAACACTTGCAAGCACACATTATGCTCGCCAGCATCAGGTATGCTTTTACGGTCAGCCTCTTAAAGAAGAATGGAGCGCTTTTATTAAAGAGTCAATCAAATCAGGTAAAAAGGTTTATATTGATGTTAACGTAGCAGACTGCCACGGTACTAAAAAAGATGAAGAACCTGAACAGGTAAGTCCTGAAATTAATATTATTATCAAATATAAATACAAAGATTCTTCAGGAAGTATTGAAGCAGGCGAAACACAACAAACCAAAGCCGTTGGCAAAATCGAAATAGGCAGTACAGCAACTTTGGATTTTGGATTTACCGACATTCAAATGGATGAAGATTTCACAGCGTATGATTCAATTGAAGTTACATTCGTTAAAATTGCAGTTCAGAACTACGCTTGCCTTGCAAATGACGCTACCGGTGATGCAGGTTGCGGTGAATTCAATATAACATTCTCACCATTTTATCTTGAAGGCTCAAAAGCTCCTGAAAAAGGCAAAGATTTAGGAGAAAACTTCAACCCTGATGATTATGCTTGGGAAAGTGTAGATAAAATCACTTCTATCCCTGAGGCCGGTGTAAAGACTCCTGACGGTCCTTTCAAAGGCGGCGTTGACTTAAAACGAAACAGCAGTTACGTTCCTTATCTTGCAGACGGTGTTACACTTGCAACAGTTAAACCGGTTCAAACAACTACAACTACAAAAAAACCTACCACAACTGCTTGCAAACACGCTAAAAAAACAACAAAAGTTACAAAAGCGGCTACTTATTTTGCAGCAGGCGTTAAGACCACATACTGCGCTTCATGTAGAAAAGCATTGAGCAAAACCACTATTGCTAAAAAGACTTTGGCTAAACCTTCAATCAAGGCTACAGGCGCTAAAAAGTCTGTAAAGATTACTTGGAAAAAGGTATCAGGCGCTACAGGTTATGTAGTTGAAATGAAGTCAGGCAAAAAGTACAAAGTTGTTAAAACTATTACTAAAGGCAAGACAACATCATTCACAAAGAAAAGTCTTAAAAAGGGTCAGAAATACTCTTTCAGAGTTAAAGCAGTAGTTAAATCAGGCTCTAAAAAGGCTTACAGCAAATACTCTTCAGTAAAAACAGCAAAAGCTAAATAATTAGTTTTAGCACAATAGTTTAAGGGCAGACGTTCTGACGTCTGCCCTTTTCGTATGCTTTTGCGATATTGACTTGGTTCCCCGCATATTGCAATTATCTTTGGTTCTTTTGCAAAAGTTGGGGTGTAGATAGGCTCCCTCTGACGAGGGAGCTGTCGCGCGAAGCGAGACTGAGGGAGAGAAAAGCCAAAGTATATATCTATCTTTATTCTTTCTCTCCTTTCGTCACGGCAAAGACGTGCCACCTCCCTCTGACGAGGGAGGCGATAAGTGTTGAAACCACAACATTAGGAATAGAACCTTACCTTTTTCATTTAATCTAAATGAAAATCAATCCTTTGAACAATCTAATTAATCAAAAATAAAAACCCCCGACTGTTTGGCTGATTGCCAAATAAATCGGGGGTTATTTTAACTTTAAAAGTTATAGGAAATTTTTATTTACCGAAATATCTGTCGAGTAAACCTTTGAAACCGCAGCCGTGTCGAGCTTCGTCTTTAGCCATTTCATGAACTGTATCGTGAATTGCGTCATAGCCGAGTTCTTTAGCGCGTTTAGCAAGTTTCATTTTGCCATCAGTTGCGCCATGCTCTGCCATCCAACGAAGTTCAAGATTTTTCTTTGTAGAATCTGTTACAACTTCGCCGAGTAATTCTGCAAATTTAGCAGCATGCTCTGCTTCTTCAAGACCTGCCTGCTGATAGAAAGCGCCGATTTCAGGATAGCCCTCACGGATAGCAACTCTTGCCATAGCAAGATACATACCAACTTCGGTACATTCGCCCATAAAGTTCTCACGAAGACCTGCAATAACTTCTTCATCAAGACCTTGAGCAACGCCTACTCTATGCTCGTCAGCCCAAACAACTTTTTCTTCTTCAACAACTTCGTTGAATTTCTCACCAGGAACGCCGCACTGTGGGCATTTTTCCGGCGGAGTATCGCCTTCGTGAACATAACCGCAAACTGAACATACAAATTTTTTCATAATTTTATTACCTCCGTAAAATTGATTTATAAATTTTGATTTAAAAATTTAAGCGATAATGATATTATTCTTCAACTTCTTCAAAGTCTTCAGGACCTACGCCGCAAAGTGGGCAAACCTCAGGTGCAGTTTCGCCTTCGTATTCGTAACCGCATACTTTACATACAAATTTTTTCATTTTGACTAACCTCCTAAAATATTTTTTAACAGCAATTTCTGCAAATTCCGCTGATAATGATATTATTGATTTTAAAACTTTCATTATTCAAAATCTCATCGTCAAAAACGCTGTAATCGCCGTAAAAATCCGAAATTTTACCGCACTTTTCGCAGCACAGATGAATATGAGGCTTGGTAATAGCGTCAAAATGCTCTTTACCGTCAGATGAAAACTTTAAAACCGAACCTTCTTCACAAAGGTTGTTGAGATTTCTGTAAACCGTTCCGAGCGAAATACTCGGGATAATTTTTTTAACAATCTCATAAATCTCATCAGCAGTGGGGTGGGTATCAAGCTTTGAAAGCTCGTTTAAAACCGTGAAACGCTGTTTTGAGAATCTTTTAACAGTATTCACCATTTCCACTCCATTCTTAAATTGTAAACAGCAATCATTAATAGTAATGATTACTATTAACAGTATATATTCATTTTCTTCTTTTGTCAATACAATTTTAAAAAATTTTTTTAGTTTTTTATAGTAATTTTATGTTAAAAAAATGTTGACAAATTGTAAATACGGTGATATATTAAAAAGGTGTATAAATATACATATAAATCTTTATATTTATGAAAGAGGTAATCAATTATGAAAAAAGTAATCAAACTTTTGTGCCTTTGCTTATCAATTGTTATGGCGCTCGGTTGCTTTGCTGCTTGCGGCAACAAAGATAACGAAACCGCCGACAATAGCGGCGACACATCTGCAAAAACAATCGTAATCGGTTCAACCGGCCCGCTTACCGGTGACGCTGCAGTTTACGGTATGGCAGTTAAAAACGCTGCTGAACTCGCTGTTAAAGAGATTAACGAAGCAGGCGGAGTTAACGGAATTAACCTTGAATTCAAAATGGAAGATGACGTTGCTGACTCTGAAAAGGTAGTTGCTGCTTACAACAAACTTAAAGACGAAGATATGAAAGTATTCCTCGGTACAGTTACAACAGGCGCTTGCCTTTCTATAATTGACAAAACAAAACAGGACGGTATCTTCCAGCTTACACCTTCTGCGTCTGCTGCAGACGTTGTTAAAAACGATAACTGCTTCCAGGTTTGCTTTACTGACCCTAACCAGGGTAAAGTTTCTGCCGACTACATCGCTGATAATAAAGTAGCTTCTAAAGTTGCTGTTATCTATGATAGTTCAGACGCTTATTCAACAGGTATCTACAACACATTCAAGGCTGAAGCCGCTGCTAAAGGCTTGAATATCGTATCAGAAAAATCTTTCACAAAAGATAATAAAACCGACTTCTCTGCACAAATCGGCGACGCTAAAACAAACGGCGCTGAACTCGTTTTCCTCCCGATTTACTATGCAGAGGCTGCTCAAATTCTTAAACAGTCAAAATCAGCAGGTTTTGAGCCTAAATTCTTCGGTTGCGACGGTCTTGACGGTATTCTCGGTATCAAAAACTTCGACGCTTCACTTGCTGAAGGCGTTATGCTTCTTACTCCTTTCGCCGCTGACGCTAAAGACGAAGCTACACAGAATTTTGTATCTGCTTACAAAGCCGCTTACAACGATGAAATACCTAACCAGTTCGCTGCTGACGCTTACGACGGTATCAAAATCATCGCTGAATGTATCAAAAACGGTAACATCACCGCTGATATGAGCGTTGCAGATATGTGCGAAATCTTCAAAACACAGATTACTTCACTCACTTATGAAGGTCTTACAGGTTCAGGTATGACTTGGGCTAAAACAGGTGAAGTTAACAAAGCACCTAAAGCTGTTAAGATTGAAAACGGCGCTTACGTTTCAATGCAATAATTTGAATTTATTTAAAAAAGAGTTGAGTTAAATCTCAACTCTTTTTTTATGCAGTCGTATTTATAAAAATTGGTTCTTTTGAAAAAGTTGGGGTGTAGATTGGCTCCCTCGTCAGAGGGAGGTGATAAGTGTTGAAACCTCTACATTAGGAATAGAACTTTTTATGCGGTCGTATTTATAAAAATCATGCTTGCACCGATTTTTTTGTTTGAATTTTCAAAAAATAACGGTTTTGTAAAACATTTTGCTCCTTTTTTCTTAAATTTAAGGTTATTTTTAAAAAATTTATTGTTTTTGTAAACAAACTGTGGTATAATTTTATTAATTATTTTTTAGTTTTAATTGGGGTGTGAAATTTGGGCTTTTTATCTAATATAATTAACGGAATCAGCCTTGGAAGTATCTATGCCGTAATAGCGCTCGGCTATACAATGGTTTACGGTATTGCTAAAATGCTCAACTTCGCTCATGGCGATGTTATTATGGTCGGCGGTTATATCGCATTTATTTCAATAGTTAATTTAGGACTTCCTCCGCTTCTCGGTGTTCTTATTGCAATGCTTGTTTGCACATTGCTCGGTATCATCATCGAAAGAGTAGCGTACAAACCGCTTCGTCAGGCGTCGTCGCTTGCCGTTTTGATTACCGCAATCGGTGTAAGTTACTTATTGCAAAACCTCGCACTACTTATTTTCGGCTCAAGTCCGTATATGTTTACTTCGGTTATTAATGTTCCTTCGTTAAAATTGGCAGGAGGAGCGCTTGAAATTTCCGGTGAAACAATTGTAACGATTATTGTTTCGGTAATTATAGTAATCGGTCTTTCATTGTTTATTAATAAAACCAAACCCGGACGTGCCATGCTTGCCGTTTCGGAGGATAAAGGCGCGGCTCAATTGATGGGTGTAAATATCAATGCCACTATTGCTTTGACCTTTGCAATCGGTTCTGCTTTAGCGGCGGTTGCAGGCGTTCTTCTTTGTTCAAAATATCCTAATCTTGTTCCTACAACCGGCGCAATGCCCGGTATCAAGGCGTTTGTTGCGGCAGTTTTCGGCGGTATCGGTTCAATTCCCGGCGCTATGATAGGCGGTATCTTAATCGGTATTATAGAGATTTTGGGTAAAGCATATATTTCCGCACAACTTGCAGACGCAATAGTTTTTGCGGTGCTGATTCTTGTTTTGCTTATTAAACCGACAGGTATTTTAGGCAAAAAAATCAGCGAAAAGGTTTAATAAGGCAGGGTGATAAAAATGAAATTAAGTGTATTAAAGAAAAATACTACAAAAGATTTTATTACTTATGCCATGGTTATTTTAGCATTTGTAATTGTTCAGGTTTTAAAGGTAAACGGCGCCGTTTCTTATATGATTCAGGATTTGCTCGTTCCTGTTTGCGCTTACATTATACTTGCAATTTCGCTTAATATTACCGTAGGTATTTTGGGCGAATTGTCGCTCGGTCAGGCAGGATTTATGTGCGTCGGCGCTTATGCAAGTTCGCTTTTTTCAATCTGCACGCAGGAAACCATAACCTCTGCTTGGATTCGTTTCCCGATTGCAATTTTAATCGGCGGCGTATGCGCGGCAATCTTCGGTATAATTATAGGTATCCCTGTTTTAAGACTTAAAGGCGACTACCTTGCAATTGTAACGCTCGCATTCGGTGAAATTATTAAAAACGTATTTGCTTCTACCTTTTTGGGATATGATTCAAAAGGCATTCACTTCTCGCTTACTTCACAAAGCGATTTGAACCTCGAACCCGACGGCAAACTTTTGATGCAAGGACCTTTGGGTGTAAACGGCACTCCGAATGATTCAAACTTTATAGTTGCTTTTGTGCTGATAATGATTACTCTCGTTATCACATTGAATTTTATCCGTTCAAGAACAGGTCGTGCGGTTATGGCTATCCGTGATAACCGTATTGCCGCTGAATCGGTCGGTATAAATATTACAAAATATAAACTTATCGCTTTCGGCATTTCTGCATTTTTGGCAGGTCTTGGCGGTGCGCTTTATTCTCATAACTTTGCTTCATTGCAGGCAAGCAAATTTGATTACAACACTTCTATTTTAATTCTTGTATTCGTTGTACTCGGCGGTATCGGAAATATCAGAGGTTCAATAATTGCGGCTGTACTTTTAACGCTTTTACCCGAACTGTTGCGCTCGATTTCAAATTACCGTATGCTTTTCTATGCAATAATTCTTATCGTTATGATGATTGTTTCATCTAACCCGACTATCAAAGGTTACAGAGATAAAATTTCCGAAAGCACAAAATCGGTATTTCAGCGAATATTTCCGAAACGCAAGAAGGAGGTAGAGTAATATGGCAATGTTAGAAGTAAAAAATCTCGGCATCTCCTTCGGCGGTCTGCGTGCGGTAGATAACCTTAATATGAGCATTGAAAAAGGCCGGCTTTACGGTCTTATCGGTCCTAACGGTGCAGGTAAAACTACTGTTTTCAATATGCTTACAGGCGTTTATAAGCCGACTGACGGACAGATAATTCTTGACGGCGAGGATATTACAGGCAAATCGACCGTTGAAATCAATAAATCGGGTATCGCAAGAACTTTCCAGAATATCCGCCTTTTCAAAGGTATGTCGGTTATTGATAATATTAAGGTAGGACTTCATAATCAGAATAAATATTCTACAGTTTCTTCAATTTTAAGATTGCCTAAGTTTTTCAAAACCGAAAAAAAGATTACCGAACAGGCAATGGATTTATTAAAAGTATTTCATCTTGAAAATTTTGCTGATATTAATGCGGATAATCTACCTTACGGTCAGCAAAGAAAACTTGAAATTGCTCGTGCTTTGGCTACCAATCCGAAACTTTTGCTTCTTGACGAGCCGGCGGCGGGTATGAACCCGAACGAAACAGAGGAGCTTATGGACACTATTCGTTTTGTTCGTGACAATTTTGATATGACAATTTTGCTTATTGAACATGATATGCGCCTTGTTGCAGGTATTTGCGAAGAACTTACCGTTCTTAACTTCGGTACGGAATTAGCCCACGGCAAAACCGATGAGGTGCTTAAAAATCCGGAAGTAATCACCGCTTATATCGGCGATTAACAGAAAGGGGTTTTAATTTTGGCATTATTAGAGGTTAAAGATTTAGAAGTATATTACGGTATGATTAATGCGCTCAAGGGCATTTCATTTGAAGTAAACGAGGGCGAAGTTGTTGCGCTTATCGGTGCAAACGGCGCAGGTAAAACCACAACGCTTCATACTGTTACAGGTCTGCTTTCTGCAAAAAGCGGCAGTATAATTTATGACGGAAACGATATTACAAAAGTTCCGCCGCATAAAATTGTTACTATGGGTATGGCTCACGTTCCCGAGGGACGACGTGTTTTCCAGCAACTTTCGGTTCTTGAAAACTTAAAACTCGGCGCTTATACTCGCAGTAACCGACAGGAAATTGAGGAAACTTTACAGACTGTTTATAAGCATTTCCCCCGTCTTGAAGAAAGAAAAAATCAGGTTGCGGGAACTCTTTCGGGCGGCGAACAGCAGATGCTCGCAATGGGCAGAGCCATGATGTCCAAGCCGAAACTTATTGTAATGGACGAGCCTTCGATGGGACTTTCGCCTTTGCTTGTAAAAGAGGTATTTAAAATAATCGAGGCAATGCACGCCGCAGGAATTACCGTTTTACTCGTTGAGCAGAATGCGAAAATGGCGCTTTCTATTGCAGACAGAGCCTATGTGCTTGAAACAGGCAAAATTTCGCTTTCAGGCACAGGTGAAGAACTTATGTCCAGCGAAGAAATCAAAAAAGCATATTTAGGCGGTTAAAATCTTGTTGCGTCGAGAGCCTCGACACGCAAGATAATATTTTATAGTTTTGATGTAATTTTATAGTTTATTTGGCTTACAGTAGCAATCTACAATCTATAAAAAAACGGGCGACCACACAGGGTCGCCCTTACAAAATCAAATAAAACAGTCAAGAAACTAAAGGCTTCCTTTACACAAGGAAGCCTTTAGTTTCTTTATATAATATATTCGCCGCCGTAGGGCGTGTTTATGACATCAGCCAAAGTGATACCGCTTAAATAATCGGTTATACATTTATACAACCCCTGCCAAATAGGCAATGTTAGGCATTCTTCTTTTCGCTCGCAGGTATTTTCTTCTGTTTCAAGGCAAGCGACAGGGGCAAGAGTACCCTCAGTAAGTTTTAAAATACTTTCCACAGTGTAATGTTCGGGTGGATATTTTAACTTATATCCGCCGCCTTTTCCATGCAGGCTGACTACAAAATCCGCTTTAGAGAGCATTGTCATAATACGCTCTAAATATTTCAGCGAAATGTTCTGTTTTTCTGCAATGTTTTTCAGCGGAATAAGCCCTTTGTCTGCCTCTTTGCTTAAATAAATCAATACCCTCAGAGCGTATCTGCCCTTGGTTGAAATCATCATATACTCTTCATTTCCTTTTTAATATAAATTATTCTTTATACAAATCAGTTGAAAGATAACGCTCGCCGGTATCGGGTAAAAGCGCTACTATGGTTTTGCCCTCGTTTTCTTCGCGCTGTGCCAATTCAACCGCTGCGGCTAACGCTGCGCCTGAACTTATTCCGACCAAAACGCCCTCGGTTTTACCAATTTCTCGTGAATAAGCGAAAGCGTCCTCGTTCTTAATGCGGATAATTTCATCATAAATATCGGTATTAAGCACATCGGGAACAAAACCTGCGCCTATTCCCTGAATTTTGTGAGCGCCGGGTTTACCCTCGGACAAAACCGGCGATGAATCAGGCTCAACTGCAACAACTTTTACGCTCGGTTTCTTTGATTTAAGATATTCGCCTACGCCTGTAACAGTACCGCCTGTGCCAACGCCTGCCACAAAAATATCAACCTCGCCGTCGGTATCTTCAAAAATTTCAGGACCTGTTGTGTTTCTGTGGATTTTCGGGTTGGCAGGATTTACAAACTGACCTGCAATAATCGAATCGGGGATTTCTTTATGAAGTTCCTCGGCCTTGGCAATAGCGCCTTTCATACCTTTAGCGCCCTCGGAAAGTACAATTTCAGCGCCGTACGCTTTCATTAAAAGACGGCGTTCAACCGACATCGTTTCGGGCATTACGATAATAGTGCGGTAACCTCTTGCGGCGGCTAACGAGCAAAGACCGATACCTGTGTTGCCGGAGGTCGGCTCTATTATAGTTGAGCCTTTCTTCAATGCTCCGCTTTTTTCAGCCTCGTTTATCATACTCAAAGCAACTCTGTCTTTAACCGAACCTGCCGGATTAAAAAGTTCGAGTTTTACTAATATTTTTGCCTTTAAATCATATTTTTTTTCAATTTTATTTACGCGAACAAGCGGCGTTTTGCCGATAAGTTCATCTACAGAATTATATATTTTAGCCATTTTTATTATCTCCTTTAATAACGGTAAATTATTTAAATTAATAATGTTTTATATTTACTTTATAGCGGCAAAGCCTTTGTTAAGGTCTGCTATAATATCGTCGATATGCTCAAGTCCGATTGATAAACGGATTGTATTTTGACCGATTCCCTGTTCTTTCAGTTCTTCATCGTTAAGTTGTGAATGAGTTGTTGTAGCAGGGTGGATAACCAAAGATTTTGCGTCGGCAACGTTTGCCAACAACGAGAATATTTCAAGATTATCAATAAATTTCTGCGCCTCTTCCTTACCGCCTTTTACATTAAAGGTAAAGATTGACGCTCCGCCTTTCGGGAAATATTTTTTATACAAATCATTGTATTTGCTTTCGGGGAGCGACGGATGATTTACGCTTTCAACTTGCGGGTGATTTTTAAGAAAATCTACCACTTTAAGCGTATTTTCAACATGGCGCTCAACACGAAGCGACAAGGTTTCAAGTCCCTGTAAGAATAAAAATGCGTGTAACGGTGCAAGCGTTGCGCCTGTGTCACGAAGCAAAATCGCTCTGATTTTTGTAACAAATGCCGCCGCGCCTACAGCCTTTGTAAAACTTATGCCGTGATAAGACGGATTAGGCTCGGTAATTGACGGAAATTTTCCGCTTGCCTCCCAGTCAAATTTACCGCTGTCAACGATTACACCGCCGATGGCAGTACCGTGACCGCCGATAAATTTAGTGGCTGAATGAACAACGATATCTGCGCCGTATTCAATAGGACGAACAAGGAAAGGCGTTGCGAATGTCGAGTCAACCACAAGCGGAATTTTGTGCTTGTGAGCGATTTCTGCTACAGCCTCAATATCAATAAGCGTTGCGTTTGGATTGCCGATTGTTTCTATAAATACCGCTTTTGTTTTTTCATCAATTGCGTTTTCTATATTGCTCAAATCATCAGCGTCAACAAATTTTGCGGTAATACCGTAAGTCGGCAAAGTGTGTGCCAAAAGGTTGTATGTACCGCCGTAAATAGTCTGCGCCGAAACGATATTATCACCGGCTCCCGCCAAATTCAAAAATGTATAGGTAATAGCGGCAGCGCCTGAAGCAACGCCGAGTGCAGCTACACCGCCTTCAAGTGCCGCAACACGTTGTTCAAAAGCGTCAACGGTTGAATTTGTAAGTCTGCCGTAAATATTGCCTGCGTCTGCAAGACCGAATCTTGCAGCGGCATGCGCCGAATTTTTAAATACGTAAGATGTAGTTTGATAAATCGGAACTGCTCTTGCGTCCGATGCCGGATCAGGTGATTCTTGACCTGCGTGTAACTGTATTGTTTCAAATTTATAGTCGTTTAAATTATAGCTCATTGTAAATAACCTCTTTCTTAAATATATATAGTCTTAAATATGATATAGTCTTAAATATGTCTTTTGATTTGTTAAGATTATCTACATCGCATTCGACCGAATCTGTAATTTTGTCGTAATAATTTTATAAAAATGATGCTCATTTATTTACCTACCTTTCTTATAGGTTGGTATGATTATAGCACCATTTACCTACTTTGTCAATAGGTAAATTAAATTTTTTTGAAAAATTTTTTCATAAACTTTCCCTATAATATAACCGCCCTACAAAATAACAAGATGATGTTGATTAGACTTACTTTATCCCTCATCCGTCACTTCGTGACACCTTCCCCAAAAGGGAAGGCTTTTTATTGCGATAATCTAATTTGATTTTATAGGGGCGACCCTGTGTGGTCGCCCGATTGCTTGTTTTAACATTAATCTTCTCTGTATTCGTAGGGCGGTTTGCCCACAAACCGCCGTTTGTCAGGTTGCTGAAAATCTTTGTCATTCAAAGATGAGATTATTTTAAATGGTTCTATTCCCAATGTTGGTGGTTTCAACACTTATCGCCTCCCTCTGACGAGGGAGGTGGCACGGCTTTGCCGTGTCGGAGGGAGAGAAAGAATATAGATAGATACATTCTTCGGCTTTTCTCTCCCTCAGTCTCGCTTCGCTCGACAGCTCCCTCGTCAGAGGGAGCCAATCTACACCCCAACTTTTGCAAAAGAACCTTTTAAAACAACCCTTCCACCGCCTTTGGCGCCCCCCTCCCTCTGACGAGGGCGGCTTTTTATATAGCAAGATGCGTTTTTGAAAACACAAAAAACGGTAGGAGCAGAGCCCCTACCCTACAAAATATCAACAAGATTTTTGATAAATTTATTTGATTTTGTAGGGCACGACGACCTCGGCGCGCCGTTGTAGGTTTTCCTTTTATTACAGCAAAAAACGGGAACGCAATGCGTTCCCGTAAAAGACAATCAATAAGTTTTTGGTGATTTTTAAAATTATGACTTTTTAATAAACCTAAAATCAACTGTTTTTCCGTCGGAAGATGAGGTAAAACCGCTTATTTTATCCGTATAACTAACTGCGGTAGGAATTGATAAAACAGGATAAATTATGCCGTCGTCTATTAATTCTTGCTCTTTTTCATAAAGTTTTTTTGCGGAAATCTTTTCACCCACTGTTTCAATTCCGCATAAGTTTAACGAATTAAAACTTGAAACTGCGTTGTTGTTATCGCTTGAAACAGGGATAATTGCCATAAGGATTTCGTCCGATTTCACCTTTGAAAGAATTACATCTTGTTTTTCGGCTTCAGAGTTGATATAAAGGTTCAAGTCTTTCTGCCAGCATTGAACAATTAAATTTGAAATAAGCGAAATTTTTTCATCATCACTCGGATAATAAATCGAAAGTTCATTTAAAACTTTTGTCGCTTCATCAAAGTTGCCGAGAAGTTTTTCGGCTTTTTCGACGTTATATTCAGGAATTTTAACTGCGCCTGCGATATTGCGGTAAGCGCTACCGCCCAAAGTGTTTACGGCAGGAATTATACCCTCTACCGCATTATAATAATCGGTAATGTTCTTTTCAATAGAGCCTTTGTCAATATCAAGAGTCAGCGCCTTGTTTAAAGCGACGCCGTTTTGAGTAACAAGTTTTTTCGACAAAAACAGGCAGTAATTGGTATTATAATAAAGTTTTGATTGATTGCCCATATCGTCAAGACTTTTTAAATATCCACATTCAATTACGCCAATGTCAATCTGCTTTGATTTGAAATCCGAATAAATATCTTCATAGTTTTCGGAGTAATTAACGGTAATTTGTTTCGGTATTCCGCCGTTTTCTCCTTTGTAATCTTCATTATTTTGAATAATAACGGTTTTTGTGTCGGTATTGTAATAATTTATCGAATAAGCGCCGTTTGAAATTATATATTTATTTGAAAGTCCGTATTTTCCGCTTGTGCTGTCAAAAAACTCTTTGTTGCAAGGGAAACAAACAGGTCTTGTCAGCGTTTCCAAAAAGCCGTCGTCTGCTTTATTCAGCGTTATTGTAAGCGTGTTTGAATCGGCTTTTACGCCGAGCGAACTTAATTTAGCGTTGCCTTTGTTGATTTTTTCGGCGTTTTTGATAGAATAAAGCGCCGAAACAAAAGGCGAGTCGGTGGATTTCATAACGGCTCTTTTTATTCCGAATTCAAAATCGGCGGCAGTAAGCGGCGTTTCGCCGTCCGACCACATCATACCGTCCCGAATTTTAAAGGTATAAACCTTTTTATCTTCAGAAACGGTATAACTTTGCGCCATTCCGTTTATAATTTTGCCGTTTTCGTCTGTTGTAAGCAGTCCTTCAAAACTGTTTGTCGCAATAGTGATTTCGGCGGAGGTTTGACACAACTGCGGATCAAATGTAGATACCGAATCATTAGTTGCGAAAACAACGGATTTTTCGGAATAATCGTTGTCGCCGCAGGAAATAAGTGACAAACACATCAAAAAACACATATATATTAATATAAAAGATTTTGTTTTTTTCATAATTTCTCCGTAAAATATGATTTTTTTATTTATTATATAGTATTTACTTTGTCTTTTCAATAAATAAAATCCAAAAATATAAAAATAGCTATTTATTTTTTTGCAAAACTGCGTTATAATAATTTATTATAGTTAAAATATAAAATCTTTTCGGAGGGAAAAACTTTGTTAGATACTAAAACCACCGATAATTTGCTTAAAAATGCAAAAAAAATTCACATGATAGGAATCGGCGGAGCAGGAATGTATCCTATTGCCCAAATACTTAATAGCGAGGGTTATAAAATTACAGGCTCGGATAATAACGTTTCGGATAAAACCGAAAAACTGCATAAAACGGGCATTAAGGTTATTATGGGACACCACCCCGAAAACGTTGACGGCGCTGACTTGGTTATTTATTCCGCCGCCATTTCAAAGGATAATCCCGAACTTGTTTCTGCGGCGCAAAAAGGTATTCCCACAATGGAACGCTCTTATGCGCTCGGTGCGTTGACGCGCTGTTACGGTAACACAATCGGGGTTTGCGGTACTCACGGCAAAACCACCGTTACTTCAATGATTACACAGATTTTATATGAAAATAATTTTGACCCTTCGGCGGTTATCGGCGGAAATTTGCCGATTATTAATTCTTACGGAATTGCAGGTAAAAGCGATATTTTTGTATGTGAATCCTGCGAATATGTCGATACATTTTTAAAGTTATCGCCGAGCGTGGCGGTTGTGCTTAACATTGACCGCGACCACATGGAATACTTTAAAACACTCGACCGTTTAAAGCAGTCGTTTGTTTCATTTTGCAATATGGCAAAGGTTTCTGTTGTAAACGGCGATGACGAAAACACAATGGACGCTATGAAAAATGTAACAAGCGAGATTATTACATTCGGACTTGATAAAAGCAATGATTATTATGCAGATAATATTCAGTATATGACAAAGACAGCAGGCGAGTACGACCTTTATCATAAAGGCGAATTTATAGCGCATATAGCGGTTTCGGCACCGGGCAAGCATAATATTGTAAATTCGCTTGCCGCCGCAGCTACTTGCCATTATATCGGCGCTACGGGAGAACAAATTGCCGCCGCTATGCCGCATTTTTGCGGTGCAGGAAGAAGATTTGAAATTTTATATAAAGATGAACATATTACTATTGCAGATGATTATGCGCACCATCCGAAAGAACTCGAAGTTACTTTAAACACCGCTATGAATATGGGTTATAACAAGGTTATTGCGGTTTTTCAGCCTTTTACCTATTCAAGAACAAAACTTTTGTTTGATGATTTTGTAAGAGTGCTTAAAATCCCCGATAAATGCCTTTTAACCGAGATTATGGGTTCAAGGGAAACGGATAATTTGGGTATGTATTCTTCGCAACTTGCCGAAAAAATTCCCGATTGCGAATGGTTTAATACTTTTGAGGAAATTGCGCAACGCGCCGTTGATATAGCAGAAGAAAACGACTTAATTATTACGCTCGGCTGCGGCGATATTTATAAAGCGGCTAACATTATGGTTAAAGAATGCAAGGAGAAAAATAAAAATGAGTAGAATTGATACAAAATGCGTAACCGCAGGTTACGAACCCGAAAACGGGCAGGCAGGCGCTTTGCCGATTTATCAAAGCACAACCTTTAAATATGACAGCGTTGATACTTTAGGCGACCTTTTCGACCTTAAAATCGGCGGTCATTTTTACACAAGACTTTCAAACCCAACCAATGAGGCGGTAGAGAAAAAGTTAAACGAACTTGAGGGCGGCGTAGGCGCAATGGTAACCTCGGCAGGTCAGGCGGCTTCGCTTATCGCAGTTACCAACATCGCCTCGGCAGGCGACCATATTATCTCGGCGGCGGCTATTTACGGCGGTACATTCAACCTTTTTGACGTAACGCTCCGCAAATTAGGAATTGAAACTACTTTTGTTGACGTTAATATTTCGGCAGAGGAATTAAATTCGCTTGTTCGTGATAATACAAAACTTATTTTCGGTGAAACTCTTACAAACCCGTCGCTTGATGTACTCGAGATTGAAAAATTTGCAAAAGTGGCTCACGATAACAAAATTCCGCTTATTGTTGACAACACATTCCCTACCCCTGCGCTTTGCAGACCTTTCGAGTTCGGCGCTGATATCGTCACTCATTCAACAAGCAAATATCTCGACGGTCACGCTGTATCTTTGGGTGGCGCAATTGTCGACAGCGGTAATTTTGATTGGGATAAAAGCGGAAAATTCCCGGGACTTACCACTCCCGATGAATCTTATCACGGCGTAGTTTATACCAAAACCTTCGGCAAAGCGGCATATATTACAAAAGCCAGAGTTCAACTTATGCGTGACCTCGGCGCACAGATGAGTCCTTTTAACGCTTTCCTTTTAAATATGAATATGCAGACTCTTTGCGTAAGAATGGAGAAGCATTGCAAAAATGCACAGAGAATTGCAGAATTTTTAGAAGCAAACGACAAAATCGCATGGGTAAACTATCCCGGACTTAAAAGCAACAAATACTATGAACTTGCACAAAAATATTTGCCGGACGGACAGGCAGGCGTTATCTCTTTCGGCGTAAAAGGCGGCAAAGAAGCCTCTAAAAAATTTATGGAGGCTTTAAAACATTGCGTAATGGAAATTCACGTTGCCGATATTAAAACCTGTTGTCTGCACCCTGCAAGCACGACTCACCGCCAGATGTCTGATGAGCAGTTGCTTGAATGTGGAGTATCGCCTGACCTTATAAGAATGTCAATCGGTATCGAAAACGCCGATGATATTATCGAAGATATTACACAGGCGCTTGAAAAGGTTTAAGTTTTCTGTAATATGTTTATAGTGTAACTTTTGTCGGCACTGCTTAATTTTATAGTATTAATATACAATAAAATCGGATTTTTATAAGATTTATCGGTTAAATCATTATAAAAAATGCAATTTATGCAATTTATATATAATATAAATGCAATTGACTATTTGAAAACGACTAATTATAATTATAGTATAATCTTTAATTGTATAAATTATTAAAGGAGGTAATGATCGTGAGATTCCAGAAGCCCGAATTTGAAATTGAAAAGCTCGAAGTTTTAGACATTATTGCATCAAGTCCTGAGGATCCTACACAGGGACAGGGTAATACAAATCCTACTCAAGGCACAGACCCATTTGTAAACGATAAATGGTAATATCGCTATAAAATTATTAAGAACCGAAGTGATTAATCTCACTTCGGTTTTTTCTTTAGGTTCTTTTGCAAAAGTTGGTGTGTAGATTGGCTTCCTCTGACGAGGGAGGCGATAAGTGTTGAAACCACAACATTAGGAATAGAAACTTTCTTTGATCGATTTAAAAAATTAAGGTTTAATCGTTTAGTACAACTTCGTTTGTAATTTTATCTTGCAAAAAGTTCGCTATGTTTTCCATTGTAACCATTGCAATCTGCTGCATTGCTTCACGAGTAAAAAAGCCTTGGTGCGACGATATTATCACATTCGGAAAAGAAAGCACGCGCATTAATTCGTCGTCGTCGATAATTTCATTGGATTTATCTTCAAAAAACACATCGTTTTCTTCCTCGTAAACATCAAGTCCCGCACCGCCGATTTTTTTGGATTTAAGCCCGTTTATCAGCGAGGCAGTGTCAATAAGCGCACCTCTTGACGTATTTACAATAAAAACATTGTCCTGCATTTTAGAAATGCTGTCGGCGTTTATAATATGATATGAATCTTTTGTCAGCGGACAGTGAAGCGAGATAATATTTGATTTTTCAAACAATTCGTCAAGGCTTACATATTCTATATCCAGATTATTGTTCGGATATGGGTCATAGGCGATTATCTTCATTTTAAAACCCTTGCAAATATCAATAAACATCTGACCTATTTTGCCTGTTCCGATTATTCCTGCGGTTTTTCCGACAAGGTCGAAACCGAGCAACCCGTTTATATTAAAGTTAAAATCTCTTGTCCTGATATATGCTTTATGAGTTTTTCGGTTTATAGAAAGCAATAACGCCGCCGCAAATTCCGCAACCGCAGACGGCGAATAAGCCGGAACACGAACCGCTTTTATTTTGCCGAGTGATTTCAAATCTACATTGTTATAGCCTGCGCAACGCAATGCAATCAGTTTTATGCCGTTTTTGTTGAGTATATTAAGTACTTCGCTGTTTGCGGTATCATTTACAAATATGCAAACGGCGTCAAACCCTTTTGTAAGCACGGCGGTATCGGAATTTAGTTTATGTTCAAAAAATTTAACTTCATAACCGTATTGCTTCATCATCGGCTCAAACCAGATTTTATCATAAGGTTTTGTATCAAAAAACGCGATTTTCATTAGTAAATTCCTCTTTTTATGCTTATTTATCAATATTTTACCCACTTTTTTAATGAAAATAACAAATTATTATTGTAAATTAAAAATGAGATTATAAGAGAAAAATATATAAAATAAAGAGAAAACAAGAGAAAAATTAAAATATTTTAAAAAACTTTTAAATATTGATTGACTTCACAAAAAAATTGTGATAATATATCAATTGCGTTGAATCAATTTATTTATATTTATAAAAATATTACGGAGGTAAATCAAGATGTCAACATTTATGGCAAAAGCTCAGGAAATTGAGCGTAAATGGTACATTCTCGACGCCGAAGGCAAATCACTCGGTAGAGTGGCAGCCGTTGCGGCAGACCTTTTAAGAGGCAAGAATGAACCTATTTTCACACCGCATGTAGATTGCGGAAATCACGTTATCGTTATCAATGCTGATAAAGCAGTTCTTACAGGCAAAAAGTTAGAGCAGAAGTTCTACTATCGTCACACAGGCTACATCGGCGGACTTAAAGCAGTTCAGTACAAAACACTTATGGCTACAAAACCTGAAAAGGCTATGGAGCTTGCAGTTAAAGGTATGGTGCCTGATACAACAATCGGCCGTAAAGCGCTTACAAGATTAAGAATTTACAAAGGTACTGAGCATAAACATGAAGCACAGAAACCTGTAGTTTATGAATTTTAACAGAGGGGAGCAGAATTATTATGTATGAAACTAAACCATATTTCTACGGAACAGGTAGAAGAAAGAGTTCTGTAGCCCGCGTTAGAGTTTACAACGGCACAGGCAAAATCACAATCAACGGCAGAGATATTGATGATTATTTCGGCCTTGAAACATTAAAACTTATCGTTAATCAGCCACTTGAACTTACTGAAACAGTAGGCAAGTTCGACATCGTTTGTAACGTAACAGGCGGCGGTGTTACAGGTCAGGCAGGCGCTATTCGCCACGGTCTTTCACGTGCATTGCTTCAGTACAATGAAGAATTACGTCCGGCGCTCAAAAAAGCAGGCTTCTTGACTCGTGACCCGAGAATGAAAGAAAGAAAGAAACCGGGTCTCAAAGGCGCTCGTCGTGCACCGCAGTTCTCAAAGAGATAATTTTTGTTATTTCAACATTTTTTTCACCCGAAAGGTTTTGCCTTTCGGGTGTTTTGTATTTTGGTTGCATTTTTAACAACTGTCGTCAACAGTCGCTATTGTTGCCAAAGTATCGCCGAGTTGAGTAAAAATTACTGCCAGCACCGATAGTTCCTCTTCTGTGAATTTTTCCGATAATACCGTTGCTATTGCTGTTACATACGCTGCTACGCATTTACCGTTCAATTTTACACCCCCTTTTAATTATTATATTTTATAAAAATAACGGTTGTGTTTTTTATAAATATAAAGTATAATGTAAATTGATAAGTTATGTAACAAGCATTGCATAAGGAAGATAGGATTTATGAATATTAAATTTAACGGTAAAGATTTAAAAATCCACGAGGGTTATGATGTAATCGTTGCAGGCGGCGGTCCTTCGGGCATTGCGGCGGCGGTTGCAGCCGCAAGAGAAGGCGCTAAAACCTTGCTTATTGAGCAAAGCGGTCAATTAGGCGGTATGGCAGTAACAGGGCTTGTTCCCGCATGGACGCCCTATACCGACGGAATAAGAATTATTTACGGCGGTCTTTCCAAACGTGTTTTCCTTGAAACACGCGCTCAAATGCCGCATATTGATAAAGACCACTATGATTGGGTTTCTATTGATTTTGAGGCTTTGAAAAAAGTTTATGAAAATCTTATCAGAGAAACAGGCGTAAAGGTGCTTTTTCATACAACCGTTTGTGATACTGTGATGAAAGACGAGCGAAACGTAGAAGCGCTTATTGTTGCGAATAAATCGGGAATTTCCGCTTACAAAGCCCCTGTTTACGTTGACTGCACCGGTGACGCAGACATTTACGCATTTTCAGGCGGTGAGGCAGAAATCGGCGACAAAGGCGAGGTTCAGCCGTCTACAATGTGCTTTATTATTACCAATGTAGATGAGAATATTTATAATGCAGGTCCGTCGCTTTACGGCGGAAATAAAGACAGTATGATTCATAAAATCATTGCCGACGGTAAATATAACATTCCCGATACTCACCTTTGCGTAAGCAAAATAGGTCCTAAAACTTACGGGTTTAATGCAGGACACGTGTGGAATGTTCATTCTACTGAACCCGAAGAGGTTTCAAAAGCCATATTTGAGGGCAGGGATTTGGCTCGCAGATATGCCGCCGCTTTAAAAGAGTATCATCCCGCTTTTAAAAACTCTTATCTTGTGCAGACCGCGCCGACAATCGGTATTCGTGAATCAAGAAGAATTGTCGGTGATTATACGTTTACAACCGACGATTATTTTGCACGCCGTTCGTTTGACGACGAAATTTGCAGAAACAACTATTTTATTGATATTCATAAATCCGCAGAAGAGAATGATAAATGGCACGAACATTCCGATAACCGTTTTGAGCATTATAAAACAGGGGAATCTCACGGTGTTCCTTACCGTTGCCTTTGCCCGAAACAGTTTGATAATCTGCTTGTTGCAGGTAGAACAATCTCTTCCGACAGAATTACCCAAGGCTCTATGAGAATTATGCCTTGTTGCCTTTGCGAGGGTGAAGCGGCGGGTATTGCGGCCGCTATGACTGCAAATCAGGAAACAGTTAATGTTCATAATGTTAATACAGATAAATTAAGGGATATACTTAAAGCGAACGGCGCTTATCTTCCCGATAAAGAATAACAAGTAAAGAATAACAAGAAAGGAATTACGGTTAATGTCCGACGCAATTGCTGCTATTTGTACTGCGGCGGGGAAAGGCTCTATCGGTATAATAAGAATTTCGGGTGAAAACGCCCGAGAAATTGCCGACAAAGTTTTTACTCCTAAAACCGCCGATAAAAAAATTGAAAATTTAAAAGGCTATCAAGCGGCATTCGGGCATATTCACGATGAAAGCGGCGTTATTGACGAGTGCATTGCTTTGAATTTCAAAGCGCCGTATTCATACACCGGCGAAGATACCGTTGAACTTTCAATTCACGGCGGCGAGGCAGTATTAAAACAAGCCTTGCGTTCTATTTACAATGCAGGCGCTCGCCCTGCCGAAGGCGGCGAGTTTACAAAAAGAGCCTTTTTAAACGGAAAAATGTCGCTTAACGAGGCAGAGGCGGTTATGGATATGATTTCGGCTTCCTCTTCCGCCGCCGCACGTTCCTCCGCCGCAATTTTAGGCGGAGAAAGCGGTAAAAAAATCAATGAGATAAAAAGCATATTAGTTTACGCGTCCGCTATGGTTGCCGCTTTTACCGACTTTCCCGAAGAGGGCGAGGAGGAAATGGAAAACGACAAGTTTTTTGAAAAATTAAGTATTGCAAAGTCGGAACTTTTTAAACTTATGAGCGATTATGACAAGGGCAAAATTATAAAAAACGGCGTTGAATGCGTCATTATAGGCAAGCCTAATGTTGGCAAATCGACCATTATGAATTTGCTTTCTCGATTTGACCGTTCGATTGTTACGGCGGTTGCAGGAACAACCCGTGACATCGTTGAGGAAACGGTGGATATAGGCGGAGTAAATTTAAAACTTTGCGATACTGCGGGAATACACAGTGCAGGCGATGTAGTAGAAAAAATCGGAATAGAAAGAGCGCTCCTTAAAATCAAGACCGCAGGGCTTGTTTTAGCGGTGCTTTCGGCGGAAAATCCGATTGACAAAGAAGATATAAAACTGCTTGAAAGTGCGGATAAAACGCCTATAATAATAATTGTAAACAAAACGGATATTAACGATAATCCGCAAATTGATGAAATTAAAAAATTCGGTGATATTGTATTTTGCTCGGCAAAAAACGGCGAGGGAATTGACGAACTGCGTGAGAAGATTTTAGAAAAAATCGGCGCGGCGGGTATCGACCCGTCGGCTGCTTTGATTGCAAACGAGCGACAGTTTAACTGTATAAAAACCGCTTACAGTGCTGTGGATAATGCTATAAACGATATTATCGGCGGACAAACGCTTGACGCCGTCGGCGTTTTAATAGAGGACGCAATCGGCGCACTGCTTACCCTTACGGGCGAGAACGTCAGCGAAACGGTTGTGGCCGAAGTCTTTTCAAAATTCTGCGTTGGAAAATAAACAGAAGGGAATTATAAAAATGAGTGATCAGGGAGTATTTCGCACAAAAATTTTCGGAGGATTTAATAAAAAAGACGTGCTTAATTATTTTGAGCAGTTAAAATCCGAAATCGGCGCTGAAAATGATGATATTGCAAAAGAAAACGAACAATTAAAGGCGGAACTTGATGAAAAGTCAAAGAAAATTTCCGAATTGCTTGAAAAAACAGACTTTTACATCGATAAGGTAAAAGAACTTGAAAAAACGGTTTTAGAACTCTCCGAAAGCAATAAAAAAAACGCCAATTTGGAATCGGCGCTTTTTGAGGCAAACAGGGCGCTTGCACAAAGCGAAGATTTTAAATCAAGATTTGAAGAATTATCCCGAAAAATCCTTAAAATCAAGTCCGATTTTATTATGAAAGAATCGGAGTACAA
>JAXJVH010000032.1:0-26329 GCA_036308645.1 Acutalibacteraceae bacterium | reverse complement strand
CACCTTTCTTTTTTACAATAGACTTGAACTCTCTTATTGTACTACGAAAGGTGATTTTTTGGTATAACCTTTGTTGCCCACCCGCATAGCGGGTGGTTGTCTGTTTCGTACGTTCCGTACTCAACTGCCTAAAGGCATTAAAACAAAAAAACTCAGAGAAAAATCTCTGAGTTTTTTAATTAGCAATTATTTATGCAACAGTTGTTGTTTCGGCTGTTGTATCCTGGAGATAGTCTATTTTATCGGGAGAATAGAATTTAACAGCAGATGAGTTTTCAGTGCATTTCATTTCTTTAATCATTGCGTCAACAACGTTTTTGTCATAATCATCTTTTACAAGAACATTGATTGCAGAATCTGAATATGAATCTTTATAAGTAGAGCTGTTTGAATCATCGTCTTTTAAAATATTTCTTCGATAAACAAGAGTGTAGCATTCTTCGTTTTCAATAACCTTTGCCTCTCCGGCTTTCATTTTAAGAGCGTCATTGAAGTTCTCGTCGGCGTCTTCACCGTTGTTTGAAACTTTGTTTGCTTTTGCGCTTAAAAGAACTTTTTCATAATCCGAAGCCGAATTTGTAGAAGATGAATCATCTGTTGAAAGACCGAATGCCTGTTTGTAATTTGAATAAACAGTTGCAAAATCTGTACCTTTATTAAGTTGGTTTGCATATTTTTTAAGAAGTTTTAACTGTGATTTTTTGGTAGCGTCGTCTTTATCATTACCTTCATCATCGGTAAAACTTACGTCTATCATATAAACAGGAACAAAATTGCTTGAAAGTGCCGAGTTAATCGCTTTATCTTCAGGACGCATAGAACCGTGAAGTTTTTCGATTTCGGGATCAAGCTTTTTCTCGGTCGTGGTTTCAGCAGTGGTTTCACCTGCTGCGGTGGTTTCCTCTTCGTGGTCGTGGTCGTGGTCTTCTTCGCTTTCAACATAGAAGTTATAAACCGCTTGTTGCTTGTATGAATTTGTGTAATAATCTAAATAAGTGTTAAAAGAAACACCGTTAGCTTCATAAATCTCGCCGTATCCGCCGTAAGACTGATTGCCATTCCATTGTGATTCAGCATAATATTTTATGTATGATTTTTCATCATCGCCTAAAGTAAGTCCCAAACGGTCAAATTCAAGCTCCGAATAAGCATACTTTTCAGCAGATTGTTTTGCAGCGTCTTTTGTCCAAGTATCATAGTCTTTATCTTCATATTTAAGTTCCTGATACTCTTTGTATTTCGTACCTGCTTCATCAGCCGCCTCAACTGCTTTACTTTGAAAATCTTGATCAGCGTCAATAAGAAAGCACATATATAAAGCGGTGCGAATATTAACGGTTTTGTCACCGTATGTAAAAGTATAAGCGTTTTCATCTTTGGTTCGGCAGGAAGCAAAGCATGTTACAATCATAAGAACTGCTAATACTAACGCCAAAATTCTTTTTGTTTTCATAACTAATCTCCTTAATATTTATATTGTCTTTTAAAGATTTACCAATTAATTATACAACATCTTTTAAAAAAAGTAAACATAAATTTTTAATATATTTTATTAATTTACATTTTATTCAATATATAGTATAATAATGGTTGAAAAAAAGCAATTTCTATGTTAAAATAATCAAAAGAAAAACAATTCATTTTTAATTTGGAGAAGTCTATATGAATGTTGTACTCATAGGTATGCCCGGCTGCGGAAAAAGTACATGCGGTGTGCTTGTTGCAAAAGCACTTTGCAAATCTTTTTTAGACACCGATTTGCTTATTCAGCAGAACGAAGGCATGAAATTATCGGAAATACTGTCGGTAAAGGGAATTGACGGATTTTCACAAGCGGAGCGTGATTCTGTTTTAACGCTTTATACAAGAAATTGTATTATTGCTACCGGCGGAAGTATGGTGTATTATGATGACGCTATGCAAAAACTTAAAGAAGACGGAATCGTGGTTTATCTTGATATAAGTTATAAAAATATGATGAGAAGAATTAAAAACTTCAAAAACAGGGGCGTTGTTCTTAAAGACGGATATACGCCGAAAGATATGTATGACGAAAGGGCAACTTTGTATAAAAAATACGCAGATATAGTAATTGATGTGAATAAAAGTTCAATTGAAAATACCGTTAATTTGATTATTGACGCTATTAAGGAGTATGAAAAAACAAACAAATAGGTTTTGGTGAAAATATGAATATCTTAAAACGAATCCTTGCTGCGGTTTTAATTGTTTCGGTAATGCTATCGTTTTCTTCCGTTGCGTCGGCTGACGAAAACAGCATAAAAACGTACGAATATACCGGGGGAAATTATCTTTCAACTTATTCATCTAATGCGTTGCTTGAAGAAACTTTAACCGACGCTTGGAGTGATTTTGATTCCGTGGTTAATGTTTTAAAATATAAACTTAAAGTAAATGATTTATCGGTTTATTATGAAATTTGCAACCTCTATCCCGAATATTTTTATATTGACAGTTCAGTTAAATATGACTGCAATTTATTAGGATATATTAATAATATCTATATTCAATATATTGCTACAAAAGAAGTATGTATAAGCCAATCACTTCAACTTGAAAATACTGTTGACAATATTCTTTTGAAAATGAATGAAATTAAAACCGATGAAGATAAAGTTGTATTTATTCATGATTATATTTCAACTCATACTACGTATTACTCCGATGCGTTTTCAGGGGATGCGGATTCGGTTGATAAATACTCTTACAATGCTTACGGCTGTCTTGTCAACGGCGTCGCCGTCTGTCAGGGAATGTCCGTTTCTTTTATACTTTTGTGCAAAAAAGTCGGTATAGAGGCTTCGTTAGTCAGCAGTTCTGAAATGAATCACGCATGGAATTTAGTAAAACTCGGCGAAAATTACTATCATTTGGATATTACATGGGACGATAGCGGCTCAGAAGCAGGCATAGGATTTGACGGAGAAAACTTTATTGATGTAAAAGGTTTTGCTTCACACAAGTATTTTTTAAAAAGCGACGAGCAAATGCTTTCGCTTGAGCATTATTCTTGGGAAGATACGTTTTCCGCTGCTGACAACGCTACTTATAATAATTATTATTGGGATAATGTTTATTCGCATATTTATTTTATTGACGGATTTCAGTATTTTATTAAAAATTCAAAACTTATAAAAAGAAATGCCGATACAGGCGAAGAAAAGATTTTATATACCATAGCGAACAGTAAGTTTTCGGTTGACGGAACCAATTATGTTTGGAATTCTAAAAACGCCGTTCTTTCTTATAATTATTCCGATAAATTTCTGCTTATGAATCTTTCGGACGGAGTTTATGCTTACAATATAGTTTCGGACGAAATTACAAAAGTTTTCGACTATAGCGGAAACGGTTATATAGCGGGAATATTCTTTGAAAATAAAACGTTATATTATGATATTGTCAGCGTAAAAAACAATAAATTATATAAATTAGGAGAAGGTCAAACCGAAATAGAGTTGCCGGAAGAGCAAATAGTATACGGTGATTTGAACAGAAGCGGAAATGTAGATATTGCAGATGTGCTTGAAATGAGAAAATATCTATGTAATTACGGAAATGATATTGATAAAACAGCGGCTGACGTGAATAAAGATAATTCGGTAGATTTAATTGATTTATTGTTATTATATAGATACCTATTAAACTATGATGTGACTCTTGGAGGTTGAACTTATGAAAATACGTATTGCAGTTTTTATAATGGTATTTGCTTTGATGATTTCAATTGTTTCTGTCGGTAATGTAATAGCGGTTGAGAATAACAGTAATTTTGCCGGGGCTGAAAAGGCAGTTCTTTCTGCATGGGATGAATTAGAAGATTCGGCAGATATTTTAGAGTTTAATATCAGCAAAAATGAGTTTAACGATTTTTGCGACTATGTTCATAGCCGTAATACTGAATATTTTTATGTTAGTATTTCCGGATGTTCACATAATGAAATTATAGAAAAAGTTAATTTTAAATACAGTATTGATAAAAAAGATATTCCGCAAAAAATAACCGAGTTTAATAAAAAAAGCGATGAAATCTTGAATTTGATACCTGAAAATGTTTCCGATGTAGAAAAACTGCTTATTTTACATGACTATATCGCAGGCAATACCAAATATGAAACAAAGGTATATACTACACCGAATTATGACGACGATTATATCAGAACATCATACGGCTGTATTGTTAATAAATTGGCGGTTTGCGAAGGTATTTCAGAGGCGTTTTCATATTTCTGCAAAAAACTCGGCATTAATTCATATTTGGTTACAAGCGAAGAAATGCACCATCAATGGAATATGGTAGAACTCGGCGGTAAGCATTATCACATTGATGTTACTCAAGATTCTATTGTTTATAATTTAGGCGATTTTGGATTTTATCAGCCTGTAGGTGATATAACGCATAATTTCTTTTTGAAAAGCGATGAGCAAATCAGCGACGCAACTCTTGTTGGAAAGAATAATGTTCATTACAATTGGGATGCGCCGTATTCAGCCAAAGACAGCGTTACATATAAAAACGCATTTTGGAATAATGTTAATGGCTTGATTAATTATAAAAACGGTAAATATTACTTTGTAAAAGATTTTGACTTTGTTCAATACGATTTCTCTAATCAAACTACCAAAACTTTGTATAATATTCCAAATGCCTCTTGGAAATGCACCTACGGCATAAAACACACTTATAAAGGAAGTAGTTCTAAAGCAGTTGTTGATGTAAATAAGGATTATGTCTATTTTATTGTGTGCAACAGTATTTATTCTTACAATCTGAATAACGGTGAAATAAGCGTTGCCTATACAAGATACGGAAAAGGATTTATATATTCGATTTTGTATTCAAACGGAAAATTAAAACTATCAATAAGAGATGACAAAAAGAATAACAGTAATAAAGAAAGCGGATATTATGATGAGTTGAGCGTTTCTCCGACGCTTCCGGATGATGACGCTTTAATAGGCGATGTCGATAGTAACGGTGAGGTAAAAATACACGACGTATTGTGTTTGATGAACTATAATTTAAACATTTTAAAGGAAATAAATTCTAAAAATGCAGATGTCAATTTAGATTCAAAAGTTGATTTAAAAGATATGTTGCTTTTAAGAAGAATTATTGCAAACAAGCAGGGATAATATGAAAGAGTATAATTTATGCGATTGCTTGGAAAAAATCAATTTAAAAGGCAGAAGTGCATTTGTAAATGCTTTGCTTTGTCTTGATTTTACAGCGTCGGGCTTTGAATTTTCGGCATATTTTAATAACAGCGATGTTGTTATTAAAGCCGATATTTTAGCGACCGACGGCCTTATCGGCGTTGTCATTGACGGCGACGTTGATAATATGGCGCATATTCCTACGGTGCGCGGTAAACAAAAAATTACCGTAGCAGAAAGGTTAAACTGCGTTCATACCGTAAAAATTGTAAAACTGCTTGAATTTGCAAAAGGCAGATTTGATATAAAATCAGTAATTTTTGACGGTGAGTTTAAAGAAAAGCCTGCCGAAAGACCGCTTAAATTTGAGTTTTACGGTGATTCTTTAACCTGCGGTTACGGTAATCTTTGCAGTACAAGAAATACGCCCGAACCGTTTGGTTTTCTTGAACACGGCTATAAAACGTGGTGCGTTCTGCTTTGTGAAAAGTTAGGTGCTGAAATGTCGGCGGTTGCAAGTTCGGGGCAGGGGATTGTTACCGATTGCGTAGGTAATCCCGAAGGTACTGTCGAAAAATATTGGAATATGGCTGTACCGTCTTTGGGAATTAAATGGGATTTTCATTATATCCCCGATTTTGTTTTCATCAATCTTTGTGCAAATGATGTGAGTTACCTTCGTTTTGTAGATGGTGCTACAATGAATTGGAATGTATTTAAGGCAAATGCAAAACGGCTTATTGACGGTATCAGGAAATTTGCGCCGAATTGCAAAATTGTTTTTCCGTTGGGATTTGATAACGGCAACGAGCATTTTGATAATTGCGTTAAGGCTTATAAAGAGTTAATTTCTGAACAAAATTATAAAGATGTTGTGGTTTACGATGATATTTCTTGCAATCAGTCAGGCGGAGATTGGCACCCGAATTTAGACGATGAAGTTATAATGTACGAAAAAATTTATACTCATCTGCAAGAGGATTTTCAGGTGTAATTTAATATCGGTTAAAAAACGGAGGCGAAATGCTTCCGTTTTTCCTTTACAAATCGAAATTAATTTGTTATAATGTTTTGGTACAATGTTTTGTAGATTATCCGCCCATAGTCTAACCGGATAAAACATCAGATTCCGATTCTGAAATTAGGGGTTCGAGTCCTCTTGGGCGGGCCAAAAACGCAGGCAGTCGTTGGCTGCCTGCGTTCTTCTAAAAGCCAATTAACATATATAAGAATAAGAAAAATAAATTTATATAATAATATACAGGTCGCTTATATGCGACTTTTTTGAAAGGCTAAAAATGAGTTTTAAATATACAGAAGACAATAAACGCTATCATACTTTGAATTTTTATAATAAACAAAAATACGGTTGTAAGGTTTATAAAGCGGCAATTAACGCTTCGCTTACCTGTCCGAATATTGACGGATTTTTAGGTTTTGGCGGTTGTATATACTGTGAATCGGGAAGCGCCTATTTTACAAACAAAAATTTATCTGTCAAAGAACAGATTAACGCTGAAATCGAGCGTATAAACAAAAACGCTAAGCAGAATAAATTTATTGCTTATTTTCAGTCGAATACCAATACTTATACTGATATTGATACGCTTAAAAATATGCTCGATACCGCTTGCGGCTTTGATGAGGTTGTAGGCATTACTTTGTCTACAAGAACAGATTGCATTGACGATGAAAAACTGGAATTGCTTTCTAAATATAATGAGAAAAAAGAAATAAGTCTTGAATTTGGATTGCAAAGTATTCATAATGAAACTTTAGAATTTATTAACAGATGTCAGACGTTTGAAAGTTTTTTAAAAGGTTATGAGAAAGTGAAAAAATACGGATTTCGCAGTTGTATTCATATCATAAACGGTTTACCTTGCGAAACTGCGGATATGATGCTTGAAACCGCAAAAACGGTCGGCTCGCTTTCGCCGGACGGCTTGAAAATTCACATGCTTCATATATCAAAAGGTACTCGTCTGGCCGAGATGTATAATGAAAATCCTTTTTATCTGCTAAGTAGAGATGAGTATATAGATATTGTTGCAAATCAACTTATGTTCATACCGGCAAGCACCGTAATAGAACGGCTTACAGGCGACGGTGATAAGTCAAAACTGATTGCGCCGATGTGGACGGCAGATAAAATTGCGGTTTTGGGCGGTATTGATAAACGAATGGCAGAACTTAATATTTTTCAGGGAATGAAACTTGATAAAGACTTTTAAAAGTGTTATTATATAGTGAGAAAGGATGAGAGTGTTTGAATACAATATTATTTGATTTAGACGGCACTTTAGTGCCGATTACACAGGAGGATTTTTCAAGAGTTTACTTCGGACTGTTAATTCAAAAAGCAAAAGATATGAATATAGATACAGAATCGATGAAAAAAGGACTTTTCGGCGGCGTTAATGCTATGGTTAACAATGACGGAAGCGCGCTTAACGAAAATGCCTTTTGGCAGGTGTTTTTATCTGTGACTAAAGCCGACAGAGAAGCAACCGAGCCGATATTCAGAGATTTTTACGCTAATGAATTTAAAAAGGTTAAATCGGTTATGCAACCTACCGAAATATCAAAAATGCTTATTAAAACCCTTAAAGACAAAGGCTATCGTTTGATTTTGGCAACCAATCCGCTTTTTCCGATTGAAGCGGTGGTGGAAAGAATGAGTTGGGTGGGACTTACAGCAGATGATTTTGAATATATTACTACTTATGAAAATTCATCTTACTGCAAGCCAAATCCAAAATATTTTGCCGATATTTTAGAAAAATTAAACTTAAAAGCAGAGGATTGCTTGATGGTCGGCAATAATACCGTTGAGGATATGGCGGCACAAAAGGCAGGGATAAAAACATTTCTTGTTACCGATGTGCTGGAAAATGAGAAAAATATTGATATTTCCACTTTTGAGAACGGAAGCCTTGAAGAATTTTATAAGAAGGCGCAGGATTTTTGATGAAAAGAAAGAATATAGGAATATTATTAATTATAGGTGCGGCTGTAGGCTTTGCATTTATGAATTTGTTTGTAAATTTAAGCGGAGATTTGCCGACATTTCAAAAAGCATTTTTCAGAAATTTAATCGCTTGTATTATTTCATCGATTATAATTATTAAAAATGTTTCGGTTTTAAAAACCGCAAAAGGCAATATAAGCGGCATCTTTTTTCGCTCATTTTTCGGTCTTTTAGGCGTTATTTTAAACTTTTATGCAATAAGCGAATTAAACAGTATTTCCGATGCGAGCCTGCTTAATAAACTTTCACCTTTTTTTGCAATGATTTTTTCAATTCTTATTTTAAAAGAAAAGGCTAAAAAAGCGGAGTGGCTTATAGTTATGCTCGCTTTTGTAGGTGCGGTTTTCGTCATAAAACCGTCTATGTCACCTGATGTTATTCCTGCGCTTGCAGGAGCATTCGGAGGAATGTTTGCGGGACTTGCATATACATTTGTACGAAAAGTAACCACTAACGGAACCGACGGCTCGGTGGTGGTGTTTGCGTTTTCGCTTTTTTCAACGCTCGCTTTACTCCCGATAACTCTTATAGAATTTCAGCCTATGAGCGGATTGCAGATTTTCTATCTCATAATGGCAGGTGTTTCCGCCGCCGTGGGACAGTATTGCATAACCTTTGCATATAAATTTGCGCCGGCTAAAGAAATTTCGGTTTTTGATTATACACAGGTTATTTTTGCGGCAATTTTAGGCTACTTCATACTCGGTCAAAAAATTGATATTTTCAGCGTAATAGGATATATTATTATAATCAGCGCCGCAGTTATACGTTGGAGATATAACTTAAAGAAAGCAGAGAATTAAAATGGATATTAATGAGATTTTATCTAAAGTTGATCATACTGTTTTAAGCGTTAGTGCAACTAAACAGGATATTATATCTCTTTGTGACGACGCTAAAAAGTATAAAACCGCGTCTGTTTGTATTGCGCCGTCGTTTTTAAAAACAGCGGCTGAATATTTACAGGGCGAAATTCCCGTTTGCACCGTTATAGGCTTCCCTAACGGGTATAATACAACCGAAACAAAATGCTTTGAAACGGCCGGGGCGATTGAAAACGGCGCAGATGAAATTGATATGGTTATAAACATCGGCGATTTAAAGGCGAAAAATTATGATAAGATTCTTAATGAAATCAATCTTGTTAAGAAGAACTGTCAGGGCAGAATATTAAAGGTGATTATTGAAACCTGCCTTTTAACCGAAGAAGAAAAAATTAAAATGTGCGATATTGTATCACAAAGCGACGCAGATTTTATAAAAACCTCGACAGGTTTTTCAAAAAGCGGAGCAACTTTCAGCGATATTGCGCTTTTTAAGAAACATATAAAAAACGGTAAAAAAATTAAAGTGGCAGGCGGTATTTCTTCAATCGAAGACGCAGAAAAGTTTATCACTCTCGGCGCAGACCGCCTCGGCACTTCAAGAATTGTAAAAATAGTAAAAAATGAAACCGAAACAGGTGATTATTAATGAAAAACTATCCTACGCCTCATATTGACGCAAAACCCGAAGATTTTGCAAAAACCGTTTTGATGCCGGGCGACCCTCTGCGTTCAAAATTTATTGCGGAAAACTTCCTTACAGGGGCAAAACTTGTTAATAATGTTAGGGGAGTTCAAGGCTATACGGGCGAGTATAAAGGAGTACCCGTCAGCGTAATGGCAAGCGGGATGGGTATGCCGTCAATAGGTATTTATTCTTATGAACTTTATAATTTTTTCGGTGTTGAAAATATTATTCGAGTAGGTTCGGCAGGCGGTATGAATAAAAATGTCAAAGTGCGTGATGTTGTAATCGCTCAAGGCGCCTGCACTAACTCAAATTTTTATGAAAGTTTTGGAATAAAAGGCACTTTCGCTCCGATTGCTTCTTATGAATTACTTGAAAAATCGGTTGAAACCGCTAAAGAAATGAGTTTAAATTTTAAAGTCGGCAACGTGCTTTCAAGCGATGTTTTTTATAATGACGATACTACTTTTTTGCCTTACGAACAACAAAGCGGTTATACCTTTGCAAAAATGGGAGTGTTAGCCGTTGAGATGGAAGCGGCGGCATTGTATATGAATGCGGCAAGAGCCGGTAAAAATGCGCTGGCAATACTTACGGTTTCCGACCATCTGATGACAGGCGAGGCAACAAGCGCAAAGGAGCGCCAGACTTCCTTTACCGATATGATGGAATTAGCGCTTAAAACTGCGATAAAATTGTAAAAACAACAATTGGAGAAATAACAAATGAAAAGAGTATTTCTTATAGTGCTTGACAGCGTAGGCATAGGCAATGCTCCCGACGCCGCAATATTCGGCGATGACGGCGCCGATACAATGAAATCAATTTCAAAATCATCGAAATTTCATATCCCTAATCTTATAAAAATGGGACTTGGAAATATCGACGGTTTATCATATCTTAATGCAGAAAAGAATTTCACAGCGAGCGTTGCAAGGCTTTGTGAAAAATCAATGGGCAAGGATACTACAATAGGACACCTTGAAATTGCAGGAATAATATCGGAAAATCCATTGCCTACCTATCCTAACGGTTTTCCAAAAGAGATTATCGACGAATTTTCCAAAAGAACAGGGAAAGGTGTGCTTTGCAATAAACCCTATTCGGGAACAGAGGTTATTAAAGATTACGGCGAAGAACACTTAAGAACAGGTGATTTGATTGTTTATACCTCGGCGGACAGCGTTTTTCAGATAGCGGCGCATGAGGATATTGTACCTGTTGAAAAATTGTATGAATACTGCAAAATCGCCCGTGAAATTCTTACGGGAGAAAACGGCGTAGGCAGAGTAATTGCCCGTCCTTTCGAGGGTGAATATCCTTTTAAACGTACGGCAAACCGCCACGATTTTTCAATTTTGCCGCCGTCTGATACAATGCTTGATAAATTAAAGCGGAGTGGATTTGATACTATTGCAGTTGGAAAAATCAATGATATTTTCGCAGGGCAGGGTATTTCGGAATATAGTTTTACAAAAGGTAATGCGGACGGAATGGCAAAAACCGACGAGTATGTTTTGAAAGATTTTAACGGTCTTTGCTTTGTAAATCTGGTTGATTTTGATATGCTTTACGGTCACCGCAGAAATATAGACGGTTATGCTGCCGCTTTGTCGGAATTTGATAAATGGCTCGGCGAATTTATAAATAAACTTCGCCCCGATGATATTTTGATGATTACCGCAGACCATGGCTGTGATCCGGGATTTTTAAAAACAACCGACCATACAAGAGAGTGCGTTCCGCTTATTATTTACGGTAAAAATGTTAAGCGGAAAAATCTCGGTACATTTCCCACTTATTCCGTTATCGCAAAAACCGTCTGTGATTATTTCGGGGTTGAATTTGATACTTTGGGTAAAAGTGTTTTAAAGGATTTATTATAAGATTTTTCAGGAGTAAAAAATATGTCAAAAATATGTACGCTTTTTTCCGGTAGTTCGGGAAACTGCACTTATATTGAAAATAAAGGCGACGCAATTTTGGTAGACGCAGGCGTTTCCGCTAAAAGAATAACGCAAGCGCTTAATGACAGAAACCTTGATATCGGTAAAATCAAAGCAGTTTTTGTAACTCATGAACATTCCGACCACGTTTCGGGCGTTCGTGTTTTTTGCACTAAAAATCAAATTCCCGTTTATTCCACAAACGGTACATATAAAGGAATGGAAAACGAAGGATTTATTAATGAAAAAGTCGATTGCCGTATTTTAGAAGATGAAACCGATATGGGCAGTATCGGCGTTAAATATTTTCACACTTGCCATGATACGCTCGAAAGTTGCGGTTATACTTTTGATTTAGGGGATAAAAAAATTGCCGTATGTACCGATTTAGGAACGGTAACCGATGAGGTGCATAACGCAATAAGCGGTTGTCAAACGGTGGTTTTAGAGAGTAATCATGACATAAAAATGCTTCAGAATAACCCATCGTATCCATTTTATCTTAAAAGAAGAATTTTATCCGAAAACGGTCATTTATCAAACAATTCCTGCGCAGAGGAAGTTGAAAAATTAATTGAAAGCGGAACTACAAGGTTTATACTTGCTCATTTAAGCCGTGAAAATAATCTGCCTATGCTTGCGCATGAAACAACAAGAAGCCTGCTTTTGATGGACTCTTATAAAGAAACTAAAGATTATTTGCTTTCGGTAGCCTCACCGCAGGATAACGAAGTAATTATTATTTAAGGATAAAGTTATGTTAACTGTAAATATAATCTGTATAGGAAATTTAAAAGAAAAATATTTAAAAGAGGCGGTTGCCGAATATCAAAAAAGGCTTAAAGTATTTTGTAAATTCGAGATTATTGAATTACCCGAACAAAAACTGCCTGATAATCCATCGGAAAATGAAATAAAACAAGCGCTTAAAAAGGAAGCAGAGAAGATAATTTCAAAAATCCCCAAAGGCTCGGCAATCATTTCGATGGCTATTGAAGGAAAACAACTTTCAAGCGAGCAGTTAGCGGAAAAAATTTCTGCATTTTCCCTGCGTGGATTCAGCACCGTTTCATTTGTAATAGGCAGTTCTTTCGGCCTTTGCGATGAAATGAAACAGGAGTCGGATTTTCTGCTTTCAATGTCAAAAATGACCTTCCCGCATCAGTTGGCAAGATTAATGCTTTGCGAACAGATTTATCGGGCATTCGGAATTATTAATAATACTAAGTATCATAAATAACGTAGTTTGAATTTTTAAAGTTTTTTATAGTGATTTTACATTAAAAAAGTTTATAATATGATAAAATTGATATTGAAAGTTATGTAAAGTTATGATATAATTTACTCAGTTAATTAATTGATGTTAAGAAAAGAGATTAAAGAGGTTAAATGAAACAAGCAGTTATCATTTTACTTACTATTGCTTTGTTTTTCGGAACAATTGCAATATCTTCAGGTTACGTAACGGCAAAACAGTCCGAACAACTCGAATATTATGTTTTACCGGATGATACAGTTAAAATCATTAATTATACCGGAAAAGAGCCGAAAGTGAACATTCTCGATACTATTGAGGGGAAAAAAGTAAGTTCAATAACAGAAAAAAGCGTTGGCTTTGAAGAGAAAAACGGCGAAAAAGTTCCGATAGAGAATTTTATTATAAACGGTTATTACGGTACTGCGGCGCAGTTATATGCTGAAAAAGAGGGTATTCTTTTTAATTGTCTTCACAAATTCAAAAGCGAAGTTATAAAAGAGTCTACCTATTCGCAAAAAGGCTCAAGAAGAAATGTCTGCGCTTGCGGATTTACTTTTGTGGAAGAAATTGATTATAAAAAAATTCCTGATATTAAGTTTTCTTCAGTTACTCCCGATGGCGACGGCGTTGTGCTTAAATGGAATGAAATTGACGGCATTTCAAATTATAATATTTATCGTTCGGTAAACGGCGGTGATTTTGAAAATGCCGCAACAATCAAAGGAAACGAATTTGTTGATTATGAAAGCGACAGTTCGCTTCTCAAATATTACATCACCGGAAAAGCAGGTAAAAACGAGGGCGCTAAAGATATAGCGCCTGTAAGTCTTGATTATTTTAAGTCTCCTAATTTAAGTCTCGACAGCAGTGATGACGGTATTTTGTTAAATTGGGGTGACAGTAAAAACGCTGTTCGCTACCGTGTTTACAAAAAAGATGAAAACAATAATTACAATAAAATTTACGAAACCGTCGATTCATCCGAAAAAAGTTATCTTGACAAAAACGTAAATAAACAGTCGGAATATTTTTATTCGGTTGTTGCGGTTGATAAAAACGGCAGAGAAAGTGCAAAATCTTCTCAAGGAAAGAGCCTTGTTTTCGGAAAACATACTAAAGTTGTTTATCTTACCTTTGACGACGGCCCTTCGGAAAATACTCTTAAGGTTTTGAAAATTTTAAAGAAATATAACGCAAAGGCAACCTTCTTTGTAACCGCTTTTGATAAGTCGGAATATATGAAAAATATTGTCGAAGAAGGGCATACAATCGGTTTGCATACCTATTCTCACGATTACGGTAAAATTTATTCAAGCACTTCGGCTTATTTTAAAGATTTAGAAAAAATCGGCAAACTTGTTTATGACAAAACAGGCGTTAATACAAAAATCATTCGTTTCCCCGGCGGCGCAAGCAATACAATCAGCGCAAGTTATTCAAAAGGAATAATGAGCAAACTTACCGATATGGCAGAGGATAGGGGATATAAATATTTTGATTGGAACGTTAATTCCGGCGACGCCGACGGTAAGAATGTATCTGCTGAAAAAATTTTGAAAAATGTAAAGCGTGAATCAAAAGGTGTTTCAAATTGCGTTGTGCTTATGCACGACACTGCGGTAAAAGATACTACCGTAAAAGCGCTTGACAGCATTTGCAACTATTATAAAAAACAAGGTTATGAATTTGCCGGACTTACCGTAAATTCGCTTCCTTGCCATCAAACTGTAAATAATTAATTTTTAACAACGGAGGAAAAAGATATGAAATGTCCTTATTGCGGATATGAAGAAAGTAAGGTTGTTGATTCCCGACCTACGGACGAGGGCGAAAAAATTCGCCGTCGCAGAGAGTGTTTGGGCTGCGGCGAAAGATTTACTACCTATGAGATTATTGAAAGCTTTCCGATTATTGTTATCAAAAAGGATAAATCACGTCAGACCTTTGACAGGAATAAACTTTTAGGCGGTATGTTAAAGGCAAGCGAGGGTTGCAAGGTTACGCTCGAACAACTCGAAAAGGCGATTGATAATATTGAGTCAATATTGCAAAATTCACTTGAACGAGAGGTCACGTCAAAGCGTATCGGCGAACTTGTTATGGCTGAACTTAAAAACATCGATGATGTTGCGTATGTTCGCTATGCCTCTGTTTATCGTGAATTCAGAGATATAAATACTTTTATGGAAGAACTTGCAAAGTTGCTTGAAGATAAAAAAGAAGATAAATAAAAATATAATGAAAAAAAGTGTTTCATGATTTTACGAAACACTTTTTTGATTAAATTAGCCAAAAAACTTAAAATTTCTTAAAAAATATGAAAAAAATGCTTGACCTTTGGGGGTATATTGTGTTATCATAGATATACCTCTGACAAAGGGCTTTTTTTATGTGCCTAAAAATCGCCTTTAGTGAGGGAGGCAAAAATTATCCAAAAATAAACTGGAGGTGCCGTCATGAGAGTAAAAATTACTTTGGCTTGTACAGAATGTAAACAACGCAATTATGATACGGTCAAAAACAAAAAGAACGACCCTGACAGACTTGAAATGAACAAGTATTGCAGATTCTGCAAGAAACACACCCTTCACAGAGAAACAAAGTAAGAGGTGCGGTTATGAAGAATACTAAAGTACTACCAACATTATTTAAAGCACTTGTTTGTGTTTTCTCGGTTGCTGTACTTACCCTCTTTTTCTTTGGCTTTGTTAAGGTGGGTGCAGACTATTCACTTACAGGTTTTCAGTCAGCGTTTGGTTCGACTCAAAATGTAGCGGGAAAAGATGTTACCACCTATAAAAGTGCATGGTATTTCTTTGCATTTTTGCTTTCGGCTTTAACATTAGTTTTCGCCGCAACAAACTTTAAGGTTAAAGGAGCAAAATACGCTTCTTTCGGTTTCTCAATCGCAGCATTTGTTAATATGTGCGTAATTTATTTCGCAGATCCTGTTACAATGTACTTTGATAAACGTACAACGGTAGCAGCAACAAATGAACTTGCAGCAGCAACCGACGGAATTTCAACACTTTTGCCTTTTATGTTAGCAGTTATCTGCTCAGGCATTGTAATGGTACTTGCAACAGTATCTATGTTGGTTTCCGATAATGCAGAGGTTAAGCAGTCTAATGGCACAAAGATTACTATTCCTCATCGCATAAAACGTTTCTTTAAGGATTACAAGAGAGAAATTAAAAATATCTCCTGGCCTTCAAGAAGTACCGTTTTAAAGAATTTTGTAGTTGTATTGGTTATGTGCGCATTAGTAGGCGCATATATCTGTCTGCTTGATCTCGGTCTTGCAGGAATCTTGGATTTGGTTCTCGGTCTTGCATAAGTCAGTTTTGAGAAAAAGTCCAAAAAGTTTTAAGAAAGGGATGAATCTTAAATGTCAGAGCCTAAATGGTATGTAATTCACACTTATTCGGGTTATGAAAATAAGGTAGCGGATTCAATCGAAAAAATCGTTGAAAACCGCGGACTTCAAGATTTTATCTATGAAGTAAAAATCCCAACAGAAACCGTAACAGAGGTTAAAGACGGCAAGGAACGTCAGTATGAGAGAAAAATCTTCCCAGGCTATGTTCTTGTCAAAATGATTGTAACGGATGATTCGTGGTTTGTTGTCCGTAACATTCGTGGTGTAACCGGTTTTGTAGGCGCAAACTCAACGGCGCCCGTCCCTTTATCTGATAAAGAGGTAGAGGCACTCGGCGTTGAAAGCAACGAGGTTGTTGTTAACTTTAAAGTCGGCGACAGCGTTAATATTATCGACGGACCGCTTGAAGGCTTTGTCGGCGTTGTTGATGAGATTGAACCTGATAAAAACTATGTTAAGGTTATTCTTTCTATGTTCGGTCGTGAAACTCCTGTTGAATTGGAGCTTACACAGATAGAACTTGTTTAAATAATCTGCGGTAATGCCGCATATTATATGGACGAAATGTCCTGGAGGAGTAAAACTCCTCTGTGGGAGGAAAGGGAAAATGACTCTTTCCGCCGTAACCACGTATTTTGGAGGTGCTAAGAAATGGCTCAGAAAATTACCGGCTATATCAAACTTCAGATTCCTGCCGGAAAAGCTACTCCTGCACCGCCTGTTGGTCCTGCATTGGGTCAGCACGGTGTAAACATCATGGCTTTTACCAAGGAATTCAACGAGCGTACAAAAAATGATGCAGGTCTTATCATTCCTGTTGTTATCACTGTTTACGCAGATCGTTCGTTCACATTTGTAACTAAAACTCCGCCGGCAGCAGTGCTTATTAAAAAAGCTTGCGGCATTGAAAAGGCATCAGGTGTGCCGAATAAGGATAAAGTTGCAAAAATTACCGGAGAGCAGGTTAAAAAAATCGCAGAGCAGAAAATGCCTGACTTGAATGCCGCAAACATTGAAACAGCTTGTTCAATGATTGCTGGTACAGCAAGAAGCATGGGCATTGAAGTTGTCGATTAATGTTCCCGGGTGGGAGGAAAAATCCGCATAACCACTCTATAGGGAGGAAAAATTAATGAAACACGGCAAAAAATATTTAGATAGTGCAAAGAAGATCGAATCTGCTAAATTATATGATACAGATGAGGCTATTGCACTCGCAGTTGCATCAAAAACTGCAAAATTTGATGAAACAGTTGAAGTTCACGTTCGTTTGGGCGTTGACTCAAGACATGCTGACCAGCAGGTTAGAGGCGCTGTTATCTTACCAAACGGTACAGGTAAAGACGTTCGCGTTTTAGTATTCGCTAAAGGCGACAAAGTAGACGCTGCTAAAGAAGCAGGCGCAGATATCCTCGGCGACGCTGATACAGTAGCAAAAATTATGAACGAAGGCTGGATGGACTTCGATGTAGTTATTGCTACACCTGATATGATGGGTACTATCGGTCGTTTAGGTAAGGTTCTCGGTCCTCGTGGACTTATGCCTTCACCAAAAGCCGGTACTGTTACAATGGATGTTGCTAAAGCCGTTGAAGAGGCTAAAGCAGGTAAAATCGAGTATCGTCTTGATAAAACCAACATCATTCACTGTCCTATCGGCAAGGTATCTTTCGGCGCTGAAAAAGTTAAGGAAAACTTTGACGCATTGCTCGACGCTATCGTTAAGGCTAAACCTGAAAGCGCTAAAGGTCAGTATATCAAATCTTGCGTTGTTGCTACTACAATGGGTCCCGGTGTTAAAATTAATCCATCGAAGATTATGTAGTATCAACCTCGTATGAGGAATATTAAAAAGTAAACCGCTTACCTATTAAGGTAGGCGGTTTTGTACGTTTGTTTTGATTAATCATCTTGTTCAATTTATCTTGAATTCTTGACAGGGAAGTGCTATAATCTTTTTAAATTTAAAAATTTACCGTTTGATTATTTTATATTATATGTTATAATTATTTTGTAAAAAATAATTAGGAGGGCATAAAATTGGCAGTTAAATTGAATGAAAACGAAGAAATTGTTAAATCTGTTAAAGAGGGGCTGAAAAAAACAGGCGGTTACTGCCCTTGCAGAATTGAACGAACAGAAGATAATAAGTGCATTTGCAAAGAATTTCGTGAGCAGATGGCAGACCCGAATTTTGAAGGGTACTGTCATTGTATGTTATATTACAAATCAAAATAAAAAGGAGTGCTAAATAATGGCTGAATTTACAATTACTAAAGACAATTTTAAAGAAGAGGTACTTGAATCCGATATACCCGTTTTGGTAGATTTTTGGGCGACTTGGTGCGGACCTTGTAAAATGATTGCGCCTGTTGTTGAGGAAATCGCCGAAGAATATGAGGGTAAAATTAAAGTCGGTAAGGTAAACATCGACGAGCAAATGGAGTTGGCGCTTGAATTTAAAGTTGTGAGTATTCCAACTCTTATGCTTTTTGAAAACGGCGAGGAAACAAAACGTGAAGTAGGTTTTATGAGCAAAGCCGAAATCGAAGAAATGTTTTAAATAAAATTTTCTTAAATCTAAAGGGAGCGCAATGCGCTCTTTTTTGTTTTATTGCTTAAATTTACTGTTTTTATGCCGTTTTATGTTAAAAAATTTGCTTAAATAATTGACAAAACGATTGAGTAGTGATAAAATTATTAGAAAAGTAATGGTTATGGGGCAATTATGGCAATAAATATACCGTATTACTTCTAAACCTTATGTTTTAATTTGTTTAAAGCAAGGGAGTCTTTTAAAATGCTTAACATCAGATTTGAAAAAACAACTTCACCTAAACAGATACCTGCTCCTGGTGAAAAACTTGGTTTCGGTCATGTTTTTACCGACCACATGTTTGTAATGAATTATCAAAAAGGTAAGGGTTGGTTTGACCCGAGAATCGTGCCTTATGAAAATATTTCTTTGTCGCCTGCCGCTATGATTTTCCACTACGGTCAATCAATGTTCGAGGGTATGAAAGCATATAGAGGCGCTGATGATGAGATTTATCTTTTCCGTCCTGATATGAACGCTAAAAGAGCCAACTCGTCAAACGACCGTCTTGTTATTCCGCAAATTCCTGAAGAAGATTTTGTTCAGGCAGTTACCGAACTTGTCAAAGTTGAAAAAGCATGGGTCCCTTACGATGAGGGTACTTCGCTTTACATTCGCCCGTTTATAATCGCTACAGACGAGTTTTTGGGCGTTGCTCCGAGTGAAACCTATTTATTTATGGTAATTTTAAGTCCAAGCGGCGCTTATTATGAAAACGGTCTTGAGCCTGTCGGCATCTGGATTGAGGACGAATACGTTCGTGCAGTAAAAGGCGGTATGGGTTATATAAAAACAGGCGGTAACTATGCGGCAAGTCTTATCGCACAGGATAAAGCACATGACGAGGGATATTCGCAGGTATTGTGGCTTGACGGCGTTGAACGTAAATATATTGAAGAAGTAGGCGCTATGAATATCTTCTTTAAAATAAACGGAAAAATTGTTACTCCTATGCTTACGGGAAGCATATTGCCCGGTATTACCCGTAACTCTACAATAGAACTTTGCAAGCATTTCGGCTATGAGGTTGAAGAACGCAGAATTTCTGTTGATGAATTGGTAGAAGCTGCTCATTCGGGCGCTTTGGAGGAATGTTTCGGCACAGGTACTGCCGCAGTTATTTCTCCGGTAGGTAAATTACGTCACGGCGATGATGTTATCATTATCGGCGATAACAAAATCGGCCAGTTAAGTCAAAAGCTTTATGATACTTTAACAGGTATTCAGTGGGGCAAAATCGACGATCCTTTCGGTTGGAGAGTAACTGTTTAAGTTTAGAAAATAAAGGCGAATAGCGGTTTGCTATCCGCCTTTTACAAATTATTTGCCGAATAAGGCGGAATGGAGAAATCTATGTACTCTTATGAAGAAGTTTTAAGTTATGTTGAACAGGAAGACGTAAAGTTTATACGCCTTGCTTTTTGCGATATTTTCGGTAATCTTAAAAATATTTCAATCAGTCCTTCGGAACTTGGCAGGGCTTTTAAAAAAGGCATTTCTATTGATGTGTCTAAAATGACAGGGCTTGGTTGCGAAAGTAAGGGCAGCCTTGTTTTAGTGCCTGATCCGTCGACTTTGACATTACTTCCTTGGCGCCCTTCTCATGGCAGAGTAATACGCCTTATTTGCGATGTAAATTATCCGGACGGCAGCGCTTATGAGTTTGACAGCCGATATATTCTTAAAAACGCTATTAAAGCGTCGAGAGAAATCGGCGTTAAAACTAATTTTGCTACAAAATATGAGTTTTATCTTTTTAAAACAGATGAAGAGGGAAATCCTACAAAGGAAACTCATGATAAAGCGGGATATATGGATATTGCGCCGGAGGATAAGGGCGAAAATGTTCGTCGAGAAATCTGTTTATCACTTGAAGAAATGGGAATATATCCTATGTATTCGCATCACGAGGTAGGCCCCGGTCAGCACGAAATCGTGTTCAGAAAAAGCGACCCAATTTCTTCTGCCGATAATGCGACTAATTTTAAAATTGCAGTAAGAACAATAGCGGCTCGTTCGGGACTTTACGCTTCATTTATGCCTAAACCGCTTGAAAACGAAGTCGGAAACGCTATGCACATCGACATTGTTGTGAAATCAAAGGATAAAAAAGATATTTTGAAGCAGTTTACTGCCGGTATTATTAATCATATTAAGGATATTACTTTGTTTTTAAATCCTACAGAGCAGTCATATCGCAGATTGGGCGATAATATTGCGCCGAATATTATAAGTTGGTCTAATCAAAATCTTTCGCAACTTATAAGAATTTGCAACGATAATGAGGATTGCGATAAAATTATTCTCCGTTCACCCGACCCGCAGGCAAATCCGTATTTGGCTTATGCTTTGCTTATTTACGCAGGAATCGACGGCGTTAAAAATAATATGGAACTTTGCGACCCGATTGACGTAAATTTAATTGAAGATTACAACAGCGAATATGATAAGTTGGAGCGTTTGCCCGAAAGTTTTGAAAAGGCTTTTGCACACGCTAAAAACAGCGATTTTGTACGCTCGATATTACCTGAAAAAATAATTGAAGCATACCGTTCATAAAATCAAGAGGTGAAATTTTTTATGAGTTATGAGAAACGCTCATATAGTGTGCTTATAGTTTCAGGCTCAGAAAAAGGTCTTGATTTTATCGGAAAAGTTTTGCCGATGGAGTTGTTTTATCCTACAGTATCACTTACAAATTCATCCGAGGCAAAGCGGCTTTTAGTTGAGCAGGATTTCGATATAGTTATTATAAATACACCGCTTAAAGATGAAATGGGAGTTCAACTTGCCATTGAAATAGCCGAACGCAACTCAACATCAATTATGATGATTTGCAAAGCCGATTCGTTTGACCAAATTGCATACAGGGTAGAAGATTACGGCGTGTTTTGTATTCCGAAACCGCTTTCAAAAGAAAGACTTTTACAAACTATGCGATTGATGACAGCGACGTGTGTAAGGCTTGAAAGAGCGAAACGTGAAAAAGATTCAATGAAGTCTAAGTTAGATGAATTCAGGATTGTCAATCGTGCAAAATGGGCGCTTATTGAGAATGAAGATATGTCTGAAGCGGACGCACACCGATACATAGAAAAGCAGGCAATGGATAAGTGTTTACCCAAACGCATAGTTGCCGAAGAAATAATAAAAACCTACGAGCTTTAAAGGAAATTTGTAATTGATAGGCTTGTAGGTTTTTTGTTATCTAAAAATAAAAGGAGTTGATTTTCGGTCAACTCCTTTAAAAATACTTTTATTTTAAAAACTTTAAAAATTCTTCCGCCATTTTCATAGCGCCTTCTTCAGAGGGGTGCAGATGGTCGCCAGAATCATAAACAGGCAACATTCTGTTGATATCTTCAGGGTCGCGAATTGCTTTATCAAGGTCAATAAAACCGTCGATTTCATCAGTTGTTCTAATCCAATCATTTATTTCGTGACGGATTTTATTTCTTTGTTCGTCGTAAGTTCGCCAGCCTTTTATAGGAAGCAACGTAGCAAAATATATTTTCTTTCTATGTTTTCTCGCTTTTCTGATGTAAAAACGATAACCGTCCACCATCTGCTCGCAGGTAGGCATATTGCTCATAGGACGAAGCGGATTTTTGCCGTCGGGGTGGATGAGGTCGTTAATGCCGTGAAGCACCACAATTTTGTCGCAACCGTCAACATCGGTTTCAGGCTCAAATCTTGTTTCGCCGCATAGCCCGTATGACGCATAAAGCGCCGTATCGTATTGACCGAGAACTCTTGTTCCGCAAACACCTCGGCGAATCACAGTGCGATTATTAATCCCGTTTTTATGCAGTCCCAAAGTAATATAATCAGGATAAGATTGGGCGGTTATTGAATCACCGAAAATAACGAGAGCGTTATTTTTGTCGTCGGTTTTTACGTCTATCGTATCTATAAAATGATAATAAGACGTGTTCATACGCTTTTCAAACGGGAATTCTTCAGAGTCGATATAATCGCCGAAAGCATAATAGTTGTGAAGCAGAGGACCTTTTATAAGCACTCCGTTTGTCATATTCGTAAAATCTTTTAAATAATAACTTACAAAGTAATTGCCGTCAGGCTCAACTTCAAAATCAATTTCGTCACTTACGACTTCTTTGCCCGAATAAATTTCAACCGAGCGCATACCGCCGAAAGTAATCGGCTTTAAACTTTTTGTATCAATGCACATATCGTCAATGGCGACCGCTATATTTACTTTATCAATTTTAACTGTTTCAGGACCGCAGAAATTAGAAAAATGCACCCTGATTTTATTTCCGCCGATAGTCGACTTAAAATAGTATCTGAAACTTACGTTTTTTGAATATCTTTCAAGTCTGTTGTCAGCAATAGACGGCGAATTGCCGAATACCGCAACCCATTTTTCATTAATCATAATAATATTTTCACATTCCTTATTTTTGCTTTAAAAATAATACCACAAACCGCTTTAAAAGTAAATAAAAACATTTGACTTTTAATATAAAAGAATATAAAATATATGTATACTATATAATGGAGCGGAATATGGATATTTTAAAGAAATTACAAGAAGAATTTAAGTTAAGGGTTTCTCAGGTAGAAAATACCGTAAAACTTATTGATGACGGAAACACAATCCCGTTTATTGCCCGTTACCGCAAGGAAATGACAGGCTCACTTGACGACCAAACTATTCGTGAACTTAACGAGCGTTTGGTTTATTTGCGTAATATGGACGAGCAGAGAGAAAAAATCATTGCAACCATTGACGAGCAGGGTAAACTTACAGATGAATTAAAAGAGACTATAGAGAATGCCGAAACCTTGACCGAACTTGAGGATATTTACCGTCCTTACAGACCGAAAAGAAAGACAAGAGCTTCTGTTGCAAAGGAAAAGGGACTTGAACCTTTATCAAAGTTTATTTATGAAAATAATTTTGGCGAGTCGCAAGTTTTAAGCGAGTCGGAAAAATATATTGATGATGAAAAAGGCGTTTCAAGCGTTGAAGAAGCATTAGCAGGTGCGTCCGACATTATTGCCGAAAATATTTCTGACGACGCAAATATCAGAAAGCGCCTTCGTGTTGTAATGAATCACAATGCGGTTATAACTTCTAAAGGCGCAAAGGACGACCTTTCGGTTTATGAAATTTATGCTGATTTTGCGGAAAATGTTAAAAAAATTCCGGGGCACAGAATTTTGGCTATTAATCGTGGCGAAAAAGAGGGATTTTTAAAAGTTAATATTGAAATTGACCGAGATACTGCGCTTAATATTGTTAAATCAAACCATGTAAAAGGCGATTCTTACTGTGCAAAACTTGTCGAGGCGGCGGCAGAGGATGCTTATGACCGTCTTATTTTTCCGTCGGTTTCACGTGAGATTAGAAATGAATTAACAGAAAAAGCGTCTGATTCGGCGATTAAAGTCTTTTCGCTTAATCTTCGTCAGTTGCTTTTACAACCGCCTGTTAAAAATAAGGTTACAATAGGGCTTGACCCGGGGTATAGGACAGGCTGTAAAGTAGCGGTTGTCGACGGTACGGGTAAAGTGCTTGATACAGGCGTTATTTATCCTGTTCCGCCACATTCAAAAATTGAAGAGTCTAAAAAAATTATTAAGAATTTTGTAAAAAAATATAATGTAGACTGTTTTGCAATCGGTAACGGCACCGCTTCTCACGAAACAGAGGAGTTTGCCGCCGAAGTCATAAAAGAACTTGATTGCGGCGTAAGTTATATGGTTGTGTCAGAAGCAGGCGCTTCCGTTTATTCCGCCTCAAAACTTGCGGCAAAAGAATTTCCCGATTATGACGTTTCTTTGCGTTCCGCTGTTTCAATCGCAAGAAGATTGCAAGACCCGTTAGCAGAACTTGTTAAAATAGACCCGAAAGCAATCGGAGTAGGACAGTATCAGCATGATATGCCGCAAGCACAACTATCAGACGCACTCGACGGCGTGGTGGAAAGTTGCGTAAACGAAGTAGGCGTTGACCTTAATACCGCGTCTGCACCGCTTTTATCACGCATTGCCGGAATCAACGCTACGGTTGCAGGAAACATTGTAAGTTATAGGGAAGAAAACGGTGTATATACTTCTCGCGCGCAACTAAAAAAAGTGCCTAAACTCGGACCTAAAGCCTTTGAACAATGCGCCGGATTTTTGCGTGTTGACGGTAAAGACGTACTTGATAATACGGGAGTTCATCCCGAAAGTTACAAGGCGGCAGGACAACTTATTGAACTTTGCGGATATACCAAAGAGGACGTTAAATCAGGCAAAATTATTGATTTATCCGAAAAGGTTGAAAATTTGGGTGTTGACGAAACCGCCGAAAAACTCGGCATCGGTGTGCCTACGCTTAAAGATATTGTAAAAGAACTTGTAAAACCCGGACGTGACCCGAGAGATGATTTGCCTAAACCAAATTTCAGGACTGATGTTATTTCTATGGAAAGCCTTAAAGAGGGGATGGAACTTAAAGGAACTGTCAGAAATATTATAGATTTCGGCGCATTCGTCGATATAGGCGTTCATCAGGACGGACTTGTTCACATTTCGCAGATTTGCGATAAATATATTAAGCATCCGAGCGAGGTGCTTAAAGTCGGCGATATTGTAAATGTAAAGGTGTTGTCGGTTGACGTTGCTAAAAAGCGTATTTCACTTACAATGAAAGGCGTGTAATTAATGGATTGTGAAAACTGCGCTTATTATGCTTTTGATGATGAATACGAGGAGTATTACTGTACTGCGGCGCTTGATGAAGATGAAGTTTACCGTATTTCACAGACCCAAAAATGCCCGTATTTTCGTGACGGCGATGAATATAAAGTAGTAAGAAAGCAGAATTAAGTATTATATGAATAAAATTAATATACCTGATTATTGCAGAAGAATAATGGCTGTTTTAAATAAAAACGGATTTGAAGCGTTTCTTGTCGGCGGGTGCGTGCGGGACAACCTTATGGGGATTATTCCGCATGATTATGACATTACCACAAACGCAACTCCCGATGAGATGCTAAAGATTTTCGGGGATTTCAAGGTGATTGAAACAGGGCTGAAACACGGAACGATTACCGTTGTAATTGACGAAAACAATGTTGAAATTACAACTTATCGAATTGACGGCGAATATGACGACAACCGTCATCCGAAAGAGGTTTCTTTTACAAGAAATTTGAAAGACGATTTAAAGCGACGTGATTTTACCGTAAACGCAATGGCGTATAATGATGAACAAGGCTTGGTGGATTTGTTCGGCGGTAAAGATGATTTGGATAATAAAGTTATTCGTTGCGTCGGCGAGCCTGATAAAAGATTTAAAGAGGACGGTCTTCGTATTCTTCGTGCGATAAGATTTGCTTCGGTATTAAAATTTAGCATTGCAGAAGAAACCGCAAAAAGTATCCATAAAAATAAAGAGTTGCTTAAAAAT
>JAXJVH010000031.1:0-17032 GCA_036308645.1 Acutalibacteraceae bacterium | reverse complement strand
TCTCATGAGAGAATTAAGATGATAGAGCATTGGATGAATAATTATCCAAGAAGAAAACTAAACGGATTATCTTCATTTATGCTAATTAAGAAATTAAATGTCGCTTAATATTTGTGGACATTTTATATTGCAATTTATAAAATATAAAAGTAACAGAAAAAACTATTGACAATATAATTGTAAAGTGTTAAAATTGATTAAATATAATTTTTCGGATACATTCGGGAGGAAAACTATGCTTAATACAAATTTTGATGAAAAATTCGTAAAAGAAGGCTTAACTTTTGATGATGTTCTTTTGGTACCCGCTTATTCGCAGGTTATTCCGAGAGATATTGAACTTAAAACAAAGCTTTCTAAAAAAATTACTCTTAACACACCGCTTCTTTCGGCGGCTATGGACACAGTTACCGAATCAAGGATGGCTATTGCCATTGCTCGTGAAGGCGGTATCGGTATTATTCACAAGAATATGTCAATCGAAGAGCAGTTTGATGAAATCGACAAAGTAAAGCGTTCTGAAAACGGCGTTATTGTTAATCCGTTTTATTTGTCTCCCGATCATCTGGTTACCGACGCTAACGACCTTATGGCAAAATACCGTATTTCGGGCGTGCCGATTTGTGAAAACGGCAAATTAGTAGGTATTCTTACAAACCGAGATTTACGTTTTATGACTGATTTTGATGTAAAAATCAGCGAGGTTATGACAAAAGAAAACCTCATTACCGCTCCTGTAGGAACTACACTTGCGCAAGCACAGGAAATTTTACGTCAACACAGAATCGAAAAACTTCCGCTTGTTGATGAAGAGGGTTGCTTAAAAGGACTTATCACAATAAAAGATATTGAAAAAGCGGTTATGTACCCGAACGCCGCTAAGGATGAAAAAGGCAGACTTCTCTGCGGTGCGGCTATCGGCGTTACCGCTAATATGATGGACAGAGTTCGTGCTTGCGTTGAGGCTCAGGCCGACGTGCTTTCGCTTGATTCTGCTCACGGTCATTCGCAGAATATTATTAATGCAGTTAAGCAGATTAAAGCGGAATTCCCCGACGTTACGCTGGTTGCAGGTAACATTGCTACCGCCGAGGCCGCCGAAGACCTTATTAAAGCCGGCGCCGACGCTTTAAAAGTAGGTATCGGTCCGGGTTCTATCTGTACAACACGAATTATCGCAGGTATCGGTGTTCCGCAGGTTACCGCTATTTACGACGTTGCACAAGTTGCGGCTAAATATGACGTTCCCGTAATCGCCGACGGCGGTATTAAATATTCGGGCGATATTGTAAAAGCGCTTGCCGCAGGTGCAAACTGCGTAATGCTCGGCTCACTCTTTGCAGGCTGCGCCGAATCTCCCGGTGAAATTGAAATTTATCAGGGAAGAAACTTCAAAGTTTATCGCGGTATGGGTTCAATCGCCGCTATGAACGACGGCTCGAAAGACCGCTACTTCCAAGAGGGCGCTAAAAAACTCGTTCCCGAGGGCGTTGAGGGACGTGTGCCTTATAAGGGAACTCTTTCAGATACAGTATTCCAGTTAGTCGGCGGTATCCGTTCAGGTATGGGCTACTGCGGTTGCAAGACCATTCCCGAATTACAGAAAAATTCAAAATTTGTTAAAATCACAGGCGCAGGACTTCGTGAATCGCATCCGCACGACATTTCTATCACAAAAGAAAGTCCTAACTACTCAACAAAAGCATAATAAAATATTTAAACATTTTGGCATCTTTCTTTACGAAAGATGCCAATTATTCATACTTAATAAATATTTTTGTAGGTGAAATGTTTGAGAAATAAAAATAATAAACATTTAGGAATAGAGGTTGACCCCGAATTACACGGTAAATTACGGTATATTGCAAAATATGAGGGGCGCTCGGCGAACGGGCAGATAATATATTTAATACGTCAATGTATTAAAGCGTTTGAAGAAGAAAACGGCGAAATAAAACTTGATACCGATAAAAACAAACCGCTGTAATATAAACCGCCGCTCTTTTGGGCGGTATTTTATATTATAAAAAGGAATTTACACCGCAAAAAAGGTAAAAATATTCTTATAAAATTTTGAAAGAAGTTGAAAAAATGTGTACCGCAGTAACATATAAAACAAAGGATTTTTATTTCGGCAGAAACCTTGATTACGAGATTTCTTATAATGAAATGGTAATAATAACACCGAGAAATTTTCACTTTAAATTCAGAAAGGTGAAAAATGTGCCTAAGCATTTTGCAATGATAGGTATGGCGACAGTAGCAGATGATTATCCGTTGTATTTTGACGCTACAAATGAAAAAGGGCTGAGTATGGCAGGACTGAATTTTCCCGATAACGCCTGCTACAAGCCGATAAGATGCGATAAAGACAATGTTGCACCTTTTGAATTTATACCCTACGTTCTTTCGCAATGCGAAAGCGTGGCAGACGCCGAAAAACTGCTCGAAAACGTTAATCTTGTAAAAATTAATTTTAATGAAAATCTGCCGTTAGCGCCGCTTCATTGGATAATTTCCGACAAAAAGAAGTCAATAACCGTCGAACAGGTGAAAGACGGATTAAAGGTTTATGAAAACCCTGTCGGTGTGCTTACAAACAATCCGCCGTTTCCTTATCATCTTTATAATTTAAGCAATTATATGAGCGTTTCTGCCGGCGAAACCGAAAACAAATTTGCCGAAAAACTCAAACTAAAAGCATACAGCAGAGGAATGGGGTCAATCGGCTTGCCCGGTGATATGTCGTCTGCTTCAAGATTTGTCAGAGCCGCTTTTACAAAGTATAACTCTGTTTCGGAAAAAGGCGAAACCTCGAGCGTTAATCAGTTTTTCCACATTTTAAATTCGGTTGCCCAGCCGAGAGGCTGCACAAAATTAGGCGACCAATATGAAATTACAATCTATTCCTCCTGCTGCAACACCGACAAAGGCGTTTATTATTACACCACCTACGAAAACAGCGCAGTAACGGGAGTGGATATGAACAAAGAAGATTTAAACGGTAAAGACCTGATTATTTACAAACTGAAATCTGCGCCTGAGTTTAATATTCAAAACTAAAAAAATGCTGTATCTAATCTGCAAAACCAACAGATTAGATACAGCATTTTTAATTGGTTCTATTCCCAATGTTGGGGGTTCAACGCTTATCGCCTCCCTCTGACGAGGGAGGCGCTCTACACCCCAACTTTTGCAAAAGATCCTTTTAATTTTTCCCTAAATTTTATCTACCCAATCGCCTCTGCCCATGATTGCAACAGATTTTGGTTCAACTTTTAAAATACCGTTTTCATTCTCGTTACCGATAATGGTTTTATCATCTTTCCAACCGGGCAAAAGCCAAATATCCCGGCGGTTTTCCGACGGATTGACAACCACAAAAATCTCGCCCTCATCGCAAATGCGAAGATAAGAAACAAAATCTTTTTCCGACTGCACAGGCAAAAATTTTCCACCGTCAAGTGCAGGGCAGGCACTACGGATTTTGCCCAATTTTTTATACCAATTAAGCATATCGTTTTGCTCGTTTGCCCTTGACCAATCAAAACTTTTACGGTTAAACGGGTCCCTATATCCCTCGGTCAAAATCTCATCGCCGTAGTATATACAAGGCACGCCGGGCAAGGTATAAAGCAACGTTGACGCTAATTTCAAAAGCCTTGCGCCGCCGCTTTTCTCATCTTCGCTCATTCTTTGAACTGCCTGCCATTCTCTGCCTCTATTCAAAGCAGGTTCGCCTGCAAGCGTTGTCAAAATTCGCTCGGTATCGTGAGTTGAAAGCAAATTCATAAGCGAATCAAGCGATTCTTTCGGATAATTTTCGCAAATTCTCAACACCGAATTCATAAAAGACGTACCGCTCCCACCTTTTACAAAAGAGATAATGAAATTCATAAAAGGATAATTCATCACGGTATCAAGTTCATCGCCGTAAAGGAATGCACGTTGTTCGCCGTAAGAAACCTTATTTGAAGCGTCCTCCCAGACCTCGCCGTAAAGCAAACCTCCGTTGCGTTTTACCGCGGTTCTTATTTGTTTAATAAAGCAATCGGGCAATTCATCGGCAACGTCAAGACGAAAACCGCTTGCACCGAGTTCCATCCAATAGTCAATCACGCCGCCTTTACCTGTTATAAACTCGACAAAGGATTCATCGGTTTCCTGAACCTCCGGCAAGGTATCAAACCCCCACCACGAAGTATAATTATTCGGAAACTCATTAAACTTAAACCAACTGTAATACTTCGATTCGGTTGACTGGTATGCGCCGAGCGAATCATATCTGCCGTACTTATTAAAATAAATACTATCGGCGCCGGTATGTGAAAAAACGCCGTCCAAAATTATCGAAATTCCCATTTCCTTTGCGGCTTTACAAAGTTGCGAAAACTCCTCATTAGTACCCAAAATCGGGTCGGCTTTCATATAATTTGCGGTATTATATCTATGGTTTGAATGTGCTTCAAAAATAGGATTCAAATATACAATAGTAACGCCTAAACTCTTTAAATAAGGCAGTTTTTCACGTATTCCGTTGAAATTTCCGCCGAAATAGTCATTATTTATAACCTTTCCGACAGTTCCGTTTGCGTAAAGCGGCTCATCACCCCAATCAGCCGTTACTCTTTCCGGAAACTGCTCTTTATACTCAATTTCACCTTTACAAAATCTATCGGGAAAAATCTGATAAATAACGCCTTTTTTCGCAAAGTCAGGCACTTTAAAATCCTCTGCGTAGACAGTTTGTTGCCAATCGGCTATGCCGACCGAGGTATCCGACAAATCCTCGCCGCAGTAGATGCTTTGTTTTCGGTGGTCATACGAAATCTCGAAATGATAAAAATAAACTCCGACATCATCAAACGAGGTCTTCCTTTCAAACCAGCCGTCGTTCTTGCAATCCATACCATAATACTCAAACGGCGTACCCTCGCCTTTCCTTACCAGCATATTAACCGCTTTTGCAAAAGGCGCAAATACCCTATAAATTACTTCTTCATTTCTCTTTATCGCCCCAAAAACCGACTTATACTCTTTCATTTTAGACGAATAAAACATTTTTTTCATCGCTCCCATTAAAGATTTTTTACATTACTCCCATCAAGACTGATGTTCAAGTAAGACTTCTCTCCCTCACAGCCCTCGATATTTAAGTATGCTTTTTTATATTGCTCCCATCAAGGCTGATGTTCAAGTAAGACTTCTCACCCTCACAGCCCTCGATATTTAAGTATGCTTTTTACACATTACTTCTCTTTAATATATTCTTATGACACGAGATTGCTTATCCATACGCCTTTTTTAATCAACACACATCCGATAATCAACTTTAATATATCTGCCGACTGCACTATTGCGTATATTGCAAAAACAGGCAACCCTGTAAACGAACAAAGCAAAACCGCCAGCGGCAACACCGCAACCCAAGTATAAACGCTATCGAACAAAAAAGTTACAAAAGTCTTTCCGCCCGAGCGAAGCGTAAAATAAAGCGCATTTAAAAATCCCTGAATAGGAAAAAACGCCGCAGTTATAATAATAAATCCCTGCCCGTAACCTCTTATTGCGTCGGTCGTGGCATAAAGTTTCGGGAAAGCACCCGAAACCGCAATAAGCAATGCCGCAAGTCCTGCGCTGACAAACCCCGTAAACCACATAAGGCTAAACGATGACTTTTTCGCTCTGTCGTATTCACAAGCGCCCAAAAGTTGACCGATAACAATTCCCACCGCCGAACCGAGCGCTACAAACACAACATTTAACAAATTACACAATATATTTGAAATATTAAGTCCTGCCACGATATCAAGTCCAAGTCTTGAATAGCATTGTGTAAGTGCGGCAATTCCGCCTGCCCATAAAAACTCATTAACAAATATCGGCAGACCTTTTTTGACGATTTTTAAAGCAATGCTCTTCGGCACAAGCAACGTTTTAAACACGCCTTGCAAAAATGCAAACCTTTCTTTTCGCATATTCGCCGCTATAAGAACTACCGTCATTTCAACAACTCTTGCAAGCACCGTAGCAACGGCGGCGCCTTTTACTCCGAGCCGAGGAAAGCCGAAATGGCCGAAAATCAACAAATAATTAAAAACAATATCCACAAAAACGGACGCTATTCCCGACGTCATCGGAATTACGCTTTCGCCTGTTTCACGCATACTTGTAGCGTATATTTGAGTTACTATAAAAGGCGCAAGTCCCAACAACATAATCTCCAAATATTCTTTTGCAAAATTCAGAGTAAGCGTTGGGTCGACTGTTTCGCTTTCGCCTTTAAGATAAAGCCCTATCAAAAAATCATTTCCGAAAATAAAAGCCGCCAATCCGCAAGCAAGACAAAAAAGTCCTATCCATATTTTAATACGAAAAGTATTACGCAATCCGTCGTTATTTTTTTGCCCGAAATACTGTGCGCCGTAAATTCCCGGACCGGACATTCCGCCGAAAACCGCTAAATTAAACACAAACATCAGTTGACCTATAATAGACACCGCCGTCATAGCCTCTGTTTCAAGGCTTCCGACCATAACATTATCAATAAGACCTACCATATTAGTAAGTCCGTTTTGTATCATCATCGGAACGGCAAGCAAAATCGTGCGTTTATATATAGTTCTGTCTTTCATATTTTTTTACATCGCTCCCATTAAGACTTATATTTAAGTGTGATTTCTCTCCCTCACAGCCTTTAATATTTAAGTATGCTTTTTTACATCGCTCCCATTAAGACTTATATTCAAGTGTGATTTCTCTCCCTCACAGCCTTTAATATTTAAGTATGCTTTTTTACATCGCTCCCATTAAGACTTATATTTAAGTGTGATTTCTCTCCCTCACAGCCTTTAATATTTAAGTATGCTTTTTTACATTGCTCCCATTAAGACTTATATTCAAGTGTGACATCTCTCCCTAACTGCTCTTAATATATTCTTATGACGAGAGATTACTTATCCATACACTTTTTAAACGGTTCTATTCCTAATGTTGGAGTTTCAACACTTACCGCCTCCCTCTGACGAGGGAGGTGGCACGGCTTTGCCGTGACGGAGGGAGAGAAAGAATAAAGATAGATATATACTTTGGCTTTTCTCTCCCTCAGTCTCGCTTCGCTCGACAGCTCCCTCGTCAGAGGGGGCCAATATACACCCCAACTTTTGTAAAAGAACCTTTTTTAAATCAACATATCTAAAAAACGGCGAGATTGCTCGCCGTTTTTTACTTTTAATCTTATTTAGTATGCCAAATATTCTTTGCGTAGTCCATAATTGCTCTGTCAGAAGCAAATATGCCTGCTTTTGCAATATTTGTAACCATCATCTTGTCCCAAGTTTCCTTATCGGCATAAAGTGCGTCAGCCTTACGGTGAGCGTCGCAATAAGAATCAAAATCAGCAAGAACCATATACGGGTCGACATTAGTAAGCGAAGAAACAATCGAAGGTGATTCAACGCCGTAATGCGGATTTTTAAGCAAATCAATAACATCACGGATATTATTGTTCTTCTGATAGAAGCCCTGCGGGTTGTAATGCGGTTTAAGTGCGGCGGCCCCATCGGCGGTCATACCGAAGATAATAATATTGTCATCTCCTACAGCACGGTGCATTTCAACATTAGCGCCGTCCTCGGTACCGATTGTAATAGCGCCGTTTATCATCAACTTCATATTACCTGTACCCGAAGCCTCGGTACCTGCCAAAGAAATCTGCTCTGAAAGGTCAGCCGCAGGCATCAAAGTTTCTGCAAGAGTTACACGGTAATCTTCAAGATAAGCAACTTTAAGTCTGCCTTTAACATCAGGGTCTTTATCAATCATAGCGGCGATATTATTAATCATTTTAATAATATCCTTTGCAAGATAGTAACCCGGAGCCGCTTTAGCGGCAAAAAGATATGTTTTCGGAGTAAAGTTACCGTTTGGATTAGCCTTAATAGCAAGATAATCGGATATAATATGAAGCGCATTCATGTGCTGACGTTTATACTCATGCAAACGTTTTGCCTGAACGTCAAACACGGTGTTCGGGTCAAGGTCAATACCTTGAGTCTGCTTAACCATATTTGAAAGGCGAACCTTATTCTCATATTTAATCTTCTCGAGTTGTTCTCTTACTGCCGAATCATTCTTATACTCTTCAAAATCGGCAAGTTTTAAAGCGTTTGTTTTATAACCGTCGCCGATTGTACTGTCAAGAAGTTTTGTAAGTCCCGGATTTGACTGGCAAAGCCATCTTCTGTGGGCGATACCGTTTGTAACATTGGTAAAACGTTCGGGATAAAGTCTGTAATAATCGTTAAATACAGTATCTTTAAGAATTTCGCTGTGAAGTTCGGCAACGCCGTTTACTGAATGTCCGCCGATAATAGAAAGGTTAGCCATTCTAACCAATCCGCCTGAAATAACAGCGGTACGTTCAACGTAATCAACATCTTCGGTTTTAAGCCAAATCTCACGGCGTGAACGGTTGTCAATTTCCTGAACAATCTGATAAATTCTCGGTAATCTCTGTTTAAACAATTCAACCGGCCAACATTCAAGCGCTTCACGCATTACGGTGTGGTTGGTATATGCAACGGTACGCTGAACAATTGACCAAGCGTGATCCCATGCAAGACCGCATTCATCAAGCATAATTCTCATAAGTTCGGGAATACAAAGCGCCGGGTGTGTATCATTAATATGAATAGCAACCTTTTCGGGAAGCGTATTCAAGTCGCCGTAATCACGCAAATGACGGTGAATAATATCCTGAATAGACGCTGAAACCAAGAAATACTGCTGTTTAAGTCTTAATGATTTACCCTCAACATGGTTATCTGCAGGATAAAGTACCTTTGAAATAACCTCTGCCATAGCGTTCTGCTCCATTGCACGAAGGTAATCGCCCTCGTTAAACAACTGCATATTAAAGCCTTGCGCTTTAGCCGACCAAAGGCGAAGAACCGAAACGCCTTTATTCTTGTAACCGGCAACCATAAGGTCATAAGGAATAGCAAGAACGGTTATAGCGTCTCTGTGATTAACCTGGTGATAAGCGCCGTCCCAATTTTCGTCAACCCAGCCGTCAAATTTAACTTCAACAGCTTCATCAGGGCGTTCATTGAGCCAAACCTTACCGCCCGAAAGCCAAAAATCAGGCGCTTCTGTCTGCCAGCCGTCAACCAACTTCTGACGGAAAATACCGTACTCATACAAAATAGAGTAACCGTAAGCCGGAATACCCTGCGAAGCAAGACCGTCTAAAAAGCAAGCGGCAAGACGGCCCAGACCGCCGTTACCCAAGCCTGCGTCGGGTTCTTCTTCATAAATAGAATCAATTTTTACTCCTAATTCTTTATAAGCTTTTTCAAATGCAGAGGTCAACCCCATATTATACAAGTTATTTTTAAGCGAACGTCCCATAAGGAACTCCATACAAAGATAGCAAACTTGTTTTTTGCTTCCCTTTTTAGAATCATTTGCAAACTTCAACTGCTGTTCTTTCAACATATCGTTTACAATGCGAACCGAAGCTTTGTAAATCTGCTTATTGGTTGCGTCCTGCGGCTCGATTTTGTAACGTGTTGACAATTCATTTTTTAACAATTCCGAAATTTGCGGTGCTGTTTTTTTAGCCATTATCAATTTCCCTTCAAATCAAATTAGGTTTATACCTTATATAATACATAAAATACTGCATACGTAGTTTAGTCCTCTGCCACTAAACCATACAGTTAATATAATACATTATTTATACCGAAAATGCAAGGATATTCTTTAATTATCAATGATTTTTTACCGAATTTCTTTGAAATTCCTTTGAAAAAATTATCAAAACGCTTTAAATAACCTCATTTTCTATGTCGAAAAATGTAAAAATATGTATTTAATCCAGAAACGGTTTACATAACCCATATTTTTATGTTAACTTCTTGCGCTTTAAAAATTAAAAATTTATCAAATCAGGCAATTTTTAAGGCGCTGAAACCCTTTTAAATAAAGGCTTTTTTGAAAATGTGCATTTTTTTCACAAAAAATCGGTGACTTGCACAAAAAAATTTTTTAAATTACGAAATGAAACCTAATTTTGAGCCATTTATTACAATTTGTAACTTTTTAATTGCGTTTTGTAACCATTTTGTAACGGGCAATTTGTGCAACTTTCACAAACGGTATACCTGCTATTAGTTGACTTTTGACAAGACATCGCATATAATCACTATCGGAGTGCAAAATTATGTTATGGAAAAGGTCCTGGCTTTGAAAAAAATAGTTACGATTTTTTAACCAAAACAAAAAAACACTTAAATTTATAGGAGAGTATTATGATAAGAAACAAATTTGCAAAATTTGCAAAAGAAACAGAAAGCAAAATATCATCTTTTAAAATCAATCAAAAAATTTGCGCCGTTGTTGCAGCGGTTATCACCCTTGCAAGCATCGGCATTTCATCAAGCAGATTTGACAGCACGTCAAACACGGTTCTTGCTTTATCAGACGCTTCGGCAAAAACTTCTGCAGTAATTCCTACCGTTGCCGCCGATAAAGAAGAAAATGAATCCGAAGTCAACAAAATAGGCTTATGCAAAGTAACCGTTGTTAAACACGGCGGCAAGCCTCAAATTGTTATTGTAAGAAACGCAACGGTTAAAAAAGCGCTCGTAGCATGCCACACAACTTTAGGCAGCAATGATGAAGTAAACGCAAAACTTTCAGACCCCGTTTACAACGGTATGAAAATCATCATTAACGAAGTAAAATATAAAAATAAAACCGTAACCGAAAAGATTTCTTACAGCGCATTTAAAAAGAAATATCCTAAAGAATCTACATCAAAACTTTCTAAAAACGGCAAAGTTCTTGTTAACAAAACAGTACAGGTTAAATATGTAAACGGCAAAAAGAAAAGCGAAACCGTAAAAAGCATCAGTTACAAAGCGGTGGATGTTGTTTCTGCTCCGAAATATTACGGAAGTGAAAAAAGCGGCCGTTCGGTAAACTCAAAATCAGTTAAAAACGCCAAAAAATACAGCCAGCTTAATACTGTTTCGCAACTTACTCCAAGCAAGGACTTCAAGCTTGATAAAAACGGCGTTCCGCTTAATTACAAAAGAAAAATTACAGGTACTGCTTCGGCTTATTCCTGCGGAACTCATACCGCTACCGGCAAAAGAGTAAAACCCGGCTACATTGCGGTAAACCCGAAACAAATTCCTTACGGAACAAAATTGTTTGTTCGTACTCCCGACGGAAAATATATTTACGGCTATGCTTCTGCTGAAGACACAGGCGGATTTGTATCCTGGGGCAATACGCTCGCCGACCTTTATATGAGGTCGGAAAGAGATTGTATAAACTTCGGCAGACGTACTATCGAAATTTACGTTTTAGATTAATTTTATACAGTTAGATTGGTTTTAAAAAAGTCGCTTTCGTGAAAGAAAGCGGCTTTTTCATATTACTGTTATCATATTACTGTTATCATATTACTGTTATCATATTGCTGTTATCATAATGCTGTTATCATAATTATTCAAACTTCAATGTATCAGTATTAAACCAAACATCTTTGCCGTGTGATTTTGTGACTAACATTCTGCCTTCTATATCAAAAACAAAATCCATAATGTCGGGGTTGCCAAATTCGTCGGAACCGTGAAATTCGCTGAAAGCGGTATCGGTGCAGGAAACTTCGCCGAAATTCGTATCAATTTCAATGTAATAGTCAATAGTTAAATCATTTGCTCTTTCTTCATCTGTCAAACCGAAGTATCGAAGTCCCACCTGTTCGTCTTCTCCTCTGTCCCAAGCAGGGTCGATATGATAATATTTTCCGTAAATTTCAACTAAAAGCCACATGTGTTCGCCGCTGCCGTCCAACATATCGCCTGTAACGCAAAAACTGTTGATACCTAATTGTTGGTAAGCATAGTGGCAAAGATAAGAATAACTGTGGCAAACGCCTTTATTCGTTTTAAGCGCCTCGTAAACACTTATATCCGGATAAAGATATTTTTCATCGGTGGTATTTAAGCCGTCAAGCCAGTCATAATCATACTCAATTCGGCTTGAAAAATAGCGATAAACCGCCAAAACCTTATCAAGTTCGTTAGCCTCCGGCATAATTATCTCATTTAAAATGTTAAGATATTCTTCGTCCATAAAATCAAGAATATCATCATGCTCCGGCTTTTTATATTTATAATACATTTTTATAGATTGATGATTGTTGAAAAAAGAAGTTTCTTTAACAACAAAATAAGCGGGATTGCTTCTTAAAATGATTAAAGCATAAAGGTTATCATCATAACTTTTTGAGAGGTATATTTTTTCTTGCCTTTTGTAAACAGCGTCAACTAATTTTTTATAAATTTTTTTAACTTTGTTTGACGCACATTTTTGGGCATCGGTATTAAGCACATAATGGTTTATTTTTTCTATCGCTTTAAACTCGGTTGTCGCAGGCACAGTTGTATTTATTTTGCTTTCATCTTGATTTGGATTACTTATTCCGCAACCGCTGAAAACAAGCAATACAGTTAGAATTAAAACTAAAATCGACTTTTTCATTAAACATCCCCCCTTTAAAAAGTTTATACTATATAAAGTTTATGCTATATATTAAATATACTATAACTTATAAAAAAGTCAATACATTTTATATAATAAACGAAAAATCATACGGCAGCTCGTTATCATTTATATTTGACGGTTTAAAATGAGTATTTTTTTCGCTGATTTCATCAATTTGCATAAAAAATTTCTTGACATCTCGATAAAATACTGTTAAAATAACCTTATAATTTTTAAACTATTCCCGATCGTGATTGGGATATAAATAGAACAAAGCGGAACTGACAATTCCGTAAAAAAGGAGATAAATAATATGAAAAAAATTCTATCAATCGTTTTGGCGGTTGCAATGCTTGCAACTTGTCTTTTCACCTTTTCAGCCTGTGGCGATAAAGCCGATACCGCTGATACAACAGGCGACAACACCGCTGATAAATATACAGTAGGTATTTGTCAACTTGTTCCTCACGACGCTCTTGACGCCGCTACAAAAGGCTTTAAAGAAGCGCTTGTAAAAGCGCTCGGCGAAGATAAAGTTGAATTTGTTGAACAGAACGCACAGAGCGACGCTACTGCTTGTACCACTATTATCAACGACTTTGTAACAAAGAACGTTGACCTTATTATGGCTAATGCAACTCCTGCTTTGCAGGCTGCCGCAAACGGCACAAATAAAATTCCGGTACTCGGCACATCTGTTACCGAATACGGCACAGCATTAGAAATTGACAACTTTAACGGTCTTGTAGGCACAAACGTTTCGGGTACTTCTGACCTCGCTCCGCTTGATAAACAGGCAGATATGATTTTGGATATCGTTCCTACGGCAAAAAAAGTTGGTCTTCTTTATTGCTCGGCTGAAGCAAACTCTGCTTATCAGGTAAAGAAAGTTACCGAATATCTTACTGCAAAAGGCGTTGAATGTAAAGACTTCCCATTCTCTGATTCAAACGACGTTGCTTCTGTTGCAAAAGCAGCAGCCGCAGATTCAGATGTAATTTATATTCCTACAGATAACACAGCCGCTTCTTGCACAGAGGCTATTAACGGCGCTGTTCTTCCTACAAAAACACCTATTATCGCAGGTGAAAAAGGTATCTGCAAAGGTTGTGGCGTTGCTACACTTTCTATCAGTTACTATGACCTCGGCGTAAAAACAGGCGAAATGGCTGCCGAGATTTTAAAAGGCGAGAAAAAGGTTAGCGAAATGGAAATCGCTTACGCAGATAATTTTGAGAAAAAATACAACAAAACAAACTGCGAAGAACTCGGTATCGACACAGCAAAACTCGAAGAAGCAGGCTACGTTGCAATCGCCGACTAATTTAGGTTTAGTTTGATATTTTTAAAAAGCGAAGTCCTTGAGCGACTCAAGGACTTCCTTATCATATAATGAAAGGTATGGACAAATGTTTTTAAATTGGCTTTCCGCCCTTCCGGGCGCCGCCGCCCAAGGTATGATTTGGGGCATTATGGCGGTCGGCGTTTATATTACATATAAAATTCTCGATGTTGCCGACCTTACGGTCGATGGCTCTATCTGCACAGGCGGTGCAGTTTGCGCGGTTTTGGTTACAAACGGAGTTAATATTTGGTTAAGTTTAGCCATAGCGCTTATTGCAGGACTTTTAGCGGGATTTGTAACCGGTATTTTACATACTTTTATGGGAATTCCCGCTATTTTAGCCGGTATTCTTACCCAACTTATTTTATGGTCGGTAAACCTGAAAATAATGGGAAAAGCGAATATTGCGCTTCCTAATACTAAATACAGCCTGCTTTTAGCGCAGATTGACACCGTTAAATCCATTTTGGTGCTTTTGGCTTTCGTAGCGGTAATTATTGCGGCGCTTTATCTTTTCTTCGGCACAGAACTCGGCGCTTCCGTAAGGGCTACGGGTAATAACATCAATATGAGCCGTGCGCAGGGCATTAATACCGATTTTACAAAAATTTTGGGACTTACTCTTTCAAACGGCATCGTAGCGTTATCGGGCGCTTTGCTTTCACAGTATCAGGGATTTGCCGATCTTAATATGGGAAAAGGCGCTATCGTTATCGGCCTTGCGGCAGTAATTATCGGCGAGGCGGTTGTTTCGCTTATTTCGAAGAATTTATGCGTTCGCCTTATCGGTGTAATACTCGGCGGCGTTATTTACTACTTCGTTTATCAAACGGTTATCTTCTTGGGACTCGACGCCGACTTGTTAAAGATGCTTTCGGCAATCGTAGTTGCAGTATTCCTTGCAGTTCCTTATTGGAAGAAGAAATATTTTTCAAACGCAAAAGGGGGCCGCAAAAATGCTTGAAATTAAAAACATTACAAAAACCTTTAATGCGGGAACGGTAAATGAAAAGGTTGCACTTAACGGTTTAAATCTCACGCTGCGCGACGGCGATTTTGTTACGGTAATCGGCGGAAACGGCGCAGGTAAATCAACTATGCTTAACGCTATTTCGGGCGTTTGGAAACCTGATTGCGGTAATATTGTAATCGACGGTATCGACGTTACAAATATGCCCGAATACAAACGAGCAAAATTTTTAGGACGAGTTTTTCAAGACCCTATGATGGGTACTGCGGCTGATATGCAAATTGATGAAAATTTGGCATTGGCACAGCGCAGAGGTACTCGCAGAGGTTTGAAATGGTGGGTTAAAAAGTCAGAACACGAGCAGTACAGACAAATGCTCAAAAATCTTGACCTTGGACTTGAAGACAGAATTACCACAAAGGTAGGACTTCTTTCGGGCGGTCAGCGTCAGGCTATTACTCTGCTTATGGCTTCGCTTAAAAGTCCTAAATTACTGCTTCTTGACGAGCATACTGCGGCGCTCGACCCGAAAACAGCCGCAAAGGTTTTGGAGATAACCGATAAAATAGTTGAAGAAAACAAACTCACAACATTGATGATTACTCATAATATGAAAGACGCTATAGCACACGGCAACCGTCTTATTATGATGCACGAAGGAAAAATCATCATTGATGTGGAGGGCGAAGAAAAGAAAAAACTCACCGTTGAGCATCTTCTCGGACTTTTTGCACAAGCAAGCGGTAAAGAATTTGCCAACGACAGAGCGATGTTGTCTTAATTTTTAAAACTTAAAGGTTCTTTTGCAAAAGTTGGGGTGTAGATTGGCTCCCTCTGACGAGGGAACTGTCGAGCGAAGCGAGACTGAGGGAGAGAAAAGCCAAAGTATATATCTATCTTTATTCTTTCTCTCCCTCCGACACGGCAAAGCCGTGCCACCTCCCTCGTCAGAGGGAGGCAATAAGTGTTGAAATCCCAGCATTGGGAATAGAACCAACTTAAATAAATCGATAAAACGGGGTGTATCACACAGTAGATACACCCCGTTGTTGTTTTCAAAAAAGATTGTTGGTAATATGACAAACGGGCGACCACACAGGGTCGCCCATACGAATGTAGATGAAATTATTGATAACAAAAAGCCTTCGCCTTTATGGGAAGGTGGCAAGCCACAGGAAAAGACGGATGAGGGATAAACATAGACATTCCAACGGCACGCCGAGGTCGTCGCCCCTACAAAATCAAACAAAAATGATGAAAGTATATTAATTTTTTACAATACCTTTTTATACTTTTAAACTCTTTAAATACTCAATATTGGCTTTTGCGTCCGAAAGTTCGTCGGTTTCCGGCACGTCCTGCTCAACAATAAAATGCTCGCAACCCATAAGTTTTCCTGTTTTTATTGCACTTTTGACATCTAAAATGCCATTTGACAAAGTGGAAATTTTATCTTCGCCGTCAGCATTAGGCTTAAACTGTTTCAAATGAAGATAAGTTACTCGGCCCGCATATTTTCTTATATATTCATCGGGATTTTTGCCTGCCTTTGCAATCCAGCCGAGGTCAAGTTCCGTAAGCACAAGCGGGTCGCCTATATCCATCATAATATCAAAAGCGGTGTTCGAGTTTTCGTCACTAACTTCAAATTCATGCGCGTGATTATGATAGCCGAATTCAAAACCGTTCATTATGCACTTTTCCGCAATTTTAACAAGCCATTCGCCGAGTTTTTCTGCATCTTCGATTGTTTCGGGTTTCAAGTACGGGCAAACAATCATTTTACAACCCATATCTTTTAACATTTCGGCGTGATAATCAAAATTATTCTGTAATTCCTCATAACTTAAATGCGCCGAAACGGGCGTTAATCCGTAAAATCTGAGTTTTTCTTTCAGTTCTTTGCCGGTGTAACCTCCGTATTGCCCTGCGAATTCGACTCCGTCATACCCCATATCCGAAATCGCTTTAAGCGTTGCGTCGTAATCTTCATCAAGCGCATTTTTCACCGAATAAAGCTGCAAACTGTAATTTTTCAGATAAGTTGTAAAATAAAATGACCAAAAAAAGATGACTCATAAAGACATCTCTGGTATAATGTTAAGTGATCAAACTAAACATGATTGGAGATATCAATATGAGTCACTTAAATAATA
>JAXJVH010000030.1:0-3822 GCA_036308645.1 Acutalibacteraceae bacterium | reverse complement strand
GGTTCTTTTGCAAAAGTTGGGGTGTAGATTGGCTCCCTCTGACGAGGGAGCTGTCGAGCGAAGCGAGACTGAGGGAGAGAAAAGCCAAAGTATATATCTATCTTTATTCTTTCTCTCCCTCCGTCACGTCAAAGCCGTGCCACCTCCCTCGTCAGAGGGAGGCGATAAGTGTTGAAACCCCAATATTAGGAATAGAACCTTATATAACTATATTTCTTCGGAAAATTTTCTTAAATCGTTGCTTGAATAAACATATTTTTTATCGCAGAAGTGGCAATCAACCTCGGTGGTTTCCTGTTCGTCCGCTAATTTTAAAAGTTCTTCTTTGCCGATAGATTTTAAAACTCTGTCGGTGCGCTCTTTTGAACAGTCGCATTTATAATGAATTTCATTTTCTTCTAAAACTTCTACCTCAAAGTTTTTGAGAACAAGTTTTACAATATCAAGAATACTTTTGCCGTCTGACAGCATAGAGGTAACACTCGGTAAATCCTTTAAACCGTCCTCAATCAAATCAGCGGTATCGTCGCCGGCGGCGGGAAGCATTTGAATTATGAATCCGCCTGCGGAATTAATACTTAAATCAGGATTAATTAAAACTCCGAGCGCACAAACGGTGGGAATTTGCTCGGACTCAACATAATAAGCGGCAATATCCTCGGCAATTTCGCCCGAAACCAATTCTATAGCGCCGTTGTACGGCTCTTTGAGTCCGATGTCTTTTGAAACAAACAACGTACCTTTTCCTATAGCGCCGCCCACGTCAAGTTTTCCCTGATATTTTTCAGGAATATCTACCATCGGATTTAAAACATAACCCTTTGGATTGCCTTTGTTGTCACTTACTGCAACAAGACCTTTGGCTTCTCCGTCACAGTCGATTTTAACGGTTACAGAACTGTTTTCACCTTTTAAAACGCAACCCATCATAGAAGTAGCGGTAAGCAGTCTGCCAAGAGCCGCCGTCATAACAGGGTAGGTTTTATGATAATCGTATGCTTTTTGCACAATGTCGGTTGTATCGGCGCAAACAGCGCTTACAAGTCCGTCAGAAGTTATACATCTTATAATTTTTCCCATATTTTCTCTCCGTAAATTGTTTTGAAATTATTATATCCTTATTCTTATTAAAATTCAAGTCAACATTATAATTTTTTGTTGTAAATTAAATATATAGATAATACATTTTTGTTGAATTTTACAATGGAAATTTTAATGTAAATTTGATAAACTATATATAATATTAAAGGCGTAACGCCTACGCTTAATAAAGTTTATTATAAGGTAGGGTAAAACTTGAGTTTCAAAAAATCCATACGTAATAAATGAATTAAAAGAGAATTATGAAGTTTTAATGGAAATTTAAATTTTTCATGTTAATTCTAAATAGGGGGTACAATGAAAATTTTAAGATTTATTGTTTTTGTTCTTTCGGCCGCCTTGTCGTTGTGGCTTTTAGGCCCGCTTTATAAAGGCGTTGTTCATATCGGTATGCTTTATCCGCAACCGTTTCTTTTTATGTTTATGTTTTTTGCGGCAAAGCCCGAAGCGTTGGTTTCCCTTTTTAAAAAGTTTAAAGCATTAATGATAGTTCTGACTTCTCTTGTAGGGGTAGGAATTGTTGTTGTTTCGGTTATGGTAGGTATAATGCTTTATTATGCCGAAAATACTGCCAAAAACGAAAAAACCGTTATAGTGTTAGGTTGTCAGGTTACGGGAAAAACACCGAGCCTTATGCTTTACGACCGAATGACGGCGGCGCTCGAATATGTTAACGCCAATGATGATTGCGTAGTCATAGCGTCAGGCGGAAAAGGACCGGGCGAGCAGATAAGCGAGGCAGAGGCTATAAAAACATTTCTTGTAAATAAAGGCGTAGATGAAAACCGAATTATTTTGGAAGATAAATCTACTGATACAAAAGAGAATATCGCTTTTTCCGCTAATCTTATTCAAGAAAAAGGTTTAAGTAAAGACGTCGCTATAGCAACCGACGGTTTTCATCAATTCAGGGCGGCATATTTTGCTAAACAGAATAATCTTGAGTTTTCATCTTTACCGTGCAAAACAAGGTGGTATTTTACGGCGTCTTACTATTCAAGAGAAATTTTGGCTGTAATTAAGATGCTTATATTTTGATTTTAAAAAAATTTAAAAAAATTTTAAAAAAAGTCTTGCATTTTGTTCCATTATATGTTAGAATACAGTTAACAATATATAAAGTATATTCAGGAAAAGGAGTTTTTAAAATGTTTTCTAAAAAAGATGAGTATATAAAACCTGAAATTATGATTATAAAATTCGGATCAGAGGATATTATTACTTCAAGTCCTGGTGAAATTCCAGAAGATGATAACGATCCGTGGGTTCCGGATTCGTTTTAGGCATAATAAGTCTTAATATTAATATAGGTTTATAATTTTTTAGAGCGACTTGCTTGTCGCTCTATTTGTCTTTGTGTAAAATGTTTAGGAGAATGTAATGGAAAATAAAATTGAAATTCCTACGCTTAATTGGTTTGAATCAAACCCTTGGGCAAAGGTAGGAAATAAATATACGGGAAGTATAGGCGCTTCGGGTATTAATAACAACGCTTTTTTATTTCGTATAAATTATTATCGTAAAGAAGACGGCAATTTTCTTGTAGCCGAGGTTTATGACAGCATTTCTCAACTTGATAAATCTATTACCGACTATACATCTAAAACCTTTGACGGTAGTGAGGATGGAAGAAACGAACTTATAGATTGGCTCGAATTCCGGTATTCGGAGTTTTGCAACGAGGGTAAAGATAAGTTAAAAATACACTATTATTGTGTAAAGCAAAAATCTTGGAGGAAAAAGTAATGATTAAACTTTGTATTGTTATTCCTTGCTATAATGAATGTGAGGTTTTGGAAGAAACGGCAAAAAGACTTCTTCAAAAAACAGATTGCCTTATTAAAGATAAATTAATATCCGATGACAGCAGAGTTATATTTGTTGACGACGGCTCAAAAGATAATACGTGGGAAATTATTTCAAAACTGCATAATGAAAATAAACTGTTTTCGGGGTGCAAACTGTCCCGAAACAGAGGACATCAAAACGCATTGCTGGCAGGACTTTATCTGGCTAAAGAAAATTTCGACGCCGTTATATCAATGGACGCTGATTTGCAGGACGATATTAATGCGATTGATGATTTTATCAAAGAGTATAACAACGGTTATGAGGTTGTTTACGGAGTCAGAAACAAAAGAAAAAAAGACAGTTTCTTTAAAAGAGTAACTGCCGAGGGCTTCTATAAATTTATGAGTTTTATGGGGGCAGAGGTAGTTTTTAATCACGCTGATTACCGTTTGTTAGGTTCAAAAGCCTTAAATGCTTTGTTTGAGTTTAAAGAGGTCAATCTCTTTTTAAGAGGCTTGGTTCCGCTTGTCGGGTTTAAATCCACAAAGGTTTATTATGAACGTAACGAAAGGTTTGCAGGCGAAAGCAAATATCCGCTAAAAAAGATGCTTTCTTTCGCATTCGACGGAATAAGTTCGCTTAGCATAAAACCTATTAAAATGATTATTCATTTAGGAATTATTTGCTTTTTGATAAGTTTGGCTATTATAGTTTATGCGCTTGTTTCGTATATTTTAGGAAATACAGTCAGCGGTTGGACGAGTATTATGGCATCAATTTGGGGATTGGGCGGTTTGCAACTGCTTGCAATAGGAGTTATCGGTGAATATGTCGGAAAAGTGTTTTTGGAAACAAAATGCCGTCCGAGATTTATTATTGAAACATATTTGCAGTAGAGTCGGTGCGTATATGAACAGTAAAATTGATAAT
>JAXJVH010000029.1:0-8259 GCA_036308645.1 Acutalibacteraceae bacterium | reverse complement strand
GGAATGAACTCAAAATATATCGAAAAATGCGTTGCTTCTGCATTTGATATGCTCGGCGATGATTTAACCGACCCTTTGCCCGAAAAAATCCGCAGTAAATTTGAACTTTGTCACAAACGTTTTGCAATGCAGAATATTCATTTTCCCGAAAATTCCGAGTCGCTTGAAATTGCAAAAAAAAGGCTTGTTTTTGAAGAACTGCTTGATTTACAGTTAGGACTTTTAATGCTGAAAAGTCATAAAACAAAAGAGAAAACCGAGCCTATTAAAAATGATTTTACAGCTGAATTTATAAAAAAACTGCCGTTTTCGCCTACCGGCGCACAACTTCGCGCGATTAAAACCTGCGTAAAGGATATGGCAAACGCTAAACCTATGTCAAGGCTTTTGCAGGGTGATGTAGGCTCGGGCAAAACGGCGGTTGCGGCGGCGTTGCTTTACAATGCGGCAAAAAACGGATTTCAGTCAAGCCTTATGGCTCCGACCGAGATTTTAGCAGCACAACATTATTCATCGATTGCTAAAATGATGAATGGTACAGGGGTTTGCGTTATGCTGCTTACGGGTTCAACCCCTACCGCCGAACGTCGAAAAATTTTGGAACTTTTAAAATGCGGCGAGATAGATATTTTAATCGGAACGCATGCGCTTATCCAAAACGGGGTTGATTTTAAAAATTTAGGGCTTGTTATAACCGATGAACAGCACCGTTTCGGTGTCGGTCAGCGTTCTTCGCTTTTGGAAAAAGGCAACAATCCGCATACGCTTGTTATGAGCGCAACGCCTATTCCGAGAACGCTTGCTTTGGTAATTTACGGCGACCTTGACATCTCGGTGCTTGATGAGATGCCTGCCGGCAGAAAACCTGTTGAAACCTATGCCGTTTCGAGCAAACTTCGCTCCCGTGCTTATGCTTATGTGAAAAAGCATCTTGATAAAGGTCAGCAGGGATACATCGTCTGCCCTATGGTAGATGAAAACGAGGATTTTGATTTAGCATCGGCGGTTAAGTTTTACGAAAGCCTGCAAAAAGGCTTTTTCAAAGATTATAAATTAGGTCTGCTTCACGGAAAAATGAAGTCCGCCGAGAAGGATGCGGTTATGAAAGGTTTTGCAAACGGTGAGATTCAATTGCTTGTTGCTACTACTGTTATTGAAGTCGGCGTAGATGTTCCTAATTCTAATATTATGGTTATTGAAAATGCCGAGCGATTCGGACTTTCTCAATTGCACCAGCTTAGAGGCAGAGTCGGACGAGGTGACAGCCAAGCAACTTGCATTTTAATTTCCGATGCTGAAAATGACGAGGCAAAGTGCCGTCTTAAAGTTATGTGCGATACAACCGACGGATTTAAAATTGCCGCTGAAGATTTAAAACTTCGCGGACCGGGCGACTTTTTCGGCTCAAAACAGCACGGTCTTCCGACTCTTAAAATCGCAAGTATATTTGACGACCGCAGCGTGCTTAAAAGCACCTCGGCATTAGCAAGAGAAATTTTAAAAGCCGACCCGAAATTACAGTCGGCAGAATTTGCTCTCTTAAAACAAAGCGTAGAGAAACTTTTTAAAAACAGTTTTTCCGGCGGATATAATTAAAAATAATTCAAAGGTGCTATTTTGTAGGGAAATTATCGGTAATATGCAAACGGGCGACCGCACAGGGTTGCCCCTACAAAATCAAACAAGTTTTCAGTAAACCAAAAAAGCCTTCCCTTTGGGGGAAGGTGTCACGAAGTGACGGATGAGGGATAAAAAAGATTTTCAATCACATAAAATTTAAAGGTTCTTTTTCAAAAGTTGGGGTGTAGATTGGCTCCCTCTGACGAGGGAGCTGTCGAACGAAGCGAGACTGAGGGAGAGAAAAGCCAAAGTATATATCTATCTTTATTCTTTCTCTCCCTCTGTCACGGCAAAGCCGCCGTGCCACCTCCCTCGTCAGAGGGAGGCGATAAGCGTTGAAACCCTAACATTAGGAATAGAACCAATTTAAAAAGGATTGCATTTGTTCTGCAATCCTTTTTAATTTTACTGTTTTTTATTCTTTTTAAAGCGTTTTTTAAATCTTCTTAAAGCGAAAACTATATTACTGTAAAACGCTCGCACTTTCAAAGCAAATCTCACCGCAAAGCAATTATATTCAACATACACTTTATCAATAACATCTTCTTCGCCGAACAAATCTTTATATTTCTTGATAGTTCTTCTTTGCTTAATGATTGTATCAAGGTCAATTCGGCTTTCGACAAGATAATTTGCAAGCGTTTGTTTCATAGTTTTATTCTGCCATTCCATAAGTTCAAGGTCAGTATAAGTAGTTCTTACAAGTTCGCTTGCTTTTCTTGTTTCTTTTTTCGCCTGTTCTACAAATTCGGTAACGGTTTTTATAAGTTGTTCTCTGACAGGTTTATAATTATCAGGGTTTTTCGGAGGATTTAACATAAAATCTCTAAATTCACCGTTTATAACCTGCTCGGGATAAGCCTTGTGCATCCAATCCTTATAAGGCTGGAAACGAATAGAATCAAAATTAGGTCTTACCAATAACAAAGGCGTTTCAAGTGCTAAACAAGGTAAAGAGCAATGAAGTCTGAAAGCAAGTACGCATTTAGCGTTTTGATAGGTTGCCAAATATTCTTCAACCTGCGCCTTTCTTTCCTCCCAACTCATATTGGTAGAACGCTCTTTTCTGGTCGGAGCCAATACTTTAACATCTATTCCTGTGCCTTCAAGTTGTTTTCTTACCGCTTTTTCAACTTCCTTGCCTACATCAACCAAAACAACATATTCACGCTCGGGTTTCGGCAAATCTCTTCTCGGCAATGTTAAAGTAATACAACCTGAAAAATAATTTTTAACGCCGAGTTCATTCATTCTGTCTTGAGTATAAGGGTCTCTGCAACCTATTGGCTCGTATTTTTTCAAATATTCAAGTCCGGGACCTGTCAAATATTCAAATTTAGAGGGCATACCTCTGCCTCTGTGACGGAGCAAATCATTGTAATGCAATCCAATCCAGCAAGGATAAACATATTTTGACGGCGGCCAATTCCATTTCGCCCACATATACCATGCGCTCATAATTGTTGCAACAGGCTCATCGTCTTCGGACTCAAACTGGTCTAAAGCTTCAATATCAACCTGATAATCAACAGACGGCAGCCATACGCTTGCCGCATAAGACTGCATATCGTCGCCGATATTTTTTGTAGTCTTACGCCATAAAATTCCGTACTTCATTCTTTCCTCCAAAAAATATTTAATTTTTATCAAAATATCAAAAGTATTTTTACTATAACTCATAATTCCTGTTTTGTCAATAGATTAACGAATTACATTATTTAGTATCGCAATGTGAAATTCTAATGTATTTTTGCATAATGCTTGGTTAAAATATACAAATGGAACCGCCGAAATTTTCTTAAAACCGCAAAAACATAAAATTTTTAAAAAAATGTTGACAAATAAAGCGTTTTGTTATAAAATTTAAAAGCTAATGTATTTTCGGGTATTTTGCCTGAATATATGAGTAATACTAAAGAAAGGAGAAAAAGAAATGCCAACCTTTAACCAGTTAGTCCGCATCGGCAGACAGGTTTCTGTTAAGAAATCAACTGCTCCTGCTTTGAACAAAGGATTTAACTCAAAGAAAAGCATTCCTACTGATCAGTCATCTCCACAGAAACGTGGCGTTTGTACAACCGTAAAAACTATGACACCTAAAAAGCCTAACTCAGCGCTTCGTAAAGTTGCCCGTGTAAGACTTTCAAACGGTATCGAAGTTTCAGCATACATTCCGGGTATCGGTCATAACCTCCAGGAACACAGCGTTGTACTTATCCGCGGCGGCAGAGTTAAGGACTTGCCTGGTGTACGTTATCACATTATCCGTGGTACTCTTGATACACAGGGTGTTGCAGGAAGAATGCAGGGCCGTTCAAAATACGGTGCAAAACGTCCTAAGAAATAATTTTTTCTTAAAAGGCGTAATTTAAAACTTGACGAAAATTTACAAGCAGATGGCAGTTTTGCCATAGGCAGTTTATATATATTTATAATGTGTAATCTGCCTCGGTGCTATACGGATTTTTTGTTCGAGTACCTAAGATATCATTATTATGAAGGAGGGAAGCGCAGTGCCAAGAAGAGGCCAGATCGCAAAGCGTGACGTTTTACCTGATCCGCTTTATAACTCAAAATTAGTAACTCGTCTTATCAACAACATTATGCTTGACGGTAAGAAGGGTGTTGCTCAGAAAATCGTTTACGGTGCTTTCGAGATTATCAACGAAAAAACCGGAAAAGAGGCTTTAGAGGTTTTCGAAGAAGCAATGGAAAATGTAATGCCTCAGTTGGAAGTTAAAGCTCGTCGTGTAGGTGGTTCTACTTACCAGGTTCCTATGGAAGTACGCCCTGAAAGACGTCAGACTTTAGGACTTCGTTGGATCACTACTTACAGCCGTGCTCGTTCTGAAAGAACAATGAAAGAGCGTCTTGCAAATGAAATTTTAGACGCTGTTAACGGCAACGGCGGTGCAGCCAAGAAGCGTGAAGATACACATAAAATGGCTGAAGCTAACAAGGCTTTTGCTCATTACAGATGGTAATCGGAATTTTACCGATTTCACAGATATTAAAAATATCAGATTAAATCAAAGGAGAACAATATGCCAAGAAAAGTATCTCTTGAAAAAACAAGAAATATTGGTATTATGGCTCACATTGACGCAGGTAAAACAACTACCACAGAGCGTATTTTGTTTTATACAGGTGTAAACCATAAAATCGGTGAAACACATGACGGCGCTGCAACAATGGACTGGATGGAGCAGGAGCAGGAAAGAGGTATTACAATTACTTCTGCCGCTACTACTTGCTTCTGGAAAGAGCATAGAATCAATATCATTGATACCCCCGGTCACGTTGACTTTACTGTTGAAGTTCAGCGTTCACTTCGTGTTCTCGATGGTTCTGTAACCGTTCTTTGCGCTAAAGGCGGTGTTGAGCCGCAGTCTGAAACCGTTTGGAGACAGGCTGACGAATATAATGTTCCGAGAATGATTTTTGTCAATAAAATGGACATTATGGGTGCTGATTTCTATAACGTTCTTAATATGATTAAAGAGCGTTTTAACTGCAACGCAGTTCCGATTCAGTTACCTATCGGTTACGAAGATACATTTAAGGGTATCGTTGACCTTGTTGCTAATAAAGCAATTATTTATATCAATCCTGATAAAGAAAAAGGATTAAAATACGAAATCACAGATATTCCTGAAGATATGAAAGAAAAGGCTGCTGAATACAGAACAAACCTTATCGAGCATATCGTTGAACAGGACGAAGCTTTGATGGAAAAATACTTTGAAGAAGGCGAAGACGCTATTACTGTTGAAGAGATGAAGAAGATTATCCGTTCTTCAACTCTCGCCGGCGAAATGGTGCCTGTTACTTGCGGTACTGCTTACCGTAATATGGGCGTTCAGCCGCTCCTCGACGCAATTGTAGACTTTATGCCTGCTCCGACAGACATCGAATCTATCAAAGGTATAAATCCGGATACAGATGAAGAAGAAGCAAGACATTCTTCGGACGACGAGCCTTTTGCAGCGCTTGCATTTAAGATTGCAACCGACCCGTTTGTAGGTAAAATCTGCTTCTTCCGTGTATATTCGGGTAAAGTTGACGCCGGTTCGGGCGTTTACAACTCAGTAAAAGATAAAAAGGAAAGACTCGGTCGTATCTTGCAGATGCACGCTAACCACAGAGAGGATATCGAAACCTGTTATGCAGGTGATATCGCTGCCGCAGTAGGTCTTAAAAATACTACTACCGGTGATACTCTTTGCGATGAAAAGCATCCTATCATACTTGAGTCTATGAACTTCCCTGAACCTGTTATCCGTGTTGCTATCGAGCCTAAAACTAAGGCCGGTCAGGAAAAAATGGGTATCGCTCTTGCAAAACTTGCAGAAGAAGATCCTACTTTCCGTTGCTACACAGATGAAGAAACAGGTCAGACCATTATCGCCGGTATGGGCGAGCTGCACCTTGAAATCATTGTTGACAGACTTCTTCGTGAATTCAAAGTTGAGGCTAACGTAGGTAAACCTCAGGTTGCTTACAAAGAAACCATCCGCAAGGCTGCTGATGTTGATGAGAAATATGCTCGTCAGTCAGGTGGTAAAGGTCAGTACGGTCATGTTAAGATGAGAGTTGAGCCTAACGAAACAGGCAAAGGCTACGAGTTTATCAATAATATTGTCGGCGGTGCTATCCCGAAAGAGTATATTCCTGCTGTTGACGCAGGTATCCAGGGCGCTATGCAGGCAGGCGTACTCGCAGGCTACAATGTAGTTGACGTTAAGGTTACACTTTACGATGGTTCTTATCATGAGGTTGACTCTTCTGAAATGGCATTTAAGATTGCCGGTTCTATGGCGTTCAAATCTGCTTGCCGTAAGGGCGACCCGGTACTTCTTGAGCCTATCATGAAAGTTACCGTTATCGTTCCTGAAGAGTATATGGGCGATGTTATCGGCGACTTGAATTCACGCCGTGGCGAAATTCAGGGCTTCGAGGACAGAACAGGCGTTAAACAGATTAATGCCCGTGTACCGCTCGGCGATATGTTCGGTTACGCTACAGACTTACGTTCTAAAACACAAGGACGCGGTCAGTATGTAATGGAGCCTGACGGATATAAGGAAGTTCCGAAGTCAATTGCAGAAAAAATTATGACTGCAAGAAATAAAGATAACTAATTTATCAAAAAATACTTGATATTTTACTAATCTTTTGTTAGAATAAGATAAGCGACAGCTTAATAAATACAAAAATTTATAATTATTTATTTAAGGGAGGTCATTAACAATGGCTAAAGAAAAGTTTGAAAGAAATAAACCGCATGTTAACATCGGTACAATCGGTCACGTTGACCACGGTAAAACAACACTTACAGCTGCTATCACAAAAGTTCTTGCTATGAAAGGCGGCGCTCAATTCGAAGATTACGCAGATATCGATAAGGCTCCTGAAGAGAGAGAACGTGGTATCACAATTAACACAGCACACGTTGAGTATGAAACTGACAACCGTCACTACGCTCACGTTGACTGCCCAGGCCATGCTGACTATGTTAAAAACATGATCACAGGTGCTGCTCAGATGGACGGCGCTATCCTCGTTATCGCTGCTTCTGACGGTCCTATGGCTCAGACTAAAGAACACCTTCTTCTTGCTCGTCAGGTTGGCGTGCCGAAGATCGTTGTATTCCTTAACAAATGCGACCAGGTTGACGACGAAGAACTTCTCGAACTCGTAGAGATGGAAGTTACAGAAACTCTTGCTTCTTATGAATTTGAAGAAGATACTCCTATCATCAGAGGTTCTGCTTTGAAAGCTCTTGAATGTGCTTCAAACGATCCTACAGCTCCTGAATATGCTTGCATCTTAGAACTCATGGAAGCTGTTGATACTTGGATTCCTACACCTGACCGTAAAGCTGATCAGCCGTTCCTTATGCCTATCGAGGATACTATGACTATTTCAGGTCGTGGTACCGTTGTTACAGGTAGAGTTGAACGTGGCGTTCTTAACGCAGGTGATGAAGTTGAAATTCTCGGTCTTACAGAAGAGAGAAGAAAAGTTGTTGTAACTTCTATGGAAATGTTCCGTAAAACTCTTGATTACTGTGAGGCTGGTGACAACGTTGGTGCGCTTCTCCGTGGTGTTGCTCGTGAAGAAGTTCAGCGTGGTCAGGTACTCGCTAAACCGGGTACAATCAACCCACACACAAAATTCCATGGTCAGGTTTACGTATTGAGCAAAGATGAAGGCGGTCGTCATACACCTTTCTTCAATAACTACAGACCTCAGTTCTATTTCAGAACAACTGACGTTACAGGCGTTATCACTCTTCCTGCAGGCACAGAAATGTGTATGCCTGGCGATAACGTTGAAATGGACGTTGAACTTATCACTCCTATCGCTATCGAAGAAGGACTTCGTTTCGCTATTCGTGAAGGCGGCAGAACAGTAGGTTCAGGCGTTGTTACAGCAATCAACGGTTAATTTATTGGTAAGATAAATTATTCATTTTGATAAAAAAAGCCTAATCGCAGTTTGCGGTTAGGCTTTTTGTTTTACCTATAATCTTCTTTGGTTTTGTAGGGCGACCCTGTGTGGTCGCCCGTTTTCATAGGCAACAGGTTGCTCATGTAAGCGCAATAAACAATAAAATTATATTACAGCATACAATCT
>JAXJVH010000028.1:0-58659 GCA_036308645.1 Acutalibacteraceae bacterium | reverse complement strand
CCGTCCGAGATTTATTATTGAAACATATTTGCAGTAGAGTCGGTGCGTATATGAACAGTAAAATTGATAATATTTTTAATAAAATAATTGTTGTTCTGCTTTCGGGTTTTGTGCTTTTGTCTTTAATTTATACATTAATGTATAATCCCGAAAGCGAATACAGTACAAAAAATATTCTGCCTGTTATTTTTTCTGCGTTGATAGTATTCTTGGCGGTATTTTCAGGCTTTAAAATTATAGATAAAATAAATGATAAGCAGTTAAACTATTTTGTGTTTTTCTGCTTTTTCGGTTTTGCTTTGTTTGAGTTGTTTTTTATTTGTAATTTTTCATCAATTCCTACTACCGATTCTTACAGATGTATTGATACTGCGATAGGTTTTGTAAACGGAGAAAATCCTTTTATAGATGAAACCGACGTTTATTATCGTTATTTTTGCCATTACAGCAATAATAATATGTTTATCTCGATTTTATATGTTTATTTCAGCATTTTAAAAGTATTCGGCATAACCTCATTTTTGCTTTTTGCCCGCTTGCTGAATGCTTTTTTGATTTTTGTTTCGGTAGTTTTTATGTATTTAAGCGTAAAACTTTTATTTAAAAAACGTTTTGCCGCTAAAGCCTTGTTGATTTTCACCGTTAATCCTTCGCTGTATTTTCATATCGAATGGGTTTATACGCTTACTTTCAGCCTTCCTTTTATGACGGCAATATTGTATTTTTGCCTTTTGGCAAAACGTGAAAAATCAACGGCAAAAAGAATTATTTTCTGTGTTATAACAGCAATTTTATCAGCAATCGGATATTTATTAAGACCTACTTCGATTTTTCCGCTAATTGCTTTTGCGGTAATAGGAATTGTAAGATTAAGATTAAAAAAAGCATATCTTGTTAAATTATCTGTTTGCGCAGTTTCTTTTCTGCTTGTGTTTTTGGTTGTTTTTGTTCCGTTGTCTTCAAAAGTAAACGAGCGGTTTGAAAGCACTTTAAAATATAATTTTCCTATTACTCATTGGGTAATGATGGGGCTTGGCGATACAGGAAAACTTGATTACAACGACCCTGTTTTGACAGAAAATTTCGGTGAAACAAAGAGTGCAAAAGTAAAAGGAAATTTAGCGGAAATAAAAAGAAGAATTGCGGATAAAGGCGTTATCGGTACCGCAAAACATTTCGCTAAAAAAACGGTTTATACGTTTACCGACGGCAGTCATGAGATTAGGTTAAGAATAAATAGGCAGCAGAGTTATTCTTCGGCTTATAAATATTTAAACGGTGAAAACAATTATTTGTTTTTGTTATATTGTCAAGGATTCAGGGCTTTTACCTATTTATTTATGCTTATAGCGCTTGTTTGCTTGATTTTCTCAAAACAAAATGTAAGTTGGTTTATGCCTTTTATTATTACGGCTTTCGGCGGATTTGTTTTTTATTTATTTTGGGAATCAAAACAGTCATACAGTTTGCCGTTTACTTTGTTTTTCTTGAGTTTAGCGGCATACGGTTTGGATAAAACAAATGAAAAGATTAAGTTTTCGTATAAATTAAAAGGTAAGTTTCCTGTAAGCGCTGTCTTTTCCTTGTGTATGGCGGTTTCGCTGATTTTCACAGGCGGTTTTGGTTTTAATTATTTAAAAAGCCATGAAACTCATAAAGAAAAATACGATTATTCAATAAATTATTTTGATAAAAAATTTGCTAAAGCGATATCTGCAAAATCTTTTTCTCAAGAGTTTTATACCGATAAAAGTTTTGATTTTGTAAAACTATATGTTTATAAAGGCGAAAGTTTAAATGTATTTAAAAATAATAATTATACAATAGACTTAAAAATTAAAAACTCCGAAAATATTATTGTGGCGAGTAAAACTGTCAGCGTTCAAAGTTTTAAATCAAAGGATGAAAAATTTGCGTATTTTAAGATTAAATTTCCGAGAGTTTTAAACGAAAACCGACAAAAATTCACTCTGTTTATTAATTGCGGCGAAAATGCTAATCCGTTAAATTGGGGTGTTTCGCAGTCTGTGGGTATAGATGTTTATAAAGGCGACTTAAAGATTTCCGATAAAAGAATTAACAGCGACGCTTTTATGGTGGTCGGAAATACGCTTTGATTATTTATTTTTTCTCTTGAATATTAAATTTATATATGGTAAAATGTGTGCAAGAGGTGGTTGTAATTGAAAAAGTATCTTTTGCCTAAAGAGGGCAATTTTTATAAAGCAAATCTTCATGCACACTCGACAGGCTCTGACGGTGGATTTACTCCCGAACAGTTGAAAGCCGAATTTAAAAAGCGCGGCTACAGCGTTCTTTGCATCACAGAACACGAAGTGCTTAAAGACTATACCTGTTATGATGATGAAGATTTTATTTTTATTAACGGTTATGAACTTTCAATTAATGAGAATAAATCAGATGATTGGACGCAAAATAAGTGCGCTCATCTTAATCTTTACAGCGGGGATAAGCATAATGTAAAGCAGATTTGTTATAATCCCGACAGTATTTGGTTTGCAGGCGACGAGGTTAAAAATTCTGTACGGTATTACGGTGAAATATGTAATCGTGAATACAGTCCCGAGTTTATAAATAATTTGATAAAAGAGGCTAATGATAAAAACTTTATTGTTTGTCTTAATCATCCTTATTGGTCGCTTCAAGAACCGTCGGAATTGTGCGAATACAAAGGGCTTTTTGCACTTGAGATTTATAATACCGACAATGTTTATTTGGGCTGGCCGGAGTATGATATTTATGCTTATGATATTATGTCAAGGCATAATATAAGACTTTCTCCGCAAATGGCTGATGACAACCATAATCCAATTACCGAAGATAACAGGTTTTGCGGTACTTTTGGCGGTTTTAATATGATTAAGGCAAAAGATTTAAGTTATGAGTCGATATTCAGCGCGCTTAAAAATCAGGAATTTTACTGTTCTCAAGGCCCTCAAATTTTTGATTTATATATCGAGGACGGTGTAGCGCATATTACCTGTTCAAATGTTAAAGATATAATTATGGCGACAGGTATCCGTCATATCAAAAGATTTTTTGCAAAAGACGGCGAATATATTACATCTGCTTGTTTTAATGTTGAGGATAGATTTAAGTATATCCGTTTTGATGTAATAGATGAAAACGGCCGCCACGCTAATACAAGAGCATATTTTTCCGACGAATGGAAGTAGTTAAAATATGAATACATTTGAGAGAATTTATGAGGTTGTGAAGCGTATTCCTAAAGGCAAAGTTGCAACCTACGGTCAAATAGCGCGTCTTGCAGGTAATCCGCATTGGTCACAGATTGTAGGATATGCTTTGCACGTAAATCCCGACCCGAAAAACATCCCTTGTTACAGAGTGGTTAATCGTTTCGGCGAAGCGTCGGGCGCATTTGCTTTCGGCGGTGAAAACGCACAAATTGAACTGTTGAAAGTCGACGGTGTTGAATTTACAGACGGCAAAGTTGATTTGGGAAAATATTTGTGGAAAGAATAAAGAATCGGTGTTTCCGATTCTTTACTTTTTTGTTATTAATTTATGAATTTTGCACAAATTAACGAAAATAATATTGATTTTTTTAGAAAAGTGTGCTATTATATTCATATACCAAATGTAGGGAGTGCATTATAATGAATGATTTAATTATTACTATCAGCCGTGAGTTTGGCTCCGGCGGAAGAAAAATAGGCGAGGAAGTCGCAAAAAAACTCGGTATTAATTATTATGATAAGGCTATTATTGATAAAGCGGCTCAAAGCAGCGGTTTATCGCCCGAATTTATTGAAAAAGAAGAGCAGACTTTCTCAAACAGTATTCTTTTTAATCTTGCAACTTCGGGCGGTCAGTTCGGAGTAAGCGGAACTTCTCTTGTAGATAAAATTTATGTTTCCGAAAGCAAGGCTATTAAAGATTTTGCCGACAAAGGCTCTTGCGTAATAGTAGGACGTTGCGCCGACTATGTTCTTCGCGACAAAAAATGCTTTAATGTATTTGTTTATGCCGATGAGGCTTACAAGATGAAACGCATTGTAAATGATTACGGATTTGAGGATAAACAGGTTTCAAAACTTATTAAAACCCGTGATAAAACCAGAGCAAGACATTATAATTATTATTGCGACCGTTTATGGGGCGACAGAAAGAATTATCATTTGCTTATTAATTCAGCGGCATACGGTATTGATAAAGCGTCGGATTTAATTATTGAGGCCGCTAAAACTTTCTTTGAAAATTAGTTTTAACATTTTGTTTATAATAAAAAACACCTTCGGTTTGTTTTGAAAACCAAAGGTGTTTTTCTTTTGTAAATTTAGATTACCAAAAAAGCAATATAGCAGGCTATTACGGTAAGCGCTGCGATACTTTGCGTGATTTTGTTTTTAAATTTGAATGAAAGCAGCATTACAAGATTTGCAATACCACCGAAAACAAGAAGATTTATATTTTTCGGGTCTGAATAATTGAAAACCGTTTTGTTCCCGATATAGCAAATGTCGGCTATACTTAATATAAGAAAATTGAAAATATTGCTTCCTATTATATTACCTATTCCGACATTATAATTTTTTAATTTAAAAAGCGAAAAGGTTGAAACAAGTTCGGGTAGCGATGTCGCAACACCCAAGAAAATTGCTCCTGCAAGTCCTACGCCGAGTCCTAATTTTGTCGCAATTTTATCGGTTAGATTTGTGATAATAATGCTTACCGTAATTATTCCTACGCTAACAAGTATAAATCTCGTTACTATTTGTTTAACTGTAAGATTTGAATTTGTATCATCTTCTTCGGTTGTGCTTTCGTCACCCGCCATATACTTTACGCCGAAAGCATAGAGTATAATTATGAAAACTGTTAAAATGCTTACGGTATATGAGCCGAATTTAAGACCGCCGATAAGCGCACCCTGCCAATTAAGGAGCATCAAGATATAAACAGCCATAACAATTATTGAAACGATTATATGGCTTTTTGCAACTTTTGCGGTAGAATATCCTTTGAAAAATATAATCATTAAGGCAGCCAGCACCGTGAGATTAAATAAATCGCTTCCCAATATGTTGCCGATGCAAAGTCCCGGTTTATCAAGGTAAACGGTCGAAGTCAGACTTGTAAAAAGTTCGGGCAGCGAAGTTACGGCAGAAAGCATTACACCGCCGATAAAAGCACCCGAAAGATTTGTCTTTTTATCAAGCAGGTCTACGTAAACCGACGCCTTGTTTGAAAGCCATACCATAAGTCCTGCACAGACGACATAAAATAAGTAAATCATTTTATTTGTATCTCCTTTAAAATAAATTAAAAATAAAAAAGCAGGTAAAATTACCTGCTTAAAACTCAATGTATAAAAGAGAGGAGTACAGATAATTATTTACCGCACTCAAGTCTCATCAATTAAGGTAAACCAAATCCGAAAAAGGATTGAGATTGTTGACTTACCGCGTAATTTACGCCGACTACTCCCTCAAGATTTTTTGCTTTATGTTCTTTCGGTATATTACCACAAAAAATATGTGTTGTCAACCAAAAAACTAATTTTTTGGAATTGTAACGGTATATTTTATAAAATTTTCATCTTCTTCTTTTGTGGATTTTGCATTAATTCCTGAACATTTCATAACTTTTATGGCTTTGTTTATGGAATTAACAAACAAGCGAACATCTTTTACCACAAAACTGTTTTTATCATTTTTGCTTTTATCGGGCTTTAAAATGTTGTCAATAAGTTTGTCTGCCTGCTCAACGCTTAAATTCCTTATAATAATTTCGCTTAAAACATCATCTCTTGTTTTTTCGTCCTGTATCCTAAGCAAAGCTCTTGCATGACGTTCGGTAAGCGAAAAATTATTTATTCTTTCAATCTGTCTTTCCGAAAGTTTTAAAATTCTCAATTTATTTGCAATCGCAGGCTGCGTCATTCCAAGCGTCTCTGCTGCTTGCGTTTGAGTAATGCGGTATTTTTTGATTAACTCATTTATAGCCTTTGCTTCATCTATAAAACTTAAATTTTCTCTTTGTATATTTTCTATCAACGCAAAAACAAAGGAATCTCGGTCGGCTATATTGTTTATTATACAAGGCACTTCTTTTATACCGAGCGCCTGTGCCGCCGCCAAACGTCGGTGTCCGTAAACAAGTTCATATCTCTGTTTTCCTTTTTCTCTTACGCATAGCGGTTGAATTATACCGTTTTTTCTCACAGACTCAATAAGTCCGTTTAATTTTTCATAATCAATTTTTTTGCGCGGCTGGTAAGGACTCTCGCATATATTGTCTAAAGCTATCATATATATTTTCTTATTTTTATTAAGCACAATATCACCTCTGTTATATTTTACCATATTATGAAAAAATTATCTATTTATTTTCATCGCACATTATGATATAATTCTACACAAAATAATACAATTCTTTTGTGTTTATTAAAATTCAACAAAATCTTAATAAATAATTTGTATAAAATAAAAAATGTTTATTTTTTGGAAATAAGAGCCAAAAAAATAACTGTTTTTTGTTAAAAGTTTCAAATTTGTAAACATTTTTGTGAGTTTTTTTAGTTTTTTTAAAAAAATCCCTTGAAATTCGTCTTTGTTTTGTGTAAAATGTATACAAGTATGAATGTTTAATAATCACAAGGAGTAACCGTTATGTCAAACAGACTTTTTCAAAATGTTGCAACTCAAATGAGCGAAGCAGTAGGGAGGACGGTAGGCGTAGTTGACGATACATATACCGTATGCGCTTGCAACGAAGTAAGCCTCATCGGAGAACCTTTAGGCATTTCCGCTGCAGATATCGCTAATGATGATGTTTTTGTAAGAGGTAACTATACCTTTAAAACTTTCGGAACATCAGACAAGCCCGAATATATTATTTTTGTTGAAGGAACAGATCAGATTACGGCGTCTTATGCTAATCTTATTGCCGTTTCCATGACAAATGTCAAGCAGTATTTTGATGAGAATTTTGACCGTTCTAATTTTGTGAAAAATATTATTCTTGAAAATATTATGCCGGGCGATATATACATAAAAGCAAGAGAACTTCATTTTAATACCGAGGTTTCTCACGTTGTATTGCTTATAAGAATTGTTACTAAAAATGATGTTTCTGTTTTTGATGTTGTTTCAAATCTTTTCCCTGACAAGCAGAAAGATTTTATTATTAATATCAGTGAAACTGAAATCGCCATTGTTAAGGAAACAAAGAAAAATATTGAAAGCGGCGACCTTGAAAAATTAGCGCGTTCTATTATTGATACTCTTTCGGGAGAGTTTTATACTCATTGTGTGATTGGCATAGGTACTATTGTTGACGGCATAAAAGAGTTGTCTTCTTCATTTAAAGAGGCGCAGATTGCTCTTGAAGTAGGTAAAGTTTTTGATACCGAAAAAACCATTGTAAGTTATGAGAATTTAGGTATCGCAAGACTTATTTATCAACTTCCTACAACTCTTTGTGAAACATTCTTAAAAGAAGTGTTTAAAAAAGGCTCTATTGAAAGCCTTGATCAGGAAACTTTATTTACCATTCAAAAATTCTTTGAAAACAATCTTAATGTTTCAGAAACTTCAAGAAAATTATTCGTTCATAGAAATACGCTTGTTTACAGACTTGAAAAAATCAAAAAACTTACAGGTCTTGATCTTAGAGAATTTGAGCATGCAATTGTATTTAAAATTGCGCTTATGGTTAAAAAATATCTTAGTTCCAGTCCGGTTATTTTCTAAATTTCTGTTTTGTCAACGTAGTTTAAGGAGTGATTGTTATTAAACAGAATATAAGCGAAATTAAAGGGAATCAGGCGTTAATTGAGTTTAAAGGCGTTTCAAAAAATTATTCAAACGGAACACATGCTCTTAACGATGTAAATATAAAAATTAATAAAGGCGAATTTGTGTTCGTTGTAGGCGCTTCCGGTGCGGGTAAATCAACATTTATCAAGTTGATTATGCACGAGGAAAAGGCGAATACGGGCGAAGTAATTGTAAACGGATACAAAATGAGTAAAATTAAGCGCAGGGAAGTACCGTATTTCCGCAGAACTATGGGAATTGTATTTCAGGACTTCAGACTTATTCCTAATATGACCGTTTTCGGAAACGTTGCATTTTCACTGCGTGTTGTAGGGGCATCTACTAAAGATATCCGCAGACGTGTAGCTTCGGCACTTGCACAGGTTGGTCTTGGTAATAAGGCAAGATGTTATCCAAATGAATTATCGGGCGGTGAGCAGCAGCGTGTAGGTCTTGCACGTGCGCTTGTTAATAATCCGCAGATTATTATTGCGGACGAGCCTACAGGTAACGTCGACCCTGAAATGTCTTATGAAATAGTTGACCTTTTGACCGAAATTAACCGCAGAGGTACTACTATAGTAATGGTAACTCATGAGCATCAACTCGTGCGCGACTTCGGAAGAAGAGTTATTATGCTTGAAAAAGGTAAAATTGTCGCCGATAATGCCGAAGGAGTAGTAGAATGAAATTAAGAAGTGTTAGATACCTTACGGTTGAAGGTTTAAAAAATATTTGGCTGCATCGTCTTATGACGCTCGCGTCGGTTTGCGTATTGGTTTCGTGTATGTTGCTTATCGGCGTTGCGGTTTTGCTTTCTTATAATATTCAGGAAGCTTTCGGCGCTTTGAAAGATAATAATATTGTTATGGTTTCACTTCAGGATAAAGTAGACGGAAAAACCGTTGATGAAGCGAAAGCAAAGGAAATCGAAGCGCAAATCAAGAAAATAAGCAATGTAAAAACAACCAAATACGTATCTCGTGAAGAAGCCGCCGATTCTTTCAGAGAATCAATCGGTTCAATATATGACGAATTTTTCGAGGGAGATAATTCATTTCTTCCTATGAAAATAGAGATTACTTTAAGTGATTTGCAAAAATATGAAAAAACAGTTGCTCAAATAGAAAAGGTCGAGGGAGTTGAATATGTAAATTTCTCTCCAGAACTTACCGAAAAACTTGCAGGTATTCAAAATGTTATTTATACCGCAGGACTTTGGATAATCGGTCTATTGCTTATAACCGCGCTGGTTATTATTGCGAATACCATCAGAATTACAATGGCTTCACGTAGGCTTGAAATTTCAATTATGAAAGCAGTCGGTGCGACTAATAACTTTATTCGTTTACCGTTTGTAGTAGAGGGAATAACTTTCGGACTTGTGTCCGCAGTAGCCACAACCGGAATTCTTTATCTTGTTTATAATTCAACCATCGATAAAATCAAGGAATTCGGATTTATGAATTTAATTCCGTATAAAGATGTTGTTTGGTATCTGTTCGGCGGTTTCTGTTTAATCGGAATTGTCGCAGGTACTATAGGAAGTTTAATTTCTATCAGTAAATATCTAAAGAAAGAAGGAAGTGAGCAGCATGCGCTTATTTAACAAAAGGTTTTTAAAGAAAGTTTTAACGGTCGTTTTATGTATGGCTTTGACTTTTGTTTCTTTTGGTATAATAATTCCTGAAAGTTCCTATGACGTCAGCGCTCTTACTTCTGATGAGATTCAGCAGAAAATTAATGATTGCGAATCAAAGCAGAAAGAAATTCAGGCAAAACTCGACGCCGTTAAGGATAAACAGTCCGACGCTAAAGAAAAAGCAGAGGATCTTCAAGAGCAAGTATCGGTTATTGAAGATAAAGTTTCTTTGATGACTCAAAAAGTAAATGCGCTTGAAAGTGAAATTAATAAGAAAAATGCTGATATTAAAGAGAGAGAAAACAGCATCAAAGACGCTAAAGAACTTTTGAAAAAAAGACTGCGTGCGATTTGCATAGCAGGTGCTTCTACTGATATTCTTGTTTTGCTTTCGGCTGATGATTACGGCGATTTTTTGGAAAAAACCGACGTAATGAAATGTATCACAACCGATACAAAAGACCTTATGACAAAACTTGAAGGCGAAATAAAGACTATTAATAAAGAGAAAAAACAGGTTGAGGCAAAAAAAGCCGAGGCGGATTCGGTTAAACAGCAACTTGTAACAGAGCAAAAAAATCTCGACGCTAAATATGCCGAGGCACAGGCGGCTTATTCTGATTTAAAAGATACTGAAAACGAACTTGAAGCAGAATCGGCAGAAGTAGAAGCCGAAAAGGATAAATTACAAAAAGAATTCGACCGTTTGGCACGTGAGCGCGCGCAAGCCGCATTGCAGGGCAACGCTAATAATGTTCCGAGCGTTAAGGTAGACGGCGGTTCTTACGGTTTTGCTTGGCCTTACGGCGGTTCTTATTACATATCTTCGGGATTCGGTTACAGAGTTCACCCGACTTTAGGTTATTCAAAACTTCACGGCGGTATTGATATAACAGGTTCAGGCGCTTACGGCAAACCTATTTATGCTATTGCCGACGGTCAGGTAATTCTTGCTTCTTATAACGGAAGTTACGGAAACTGTATTATGATTGACCACGGCACATATAACGGCACAAGTATTATCTCGCTTTATGCTCATGCTTCTTCAATAAACGTAGGCAACGGCGCTACTGTTAAAAAAGGACAGCAAATAGGAAACGTAGGCTCAACAGGACGTTCTACGGGACCGCATCTTCACTTTGAAATCCGTGCAAACGGCGAACGTGTAAATCCGCTTAACTATTACAGCAGTTACTAAAAAATAAAAATTAAAAGGGGGCAATCAAACTTGTTGGTTTGGTAGCCCTCTTTTTCTTATAAGGAGTCTTTAATTTGAAAAAAAGTGCAATTCTTAAAACATCGGTAACAGTTATAATAACGGTTATTTTAACTTTGTTTTCTGCTTTTTTACTACTCGGCGGCGATGTATCAAGAGTTTTTGAGCAAATAAAACTTATGAAAAAAATTACAACCGTCGATAGCACGGTAAATAAAAATGCGGTGTATTTTGATACAGAAAGCGACCAAGTCGGAGCAAAACTCACCGAAACCTACATTGATTTGATAGATGATGATTACGCAATGTATTTTGATAAGGAGAGTTTTGACAAAAAAGAAGACGAGCGAAAAGGAATTTCCGATAAATCTATCGGAATAAGCATTGCGGTTAAAGAAAATGAGAAATACCCTACGGTTATGTATGTTAACCGCAACTCGCCGGGTGAAAAAGCGGGTGTTAAAAAAGGGGATAAACTTTTAAAAATCAACGGTACTTCTTTAAAAGGTCTGACCGTAGCGCAAACGGCTGAATGTATTAAGGAGGGTGAACCGATAAATCTTGTGTTTAAGCGGGGCAAAAAAACTTATAAAGCGGAATTACAGCAGGAAGAATTCATTGTGGATAGCGTTATATGGAGAATGATTGACGACGTTTGCGTAATTAAAATAACAGAATTCGAGGAGTCCACCGTAGCCCAATTCGATGAAGCGATGGATTTTGCAAATGAAAACAACGCAAAAGCGCTTGTATTCGACATGCGTAATAATCTTGGAGGTTATGTTGATTCCTGTGCAAAAATTCTTGATAAAATTTGCCCGGAAGGTACGCTTGTGCGAATGAAATATAAAGACGGCAATATTGAAGAAAAGTATAAATCCGATAACTCCGAAATTGATTTACCGATGGCGGTAATAATAAACGGAAATACAGCGTCAGCCGCAGAAATTTTTGCAATGAATATCCGAGATTTTGAAAAAGGAAAAATCGTAGGCGAAACATCTTACGGCAAAGGAATTGCACAAACAACCTATAAATTATCCGACGGTAGCGCTGTAAAGTTTACTACCGCAACTGTTATTGATAAAAACGGCAAAACCTATCACAAAAAGGGAATAGAGCCGGATATAAAATCGGAATTCAGCGATGAACAAAATAAAAATTATATGTTTTTGACCGATGAGCAGGATACACAACTTCAAAAAGCGTTGGAAACAGTAAAATAATTGTTGTAAACAAGTTTAATAAATGGTATAATTATTTAGTCAAGAAATAGATGAGGTGGAATATGAAAATAGTTTTACAAAGAGTATCAAGCGCAAAAGTTGAGGTTAATAATCAGGTTGTCGGCGAAATTGATAAAGGCTTTTTGGTTTTGTTCGGCGCAGGGATAGGCGATACAAAGGCTGACGCAGACCGATTGGCTAAAAAGATGTGTAATTTAAGAATTTTTGAAGATGAAAATGAAAAGATTAATAAATCTCTTAATGATGTCGGCGGCTCATTGCTGATTATTTCACAATTTACTCTTTATGCCGATTGTTCTCACGGCAATCGTCCCTCTTTTTTAAACGCTATGCCGCCTAAAGAGGCAAGCGAACTTTACGACTATTTTTGCGAACAATGCAAGCAGTATATTAAAAAGGTTGAAAAAGGTATTTTCGGCGAGTCTATGAAAGTGAGCCTTGTTAACGAGGGCCCTTTTACAATCACGCTTGAATAGAGGAAAAAAGTTATGGCAAGATTGAAAAGAGCGGCCGCAATTCATGATATTTCAGGGGTGGGTAAATGTTCACTTACCGTTGCATTGCCGATTTTGTCGGCGGCAGGCGTTGAATGTTCGGTTATTCCTACCGCCGTGCTTTCAACTCACACAGGCGGATTTAATGATTTTACCTACCGTGATTTAACCGATGATATTTTGCCGATTGCAAAGCATTGGGCAAGCCTTAATTTACAGTTTGACAGCATTTATACAGGATATTTAGGCTCCCAAGAGCAAATTGAAATTGTCCTTAAAACTATTGATTTACTCCGCTGTGAAGATACATTAATTTTAATAGATCCCGTTATGGCTGACGCAGGAGAACTTTACAAAACTTTTGATAACAGTTTTCCGAAAAAGATGCTAAGCCTTTGCAAAAAAGCGGATATTCTGATTCCGAATATTACAGAGGCTTGTTTGCTTACCGAAACGCCTTATGAAAGCGGACCGTATTCAAAAGACTATATAGAAACGCTTATTGATAAGTTAAAAAAAGTAACCGATAAAAAAATAGTGCTTACAGGCGTTTATTTTGATGAAGATATGCTCGGTTGCGCATGCTTTGATAATGAAACAGGCGGCATTGACTATTGCTTTTCGGAAAATATTAAAGGCTTTTATCACGGTACGGGAGACGTTTTCGGCTCGGTACTGCTTTCTGCTATTATGAATGATAAAACATTAAAAGAGTCGGCGCAGATAGCGGTGGATATTACCACCGGCGCAATAAGACGAACAAAAGAGGACAATACAGACGTTCGTTTCGGCGTCAGGTTTGAGGATGAACTGCCGAATTTAATTAAAAGTTTAGGCAAATGAAAAGCGTTTTAAAACAAACAGTAAACAAAATGCAGTCGGGTAAATCTTTGCTTGATTTTTTGAAATATGATATGTGCGTTTCAGCCTCGCTTATCAGAAAGGCAAAAAGAATTGAAAACGGAATTACCGTAAACGGCAAACTGCGTTTTGTCACCGAAAAAGTTTTTGAAGATGAATCGGTTGAGGTAATAATTGAAACCGATGAAGAAAAAAGCGAAAATATTCCGTTTTGTGATATTCCGCTTGAAATTATTTATGAAGATGAAAATATGCTTATAATTGATAAGTCGGGCGGTGTGCCTACTCATCCTTCGCTTAATAATTACGATGTAAGCGTCGCAGGCGCAGTTATGAATTATTATCATAAACAGGGGATTAATTTTGTTTTTCGCCCTGTAAACCGCCTTGACAAAGGCACTTCGGGACTTATGGTAATTGCGAAAAATCCGAATTTTCATGAATTGCTAAAAAAGGAATTGCATACGGGGGATTTTAAACGTGAGTATTTGGCGCTTACTTGCGGTGTTTTAAATAAAAGCGGTACGATTGACGCACCTATTTTTAGAGAAGATAACAGCATTATCAAACGCACCGTTGATATAAGGGGCGTAAAAGCGATAACACATTATAAGCCTGTGAAAATTTGCGGCGATAAAACACTCGTTTCGTTAACTCTTAAAACAGGCAGAACTCATCAGATAAGAGTTCATTTGCAACACATAGGTCATCCGCTTTACGGCGATTTTTTATACGGTAAAGAAGCGGCGGATTTAAACCGACCTGCGCTTCATTCTTATAAAATAACGCTTAAAAATCCAATTACGGGAAAGATGCGTGAGTTTATTTCACCGCTGAAACAAGATATAAAAAATATTATAGAAAAAATATAAAAATTAATATTTTGTATTGACTTTAAAGCATTGCTTTAATATAATAAACAAAGTTTAATAAATACACTTTTGGGGGTATTGAATTTATGAAAATCGACGCAACAAAAACAGTTAAAGGATATAATTTATTTGACTTAAAAGAAGAACCTATTAAAGAATTTCCGCCGGTATGCCGTAAAGCGGCAGTAGAGGGAGCGGTTCTTCTTAAAAACGATAATAATGTGCTGCCTTTTAAAAAAGGAGAAAAAATTTCTGTTTTCGGCAGAACACAGATTGATTATTATAAATCGGGAACAGGTTCGGGCGGACTTGTAAATGTTATGTATGTCACAAATATCATTGATTCTCTTAAAAAATGTGAAGAAATTGAGATTAATGATGAACTTTTAAATACATATAAAGAATGGTTAAAGGATAATCCGTTCGATGTCGGCTCAGGCTGGGCGAGCGAGCCTTGGTGTCAAAAAGAAATGCCTGTTTCAAAAGAATTGGCTGAAAAATGTGCAAAACAGTCCGATAAGGCTCTTGTTTGCATCGGCAGAACCGCAGGCGAGGATAAAGACAATCACAACGAACCCGGCTCTTATCTTTTAAATGATGAAGAAAAAGCAATGCTTAAAAGTGTTTGCGACGCTTTTGATAAAGTTTGCGTTATTTTAAACGTCGGCAATATTATTGATATGTCTTTTGTCGAAGAATACGGCGTAGACAGCGTTATGTATGTTTGGCACGGCGGTATGGAAGGCGGAAACGCCGTAGCGGATTTGCTTACAGGCAAAGTAAATCCTTCGGGCAAACTTTCAGATACTATTGTAAAAGATATAAACGACTATCCGTCAAACAGTAACTTCGGCGATCCGAACGAAAACTTTTATGTCGAGGATATTTATGTCGGCTACAGATATTTTGAAACTTTTTGCCCTGAAAAAGTTTTATATCCTTTCGGTTTCGGCTTGTCTTATACAACTTTTGATATTAAATTTTTAAAAGCCGAGATTATAGATTCTGTATATTCTTTTACTGTTTCGGTTACAAATACGGGAGATTTTGCGGGTAAAGAGGTTGTTCAGTGCTATTTTTCAGCGCCACAGGGAAAATTGGGCAAACCGAAATATCAACTTTGCGCTTATAAAAAGACTAAAGAACTTTCTCCGAATGAGAGCGAAACCGTTACTCTTTCTTTCCCGATTCAGTATATGGCAAGTTTTGATGATTCAGGTATTACGGGAAATAAAAACTGTTTTGTCCTTGAAAAAGGCGTTTATGAATTTTTCATCGGCAATTCTGTGAAAAATCTTAAAAGCGTAGAAACTTACGGTCTTGATGAAGATTTGGTTGTGGAAGAACTTTGCGAAGCATTGGCGCCGGTTAAAGATTTTGACAGAATTAAACCTGTTTTAAACGGTGAGAACTTTGAAATTGCGAAAGAAAAAGTTCCTACTTCCGAAATAGACCTTGATAAAAGAATTATTGAAAACCGTCCCGAAGAAATCGCTTTCACAGGGGATAAAGGTTATAAATTAGTTGATGTTGCCGACGGAAAATGCACTATGAATGAGTTTGTAGCCCAGTTGTCGGATTTTGATATGCGTTGTATGGTAAAAGGCGAGGGTATGAACTCTCATAAGGTTACAGCAGGTACAGGCGGTGCATTCGGCGGCGTTACGGAAAATCTTTTGGATTTCGGTATTCCTGTTTTGTGCGTTACCGACGGACCTTCGGGCATTCGCCTTGATTCGGGCAATAAAGCAACGGCAATGCCTATCGGTACTGCGCTTGCTTGCACATTCAATGATGATTTGGTTGAAGAACTTCATGTTTATGAGGGACTTGAACTTCGTGCAAATAAGATTGACGCATTGTTAGGACCGGGTATGAATATTCACCGCCACCCGTTAAACGGCAGAAATTTTGAGTATTTTTCAGAAGACCCGATTCTTTCGGGTAAAATGGCGTCGGCAATTTGCCGAGGAATAGAGGTTGTAGGACCTACCGCTACAATTAAGCATTTTGTATGCAACAATCAGGAAATCGGACGTTCAAGCGCCGATAGCGTAGTTTCTCAAAGAGCATTAAGAGAAATTTATTTAAAAGGTTTTGAAATTGCAGTAAAAGAGGGCAAAGCAAGAGCACTTATGACCTCTTATAACCCAACCAACGGCTTTTGGTGTGCAGGCAACTATGACCTTACTACAACAATTCTTCGTGATGAATGGAATTATCAGGGCTTTGTTATGACCGATTGGTGGGCAAAGATGAACACCCGTGACGGCGAAGCGTTTAATACCAATACAAAACAGATGGTTCGTGCGCAAAACGATGTGTTTATGGTTTGCAAAACCGCTGAAGGTCAGCCGGATAATATAGAAGAAGGTATCAATGAGGGATATATTTGCAGAGCCGATTTACAAAGATGTTGTATCAATCTTTTAAACTACATTTTAAAATCCCCAACATTTGAAAATTATGTGCTCGGCGGTTGCGTTAAACCTCAATTTCCATCAACCGACGACTCTCAAATGAAAGAATTATATGCATTTGAGAATATTGAAAACGACAAAGAATATCCTGTTACAATTAATGAGCCGGGCGATTATATTTTCGTTTATGATTTGCATATTGACGCTGATGAATTAGCGCAGTTCTGGTGCAGCGTTCAGTTTGACGGTTGCGAGATTGACGCTATGTCAATAAGCGGAACAAACGGAAAACAAATTCAAATTAAACAGCCTGTAAAACTGCAAAGCGGTAACTTTAAGTTCAAAATAGCAGCCGATACTCGTTTTGTTATGGATAAAGTGGCTATAAAAAATTAAAGAATCTTAAAATTAAAGAATCTAAAAATTAAAAGCGTGGATTTGAATTTCTCAAACCCACGCTTTTTAAAAATATCAAATTTATTTACTTAAATATTCGTCTATTGCCTCGGCGGCAGTTTTGCCGGCCCCCATTGCAAGAATAACCGTAGCAGCATCTGTTACAGCGTCACCGCCTGCATAAACGCCCTCTTTTGAAGTAGCGCCTGTTGTTTCTTCAACAATTATACCGCCTCTTGAATTTACATCAAGACCTTTTGTTGTAGATTTAATAAGCGGATTTGGTGAAGTGCCGATTGACATAATAACCGTATCAACATCCATTGTGAAGTTAGAATCGGGAACTTCTATAGGTCTGCGTCTGCCTTTTTCGTCAGGCTCGCCAAGTTCCATTCTGATACATTCCATACCTGTTACAAAGCCGTTTTTCGGATCGCGCTTATCATCGGGATTGTTGTATCCTAATATCTTAACAGGGTTATTAAGCAGTTTGAATTCAATACCCTCTTCAATAGCGTGTTCAACCTCTTCTTTACGTGCCGGAAGTTCTTCCATTGAACGGCGATAAACAATATAAACCTTTTCAGCGCCCAAACGAAGTGCAGTTCTTGCGGCGTCCATAGCAACGTTACCGCCGCCGACAACCGCAACTTTTTGCGATTTCATAATCGGTGTATGCGAGTCGTCCTTATACGCTTTCATCAGGTTGCTTCTTGTTAAAAATTCATTAGCCGAGTAAACGCCTTTAAGCGACTCGCCCTCAATGTCCATAAATCTCGGCAAACCGGCGCCCGAACCAACAAATACAGCCTCAAATCCGTATTCTTCCATAAGTTCGTCGATTGTGATGGTTTTACCGATAACAACGTTAGTTTCAATTTCAACGCCTAATTTTTTAAGCGTATCAACCTCTTTAGCAACTATAGACTTCGGAAGCCTGAATTCGGGAATACCGTATACCAATACGCCGCCTGCTAAATGGAGCGCTTCAAATACAGTTACCTTATAGCCTTTTTTAGCAAGATCGCCCGCGCAGGTAAGACCGGACGGACCTGAACCGATAACCGCTACTTTATGACCGTTTGATTCGGGAATTTCAGGGGTTTCTGTAGAATGAGCGTTGTGCCAGTCGGCAACAAATCTTTCAAGTCTGCCGATTCCTACAGGCTCGCCTTTGATTCCTCTTACACATTTTGATTCGCACTGTGATTCCTGCGGACAAACACGACCGCAAACAGCAGGCAGGGAAGAGGATTCTGAAATAATTTTGTAAGCGCCCTCAAAATCGCCTTCTTTAATTTTAGAAATAAATTCGGGAATATGAATTTTAACAGGGCAACCTGAAACGCAGGGCATATTTTTGCAGTTTAAGCAACGAAGCGCCTCGTCAATAGCCATTTCATCGGTGTAACCTGTGGCAACCTCATAAAAGTTTTTTGCTCTGACTTTCGGCTCTTGTGAAGGCATTGGATTTTTCGTAAGTGACATATTCGGTTTTTGCATTAATCCTTTACCTCCTTAAATAAGTTACAAGTTGATTCATATTCGTGGCGCTCAAAATCTTTATACATAGTCGACCTTGCCATAGCCTCGTCAAAGTCAACTTCAAAACCGTCAAAATCAGGACCGTCAACGCAGGCGAATTTTGTTTTACCGCCAACCGTAAGACGGCATCCGCCGCACATTCCCGTTCCGTCTATCATAATCGGATTCATAGAAACGGTTGTCTTTTGGTTAAAAGGCTTTGTAGTAGCAACAACGAATTTCATCATAATCAGCGGACCGATTGTGATAACTTCATCGTATTTTTCTCCGTTTTCAAGCGCTGCTTTAAGCGGCTCGGTTACAAGACCTTTTTCGCCGTAAGAACCGTCGTCGGTCATAATTGTAAGCGAGTCGGAACACGTACGAAATTCATCTTCAAGTATAAGCAAGTCTTTGTTTCTAAAGCCTATAATCGAGTGAACTTCACAACCGAGTGAATGTAATTTCTGAGCAACAGGAAGCGCAATGGCACAACCAACGCCGCCGCCTACTATACAGACTTTTTTAAGTCCGTCTGTTTTTGTGGCAGTACCTAAAGGACCTACAAAATCGGTAATATAATCGCCCTCGTTTTTGTGGTTCAGTCTTTCGGTAGTAGCGCCGACAATCTGGAAAATAATTTTTACTGTTCCTGCTTCTCTGTCATATCCTGCAACAGTAAGCGGAATACGCTCGCCGTCCTCGTCAACACGAAGAATAATAAACTGACCTGCTTGCGCTTTGCGTGCTACAAGCGGTGCGTCTATATCCATCATTGTAACGGTAGGATTAAGACTTTTTTTCATAACGATTTTATACATATCTCTTATCTTACCTTTCCTAATAACCGTTTAAAATAAATGTAGGTTTGAGAAATCTTTGAAAAACCATCATATAAATATAAATAACAATCATTATAATTTATATCATCGTTTAGGATTCTCTGTATACAGCGAATTCAATTATAACACTGTTTGCTTACTTTTTCAAGCCGTTATTTTTAACATATTATTTAAATTGAAAAATAATAAAATATATAAATAAACAAAAATATACAAAAAATATACAAAAAGTTCTTGACATTTAGCAAGAATAGGAGTAATATATAAACAAATAATTTAGGAAAAATTTTTTAAAAAACTATTTACTTTTTTAAAGTTTCGTGTTATAATAACACAAAATAAGTTTTTCTTTAATTTAGGAGGTAATAATTATGAAAAAAATTATGTCAGTTGTTTTAGCTTTGGTTTTGGTGTCCGCTTTGTCAGTAAGCGTTTTTGCAGCAGGTAGCGTAGTTGCTCCGGTTGTTAAAGACTATGATGGCGGTACTGTTACAATCGCACAGGACACAACAGGCAACGCTACTGCCGGCAAAGAATTTACTTTTTCAGTAGAAACTAAAGACGGTTACAACTTTTTGGGTTGGGAAATCGACGGTAACTATGAAATCGTTAGCGGTTCTCTTGAAAGCGAAACAGTAACAGTTAGATTTTTAGACGATATTTCTATCGAAGACATCAGCGCTGAACCGATTTTTGAAGCAATCGACGATGCTGATGAACCAACAGACGACGATGACGAACCTACAACTACTGCAGAGAAAGAAGAAACATCACCAAAAACAGGCGATAGCATGGCAATGGTTGCTTTAGCAGCAGTTGCATTAGCAGGCGTAGTTGTTTCAAAGAAAAAATTATCTAAATAATTGATTTGATAATCTCAAAAGGGACTGATTAATCAGTCCCTTTTTTCATGTAAAAAACAGCGGAAGAATTTTTGTTTCTTCCGCTGTTTTTTATATAAAATGGTTCTTTTTCAAAAGTTGGGGTGTAGATTGGCTCCCTCTGACGAGGGAACTGTCGAGCGAAGCGAGACTGAGGGAGAGAAAAGCCAAAGTATATATCTATCTTTATTCTTTCTCTCCCTACGTCACGGCAAAGCCGCCGTGCCGCCTCCCTCGTCAGAGGGCGGCGCTACGTGTTGAAACCCCAACATTAGGAATAGAACCTATAAAATCTAAATATAATATTCAATCTTTTTCAAAAGTTCCGTTTTCGATTTTTTCTATTTTATCAAGTCTGTTTTGATGTCTGCCGCCCTCATATTCTGTATTAAGGAAAATATCAACCAATTCAAGCGCAAATGCGTCTCCCAAAACTCTTCCGCCAAGACAAAGAACATTTGTATTATTATGAAGTCTTGTGAATTTTGTTGAAAAATGGTCGGTGCAAACTGCCGCACGAACACCGTTTACCTTGTTAGCCGCAATAGACATACCAATTCCTGTTCCGCAAACCAAAATGCCTTTTTCTGCCTTGCCGTCAGCAACATATTTTGCTACGGGATAAGCGGTATCGGGGTAGTCGATGCTCTTTCCGTCGAAAGTACCGAAAAATTTATATTCAATACCTTTTTCATCAAAATCCTTCATAATTTTGACGGCTAAATCATAACCGCCGTGGTCGCAACCAATTGCTATCATTCTTATTTCTCCTTCTTTTTAAGTAGTTCTCTGCTTGCCTGCGGTAAGCGCAGATAAACAGGCGATATTTTATCGGGGCTTTGAGCCTCGTTTTTATACTTTTCTCCCAAAATGCAGATATTACCTGCGTGCGGTAATCTTACTTCTTCATCGGCAACCGTATATTGAATTTCACTAAAACTCTTTTCACAAACCGCCGTGCCGTCGCCGCAAAGAATTATCGGTTTATTTAATTCTTTAAGTTCTTTTTCAAGGTCGGGAATTGTTATCGCTCTATCGTCGCAAAGTCTAATCAATTCACCGTCTTTTTCTTCAAAAATCGCATTGTAAACCTGATTGCAACGAGCGTCCATAACCGCACAAAAAATACCGTTGTGATGTGCGCTTGCAGTATGAGCGATTGCCTCAAGAGTTGAAATCAAAACGCAGGGTGTATCAAAAGGGGCGGCAATTCCTTTTGCGGTTGCCATACCTATACGCAGTCCCGTGAATGAGCCGGGTCCTTTTGTAATTGCAATTAAATCAATATCTTTGGCGGTAATATCCGTTTTTTTCATTGTTTCAGCTATCATCGGCAAAAGCGTCTGCGAATGAGTAAGCCCGTTGTTTATAAATTGTTCGGTTGTTTTGTTGTCTTGCTTAATTGCCGCAGAACAACTGACACTTGCCGAATCAATACCTAAAATTATCATAATTCAAGTCCTTCAATTTCAAAAATTCTTTGATTTTCGTTTTCGCCTTGTGAAATAGATATTTTAATATAATTATCGGGGAGAACGTTTTCGATATTCTCACTCCATTCGCAAACCACAACGCCGCCCATTTCACAGTATTCAAAAAAGTTTGTTGAATATAGGTCGTCAAACGTTTCTATTCGGTACATATCAAAATGATAAACAGGCAGTCTGCCTCCATTGTATTCATTTATAATTGCAAAAGTAGGGGAGGAGGCTTCGCCGTCAAAACCGAGTGCTTTTGCAAGATGTCTTGTAAAAGTGGTTTTGCCCATACCCATACCGCCGAAAAGCGCAATAAAATCATTAGGATTTAATTTTTCAGCAATTTTTTCTGCCAAGTTTTTAGTATCATTTTCAGAATTTGAAATAAAACGTATCATTTAACCTTTATCCCTTAAATACATTGTTCTCATAAATCGGTTTTTATAAACAGAAGTTACAAGGCCTATGCTTATAAATAAGCAAACAAGCGAAGAACCGCCTGCCGAGAAAAACGGCAGAGTAACGCCGATAACAGGTAACAGCGCCATAACCATTCCTGTGTTGATAATAAGCTGTGCCGCAAGCATACCGAATGCGCCTGCACAGATAATTTTACCTGCGGTATCCTTTGATACGGTGCTTATATACATAACTCGAATGATTATAGCAACAAGAATTGCAAAAACCAGCAAACATCCTATAAGTCCCAATTCTTCACCTGCAACTGTTAAAATAAAATCATTATGCGCCTCGGGAACGCCGTTTGTCTGGGTTTTTGCACCCTGCATATAGCCTTGCCCGAAAATACCGCCCGAACCAATCGCTTTAATTGACTGCAATTGTTGATAACCGTAACCTCGTGCGTCTGCCTCGAGGTCTAAAATTACCATAAAACGTTGTTTTTGATATTCGGAAAGTACAAACTTCCAAGCAAAAGGCGCAGCAACCGCAACGGCTCCGAGTCCGATTGCAAAATAGCGAAGTTTTACGCCTGCACAGTACATCATCGCAAGAAAAATTACAACCATAACGCAAACAGTACCAAGGTCTTTTTGTAAAATCATAACAAGTCCCGGAGCGGCAAGACCGTGTAAAGTAAGCAGAATAATATTATGTAATTTGTTTATATCTTTTGGATTGATACTTGAAACGTGCTTCGCAAAAGTTAAAATCATAAAGATTTTAATAAGTTCGCTTACCTGAAAAGAAATACCGAAAATATTAAGCCATGCTTTGTTATCAGCACCCACCGGAGTGATACCGAACCGATATGTAATAAGTAAAAGTGCAATCGACGCAATAATATAAATCGGCCAAAATTTTAATAGATTTGAATAATCAAATAAAGAAACAATTACAGCCACTACCAGTCCTAAACCTAATGAAACCAATTGAACCGCAACCTGCTCTAAACCGTACATATTAGTGGCGGAGTAAATAAGCGCCGCACCGTAAAGCGAGGCTAATGTGCAGAGAAACAGCAATAATTTGTCGGTTTCTCTGAAATAGTCCGCTATATTCTGTCTGAGATTTCTCAATATGAATATCCTTTCTTTGTTTTTATAATAAAAGTATTATTTTAACTCAACTATTGTAACGCCGTTCTCGCCCTCGCCGAAAAGACCTACTCTAAAAGATTTTACGCTCGGGTGTCGGCGTAAAAAGGTGTGAATACCTTTTCTTAACGCTCCCGTTCCTTTGCCGTGAATTATAGTAAACCCATTCATTGAGCCTAAAACGGCATTGTCAATAAATCTGTCAATATCGAGCGTTGCCTCGTCAACCGTCATACCGCGCACATCTATTTCAAGCGCCGCCAAGCGAGTTTTTGCAGAGTCAACTCCTGTTCTGCGAACTACCGATTTCGGCACGTTTATGCGTTTTTCTTCAACTAATCTTACATTTTCAGCAGAAATTTTCATTTTCATAATGCCTGCCTGAACCTGAATTCTGTTTTTGTTGTCAGGTAGGGTAAGCACCGTCGCTTTTGTGTCGGTATCGGGCAATAAAATTGTATCGCCGATTTGGAGTGGTCGGGGGAGTTTGTAGTTGTCCTTATATTTTTCGCCCGACGATGAAATGCTGTCGAGTTTGTTGAAACTTTTTTTAGCGCTTGCCTCGGCCTTTGCCGCAGCGTCCTTTGAACCTTGCTTTTTGAGTGCTTGCAGTTCGTCTAAAAGCCTGTTAGCCTCAATTCTTGCATTATCCGTAATAATTCTTGCCTGCGCTTTTGCGTTTTCAATCTGCTCGTTATATTCTTTACGCAGTTTTTCTGCCTGTTTTCCTGCTTCTTCGGCTCTTCGGTTGGCAACTTTAAGCCTTATTTCCGCTTCTCTTAATTTATCGTCATATTCAGCCTGTCTTGATTGTAATTCTTCAATTACACGTTCAAAACGGTTGCTTTCTTCGCTGATTAAAGTGTTTGCTCGTTTAATAACGCTCTCGTCCATTCCGAGTTTTGCACAAATGGCAAAAGCGTTTGATTTTCCCGGCACACCTACAAGCAGTCTGTATGTCGGAGCAAGCGTTTTAACGTCAAATTCACAACAGGCGTTTTCGACGCCGTCTGTATCAAGCGCATAGGCTTTAAGTTCGGCATAATGCGTAGTAGCCGCAAGCGTAGCGCCGTATTTTCTGAATGCTTCGAGTATAGAGGCCGCAAGCGCCGCTCCCTCTACGGGGTCTGTTCCCGAGCATAATTCATCAAGTAAAACAAGCGAATTATTATCAACGGTATCTAAAATTGAAATTATGTTTTTGATATGCGATGAAAAAGTCGAAAGCGACTGTTCAATGCTCTGCTCGTCGCCTATGTCCGAAAAAACATTAGTGAATACCGCTAATTCGCTGCCCTCTGAACAGGGAACTAAAAGTCCGCATTCCGCCATTAGCGTCAAAAGTCCTACGGTTTTGATGGCAACGGTTTTACCACCCGTATTCGGACCTGTAATTACAAGCATTTTATAATCTTTGCCAAGCGTAATGCTAATCGGAACTACGCTGTTTTTATCAAGCAAAGGGTGTCTTGCGTTTCGCAGTTCAATATAGCTTCTGTCGTTAAGCACAGGCTTTGTCGCTTTCATTTTCTGTGCAAGTTTTGCCTTTGCAAAAATATAGTCGAGTTCTGTAAGCAACCAAAGAGAATTCATTACAGATTCCTTAACTTCGGCACATTCTGCCGATAGTTCGAATAAAATTCTCTCGATTTCTTCCGCTTCTTTTGATTTTAAAATTTTGATTTCATTATTTGCCTCAACTACCGCCATAGGCTCGATAAAAACGGTAGAGCCGGTAGAGGAAGTATCATGCACAAGTCCCGAAATCTCGCTTTTATATTCGGTTTTTACAGGTACAACATATCTACCGTTTCGCTGGGTGACAATGGCGTCCTGCAAAAATTTTTGGTAAGATGACGAACGCACAATCTTTTCGAGCCTTTCCCTTATGGAGTTTGAAATGCTCATCATTTTACGGCGGATTGAAAAAAGCGTATCCGAAGCGTTATCGTTTAATTCTTCCTCGTTTTTAATGCAGTTAAATATTTTATCCGCAAGCCGTTTGTTCTCATATAAATTGTTAAAAAGGTTATCAATAGAAGTAGTTACGTTTTCCGAATGTGAGCGCCATTCTTTCACGACGGTAACATTTTTTAATACGCCGCCGATACTAAGCAGTTCCGAATTATTAAGCATACCGCCGCTTGCAGCGCGTGAAAGCGCAGCGGAAACGTCTTTTGTTCCGGAAAAAGGCGGAGTAGAATAACCCGAAATCAGTTTGTAAGCGTCATCGGTTTTTTCTATTAAGTTTTTCGCTTTCGTAAGGTCGTTTTGCGGTAAAGTTTCAAGCGCTTTTTGCTTTGCGCCTTCGCTTACCGCGCAATCCGAAAGTTGTAATAAAATTTTATCAAACTCAAGCGCTTTGTAATGTTTATTCATTTATATCCTCATCTGCTTGTAAAAATCAAGCGTTTTGTAATTTCTGTCGGTTTGTGCGAGTAAATATCTTTCGGTTATATCCGATAAAACTTTCTCGCTTTGTTCACTTATTTTAAAAGAAAAAAGTTTTTTTTCGTCTGCATAAATTATATGCACAAGCGCCGCAAAAACGCTGTTCGGAATAGATATAAAACTTTCATCTTTACAGTTTTTGCAAGCGATAACACCGTTTACAACGTCAAACCCGACATTGTCAAGATTGTCGGTTTTGCATTTAGCGCAAACGCTTAAATCGGGGCAATATCCCGAATACTGCAAAATTTTCAGTTCAAAAATAGCCTTTAACATCTCAAAAGAACGCTTTTTTTCACATAAAAGATAAAGACTGTTCAGCGTAAGGCGTAAGTAATTATCCGCCTTTTCAAAAACAGGGGCAAGATTCATAAGTAACTCGCAAAAATATCCCGCAAGGCTTAAAGCCGCAATATCATCCCGAAGTCCGAAAAAAATCTCAATGCTTTTCGCTTCGTTGATTTTATATGTATCTCGGGACTGATAAATCGTCAGTTCCGAGTAAGAAAGCAACGAGGTAGCCGAAACATTTCTTGATTTTATCTTTAAAGCGCCCGGTACAAACGCACGAATAAGCCCTAAATCTTCGGTTAAAACGGTCACAAGGCGGTCAGCCTCGCCAACCTTCTGTTCCTTGATTATAAGACCTTTTGTCGTTGTAAGGCTCAAAAGCGGCTTCCTCCTTCGGCTTTGAAATGCAGTTTTTATATTTTAAATAATCATCAATCTTTCCTGATGAAAAAAAGTTGTCCCACAAATTTTTATCCTGCATAAAACTTCATCTCCCGATTATAGTTTCGGGGGAAACTAATGCTTTATTAGTGGTAAAATTTAAAGGCGGTAAAAAAGCCTTTGTTTTAGCGGTTAGGTAATTTAATCCAATCCGAGTCCGTGAATAATTCCGTTGGAGGTACGCCAGTTTTCCTTAACTTTAACCCATAATTTCAGGTTAACTTTTATCTCGAAAAAGTCCTCAAGATCCCGTCTTGCAAGCGTACCTATTTTTTTCAAAGTTTGTCCGCCTTTGCCGATTACAATTCCTTTGTGGCTTTGTCTTTCGCAGTAAACGGAGGCTTCAATATCCAAAATATCGGCGTCCTGACGTTCCGAAAAACGTTCAATGTCAACCGCAATGCCGTGCGGCACTTCCTTATCAAGCAGTCGCAGTAATTTTTCTCTTATAATTTCTGCGGTAATAACTCTTTCCGGCTGGTCGGTAAATGCGTTGTCATCAAAATAATGAGGCGAGGGGACTGCAAACTTTTCAAGTTCTGAAAGCAATTCGTCAAGCCCTTCGTTATTCTTTGCACTTACAGGCACAACCGCAGAAAAATCAAAAGCCTCGGAATACATTTTTATTATTTCAAATAATTCTTCCTTGTTTTCGAGTAAATCAACCTTATTAATCGCAAGTACGGCTTTTAATTTTCTTTGTTTAAATTTATTTATAAGTTCTTGTTCGGCAGGAGCAATTTTAGCGTTGGCTTCAACAACCAAAAGGCAACAGTCAACATCAGCCATTCCGTCTTTAACCGCTTTAACCATGTGTTCGCCAAGCGCATTTTTAGGCTTGTGCAACCCCGGCGTATCAATAAAAACCATCTGCATTTCATCTTTTGTAATAATACCCGAAATGCGAGTTCTTGTTGTCTGCGGCTTGTCCGAAACTATTGCAATTTTTTGCCCTACTATTTTGTTTAAAATTGAGGATTTGCCGACATTCGGCTTGCCTACAATCGCTATAAAAGCTGAAGTTGTATTGCTCATTTATAACTCCGTTCTTTACTTTTGTAATTTTATAACATTTAAAAAGTTATGTAAACTTTAAGCCATATCTCTCGGCTGACCTACAAGTTCCATAACCTCTTCTTCACGTTCTCTCATTTTAGCCGCTTGAATACCGCCGTTTACATGGTCGTAGCCTAGTAAATGAAGCATAGAGTGCGTGGTCAAAAATCCGAGTTCTCTGCGTAAAGAGTGGTCGTATTCTTCTGACTGTGCAACTGCACGCTCAACCGAAATAACTATATCGCCTAAAATTTTAAAATTTGTTTCCGGGTTTATGGGATAATCACCGTTTTCGCCCATAGGGAATGAAAGCACGTCGGTCGCATTATCAATATTACGGTATTTTGAATTAAGTTCTTTTATTTTTTCATTATCAACAAAAGTTATGTTAACTTCATATTCACCTGTTAATTTTTCAAGTTTAATAACGGCATTACAGCATCTGCGAAGCAATATTCTGATGCCTGTAGGAATTTTAACCGCCTTTTGCTCGTTTGAAATCATTACTTTTACTCTGTCCAATTTTTTGCCCTTCCTTTGTTAATTGTAATTCTTTTTCCTTTTCATTTCCTCTGCTTTTTCATAAGCCTTTACAATAGACTGCACTAATTTGTGACGCACAACGTCCTTTTCTGTGAGTCTGATTACTTTAATATCATCAAGGTTTTTAAGCACTTTTACAGCGTCGGACAATCCCGACGGCTTGCCGTCAGGCAGGTCTACTTGCGTATTGTCGCCTGTAACAATCATTTTTGAATTAAAACCGAGCCTTGTTAAAAACATTTTCATCTGCTCTTTGGTGGTGTTTTGCGCCTCGTCAAGAATAATAAAAGAATCATCAAGCGTTCTGCCGCGCATATATGCAATCGGCGCTACTTCTATCACGCCTTTTTCGTGTAATCTTGCAAAGGTTTCAGCCCCGAACATATCAAAAAGAGCGTCATAAAGCGGTCGCAAATAAGGGTCGATTTTCTGTTGAAGATCGCCGGGTAAAAAGCCTAATTTTTCGCCTGCCTCTACTGCTGGGCGGGTAAGGATAATTCTTGTAATTTCCTTTGCCTTAAAAGCCCTTACGGCAGCGGCTACTGCAAGATAGGTTTTGCCTGTACCCGCCGGACCTACGCCGATTACGATTGTGTTTTCTTCAATTGCTTTAACATAGTTTTTCTGCCCTAAAGTTTTCGGCTTTATCGGCTTTCCGCTTACTGTTACCGCAATACAGTCGTTATCGGTTATTTGATATAAACTTTCATCTTCGCCGTCGCGAACCAATGAAATGATATAAGATATATTCTGCTCGGTAAGTGTTTCGCCTTTTTGTAAAAACAGCAGCATATTTTTAACGGTTTTAACAGCCTTGTCAATACTGTTTTCATCACCGCTTATTTTTAGTTTGCCGTCACGGTAGGTGACAGAAACCGCAAACTCCTTTTCAACAATTCTGATATTTTCATCATAACTGCCGAAAAGACTGCTGATAAGCTCTTGATTGTCAATTTGCAAATGTCTTTCTGCCAAGTGATTTCTTTCCTTTTTAGATTTTTTATAATCGAATTAATTTTATCATACTTTTTTAGTTTTGTCATCAGTTTTCGCTGAAGTTTTTTAAAATTTTTTTCTCTTTTGCTATGTTTTCTTCACAAATAAATACCTGTTTCATTAAAATACCGTTGATTTTGGTGGTAAAAACTGCGGTTTCCTTTGTTTTTATTGTGTTTTTTAGCAGTTTTTGAGCCTTTTTTTCCATTTTTTCAATCGCTAATTGCTTTGCGGATTGTTCGTCTAAAGTAATTTTCTTTTTTGAGATTTTTTTGAAATAAGCAGTTGTCTTTTTAATCGGGAGTTCTTTGCCGAAAAAACAATAATTTTTGGTTTTATATTTTACCTTGTAAGGCTTTGAAATTTCTCCTAAAAACAGCGGTATATCTATATTGGCTATTGATAAAACGCTTCGTTTTATCGTCTTTTCGTCGGTTAATTCTTCAAAATTATCAAAAGGAACAAAAACTTTTAAACTATGTCTTGTCTGCGCCGTTACCTCGGCGTTTGAGTGAACAAATTTTGTTGTTTTATCGGTGAGTTCGATTACACCCGAAACCAATAAATCACCTTTTGTTACCGCCTCGCCTACGCTGACGGCAGGCTTTCCCTCGTAGGCTTTTATCTTTATTATTTTGCCATCGTTTTTTGCAATTATGTTGCAAGGTTCTTTGTCGTCGGATTTTTCGTTTTTTTCAGTTGTCTGCGCCAATTCCACGGTTATATAAGAACCTTTTATATTAAGCGCCGCCCATGAAAACTCGGGATTGTTAATTAAAAATTTTTGTCGGGTAAGTTCTGCGTCGATATTGCTTGTTCGCTGACCTAAATAAACGCCGCAGTTTTTAAGCGAACTTAATACTTCTTTTTTATCGGCGGTTATATTTCCGTTTATTGATATGTTAAATACAAATCCCGAAAGATACCAAATTATAATAAAAAACAAAACTGCGCCAATCGGTATTCCGTAGCGGTGGCGATAGCGATTTACTAAAAAAGGCAGACCGACTCTTTTGGTTATTTTAATACGCATACAGGATTTTTTTGCGATTTTGCGGATACGTTTATAATCGTTTATTCTCATATAACCTGAAATTTCGTTTACATTTACTTTGGGATTCCATACGAGTATATTTTCTTTTGCGCAAAGGTTTAAAAAGCGTTCGGGAAAAACGCCGTTTCCCGAAAATTTAACATAACCGAGTATGTTTTTATATACTTTTTGCATAAACATTTAGTAAAACCTCTTAAAATTAGTTCAAAAATTCTACTTTTTTGATTTTGCCTGTTATAACGGCGCTTTCTCTGTTTAAAGAATTGATTGAAAGGCGTCTGCCCGAAAAAGCGATTATTCCCGTTCCGGTGTTGATTTTTATTTCTTCATCGCTGTAAAGCAAGACGGTGCATCTGCAATCTATAAGCGCTCTTTCGTTTGATTGCAGTTCTACTCTCGCCCCGCCTGAAAGCAGTCCTTCGGGCAAGTCAAGATAATGATTGATTTTATCAAGTCCTCGCTTTACGTTTTCGCGTTTGCTTTTTTTCAAATAAACTCACCGCCTTAATTTATTCTATGATACGGCGGCTTGTATTAATACTTGAAATTACCGATAGGAGAAACCGATGAAAAGATTTAAAGTTCTGCTTATTCTTACTGTTTTTGTTTTGTTGTTTATATCGCTTTTTACTTGTTATGATTGCGTTGCAAAGGGAGTCACAAGCGGTCTTTATCTTTGTGCAGACGTGGTTATTCCGTCGCTTTTTCCCGTGCTTTGCATAACCTCTTGCTTTTCGTATTCAGGCGTAATAAATGTGTTTGCAAAAAAACTTGAAAAAGTATCAAAAAAACTTTTTAATACGAGCGGTTATTTTTTACCTGTTTTTCTTTTAAGCCTTGTTTCGGGTTATCCTGTCGGCGCTTCAATTTCGCAATCGCTGTATAAAGACGGCAGAATTTCACTTTATGAGAGAAATAATATAGCGTGCGTTTCCTGTTCGGCAGGGCCCGGGTTTGTGTTGCTTGCAACAGGGGTTGCAATTTTACACTCTTTTGAGTGCGGTGTTGTTTTGCTTGTATGCCACTTGCTTGCAAGCATAACCGTCGCTGTGATAATTTCCCGATTTTTTAAATATACATACTTTTTTGAAAGCAAAAATGATAAAGTATGTATCGGCGACGCTTTGGTTATGGGAGTTGGCGCTTCTACAAGTTCGATTATTTCAATTTGCGCCTATACTGTTATTTTTTCGGCAATTATAAATTTGCTCTCGGCTTTTTTAAGAGAAACCGTAATTTACCTGCCGTTAGTTTCAATGCTCGAAGTGACAAATGCGGTGTATTCTTTGGCGTCTGAAAATGTAAATTTGCCGTTTATTTCGGCGGTACTGGGATTCGGCGGGTTTTCGGTGATTTTTCAGATTTCATCAATGCTCGGAAACGACCGTCCTCCGATTTCAAGGATAATTTTTATAAGACTTATTCATTCATTTATTTCTTTTATTTATTGCAGTATAGCGATGAAAGTTTTTGAAATAACCGTTCCCGTCGCAATCGTTTCCGACCCCGTTATAAAGTATTCAAGCGATAATTTTCTATTTTCATTTTCTCTGCTTATTTTACTTATCGTATTTTTAGGCTTTTTTAATAAGTTGATAAAAAAGGAAAACTTTAGTTTTATATAAATTAATGTGGATTTTTTTAATTGTTTATGTTAAAATGAAAGAAACAGTAAAAAAGGAGCGGTTAAAATGGGTAAAAAACTTTACGGAAAGGGAATAGTGCCTGCCTGCGCTTATTGTGCAAAAGGAAATGTAACGGCTGATAAAAAGAATATCCTTTGTCTTAAAAAAGGTATTGTAAGTCCCGATTTTCATTGCAGAAGATTTAAGTATGACCCCTTGCGCCGAATACCGAAAATACCGCCCGAACTCGAAAAGTTTACCGCAGAGGATTTCAGTATAGAAGTATGAAAATAAATAGAAAATTTTAAAAAAGGACTGTCTTTTGTTTCAAGACAGTCCTTTTAATCGTTTTTTATAAATTTTACCAAATTCCCATAAAGTGTTGCATTACAAGGCTGACTGCGGTAATACCTACCCAACAGCAAAGTCCCATAAATATAGGCTTTCCGCCTGTTTTTACGAGTTTTACAATGTCGGTATTAAGTCCTATTGCCGCCATTGCAAGCACAATAAAAAATTTGCTTAATTCTTTAATCGGTTTGAATACCGATTCGCTGACGCCGAAGTTAATAAGAATAGTTGTGATAATCGAAGCGCCGATAAAAAAGAGAATGAAAAACGGAAAAATCTTTTTAAAATCAACCTTTTTACCGCTTTCGTTGTTTTTCTTCTCTTTTCTTGTTCTGATAAATGCAAGAACAAGCGTAATAGGAATAATTGCAAGCGTTCTTGTCAGTTTTACGGTAACCGCCTTATCGAGCGTTTGCGAGCCTAAATTCCACATACCGTCCCAAGAAGAAGCGGCGGCGGTAACCGATGATGTATCATTTACGGCAGTTCCCGCAAAAATTCCGAATGCGTTGCCGTCGGCAGTTGAAAATCCGATTAACTGACCGAGATAGGGGAAAATAAGCGCCGCTAATACGTTAAAGAAGAAAATTACCGAAATTGACTGTGCCACCTGTTCATCATCAGCGTCAATTACCGGTGCCGTTGCCGCAATAGCAGAACCGCCGCAGATAGATGAACCAACGCCGACCAATGTAGAGATTTTACCCTCTATGTGCATAACCTTATGCAAAATAAAAGCAATTACAAGCGAAGTGGCGATTGTAGCAAGTATTATCGGTAAACTTTCAGCGCCGGTTTTCAAAATTACGTTCAAATTCAGCCCGAATCCGAGCAAAATTACCGCATACTGCAAAATCTTTTTAGATGTAAATTTAATTCCGTCTGCAAACGGAGCTTTGTTTTTGATAAAAAGCGTTATTATCATACCTGCTATAATTGCGATAACCGCACCGCCGATAACAGGGAAAAGTTTTCCGAGTATTTCAGACGGGATTGCAATAGCAAGGCAAAGCAAAAATCCTTTATAATTTCTTTTAATAAATTCCATTTTTTATCCTCTAAATTAAACTGCACCTTAAATATAAGATGCAGTTTGTTTTTATAATTATATTATTACTATTTTACTTCGATATAGTCTTCTCTTGAAGCGCCGACGGAAATGTATTTAATCGGGCAGCCTACTGCTTTTTCTATGTATTTTACATAGTCGTAAGCGGCTTTAGGAAGATCCTCAACGGTTCTGCATTTGTTTATATCGCATTTCCAACCGTCAACATATTCAATAATCGGTTTTGCATTGTCAAGGTCATCACCGTAAGGGAAGTAGTCAATGCGTTCGCCGTTTAACTCGTAAGCAACACAAACAGGAATTTTATCAAAGTATGAAAGGATATCCATTTTTGTGATAGCCAAACAGTCAGAACCCTGAACCTGAACGCCGTATCTTGAAGCAACAACATCAAAAGGACCTACACGTCTCGGTCTGCCTGTAGCCGCACCGTATTCTCCGCCTGCTTTTCTGAGTTCTTCTGCTTCTTCGCCAAACATCTCGGCAGTAAAAGGACCTTCGCCTACACAGGTTGAATAAGCCTTCATAATACCGATTGAAAGGTCAAGACGTTTGCCCGGAATACCTGCGCCGATAGGACCGTAAGCCGCAATTGTCGGAGATGAAGAAGTATAAGGATAGATACCGAAATCAATATCTCTCAATGCGCCGAGTTGCGCCTCGAACATAATCTTTTTATCCTGCTTTAAAGCGTCGTTAAGATAAATGCCCGTATCTGTAATATAAGGGATAAATTGATCGCCGAATTCAACCAACCAATTATAAATGCTCTCGGCAGTTACGGGTTCAGCGTTATAAACGCCTGTTAAGGTAAGATTTTTCCAATCAACAATACCTTCAAGACGTTTCTTTAAACTGTCTTTATGAAGCAAATCGCCCATACGAATACATTTTTTAAGATATTTGTCACCGTAAACAGGGGCAATACCACGTCTGGTTGAGCCGTATTTAGCGTCGCCTAAACGCTCCTCCTCCAAGCAGTCCTGCATAACATGATAGGGGAGAGTTATAATTGCGCGGTTGCTGATTTTAAGATTTTCGGGCGAAATTTTAACGCCTGCTTTTTTAAGATTTGCAACCTCTTTTGATAAATGTTCAATATCAATTACCATTCCGCAGCCCATAACATTTACAACATCTTCACGCAAAATGCCCGATGGAAGAAGATTTAAAATAAACTCGCCGAGGTCGTTAATAACGGTATGACCTGCATTGTTACCGCCCTGATAACGGCAAACAATGTCATAATCTTCGGAAAGAAGGTCAACCATTCTGCCTTTTCCCTCGTCGCCCCAGTTAATACCGGAAATAGATGTAAGCATAAATTTACACTCCTTGAAACATAAAATTCTATTATAATTATATTATGTCAGCCGCATATAGTCAAGAGTTATTTCGGCAAACAGTTATAAATTCCGTTCTTTTCTCGGATATGGTTTTTTCTCGTCCGTAAGTCCTGCAAGGTAGTCCATACTTGTATTTAGCGCTTTTGCTATTTTTACGCATTGCTCAAAAGTATAGTATCGCTTGCCGTTTTCAATCTTTGAATAATCGCTTTGGTCTATTCCCGTAAGCATTTGCATTTTTATTTGCGTATATCCTCGTTCTTTTCTTAAATCTTTTAATCTGCTCATAAATTTCACCCGTATTTATTATGTCAAATTGACCTATCGGAACAATAAAAAACTAAAAAACTACCTTGCAAAGTGTATATGCAAGATAGTTTTTTTAAAATTTTCAGAATTATCAGAATTAATAATTTTCTGCTTTAACCTGGAAATATGACTGAGGATGATTACAGGTTGGGCAAACCTGCGGGGCTGATTTACCGACTACGATATGGCCGCAGTTGATACACTGCCAAATTGTATCGCCGTCTTTTGAGAATACAAGACCGCCTTCGACGTTAGCCAAAAGTTTTTTGTATCTTTCTTCATGCTCTTTTTCAACTTTTGCTACAAGTTCAAATTTCAAAGCGATTTCTTCAAAACCTTCTTCGTGAGCCTCTTTAGCCATTCTGTCGTACATATCTGTCCATTCATAGTTTTCGCCTTCAGCGGCAGCCTTTAAGTTAGCGGCTGTGTCGTCAATACCGCCGTTTAAATATTTAAACCACATTTTAGCATGTTCTTTTTCGTTTGCGGCAGTTTCTTCAAAAATATTTGCAATCTGCACAAATCCGTCTTTTTTTGCTTTGGAAGCAAAGTAGGTGTATTTATTTCTTGCCATGCTTTCGCCTGCAAAAGCCTCCATTAAATTTTTCTCGGTTTTTGAGCCTTTAAGTTCCATTGTAAATTACCTCCAAATATAGAATTTAAGAATAATAAATTACTCTTATGTTTATTCTACTACAGTTTTTAATAAAAATCTAGTACTTTTTTAAAAGATTTCATCTTTTTTTAAGTTTTACTTTTTCGTTATGATTTTTTCTCACAATATACTCTCGAATTAACGAATATATCATAGATATAATTATTATAACCGCTATTATAATAACAATTACGGCGAAAACCGACATAAAATAACTTTTGGTAATCTGACCCTGTTCACCTTTGATGGATATACTTATTGATGAAACCATATTATCAAATTCTTCGGTTACCGTATCGTCGGGAACGCTCATTTTATTATAACTTACAAGTTCATAGCAATTGCCGCCTATAATTGTAAGAATACTTTTATAACTAAATCCTTTGTCGCCGTTTCCGTAGCGGCAGTTAAACCTTATAAAGTCATAACCGTCAACATCTATAATATCAGGCTCCTTTAAAAAAGAATGACCGCTTTGCTCATAAATTGATTTAAAATTCTTTATTACCGAGGCTTTGTCATTATCGTCCATCGGCGAAAAATTACCTATTTTCTCCGAAAAATTGTCAGAAGTGATTTTCAAAACAATTTGACTGCCTTTGCTTTCCGAAAAAGCGTTTAAATAAGTGCCTTCTCTGATTTGTTCGATAGCCTCGTTTTTATCAATCGGCATTTTTTTGAAATAATCAGCGCTTTTATCAACGTCGTCATCGGTAAAATATAAATAGTCCGACGGCAGAGAAATTTTAATACTATTCTCTTTATCTTCAAAAAAATCAATATTGACGGTTTGCTCCTTTGCAAGAACCGGAGTGCTTAGCAAGAAAGCAAACAACATAAGACATATAAAACTTTTAATTCTTTTCATTAACCGTACCCTTATACATATTTAATATATTACTATAATAAAATATTCTGACAAAAAAATCAAGTTAAAAAACAGTTAATTAATAAAAAAGGCAAAATTTATTGTAGAAATATTCGGTTATATGTGCTACAATAAATTAAAAGTTTTATAAAGGGAGTTAAAAAATGAAAAAACTGTCAGCGTCATTTATTCTTTTGTTAATGATTATTTCGTCTTTTTCATTCTCGGCTTTTGCAAAAGGCGTTACAGAGATTTCTGTTGCAAATGTCGTTGCAGAAAAGCAAAGCGAGGTTTCTGTTCCTATCAAAATTTCAAACAATCAAGGACTTTGGGGAATGGTATTCAATGTGTATTTTGATACAGACGCTCTTAAACTAAAAGAGGTTGTAAATAACGGAGATGTGTTTAACAGCGGCGCTTTGTTAATAGGGCCTTCCGATTTAAGCAAAGGCTATGTAAGGGTGGTTATTACCCCTTCAAACGTTTCTTCAAACAACACCGCAAACGGTACAATCTGTACTTTAAAACTAAATGTTTCTAAAGACGCTGAACTTAAAAAATATAGTTTTAAAATTGATTTGGAAGATGTTTTGGATGTGGAAGGAGAAGATGTTGAAGTTACAGGCACAGACGGTAGCGTAACCGTTCAAAAAACGGTTGAAAGCACCGTTCAAACAAATACACAGAAACAGACCGATTCAAAACAGACTTCTTCAAAAGAAGAAAAAACCGAAGAAGTTGTCGCAAGAGCAGAAAACAACAAACTTGTTGAAGTGGAAAATTCGGATAAAACCGATTCGGCGGAATCTGTTTCCGGCGAAGAAGAAAAAAACGATAATTCAAAAGCAACCCAACAAACCGAACAAGTCGGTGAAAGTGTGACGGAAGAAAAGCAAGGTATCACAGACTCAAGTTCGCAAGTTACGGCTAAATCAAAAAGCAGTTCAATAAATTATATTATTACTGCAGCGGTTGTTGTTTTGATTATCGCCGCCGTAACGGTGCTTATAGTTGCATTGCTTAAACGCAGAAAAAATAAGTAAACGGATTGTATTTTTGCCTTGACACTTTCTGCAATTTATGATATATTATCTTTGTTCAAAAACTGTGATAAGATGAAGTAGGTTATATGCTACCTTTTAAGAGAACTTTCGGTCGGTGTAAGAAAGTAAGGACTATAACCGAAGTTACCTCTTTGAGTTGGTTTCCTGAAATAAAAGTAGGGGAATACGGGGTTCGCCCGTTAAAGCGATTGAGTATTTTATATACTCTTTAAGGTCAGTGTAGCGATGCGCTGATAAACCAGAGGTGGTACCGTGATTTTGTCACCCTCTGTCTGTTTTTACAGGCAGAGGGTATTTTTAATTTTAAGGAGAATTTAATTATGGGAATTTATGAAGAATTGGTTGCACGCGGACTTATTGCACAGGTAACCGATGAAGAAGAAATCAGAGATTTAATCAACAACGGAAAGGCTACGTTCTATATCGGTTTTGACCCGACGGCAGACAGTTTGCACGTAGGTCATTTTATGGCGCTTTGCCTTATGAAAAGACTTCAAATGGCGGGCAATAAACCGATTGCATTGCTCGGCGGCGGTACGGGAATGATAGGCGACCCTACCGGCAGAACCGATATGCGAAAAATGCTTACAAAAGAGGACATCGACCACAATATCGCTTGCTTTAAAAAGCAGATGGAAAGATTTATCGACTTTTCAGACGGTAAAGCGTTGCTTATTAATAATGCCGATTGGCTTTTAGACCTTAATTATGTTGATGTTTTGCGTGAAGTCGGCGCTCATTTTTCTGTAAATAATATGTTAAGAGCCGAGTGCTATAAACAGAGAATGGAAAAAGGACTGTCATTTTTAGAGTTTAACTATATGATTATGCAGTCTTACGACTTTTACCATCTGTATAAAGAATATGGCTGTAATATGCAGTTCGGCGGCGATGACCAGTGGTCAAATATGCTCGGCGGTACTGAACTTATCCGTAAAAAACTCGGTAAAGACGCTTATGCTATGACTATTACTTTGCTTCTCAATTCCGAGGGCAAGAAGATGGGTAAAACTTCATCGGGCGCAGTATGGCTTGACCCTGAAAAAACTTCGCCTTATGAATTTTATCAATATTGGAGAAACGTTGAGGACGCCGACGTTTTAAAATGTATCAGAATGTTGACATTTTTACCGCTTGAACAGATTGATGAAATGGATAAATGGGAGGGCGCTCAACTTAACACCGCTAAAGAAATATTGGCTTTTGAACTTACAAAATTAGTTCACGGCGAAGAAGAAGCAACCAAGGCGCAGACAGCGGCAAAGGCGCTTTTCGGCGGCGGTGCGGATAACAGTAATATGCCGACGTTCTCGTTGTCAAAAGATTTGTTTGCCGACGGTAAAATGACAGTTATCGACCTGCTTTGCAATACAAAACTTACCCCGTCAAAAGGCGAGGCTCGCAGACTCGTTCAGCAAGGCGGCGTTTCGGTTGATAATGTTAAGAAAACCGACATAGCCGATTTTGTCACAGTCGAGGATTTTGAAAAAGGTAATATTATTGTTAAAAAAGGTAAAAAAGTATTTTTAAAAGTAACTTTGGATTAGTTTTTATATCTATACAGTACGGCGGTATGTTTTTCACACCGTCGTCGGTAGCACCGATCGGCATACACAATCATTATATGCTTTAGTATAAATTTAAGGCTTTCGGGGCTTACTTTATCTGATTATATTTATAAATCTTATCTACATTCGTAGGGTGGTGGCGTGGCTTTCGCCGTCAAAATTTTCAAATACACATTACGGCAGGAGTAGAACCCCTGCCCTACAAAAACATCAATAAGCTATTTGTAAATTTATTTGATTTCGTAGTGGCGACCCTGTGTGGTCGCCTATTTATTTACCCATAATATCATTTACATTCGTAGGGTATGACAAGGTCGCTGTACCCACTTGACAATTAAAGACCTTTGCAGTAAAATTTTAGTATAAACAAATTAGGGAGTTTAAAATGAAAGATACCGAAAAAAGATTATCTGCAAAAGCATTTTTTGAATATTGGCAGGACAAGGGCTATGAAAAAGGGGAAAGCCAGCCGTTTTGGCTGTCTTTGCTTCGTGATGTTTTAGGCGTAGACCATCCGGAACAATTTATTAATTTTGAGGAGCAGGTGCGCCTTGACCACACAAGTTTTATTGACGGATTTATTCCGTCAACTCATGTTATGATTGAGCAAAAGAGTAAAGGCAAAGATTTACGCAAGCCTATAAAACAGTCCGACGGTACACTTTTAACGCCTTTCGGTCAAGCCAAAAGGTATTCTGCCGAACTTCCTTATTCGCAACGTCCCCGTTGGATTATAACCTGTAATTTTGAAGAATTTTTAGTTTACGATATGGAAAAGCCGAACAGCGAACCCGAATCTATTTTGCTTAAGGATTTGGAAAAAGAGTATTATCGCCTTATGTTTATTGTTGATACAGGCGACGAAAACCTGAAAAAAGAAATGGAAATTTCCATTAAAGCGGGCGAATTGGTCGGTGTTCTTTATGATGAACTATTAAAACAATATATAAACCCTGATGACGAAAACTCGCTTAAAAGTCTTAATATGCTTTGCGTTCGGTTGGTTTTTTGCCTTTACGCAGAGGATTCGGGCGTTTTCGGCGGTCATTCAAAATTTCATAATTATTTAAGCCGTTTTCCTGCAAAAGATTTGCGCCGAGCATTAATTGATTTGTTCAAAGTGCTTGATACCAAAGTAAAAGACCGAGATCCTTATATGGAAGAGGAGTTAGCCTCGTTCCCCTATGTAAACGGCGGACTTTTTTCTGATGAAAATATTGAAATACCGCAATTTAATGATAAAATTAAGGATTTATTGCTTCAAAATGCAAGTGAGGATTTTGATTGGAGCGGTATCAGTCCTACAATATTCGGCGCGGTTTTTGAAAGCACTTTAAACCCCGAAACCCGTCGGACCGGCGGTATGCACTATACCTCTATCGAGAATATACATAAGGTTATCGACCCTTTGTTTTTAGATGATTTGAAAGATGAATTTGAGAGTATAAAAGCGCTTAAAACCAAAACAGCCAAGAGTTCAAACCTTATTAAATTCAGAAACAAAATATCTTCGTTAACATTTCTTGACCCTGCCTGCGGTTCGGGAAACTTTTTAACCGAAACATATATCTCGCTTCGTAGGCTTGAAAATGAGGCTATTGCCGAGGAAATGGGCGAAGGTCAGGGATTGTATTTCAGCACCGATGAAGTTATCAAAGTATCAATCGGTCAGTTTTACGGTATAGAAATTAATGATTTTGCGGTAACGGTTGCAAAAACCGCACTTTGGATAGCAGAATCACAAATGATGAAAGAAACCGAAACAATTTTAAACCGCAGTCTTGATTTCTTACCGCTAAAATCTTACGCAAATATCGTTGAGGGCAATGCTTTGCGTATTGATTGGGAAAGCGTAGTTGAAAAAGAAAAACTTAATTATATTATGGGCAATCCACCGTTTGTGGGGGCTCGTTTAATGAGTAAAGAGCAAAAGTTTGATTTGTTCGAGGTGTTAGGTGCTAAATGGAAGAACGCAGGTAATCTCGATTATGTTTCCTGTTGGTACAAAAAAGCAACCGATTTAATAAAAGGCACAAATATCCGTACTGCTTTGGTTTCAACAAATTCTGTTTCACAAGGTGAAAGTGTTGCGATTCTTTGGAAACCGCTTTTTGAAGATGGCGTTCACATTGATTTTGCACACCGTACTTTTCGTTGGGACAGCGAAGCAAGTATAAAAGCACATGTGCATTGTGTAATTATCGGTTTTAGTACTTCCGAGAATAAAAAAGTTAAAAAGATATTTTGTAATGACAGAGTGCAAATAGCGAAAAATATAAACGCATATTTAATCGATGCACCAAGTGTTTTTATTGAGAATAGAAGCAAACCTATTTGTGATGTTTCTAAAATGGATTTTGGCAGTATGCCAAATGATAGTGGTTGGTTAAGCGATTATTCAACTCAAGATAAAAATGAAATTATTAGTAAATATCCACAATCCAAAGATTTATTTAAAAAAATTGTGGGTGCACACGAATTTATTAATAATAAAGAGCGTTGGTGTTTATGGCTTGAAGGAATTTCGCCGTCTATACTGAAATCTATTCCGCCTATATATAGCGCTATTGATAATGTATATAAAACTCGATTGAAAAGCAGTAGAGAAGCAACTAGAAAATTAGCAGACAAACCTTTTTTATTCGGAGAAATACGCCAACCAAAAACTGATTATTTATTGGTTCCAAGTACTTCATCTGAAAATAGAAGATATATTCCTATTGGTTTTATGTCATCGGAAATAATATCAAATAATGCGAATTTGATTATTCCTAATGCAACATTATATGAATTTGGAATTATGACTTCTAATGTTCATAATGCATGGATGAGAATAGTTGCTGGCAGACTGAAAAGTGATTATCGCTATTCAATAAAAATTGTTTACAACAATTTCCCGTGGCCAACGCCTACCACCGAGCAAAAGGAAAAAATAGAGCAGACCGCACAGGAAATTTTAAACGCACGAGCAAAATATCCCGATTGCTCTTTGGCAGACCTTTATGACGAGGTTACTATGCCTCCAGAACTTCGCAAAGCGCATAGAGAAAACGATAAGGCTGTTATGCAGACTTATCGCTTCAGCATTAAAATGACCGAATCCGAATGTGTCGCAGAATTAATGAAAATGTATCAGGAATTAACAAAAAAGTAATAAATAATAAAACAAACGCAAACTTTTTGCTTATATTCATTAGGCAGATTGTTTGCGTTTATTTTTTGTAAAACATATCCACAAAATTTGTGCATTAATTATAATACATTTGTATTATAATTAAATAAATTTTGTACAATAATAACAAAAAATGCTTGACAATTTACAAAAAAAGTAATATAATGAGTGTGAAATCGGTTGAAATATATTTATTATTTTAGGAGGTGACTATAAATAATGGATGAATTATTCAAATTAAGTAACGAACTGTTAGCAAGAGATTTTAATCGAATTACATCAGAAGATTTTAAAAAAGCAGATTACAAATATGAAATTCTAAAAGAAGAAATAGAAGATTTTCAGAACAACTTATCTGATGAATACGATGTAATGGTAGCGTTAGCTTCATTTGGGCAAAATATTACTATGCAAGTAACCGAAATAGGATATCATAATCCGGATGTTCTTTTCTTTTATGGTTACATAAATAATAATAAAACTCAATTAATACAGCATGTTTCTCAATTAAACTTTTTATTATTAGCTAATAAAAAAGAAGATACAAGCAAAAAGCCAAATAGAATTGGTTTTTTTGAAGAATAAAAAATTACTGAATTTGAGTTGTATTATATTTAAATCAAAATGTATCAGAATTTGACTGAAAAGTAGATTGTTAAATAAATGGTCGACCGTGAAGGTCGCACCCTACGAATGTAGAGGGGAAATTGATTTAAAACCCGTATTCATAAACATAAAACCTTTGTGCATATATTTTATAAAAAGCACGGAGGTTTGTTTATGCAAGAACCCGAAAACTCTCAAGAAAACAAAAAAGAAGAAAATTTACCTATAAAATTTAAGGACCGTTCTTTTAACTTTTTAATGGCTCAAACTGTTGTCTGTGCGTTAGCGGTGGTATTTGTTTTGGCGCTAAAGGCGTTTGGAGGATATTATTATAATTATTCAAAAGCGGTTTTTGTCGAAAATTTTAATAAACCGATTAATGTCGCACAGGTGCTTTCGGCGGAACAAACACGAGAAATTTTGACTGCTCAATCCACCGTTTACGGCGCAGGCGGAACAGAAGAAGAGGTTAAATATTTAAAAGAAAAAAGTCAAATTACCGATGAAGAAAACAAAGAAATAGAGGATACCGGCATAAATTCTATGTGTATTCCCGTAAACGGTGAAATCACCTCGGAATACTCTTACCGTATTCACCCGATTTCGGGGCAGTATCTTTTTCATTCGGGACTGGATATAGGCGCAGACGAGGGAGAGGATATTCTTTCGGCGCTCGACGGCACAGTAACCGACGTTGATACAGAAGAAACCACCAGTTACGGCAAATACATAGTTGTATCACATTCAAACAGCACTTCAACGCTTTATGGGCATTGCAGTAAAATAGTTGCCGAGAAAGGCGACAAGGTGAAAAAAGGGCAGGTTATAGCAAAAGTCGGCAGTACGGGAAACTCCACCGGTCCGCATCTGCATTTTGAAGTAAGGGTAAACGGCGTTAGACTTAATCCTCGTTGGTTTGCCGATTTTGTTTGATATGGATTTCAAAATAGGAAACTGCCGAATTTGTATTTCACCGCTTTTTGCGACAATGATTTGTATAATTTTGGTTGTCGACCGAACGGGAATAATGTTGTTCGGACTTATCAGCGTGGCAATACACGAAACAGGTCATTTGATTTTTATGTTTTTGACAAAAAAGTTTCCCGAAAAAGTCGTGTTTCAATTAGGCGGAATAATGATTTCAAGCAAAAGACCTGTAAACTACAACGGCGAGTTTTTGATTGCGCTCGGCGGTTGCCTTTTTAATTTAATTTCATTCTTGATTTCGGCATTTATATATCTTTATAACCGCAATGAAATGTTGTTTATTTTTTCGGCGGCTAATTTCGGACTTATGATTTTTAATCTTATGCCGATAAACTCGCTTGACGGTATGGATTTAATCAGGTTTACGCTGTTAAAAAAAGTTTCGCCCGAAAAAGCAGAAAAAATCTGCAAAGCCGTTTCGTTTGTTTTTTTATTGTTTATATCCTTGTTGTCGGTTTATGCGGTATTTGTTTTAAGCCTTAACCCAACAATTCTGATTTGCCTTTTGTACCTTTTAATTTTAACTTTAATCAGCATTAAAAACTAAAAGCCCGAAGATTAAAAAAGTCTTCGGGCTTTTAAACCGTTAAATTTTCGCTTTTTGAGATTTGTTAATTTTAGCAACGTTCTCATTAGAATTTTGATCGTTTTCTTCGGCAAAACGTGCGTTAGAAAGCATAAGTTTTATTCTGTTTTCCTGATTGATTTTTGAAGCGCCCGGATCATAGTCGATAGCGACAATATTAACATCGGGATTTTTTTCTTTAATCGGTTTCATCATACCTTTTCCTGCAATGTGGTTAGGCAGACAACCGAACGGTTGCGTACAAACGATATTTTTAACGCCCATTTCGGAAAGTTCGAGCATTTCGGCGGTAAGCAACCAGCCTTCGCCCATTTTTACTCCTACGCTCATAACACCTTTTGTAAGCGTTCTTGTGTGGTCAAAATTGCCCGGAGGTGCAAAATTGCTGTTGTTTACTATGGCTTCTCTTATATCTTTAAGTTTGTTTGTGATGAATTTATAAGCGATTTTGTTAATCTGTTTAGAGAATTTTTTTATTCCGTAAAAATCGGAATCAATAATGCCGTTGTAAACGCAATAAAGACAAAAATCAATAAGTCCCGGAACTACTACCTCTGCGCCTTCGGAAATCAAAAAGTCTTCGAGATTGTTGTTGCCGAGCGGCGAGTATTTTACAAAGATTTCTCCTACAATTCCCACCTTGATTTTTTTATCTTTTGTTCGTTTTATACTGTCAAAATCCTTTATTATTTTGACATAGTTTTCTTTAACCTTTTTATAACTGATAAATTTACTGCTTGTCATTTCTCTGCAAAGACGTTCTGTCCAAAGTTCTGCTTTTTTCTCGGATTCGCCTGCGATTATTTCATAAGGCTTTGTCTGATTTTTAAGCAACATAAGTAAATCGGCATAAAGTATTCCGTAAGCCAATCTCCAAAGAATAGGCAGAGAAATTTCAAAACCGGGGTGCTTTTCAAGTCCCGCTAAATTAAATGAAATAACAGGAACATGACCGAGTCCCGCTTTTTTTAACGCTTTTCTGAGCAAAGATATGTAATTAGACGCCCTGCAACCGCCGCCTGTTTGCGTAAGCAAAAGCGCAACCTTATCGGTATCGTATTTGCCGCTTTGAAGTGCGTCAATAAATTGACCGATAACCAAAATAGCAGGATAGCAGGTGTCGTTATGAACGTATTTTATGCCCGTATCGGCGATTTTTTTGCCGCTTGTGGTAAGCAATTCGGTTTTGTAACCGTAGTAGTTATATATAGTTTCGCAAAACTTTAAGTGCATAGGCAACATTGTAGGAATAAGGATAGTATAATCCTTTTTCATTTCTTTTGTAAAAAGAGGAATGTTTTCGTTATTCATATACTTAATTCCTTTCTTCCAAAGCGCCGAGCAGACTGCGAAGTCTTATCTTAACAGCGCCTAAATTTGTGATTTCATCAATTTTAATCTGTGTATAAAGTTTGTTATGACTTTCAAGTATGGAACGAACTTCGTCTGTCGTAATAGCGTCAATACCGCATCCGAAAGAAACAAGTTGAACCAACTCTGTATCTTTGTGTTCGGTTGCATACTGTGCGGCGGCATAAAGTCTTGCGTGATATGTCCATTGATTAAGCACGTCTACAGGCGGAACATCCGCCATATCGCTTACTGCGTCTTCGGTAACTACTACAAAATCAAGCGCCGTCGCAAGTTTGTCAATGCCGTGGCTTATTTCAGGGTCGATATGATACGGTCTTCCTGCTAAAATCATAAGTCGCTTGTTGCTTTTTCTTGCATAATCAATCGCTTTTTTGCCTTCTTGCTTAACCGATTTCATATACTGCTCATATTGTTCAAAGCCGTATTTTACCGCTTTTTTAACATCTTTAAGATTGATATTATCAAAATATTTTGATAAAAATTTGTTAAGTTCTTTTGCAAGTTCTTTCTGATTATTAATATTAAGAAACGGGTAAATAAATTTAGTGTTCTTCAAACTGTCCATATTACCGTTTAAAAGTTCGGGATAATATGCAACAACAGGGCAGTTGTAATGGTTGGAACTTTTGCCCTCGTCAACATTATATGTAAGGCAAGGGAAGAAAATAGCGTCTACTTTTTCTTCCAACAGTTTTTCAATGTGACCGTGAGCAATTTTTGCAGGGTAGCAAGCGGTGTCGGATGGGATTGAAAACTGTCCTTTTTGATAAAGTTCTCTGTCCGAAAATCCCGAAAATTTAACCGAAAAGCCTAAATCGGTTAAAATTCCGTGCCACAAAGGCGCTAATTCATACATACCTAAAGCCAGCGGTAAACCTATTGTTTCGGGACGTGTGCCTTTTGTATAAAAAATCTCTCTTAATTTATCTCGCTTGAAACTAAACATATTAGGAATAGTTTCAATATCGGTATTTTCTCCTGCGCTTTCACCTTTTTTACATTGGTTTCCAGAGATAAATCTCTCGCCGTTGTTAAATATATTTACAGTCAGTTTGCAGTTGTTGGTACAGCCTTTGCAAACCGCCGATTTTGATTTGTGAGTAAATTCTTTAAGCGCCGTAGGTGAAATCAGCGTTGTGTTTTCAGGTGCAACGGATTTTGCATATAAAGCCGCACCGTAAGCGCCCATAAGCCCTGCAATATCGGGACGAACGCAATTATGCCCGATTTCTTTTTCAAAGCAACGCAGTACGGCGTCATTAAGAAATGTACCGCCCTGAACAACAATGTTTTCGCCGAGTTCTTCTGCGCTTGTTACTCTGATAACCTTGTAAATTGCATTTTTAACAACCGAATTTGAAAGACCTGCTGAAATGTCCTCAACCTTTGCGCCGTCTTTCTGCGCTTGTTTAACAGATGAATTCATAAACACAGTACATCTTGTGCCGAGATCCACAGGCGCTCTCGAAAAAAGTCCGAGTTTTGAAAATTCTTCGGCGGAATAACCCATAGCCTTTGCAAAGGTTTCGATAAACGAACCGCAACCCGATGAGCAAGCCTCGTTAAGCATAATAGAGTCAATAGAATTGTTATGTACTCTAAAACATTTAATATCCTGTCCGCCGACATCAAGAATAAAATCAACTTTCGGATTAAAATATTTAGCCGCAGTAAAATGCGCCATTGTTTCAACGAGTCCGAAATCAACGCCGAACGCTTTTTTTATAAGTTCTTCGCCGTAGCCTGTAACCGCACTGCTTTTGATTATAATGTCTTCGCCGCAAAGCGTAAAAATCTTGCTTAATTGTTCTCTTACGATTTCAACGGGATTACCCTTGTTTGAATCATAATAAGAATAAAGCATTTCATTGTTTTCGCTCATTAAAAACAGTTTTGTTGTTGTGCTACCGCAGTCAATGCCGAGATAAGCGTTGCCTTTATATTTTGATATGTCAGCGGTTTTTACAGTTGCCTTTGCGTGACGTTCTTTAAACTCTTTGTAATCAAGTTCGGTTTCAAAAAGCGGATCTGAATGAGGGGTTTCGCTTTTTTGATTAGCCGCATTTTCAAGGGCAGAGTAAATTTCATCAAAGGTATATTCTTTATTCTGCTTTCCTGCATAAATTGCCGCGCCGAGAGAAACCGAAAATCTTCCGTAATCGGGAAAAACAGCGTGTTCATCATCGAGTTTAAGCGTATCTTTAAATCTTTCACGCAGTCCCTTGCAGTAGTACAAAGGCCCGCCTAAAAACATAACTTTTCCGTCGATTTTTCTGCCTTGGGCAAGTCCTGCGATAGTTTGGTTAACAACCGCCTGATAAATACTTGCGGCAATATCGGATTTTTGAGCGCCCTGATTAAGCAAAGGCTGAATATCGGTTTTGGCAAAAACACCGCAACGTGACGCGATAGGGTATAGGCGTTTATGCTGTAAAGCCAATTCGTCAAGTTCTTCGTTTGAAACGTTAAGAAGCGTTGCGATTTGGTCGATAAAAGCGCCTGTACCGCCTGCACAAGTACCGTTCATACGCTCGTCCAGACCGCCGTCAAAGAAAATAACTTTAGCGTCCTCGCCGCCGAGTTCAATTACAACCGAAGTATCGGGTTCTAACATTCTAACGGTTTCGGCAGTTGCAAAAACCTCCTGAACAAAAGGCAAACTTGCGGCGTCAGCCATACCAAGACCCGCCGAACCTGAAATAGCAATTTTAATCTTATGTCCAACAAGCAAATCTTTTATTTCATTTATCATAGATAAGGTCTTTTTGCGAACAAAAGAATAATGTCTTTCGTATTTTTCGTAAACAACCTGTGCATTGTCAACCACAACTACTTTAGCGGTAGTCGAGCCGATATCAATGCCTAATAAAATTTCCGAGTAATCTGTTTTTAATTTCATATTAGCCATTTTAGACCTCCGTTTAATAAAACAAATTATATTATACTCTTTTTTTCTACAAAATTCAACTTATAAAACTGATGAAAATATTATTAAATTGTTAATAATTTTAAAACATTAATCATCGGCGGAGCTGATTCCTTATATTCATTAGGATAGTGGCAATCATTAACGAATATTAACGGTATTTCGGGAATAATTACAATATTGTTTGTGATATTATATGTATGCTTTATGGACAAAAATTACTGTAAAAATAAATATAGCAATGATATGTGATATGTTTTCTTATTATCGTCGGTTTGTTAAACTGTTACTTTAATAAAGCAACCAAAAACGGCTTCGAAATGAAGCCGTTTTTCTAATCTGTAATTAAATCGTCGTCTTTATGCTCCGAAAAAACTTTGTAACACAGTTTTTCTAAATCCGAAAAAGTTTTTAACATTCCGCAATCTCTGCGATAAGCGCTTGCGCCTTTAATTCCTCTCATATAATAAGCCGCATGCTTTCGTGCCTGGCGCATTGCGGTGTATTCGTCTTTGTATTCTATCATCATTTTAACCTGTTTTAAAAGAGTTACCATACGCTCCGAAACAGGCGGGTCGGGGATATATCGGGTTTCATTCAGATAACCGTCAATTTGCTGAAATATCCAAGGCGCACCGCAAGCGGCTCTGCCGACCATAACCAAATCGCAGTTGGTGTATTCATACATCTTCGCCGCGTCGTTTGCGTCTCTTATATCGCCGTTGCCGATTACAGGGATAGATACCGCCTCTTTTACATCTTTTATAATATCAAGGTTAACAGGCGGAGCATACATCTGCGGTCTTGTCCTGCCATGCACCGTAACCGCTTTTGCCCCTGCTTCTTCACAGCGTTTTGCTACCTCAACTGCGTTTATATGCTCGTTATCAAACCCTGCACGGATTTTCGCCGTAACGGGTATCTCATAGTTTTTTGCAACCTCATCGACCGCTTTTACTATTTCAGCCGCCAATTTCGGATTTTTCATCAAAGCGCTTCCGCCACCGTTATTGGCAACTTTCGGCGCAGGACAACCCATATTAATATCAATAAAATCAGGATGATATTTTACTGCTTTTTCGGTAGCCTTTTTAAAACAATCAGGTTCATATCCGAAAAGTTGAACCCCCATAGGACGTTCATTTTCATAAACCTCTAAAAACTCTTTGGTTTTGTTACAACCGAGCGAAAGCGCCTTAACGCTCGTAAGTTCGCCAACCGTAAAAGCCGCGCCGTAACCTCGGCAAAGTTCACGCATAGCCCTGTCTGCAACTCCCGCCATAGGAGCAAGACAAGCATTGCCTTTTATCTCTAAATTACCTATTTTCATATAAGATTTCCTTGCATTTTCCTTTGGTTTGTAGTATAGTATAGCAGAAAACAGCGGTTTTTTCAATAACAAATAAAAAATGCTTGACAAATAGGGCGCATAGTGTTATAATACATAGGCTTATGATTTCACCGAGCCTATTCGGGGTGGAGTCAGTGCGAGGTTTAAAAACCGAAACAACTGAAGCGGGCAGTCCTCTGTGCATTTATGTAGTATGAATGTCTGGAAATTTTATAGGAGGAAAGAAAAATGGACGCAATTAAAAATTTAGTAGCTGATCAGATTAAAACTGATATGCCTAAAATCCCTGTTGGTGCTACTGTAAAGGTACACGTTAAAATCCGCGAGGGTGAAAAAGAAAGAATTCAGGTTTATGAAGGTATCGTTATCGCTAAAAACAACAGCGGTATCGCAGAGACAATCACAGTTCGTCGCGTAGCATACGGTTGCGGTATCGAGAGAGTATTCCCGGTTAACTCACCAAACGTTGCAAAGATTGAAGTGGTTATGGAAGGTGTAGCAAGAAGATCTAAACTCTACTACTTACGTGACAGAGTTGGTAAGGCTGCTAAACTTAAACAGAAACTTAAATAATTTTGAAGTTTTAGGGACGAATGAAAATTCGTCCCTATTTTTTTAAAAAATTAATAAATTGCTCTTTTATTTTTGGTAATTGTATGATATAATTTTTATCTATTAAGATTTCATATAACTATTTTATATTATATATTAAGTATTAAGCGGTGGGTTAAATTGGAAAATAAAGATTTTGAACAGGAAAAAAATTCGGTAGGTCTTGAAAAAGAAGAGATTGACGAAATTAATAATACCGAAAAAAATGAAAAAAGCGGTTTTGTAAAAAGCCTTTGCGAATGGATAGATTCTTTTATTGTTTCTTTTGTCGCAGTTGTTATTATCTTTACCTTTTTTGTAGGTAAGGTTAAGGTTGACGGAGAATCTATGATGGATACGCTTTTGGATAAAGACCAACTTATCGTTACTGATTTTTGTTACAATCCGCAAAGAGGAGATATTGTAATCGTATCAAGAAATCCAGAAAATTCCGATGACAGCGAAAAGTTAAAATATAACCAGCCTATTGTAAAAAGAGTAATTGCGGTTGCAGGCGATACAATAGAAATAACCGAGGACGGCAAGGTGCTTTTAAATGATGAAGAGTTAGATGAACCTTACATTAGAAATTATGAGGACCACCTCGGTACGCCTCAAGTGAATTTGGTTAATAAGGAAACGGTGCCGGAAGGTTGCGTTTTTGTTATGGGAGATAACCGTCATAATTCTCATGACAGCCGTACTAATGACATCTGGATGGTAGATAAAAGATATATTTTAGGCAAGGTTTTATTAAGGGTTTATCCTTTTGAAGATATAAAAATATTTGATTAAAATTTTGAATATAAAAGTATTTGATTAAAGTTTTGAATATAAAAATATTTGATTAAAATTTTGAAGGTATAAATATTTGTTTAAAATACAAAAAAAGAGAATTTTTTATGCAGAAAGACAGTAATAACGAGCAAAGACAAAATATTCAGTGGTTTCCCGGACACATGGCTAAAACCCGAAGATTAATAGGCGAAAAATTACCGCTTATTGATTTGGTTGCCGAAATAATCGACGCGAGAATTCCTTATTCATCACGCAATCCCGAATTGTCGGAATGGGTAAAATCAAAGCCGAGAATAATACTGCTTAATAAATGCGATATGGCTGATGAAAAGATTACAGCCGAATGGGTTAAAAAGTTAAATGACGAAAATACTTTTGCATTGCCGATTGACTGTAAAACAGGCAGCGGTTTTAATAAGTTTTTACCTACTGTAAAAAGTATTCTTTCCGAAAGAATTAAAAAATTAGAAGAAAAAGGAATGTCGGGCAAAACCTTAAAGGTTATGATTGTAGGTATTCCGAACGTCGGTAAATCGTCGTTTATTAACCGTATTGCCGGGGCGAATAGGGCAAAGGTTGAAAATCGTCCGGGCGTTACACGAGGAAATCAGTGGTTTATGATAGGCAAGGGCGTTGAAATGATGGATACCCCCGGAGTTTTGTGGCCGAAATTTGACGACCAAAAGGTCGGCGAGCATCTTGCTTTTTGCGGTTCTGTAAAAGATACTATCCTTGATGTTGAACTGCTTGCAATGGATTTGATAAAAGAAGTAAAAACGCTTTATCCCGAAATGCTTTTAGCGAGATATAAAATTGATGTTGATTTGGAAAATACCGATGATTATGATATTCTTTGCGAAATGGGTAAAAAACGTGGAATGAAAATTTCGGGCGGCGATGTTGATACCGAACGAATGGCTAATACTTTTTTGGAAGAATTCAGAAATACAAAAATCGGTCGTATGACACTTGAACGTCCGTAAATATAAACCCGTAAATATAAAATTAAACCGCTTATTTCTTTTATGATAAGCGGTTTTTTGAAAGGTGAGAAAAATGCCTGATTACAGCATTGAAAATGATATTAAATTAAAAGGCTATGAGGTAGTCGCAGGGGTAGATGAAGCAGGAAGAGGACCGCTTGCAGGTCCCGTTTGCGCCGCGGCGGTAATTCTGCCCGAAAACTGCGAAATAGAAGGGCTTAACGATTCCAAAAAACTTTCGGAAAAAAAGCGTGAAGCGCTTTACGATATTATTATTGAAAAAGCGATTTCTTATGATATTCAACTTGTTGATAATAATGTTATTGACGAAATAAATATTTTGCAAGCCACAATGCTTGCTATGACCAATGCGGTTAACGGATTAAAAGTGAAACCGCAATTTGTGATAATCGACGGAAACAAAGTTCCCGAACGGTTGCAAATTCCTGCCGATTGCGTTGTAAAAGGCGACGCTAAATCAATGTCTATTGCGGCGGCTTCGATTTTAGCGAAAGTGACAAGGGACAGATTGATGTTAGAACTCGATAAAAAATATCCCGAATATGATTTTGCGCGTCATAAAGGCTACGGAACAAAACTGCACCAAGAAAAACTGCTGGAATACGGACCGTGCGAGATACACAGAAAAACCTTTATCGGCAAAATTTTAGCAAAAGGTAAAAATCTATGAATATAGCCAATATAAACGGTGTAAACGGCGAAACCATTGCGGCGAAATTTCTTGTTAAAAAAGGTTATGACATTGTTGCGCTTAATTACCGATGCCGTTACGGCGAGGTTGATATAATTGCCGAAAAAGATGAATATATTGTTTTTGCAGAGGTTAAAACAAGAAGCGAAAATGCGATGATAATGCCCTCTGAGGCGGTTACTAAACAGAAACAGAAAAAGATTATTTCTGCGGCTTCTTTGTACTTGTCGGCAAGCAAAACCGAAAAACAACCGAGATTTGATGTAATAGAGGTGTTTTTGCCTAAAAATCCGTTCAAAAAATCAAAGGTTAAACATATTGAAAATGCTTTTTGTAAAGAGGGTTATATATAATGAAATATTTTGATTTGCATTGCGATACATTGTGCAGATGTGCTGATGAAAACGGTGTGTTAGAAGAAAATACATTTGATATTGATGTAAAAAGGTTGTCGCAGTTTGATGCCACAGTTCAAACTTTTGCTTGTTTTATTGACGATAAGTTTAAGGGAGAAGAAGCAACAAAACGTTTTCACACACTTTATGATATTTATAAAAATACCGATTTCGGTAATGTAACGCCTGTTTTATCAATTGAAAATTTGTCATGTTTAAACGGTGATATTGAGAATATACATAAGTTTAAGCAATGCGGTGTGAAAATTGCCTCTTTAACGTGGAATGAGAATAACGGAATTGCAGGCGGCGCAAATTCCGACGGAGGACTTACCGATTTCGGTAAAGAGGTTGTAAAAGAACTTGAAAAAGAAGATATAATTATTGACGTTTCGCATCTTAATTTCAAAAGTTTTTCGGATTTGTGCAATGTAGTTACAAAACCGTTTATTGCAACTCATTCCGACAGTTATGAAATATTTAATCACAGACGAAACCTTACCGATGAACAGTTTGAAATTATTTGCGATATAGGCGGAGTTGTCGGAATAAATTTTTATAACGCTTTTCTTTGCGATGAAGAAAAGGATTATTACGACTTGCTTCGTCATATCGAGCGATTTTTGTTGCTCGGCGGTGAAGACGCAATTGCTTTAGGCAGTGATTTTGACGGTTGCGATATTCATAAATCAATCGGAAAAGTCGAAAATATGCCTAATTTTTATAATTTTTTACAAAAAGAGTTGGGAAAAGACCTTGCAGATAAGATATTTTACAGAAATTCTGCTTTATTTTTCAAAATGCTTTGACAAATAGACTGAAATAGTATAAAATAAAAGTTGTATAAATTTATTTTTATAAAGGTGAATATGATGCAGTTTACAAGTACAAGAAAAAAACAGAATATTGAATCGGCTGAGGCTATCTGCAAAGGACTTTCTTCGGAGGGCGGTCTTTTTGTACCGAAATCTTTTCCGAAACTTTCAGATGAAGTTCTTGATAAAATGGCTGATATGAATTATAAAGAAAGAGCTTTTGAGGTTTTAAAACTTTATCTTACCGATTTTACCGATGATGAAATTAAATATTGTGTAAGCGGCGCTTATGACAATACTTTTGATGATAATAAACCGGCTCCCGTTGTTGAGGTTAAAAAAGGCGAGAATATTCTTGAACTTTGGCATGGTCCTACCTGCGCGTTTAAAGATATGGCTTTGCAGTTACTTCCTTATTTGCTTACAACCTCTGCTAAAAAGGTTGCGGCAGGTAAAACTATGGTAATTCTTGTTGCAACTTCGGGCGATACGGGTAAAGCGGCTCTCGACGGTTTTGCAGATGTTGAAAACACAAAAATCATCGTTTTCTATCCTGAGGACGGCGTAAGCCCTATGCAGAAATTACAGATGACCACGCAAACAGGCAATAACGTTTCGGTTTGCGCTATCAAAGGTAATTTTGACGACGCTCAAACAGGAGTAAAGCAGATTTTCGGCGACGAAGAAATGAAGAAGTATTTAGCAGATAAAAATATGGAATTTTCTTCTGCAAATTCTATTAACTTCGGCCGTTTGGTTCCGCAGATTGTTTATTATGTTTCTTCTTATATCGACCTAGTGAGTACAGGCAGAATTAACAAAGGCGACAAATTCAATGTAGTTGTTCCTACAGGCAACTTCGGAAATATTTTGGCGGCTTACTATGCTAAACAGATGGGTATTCCGATTGCAAAATTCATCTGCGCTTCCAATAAAAACAATATTCTTACCGATTTTATCGAAACAGGCGTTTATGACAGAAACAGAGATTTCTACACAACAACTTCGCCTTCTATGGATATTCTTATTTCATCAAATCTTGAACGTCTTTTGTTCCACCTTTATAATGAAGACGAGCAGAAAGTAACAGAACTTATGACTTCGCTCTCAAAAGACGGCGTTTACAAAATCAGCGATGAAGTAAAGGCTAAATTAGACGCTGAATTTTTCGGCGGCTGCTGTGATGACGAGGGTACTAAATCCACTATTGCCAAGATGTTTAAAGAGTACAACTATCTTTGCGATACTCATACTGCGGTAGCGGTTAATGTTTATGACCAATATGTAGAGAAAACAGGTGATACCACTCCTACCGTAATCGCTTCAACCGCTTCGCCTTATAAGTTTGCGGCTTCTGTTTTGCCGGCAGTTTATGACGGTGAAATGCCCGAAACCGAATTCTTAATGGTTGAAAAACTTTCACAAGTTACAAAAACCAAAATCCCTGCACCTCTTGCAGGACTCAAAGATAAAGAAGTATTACATAAAACCTGTGTTGATAAGTCCGAAATGTCAGATTTTATCAAAAACTTTTTAGGTTAAAATTTTTCGGGCAACTTACGCTTTTAAAGTTGCCCGATTTGCTTTTTAGAGGGTAAAATGGAAAAATACGAGCTTGGAATAAATAAAAAATCTTTTTCGCTGTATTTCGGCGGCGGTGAGATTTGGTGCGAGCATTTAGATTCGCTGTGCGACAGAAAAGATTTGTTTTTTGAAAAATTTGATAACGATTTAAAAACAATAAAGCGACCGTCTGCAAGCTCATATTTAGCGGTTATTCTTAATGAAACGGATGTTGACAGAGAAATGATTGATTATTTGTTAGATACCTTTATTTCTCTTGATAAACCTTTAAAAAAGATTGCTTTTATAGGGCTTGATAATAAATGGAATAAATATATTAATAAAAAGAATAAGGGAACTTATATTTTAATGAAAAGCATAAGCGATCTTGAAGAAGCAAAGAATTGGCTTATAGATAATCGTTGACGGAGGAATTATAATTGGCACTATATGCAATTTCGGATTTTCATTTGTCGTTTGGTACAGACAAGCCTATGGATATTTTCAAAGGTTGGGCAAATTATACCGAACGGTTGAAAGAAAATATTGAAAAAAAAGTCGGCGAAAATGACACAATAGTAATCCCCGGCGATATTTCTTGGGCGTTGAAACTTAAAGACACGATTGAGGACTTTAGGTTTATTAATAATCTTCCGGGCAAAAAAATCATCGGCAAAGGCAACCACGATTTATGGTGGGAGTCGGTTACTAAAATGAACAGGATTATGAAAGAAAACGGTTTTGACAGCATATCTTTTTTGTATAACAACAGTTTTGTTGTAGGCGATATTGCCGTTTGCGGTTCAAGAGGTTGGTTTTTTGACGATACCGCCGATAAAAAAATAGTGTTAAGAGAAGCGGGGAGAATAGAAGCCTCGATAAAATCGGCGATAGATACGGGCAAAGAGCCGATTTTGTTTTTGCATTATCCTCCACTTAACAAGCAAGCGGTATGTAATGAAATAATGGACGTAATAAAAAAATATAATATAAGAGAAGTCTATTACGGTCACGTTCATTCGGCAGGTGCTTGTAATGCTTTTAACGGCGAATATGACGGCATAAATTTTAAATGTATAAGTTGTGATATTTTAAATTTTGAGCCGATTTTGGTTAAAGATTAATTAAAATCCGCCTTAAAATAGCCTAATAATACTAAAAATAATCATAATTTTATTAAAAAGCGGTTAAAAAAGTTAAAAAACATTAAAAAACTTCAAAAAAACAGTAGCATTTTAAAAATGTTTGTGTTATAATCAACCTTAACGGTGTAAATTCAGATTTACACAATTTCTTATAATTTATATTCCGTTTAATAACTTGTTTTATGGAATATTTTTTGAAAGGATGTCAATAATGAGTTTAAAATCATCAAACAAAGTAGACACCAACAGATACGAACTTTTAGTTGAAATTGATGCCGAAACCTTTGAAAAGGCAGTTAATACTGCATTTAAAAAGAACGTTAAGAAACTTAATGTTCCGGGTTTCAGAAAAGGTAAAGCACCAAGAGGTATCGTTGAAAAAATGTACGGTGAAAACGTATTCTATGAAGAAGCGTTAAATGAGTGTTATCCGGAGGCTATAGACGGCGCCGCTAAAGAGGCAGGCGTTGAAATCGTAGATTTCCAGGACGTTGAATTTGACCTTAAAAATATCGGTAAAGAGGGCGTTGAGTTCTCGGTAAAAGTAACTGTTAAACCTGAAGTTTCGGTTAAAGATTACAAAGGCTTAAAAGCCGAGAAACCATCAACAGAAGTAACTGAGGAAGATATTAACGCCGATATTGCAAGACTTCGTGAGCGTGCTTCTACAATGGTTCCTGTTGAGGACAGAGTCGCTGAAAACGACGACGTAGTTGTATTCGACTTTGACGGTTATGTTGACGGCGAACAGTTCGAGGGCGGTAAAGCCGAAGATTATTCGTTAAAACTCGGTTCAGGTCAGTTTATTCCGGGATTTGAAGATCAAATCGTAGGTAAAAAAATTGACGAGGAATTTGATGTAAACGTTACTTTCCCCGAAGATTATCACGTTGAAGAATTAAAAGGTAAAGAAGCAGTATTCAAATGCAAACTTCATGAGATTAAAACAAGAGTTTTACCTGAAGTTGACGATGAATTTGCTAAAGACGTAAGCGAATTTGAAACTCTTGACGAACTCAAAGAGGATTTGAAGAAAAAAGCCGCCGAGAGAAAAGAAAAAGACGCTGAAACACAGGTTCAGACGCAACTTATCGAGGGAATGTTAGAAGGCTTTGAGGCTGAAATTCCGCAGGCTATGATTGATAGCAAAATTATGGAGAACATTCGTGACTTTGATTATACATTGCAGATGCAAGGTCTTAATATGCAGCAGTATATGCAGTATATGGGTATGACTCTTGACAATCTTAAAGAGCAGTATAAAGAGCAGTCTGAAAAACAGGTTAAAATGCGTCTTGCTTTTGAAAAGATTGCAGAACTTGAGTCTTTAGAGCCTACCGCTGAAGAAATCGAAGATCAGTATAAGGAATATGCAGAAATGTATCAGATGGACGTTGAAAAGATTAAAGCGTCAATTCCCGAAACTGAACTTGTTAAGGATTTGAAAGTTAAGAAGGCTTCTGAATTTATTAAAGATAATGCTAAAATTACAGAGGAAGTAAAAGCATAAATATTGTTAAAAACAGTTTTAGTATTTATGCTAAAACTGTTTTATATTTTTTTGATTTTTCAAGGGAAAATGAAGGTCCGTAGTTAGAATTATTGAATTTAATTTAATTAATTTAAGACAAGGAGATTTTATTATGAGTTTAGTACCTTATGTTGTTGAACAGACAAGTCGCGGAGAAAGACAGTATGATATTTTTTCAAGACTTCTTAACGACAGAATTATTG
>JAXJVH010000027.1:0-9816 GCA_036308645.1 Acutalibacteraceae bacterium | reverse complement strand
GAGGAACTCTTTGAACAGGAACTCGACAGGATATACAGGGTAGTTTGAGCCGCGCCGTCGTGAGTTTCTCTCACTCGTCGCTACGCTCCTCCCTCAAGAAACTCACGACATTCTACTACAAACATTAATTTTGTTTCAACTTGCTATTGCAATTTGCGAAATTTTATATATGAAACTTAATACAGAATTTTAAATATTTACCATACCAATCTTAAATATAGTCAAAAATATATTGATTTTTGTAAAAAATATGCTATAATAAAAACAACCACACAAAAACTAAATAAATTGTCATAACAGAAGTCTCATTTATTAGTTAAAAAATGCAGACTTTAATTTGGTGTTTCTGTTATGAATATCAATGTTTTTGTGTGGTGCAAAACGAAGTCCTGCATTTTTTAGTGCGTGTGATTTCGATTGCATGCACTTTTTTGATTTAAAAATAATTGGAGGGAAAATCATGAAAAGAGTTTTAAGCATTTTTATTTTAATTTTATTGGTCGTAGGGATTTTTTCTGTAGTCCCTGCAAGTGCTAATGCAAATACAGAAATGAATACAGAAACAGAACAAAATACTTCGGTTACTACAGCTTCTGTTACTACAACAAAACCGGCAACAACAAAGAAGCCTGTTCATGTTCATAAATGCAAATGGGTTACTACAAAAAAAGCAACTTTGAAAAAAACAGGAAAAAAAGTATATAAATGTACAAGTTGCGGTAAAATTACTAAAACCGCAACGGTTGCCAAATTGAAAAAATTAAGTACGCCTAAAAATGTTAAAATTAGTGTAAAATATGTAAAAACACCTTCTGACACTTGTTATGATATGATGCCACGAGTAACAGTTAAATTTGATAAAGTTAAGAATGCAACGGGTTATAAAATTCAGTATAAATACGAAAAGTGGAAAAATTACAAGACAAAAGTTGTGAAAAATAACTCTTACACTTTCATTAGTTTTGGAAATTATAATAGTGCAACAAAATATTCGATTAAAGTTGCCGCCACTACTGATAAAGAAGGATATGCAAATAGTTCATACACTAAAGCAAAAACAGTTAAAGTAAAAGAAATAAAAATGATTGATATTTGTCCTAAATGTAATTGGAAAAAAGGTGAAGGAAAAGGTTACTGCGAGACATTTGTAGGTGAAGGATATTGTTTCCATTGCGGTAAATTCGTACCGGATGATACTTGTCATCATTGTACCGTTTCAAATAAAGTAAAGAATTTTTACAAATATGACTTTGATTCAGGAAAGACATGGGCAGATATAATGAAAGAACTAAAAAAGAATAAATAAAAATAATAAAATAAGGACCGTTCTGTGATGAATGGTTCTTTTTTATTTGAACTTTTTTCATAGGATTACAAAAAATAGGACTGTAAAAACAGTCCCTTATTTTTTATCATTCTATCATAATAACATATAGAAAATTTCTCTTTAGGGGGTTGCTATATGAACAAAATATTAAACAAAGGAAAAATAATATTTTCTGTTATTTTAGCCGTATTGATGTTTGTTTCATCAATGCCTATAACAGTAATGGCTGCCGAAACTGATGCGAGTGGAAGCGATATTAGCGGCTTAATCAGTTCAAATAACAGCGGAGCAAGTTACAATTTGGACGATACTTTGGTAAATAAGCCTGTGGGATATAGATTTTCTGCAGTAATTACTAAAGGAGCAACAGTTACGGGTTCTTCTGTTGATGTTTACCACAAAGATAAATACAATAGTTCACGTTATTGTATTACTAAACGATGGGGAAAAATTAAATGGAAAAACGAATATACCAAAAATAATTATAAAATAAACGAAGATTGGCTTAACTATAAAAAAATTTCAGAATTTAAAACTGACTCTAATAAAATATTTACTGATTCAGGTCTTGATATTACATTACCTGACTGTATTGATAAAGCTTCTACTATAAATAATGAAAGTTATTTAGGACATAACGATATTATTCATGATTTTGTACGGAAAGAGACGGATTTAGGAAAAATCACAAAAAAAATAAATGGAGAAGATTGGGCAACCTTTTCAAAAACAAAGTTACTTGTGGTAGAGATGAAGAAAAATAAGTAATATTTCTTTATAACATTAAGAGACAATCAAACGATGTCCCTTAATTATCGATTGTTAAAGAAAAAGCAACCAACATTTAGGACTGGCGGTTGTTTTTTTATGTTCCTTGAAATTCATGATGTAAAAAAAGACCATTTTAACTAATGGTCTTTTTTTATATGTAGATATTATTTTTTTACTAATTATTAAAATGCCGATTATCTATAATTTTAGTTTTATCAAAATAGTTAACTGAAAAGCCTATAATAAATATTTTGTTTTTCTAACACTTTTTAAAATTTTTTCTAACACTTTTTCTAACATTTGTGCAGAAAAAATGCAAACAGATTACACAAATAATGTCATTCTTACTAAATTTGTAGTTATTTTAGTATTAATTTATAACCAAAAAGCACAAAATAACACTAAATAACACAACTTAAAAGACACCTTGTGCAACTCCAAAACCACGTGCCGAGGGTTCGAATCCTTCTGCCCCTGCCATCAAGTGGATACAAAAAAGATGTATCTCGAAAAAACCTCGGTAACACCGAGGTTTTTTGCTGTTTGTAGGGCGGTTTTCAGTGATTCAAATCCGTAGATGTAAAATCGCTGTTTTCCCTTTGCGTGCAGACTTGAACTCTCGCATAATAGAATATTGATATAATCAGGCAGATAGAAATTGAAAAATCTATCTGCCTTTTTCATATTACATAGCCAATCGTTGATGAATGTAACTTATTCAAGCGGTTGGCTTTTTTTATTTTAAAGTCAAAGGAGATGTAAAATCATGAACAAATTTGAATCAGAAAGAAGATTTGCCGTGCGTATGAAAAGGTGTTATCCGCCGGGTATGAGATTATTGCTTTTAAGCATGGATGATCCTTATGCTCCAGTACCGAGTGGAATAAGAGGCACGGTTGTCCATGTGGACGATGCCGGGCAAATCCATATGAAATGGGATAACGGCAGAACTCTTGCCCTTGTTCCCGGTGAGGATTCATTCAGAAAATTGACCGATGAGGAACTTGCGGAAGAACAAAATAATGAAATGGACGAAGGTAACGCTCCTGTCCTCGGAATGTGAGGTGCAAAATAAAAATATTGGCTTGATGCATATGTCCATTCGTGTATTGGATATGTTCTGCGGAATGAGTGCGTTTCGCAGCGCAGCAGAAAAAATAGGCGGCTTTGAGTTTGTGGGGTACTGCGATAACGATCCTACAGCCATAGCTGCCTATCGCACTTTATACAACACAAAAGGAGAGATTTTTTATGATAACGCAAGAACCGTCAACACAGATGAAATCCCTGATTTCGATCTTCTTGTCGGAGGCTTTCCGTGCGTCGCCTTTTCAGCCGCAGGACGAAGATTGGCGTTCAAGGATGAAAGAGGGACTTTGTTCTTTGAACTTGCCCGAATACTTGAAGCAAAGCGTCCTGCATTTTTCGTCTTTGAAAATGTTCCCCCTATCCGAACGATTCAAAAGGGGCAGGTTTTTACGGCCATCCTCAGTGAAATATCTCGATTGGGGTATGTGTGCGAATGGCAGTGTGTTGACGGCTCGGCTTACCTTCCCCAAAGCAGAAAGCGGGTGTTCATTGTCGGATATCTTGATCCCCGATGTGCTGGAGAAATATTACCTTTCGAAAGAAAAAGCGAAACGCCTCTTTCCGAACTCACCGACAGAGCTTCACAGGGAAACAGAGTCTATGATACAAAAGGCGCAGCCATAACACTGACAGCCTCCTGTGGTGGCTTCGGCGGTAAAACCGGAATGTATTTTGTAGATATGAATGAAAATTCAAAAATAACCGATACGGCACGGTGTATTACTGCAAGGCATAATGCAGGTTTAAGCAATCGTAAAGGTGAACATTCGGGTGTTTTTGTTGAGGATGACGGCGTATACCCTGTTATCAATCCCGACAGAGAAAAAATCAGGCAAAACGGTCCGAGGGTAAGAGAAAACGGAGCTCCGGCATTTTGCATTACAGTTGTTGACAGACACGGGGTTATGCATAAAGGCAGAATAAGAAGATTGATTCCGCAGGAATGTTTTCGCCTAATGGGGTTTACCGATGAGCAGTTCCTTAAATTGAAAAATGAACTCGGACTTGCCGATTCTAAGTTGTATAAATTGGCAGGCAACAGCATTATGGTGCCTATTTTGGTGGATATATTATCCCGAATTAAAAAAGTAAATCAAAAATACAGTATTTTGAAGGAGGAAAAATAAATGCCGAATCATGTTGAAAATATCATTACCTTAAAAGGCGATGAAAAGAAAATCCGTGAAATGCTTGAAGCAATAAAAAACGGCGATTACGGCTTGGGCACGGTAGATTTTAATAAGATCATCCCTATGCCTGAAAGCTTGAATATTGAAGCAGGCAGCAAAACGGACAGAGGACTTAAAGCATACAGCGATTTTATTGATGTTTATGTTTTCGGCAGAAATGTTGAAGACGCATTAAACGCTATTCGAAATATATCCAAAGAAAGCGAAGATGCATTTTTAAAACAAAGAACCGATGTTAAAATCGACGAATGGGAACTCGGAAAAACCGCATGGAATAACATTCAAAATTACGGCACTCCTACTTGGTACGAATGGAGTATAAACAATTGGGGCACGAAATGGAATGCCTACGGTTATGATGAAAATGCAGATTACAGCCAAAATACAGATTTATGGTTTCAAACTGCATGGTCAGCACCGCACCCCATATTGCAAAAACTATCAGAAATTTATCCAGATATTAACTTTGAACATGAGTGGGCGGATGAAGATTTGGGTGCAAATTGCGGACGGAAAATTTACAGAAATGGTGAATGCACCGAGGTATATTATCCTGAAAGCCAAAAAGAAGCCATTGAATTCGCCTGCCGTATCTGGGACTACGATCCTGCCGAGCTTAATTTGATATTGAATAAAGCGGAAAACGGATATATCAATATTGAAAATGATGAATTTGACTTGATTTCGCTTTTCGACAAACCTGCTCTGTTCGCAAATGAAAGGTTGACCGATGCGGATATTCCCAAAGGACTGTATTGTTATCATTTGCGACATAGCGATGACGGTTGTAGTTTCAAAACTATTGAGCCTAAAGTCAAAGTCAATCACGGCGGCAGCGTTATTACCGATGAACCGATAGATTTCGGTAAACAGGGATATATCGCCTTTACCGAAGATACAGAACCTAATTTTATGAGTGAAAATATGACTTTCTGTGAATATATGCGAGGCGGGTTTGAGCAATCGGAAAATGAATCTCAGCAAATCGGAGGTATGCAGTTATGAGCGTAAAACAAATTACCAAAGATGATCTTCGCAAGATGAAAGGCACGGAAGGTCTTATCTTGCAAGGATGCGGCGGCAGTCTTGATGAATGGATAGACGGTATAAACGATTTGCTTACGGGATCGGAAATATTGCTTGACGGTACAAAATTTAAGGCTGAAAACTGCTGTGTCTTTGAAAACGAAGGTCTCACTAACCTTATGTTCCCGTTTTCCGAGGATGTTAATCTTGATATGGGTAAGCTCGCTATGTGGCGGTTACAGACACACGAAAAATTCGGCGGTAAATGGCTGTCCGATTATGTAGATAACAGGCTCGGCGGATTTGTTGATAAACAGCAGAAACCCAACTGCAAACTGCTTGGGGAAGACGGCAATGTGTATAATTTACTTGGGATTGCCTCCCGAACATTACGCAGAAGCGGACTTGCAGATCAGGCAAAAGAAATGTGCGATAGAGTATATTCATCCGGCAGTTACGGTGAGGCACTCTGCATCATCGGCGACTATGTAAACATTACAGGCGATGATGACTTGGATGAAGATATGGATGATTCTATGGAATTCGGAGGTATATAGATGGAAATAGCTATGTTAATCGCTGGTTTTTTGCTCGGTGGGTGCATATCTACGGTAATTCTTTGCTGTGTACAGATAAACCGAATCAATTCCTATGAGCAAACCATTCAAAGCCTTTTGGAAAAACTGAATAAATAATAAAAATATCGGCGGTATCAATTGTTGTCTGAGACAAAATTGGTACCGCCTTTTTTGTTTTAACGGCAATTGATACCTCGCACCGAAAGCGAGGTGATCAATATAAAAACTCCTGTATCAAGGGTCGGCAATAAAACTGCCATTCTGCATATTTTGTATGCGCTGTTTCCGCCCCAATACGGTCGGTTTATCGATGTCTTCGGCGGTTCGGGCAGTGTGCTGCTCGGCAATCCCGAAATCTGTCCGTTTGAAGTATATAACGATTTTGACAGAAATCTTGCGAATCTGTTCCGTTGTATGAAAGAACGTACAATGGCGGTGATCCGTGAACTCGGATTTTGCCATCTGAATTCCCGTGAAGATTTTATTGCTATACGCTGTTTCTTTGAAAATGAGCAGTTTGATGATAAGTATTTATCAGAGGAATTACGGCTGACGAAAATTTTGTTCCCACCACCTGAGGCGAAGGAACTTACGGAAATGCGTAAAAGAATTACGGCGGATTATGATGTCCGCAGAGCAGCAATGTTCTTAAAACTCCTGCGTTTCAGTTATTCAAGCAGCGGAAAATCCTACGCTTCACAGCCTTTCGATATCCGCAAACTATTCAGCTTGATTTCACAGTTACAGGACCGAATGGCAAATGTAGTAGTGGAAAATCAGGATTTTGAAACGCTGATTAAGCATTACGACCGCCCCGATGCATTCTTCTATCTTGATCCGCCGTACTTCTCCACAGAGGATATGTACGAGGTAGGCTTCGGTTGGGATGACCATGTGCGTCTTCGGGATACGCTGAAAAACATCAAAGGTAAATTTTTGCTTTCCTATAACGATTGCGACGAAATCCGTGAACTGTACGACGGATTTTCAATGTTTGACTTTTCCCGAACGCATTCTATGGTACAGCGGTACGAGGCAGGCAAAGAATTCAAGGAATTGCTTATAGGCAATTACGATTTATATGAACGGGAAAAAGATAAACCTAAACAACTTACTATTTTTGAAATGCAAGATAAAAATGAAAATTTTGATTACGAAAAAATTCTGAAGGAGTGTATTATTCAATGCAAAATACAAAAATGAATTCAGGCGAATATGTTTTATTCTCCGTACCTGTAGAAATGCTTGAAGAAGCAGGCATCGACGAAGAAAGCATTTTTCAGATGAGTGCAGGCAACGGTAAAATTATTATCAACACCGTAAAGAATACAGAAGATTTTATCTGCGACGGCGACTGCAAACATTGCCCGATGAGTGAATTTGACTGTGAGGGGAACTGCGAAAATTGTCCTTGTTATGATGGTTGCGACGAAAGTGAGATGTTTTAATATGGTGCAGATGTTTCGCATACTCGGTAAACGAGGAAGAATCACAATTCCTTATGAAATAAGACAGCGTGTAGGGTTTAAGTATAATGATGTGCTGTCGTTTACGGAAACGGCGGATGGCAGGTCGGTTGTTATAAGACGGGAGAAAATCTGTGATAACTGCAAGCAGAATCAGCCACCATCAAAGTCTGATGAGGTTACTCTCTTTGATTTTCTGAATAATCTCTCGCCCGAACAGCAAAGAGCCGCATTGGTGCATTTATCTGTGAAATGGGCTGAACAACAGGGCGGTGAGTTAAATGTCTGAGCATAAATTTCTGTATATCTATTCGCTTTCCGAAGCCGTCCACAACAATGAAAAAGATCTGTGGCGTGAAAGCTATAAAGAAAACTGCGATTGTGCAAGAGCAATTGAAAAAGCGATTGCGGAGAATTACCGTGATAATATCTTAAATGACTGTGCACAGCCGATTATCGAAAAATACGGCTTTAACCGTGTTAATTGGGTACTTGCCAATACCGTTTTGCAGAACAAAGAGGACGGCAGATTTTCCGAAGATAACAAGATATGGGCAAGAGGTTTTCATATTTTCCGTGAAGATGTCAATTGGCATTTTAGCGTTGAATCGCATCCCGGTCTTACAAATATTTTCATAAATCAGGCACGCAAGGCTTGGCAGGGGCTCGGTCTTTTTGACAGAACACATTGTATTTCGGTAAAGGACAGCGAAACGGATTACACAAATAAGGTTTTAATTCTTGATCCGTCCGTTTTGAAAGACGAATACAAAACGCCCGATGACCAATTGTTTCTTGCAGAAGACGGATTCGGCTGTCATCCGAATTCCCGTGGCAGAAAGGTTTTCGGTCAGTTCTTGAAAGACGGTGAAGAAACGCATTTTTATCGTGAAGATTTTATCGGTGCGATTGATGAAAAATATCTGCCCGACTGGGCTGCCGAAAAGCTGAATGCCGATAAAAAGTTAACGGTTGTTATGGTCGAACCGCATAAAGCGCCGTATGCAGCAGAAGTTGATGACGAATTATCCGCTCTGCAAAAGGCTGTTGGCGGATATATTGAGGTTGTGGGAAACGGTGACGGTACGCTCATCATCTGCAATGAGGAAGGAAAACTCAAAGGCTTAGAGGGCAACCGCAGAATCCGTGACGGCATGAGTATTATTGCAGGAACATTTTTCGTTGTCGGTGAGGACGGCGAAAACTTTCGATCTCTTGATGAAAGCGAGGTGGCGAGATATATGGACAGGTTTGCAGAACCCGAAGATATCGGTCAGGACGAGGTGGAATCCGATATGGGTATCACCTTTATTTCAATGTAATTAAAGATAAGGAGAAAAATATTATGGCAAAGAAAAACGAACAAAAACAATCAGTTCCTAAAATTACGGCAAGGATTGACCGCCTTGTGGAACAGGACGATTCAAGCGTAAAGGCTTATGCATCAGTCAATATAGGCGGTGCGTTTGCCGTTCACGGTATCAAGGTAATTGATTCCGTAAAAGGAACATTTATATCCATGCCGTCCAACAGCTACAAAAAAGACGGGAAAATGCAGTACAGCGATATCTGCCATCCGATTACAGCTGAGGCTCGCAATGAGCTGATTGACAAGGTCACCGAAGCTTATGAAGCAAAGCTCAGCGAAGAACAGGTTATGGATAGTCTGCCTGAAGATGAAGCCCAAACGGCAGATACTCAGCCGAGTATGTAAAATCTGATATATTTCAAATAATTATCTGGACTTTTGAGTATTCTTCATATACTATATAATTAAAGGAGATGACCGTAATGAAAAAAGCAATAGTCATTGCTTTAGTTATAAGTATATGTGTATCAATACTTGCCGGGTGCGGGGGATTAACCGAGTCGGTTAAAAATCCGGTAAATACAGTTAATACTGCGACATCTGTGACTAATGGTTCAGATGTTTCAACAGTCGAATCCGTTATTACAACAACGAGAGTAAGTATTACAACGGAAAAAGAAAAAACCGCTGCTGCAGCAAAAATAACTTTAACCGAAACGGCAAAAACAATTGTTCAGATAAAAACCAAAAGCAAAACAGAATCAATGTCATCGTCCAAAGCAGCACGCAAGCAAACTCAAAGTGTAAAAACTACTGCAAAACCTAATACTGAAACTTCAACTAAAAATAAAATTATTCCAACAACCGTCGAAAAGAAAGAAGTTATAGATATTGCATACTATGAAAACTATGCAAAATCTTACGCAAAACAGATTGGTTTAACCTACGATTCTTCCGCAACCGATTGTTGGGATAATCCCATAATAGTAAGTGCAACAAACGACAGTTATGTTAAAAGAGATATAAAAGGATATCTTAACAGTTACAAAAATGTTGAAGG
>JAXJVH010000026.1:0-12272 GCA_036308645.1 Acutalibacteraceae bacterium | reverse complement strand
TCATGAGAGAATTAAGATGATAGAGCATTGGATGAATAATTATCCAAGAAGAAAACTAAACGGATTATCTTCATTTATGCTAATTAAGAAATTAAATGTCGCTTAATATTTGTGGACATTTTATATTGCAATTTATAAACTTCTTGCAAACGTAAAAAAATGCTTGCAAAATCAGTTTATATGTATTATAATATACATTACCGATTTATATGTATTGTGTGTTTAAATATTTAATATACAGTCGTGCCTATGCTTTGAGGTATGCGGATATCGGGTCCTGTGCAACAGGCCTTCGTGAACCATGTCAGGCGGGGAACCGAGCAGCATTAAGCGAATCTGCCTGTGTGCCGCAGCCAACCTGATATCCGCAGACTTGAGAGCATAGGCAGTTTTATTGATATAGATTTTTTGAGAGGAGTGTTTTTGTGTATCAGGCTTTGTATAGAAAATACCGTCCGCAGACCTTTTCGGACGTTTGCGGTCAGGAGCATATTTCAAATACTTTGAAAACGCAGGTTGCTCAAAACCGTTTTACGCATGCCTATCTTTTTACAGGCTCACGCGGAACGGGTAAGACCTCAAGCGCAAAAATTCTCTCAAAAGCGGTAAACTGCCTTAACCCTATCGACGGCGACCCTTGTAATGAATGTGAAAATTGCAAAGGTATCGACAACGGCGAGATTTTTGACGTTGTTGAAATTGACGCCGCTTCTAACCGAGGCGTTGACGATATAAGAAATCTGCGTGAACAGATTGAATATATGCCGTCAAAAGCAAAATACAGAGTTTATATTATCGACGAGGTTCACATGCTTACCAAAGAAGCGTTTAATGCGCTTCTTAAAACGCTTGAAGAACCGCCGAAACACGCAATTTTTATTTTGGCGACCACAGAGGTTTGGGCGATTCCGCCGACAATTTTATCACGTTGTCAGCGTTATGATTTTAACAGAATTTCGGTTGATGTTATTGCCGCGAGAATTAAATATGTCTGCTTGCAGGAAGGTCTTTCTATTGAGGACAATGCCGCTACGCTTATTGCAAAATTAGCCGACGGCGGTATGCGTGACGCTTTGAGTTTGCTCGACCTTTGTGCGGGAACGGATAAAAATATTACCGAATCGCTTGTTGCCGAGAGCGCAGGGCTTATCGGAAAAGAGCATCTTTTTACGTTTGTTGATATTATTGAGAAAAAAGACGCCGCAAAAGCGTTGCAATTATTAGATGAACTTTATACCGCTTCGTGCGATATTGAGCGTCTTTTTACCGATTTAATCGCACATTACAGAGATTTGCTTGTTGCCAAAACTTCAAAAGATTTTTCACGACTTATCACAGGCACAAACGAGGATATTGTAAAAATCGAACAACAGGCTAAAAGTTTAAGATTTGAGAGTATTCTTTACTGCTCGCAGAAATTATCGGAAAGCCTTGATAAAATGAAAGGCGGCGCTTCAAAGCGCATTGCCGCAGAAACTGCCTTAATTCGCCTTTGCACAGACGAACTTGACAGTTCAAACGAGGCAATTTTAAAAAGACTCGGCGAACTTGAAAACAAAATTTTATCAGGAAATTTTGTTTCACGGAACAAAAGCGAAAACTCGGCGGAAGATTCGTCTGAAATAATGTCAGAGCTGCCGGAAGAAAAAACCGATTCTGTGAAAAATGTTTCAGTGCCGAAAGAGGAAAACAGGAAAGCGACCAAAGGCGAGGCAGTACGTTTTACAAAATGGCCTGAAGTTATGGAGATTTTGAAACAGGAATCTCATATAATTTATGCGGTGCTTAATAATTCAAAAGCGTATATCAGCGGAAATCTTTTGCTTATAGACGCTCCGAATCCGACCTTTTTGGAAACTATCAGAAGCAGCGACAGATATAAAGAGGCTATAAGAAATGCGGTGTTAAAAATCACAGGCGTTAAATACGGTCTTGGACCGTATAATAAAAAGACTGCGCCGAAAGTAAAGGAAAACGACCCGCTTGAAGATTTGGTGTCGGCGCTCGGCGACGATGTTACCATTGAAGGATAAAAAAATTTCGGAAGTTAAGATGTTTACGGTAAGGAGAATTGAATATGAAAGAGCGGATTAACTTTACACGACTTCTCTCGATTATAATAGCAGTTGTGCTTGTTTTATCTTTTTCTGTAATTGTTGCCACTTATGATAAATCGCTTATTTATATTGAAATTCTTATATTTTTAGTTATCTGTATTTTAGCGGCAGTTTGCGTTCTTGTTGCAAGAAAACTTATAAACAGTTATTTTATGGCGGCGGCAAGACATATTACCGACGCAAACAATTCGGCGATGAATGATTTCGGAATTGCTATGATGATTGTAAATGCCGCCGATGAAATCGTATGGTATAATGACAAATTTAAAAGTACGGTTTTAAAGGGTATCGACGTTTACGGTTTGAATATTGCAACGGTTTTCGGCGAAAAACGCAGAGATGAACTTGAAAGCAGCGATATGTCAAATATCGAGTATAACAACCGTTTTTTCAATGTTTTCCCACTTGTTTGTTCGGATAAATACGAGGGACAGACAATTTACTTTTTTGATGATAATACTGCGTTATCATCGCTTAAAATCAAATATGAAAATTCAAGACCGTGCGTTTTCTTCATTCATATCGACGGATTGGATTTGTTGTTAAAAAACACTCCCGAAAGCAAGAAAAATGAAATTTTGGGTACTATAGAGCGTTGTATCGAGGAACTTGATAAGGACTCGAAAGGCTATATTCAAAAAATTTCAAGCGATAAGTATTTCTTGCTTGTGGAAAAGAATGTTTTTGACGATATTCTTAAAAATAAATTCGAGGTGCTTTCAAAAGTAAGAAAACTCGATTTCGGCGACAGAGGTTCGGCGACATTGTCTATCGGTGTAGGCGTAAACGGCGAAAATCTTTCGGAGTGCGTTGAATTTGCCAATAATGCGCTTGAAATGGCGCTCGGCAGAGGCGGCGACCAAGCGGTTATCAAAAATGATGAGGAGTTTGAATTTTTCGGCGGCGTTACCGAGTCAAAACCTGTTAATACCGCTGTCAGAATGAGACTTGTTTCGCAGACTTTGAAAAAACTTATTTTAAACAGCGAAAACATTTTGATTATGGGACATACCTTTTCGGATATGGACTCTTACGGTGCGGCTTACGGACTTTTTTGTGCGATAACAAAACTTGATAAGCCGGTTAATATAGTTTGTAATTACAAGAACGCCCTTGCAGGCTCATTACTTCGCTATACTGCAAGAATTCAGCCTAACGATGACTTCATTTTATCGCCCGATGAAGCAATGTCAAAAATTCGTCATAAAACCTTGCTTATTGCAGTTGATACCCACAGAAGTTCAAATCTTGAATCCGAAGAAGTTTATCAAAAGTGTAAAGACGTTGTGGTTATCGACCATCACAGAAGAACGGTGGACTGCATAAATAATTCGATACTGTTTTATCATGATCCGTCAAGTTCCAGCACCTGTGAAATGGTTACGGAATTGCTTATGTATTTCGGCGGTGAATTTGTTGAAAAATCATCGGCAAACGCTTTGCTTTCGGGCATAATGCTCGATACCAAAAATCTTGTGCTTCGCACAACTCCTCGTACCTTTGAGGCTACGGCTTATCTGCGTGAAAAAGGCGCCGATCCCGTACAGGTAAAAGAGTTTTTCTCTGAATCCATGGAAACTTATGCGCTTAAATCCACTATTGTTTCTTCAGCTAAAACCATTAAAAATTATGCGGTGGCTTACTGTACCGAGCATAGCGCCAGCGCCCGTATTGCGGCGGCACAGGCGGCTGATGAACTGCTTACCATAAAAGGCGTTGAGGCGTCGTTTGTTGCGGTGGCGCAGGGCAAGGGAATAGCCAATATCTCGGCTCGTTCCTTCGGCAAGGTAAACGTTCAGTTGATTATGGAGCAGTTAGGCGGCGGCGGCCATCAAACCATGGCGGCGGCTCAAGTAGAGTGTTCAAGTTTTAACGATTGCCTTGAACTTGTAAGCGGCGCTATAAAAAAGGCTAAAGAAAAAGAGTAGAATATTTAATTTATTATAAAAAGTAATAATTTTTAGGAGAAACCGATATGAAAGTTATTTTATTACAAGATGTAAAAGGAATGGGTAAAAAAGGCGACGTTAAAAATGCGTCGGACGGTTATGCAAGAAACTTCCTCTTGCCTAAAGGACTTGCTATTGAGGCTACAAATCAGGCTATGAGCGAATTAAACAGCAAACAGGAGGCTGTCGCTCATCATAAAGCAGAGGAAAAAGCCGCCGCCGAGGCTAATAAAGATAAAATTAACGGTAAAACTATTAAATTGAGTGCAAAATGCGGTGAAAGCGGTAAACTTTTCGGCGCAGTTACAAGCAAGGAACTTGCAGAAGTTCTTCAAAAAGAATTTTCCGTTAAAATTGATAAAAAGAAAATTTCTGCTCCCGATATGAAAAATACAGGTACTTACAGTTTTGATGTTAAATTGTATCAGGGCGTTGTCGCTAAAATGACGGCTGAAATCGTCGCTTTATAAAATATTTTTTATTATAAAAAAAGAGAGGTGTAAATTTGGATAATCAAGAGATTTTAAATAATGATTCAGGGGTTTTACCGTTCTCGCTTGAAGCAGAGCAGGCGGTACTCGGCGCAATCCTTATTGATCCCGATATTATTTCTTCGGTTACCGAAATTATCAGACCGGAGCATTTTTATCTTCCGCAGCATAAGGCTATTGCGGAAGTAATGTGGTCAATGGACGCACTCTCTAAAAAAATCGACTCTATCACCGTTTTAGAAGAATTAAAAAAAGAAAAAGTTTTTGACGACGCAGGCGGTAAAGCATATTTACTTCAATTGGCTCAAATTGTGCCTACAAGCGCAAATTGCGTTTCTTATGCAAAAATCGTTAAAGAAAAGAATTATATTCGTTCGCTGATTATTGCGGCAAGAAAGATTATTTCCGACGCCTCCGAACCCGAGGTTGACGCCGATTTACTGCTTGACGCGGCTGAACAGAGCATTTATGAAATAAGACAGGACAGAGATGTAGGCGGTCTTGTCCATATTAAAAAAGTAATTGCCGGCGAAACCTTTGAAAAACTTGATAAACTCTCAAAAGAGGAGTACAAAGAAGACTTTATAGGTATACCGAGCGGTATTTCCGCTATTGATAAGTTTATTTCGGGATTTCATAAGTCCGACCTTATAATTTTAGGCGCTCGACCGGGTATGGGTAAAACCTCGCTTGCGCTTAATTTTGCAAGAAATGTTGCTTTGCAGTCTAAAAAATGCGTTGCATTGTTTTCGCTCGAAATGACAAGAGAACAGTTGGCGGAAAGGCTGATTGCCTCAGAGGCGGCTATTCCGTCGACAAAGTTCAGAACAGGAGATTTTGACGCTAACGAGTGGTCGAGAATTGCACAGGCAAGCGGAATATTGACCGAGTGCAATATCTTTTTAGATGAAACACCCGGTATGACAGTTGCCGAAATAAAAGCAAGACTTCGCAGGCTTAAACCAAGACCTGATTTGGTTATTATCGACTATTTGGGCCTTATGACTTCTACTAGATATAAGGATAACCGAGTTTTGCAGATTCAGGATATTACAGGTAATTTAAAAGCGATGGCAAAAGAACTTAATGTGCCGATTATCTGTTGTTCACAGCTTGCCCGTTCTACCGAGGCAAGAGGTAAATCTCATCGTCCGCAGTTAGCGGATCTTCGAGATTCAGGTTCTATCGAGCAGGACGCCGATATAGTAATGTTCATTTACCGTGATATTTACTATCAGGCAGAAAGCGAAAATCCTGAAGATATTAATAAAAACGACGCAGAATGTATAATCGCAAAAAACCGTCACGGCGAGGTAGGAACTGCTTATCTTAACTTTGACGCACAGTTTACAAGGTTTACAACCCGTGATTATGCTCATGAAGAACAATGAAACAAAAAGTAATCGATACAATTGTTAAGTATAATTTAATAGAAAAAGGCGACAGCATCGTTATCGGACTTTCGGGCGGTGCTGATTCCGTTTGTTTAACGCTTATTTTAAATGAACTTAAAACCGAATATAATCTCTCTTTAAAAGCGGTGCATATTAATCATTGCATTAGAGGTGATGAAGCCGACAGAGATATGCGATTTTGCATGGATTTATGTAAATCTTTGCAAATGCCTATAAAATGCTATAAAATCGACGTAAAAAGCGAAGCCGAAAAAGCCAAAAAAGGCGTAGAAGAATACGCAAGAGAAGTGCGTTACAGTTGCTTTTTAAAAGAATGTAACGGCGGTAAAATCGCTACCGCGCATAATCTTGACGATAAAGCCGAAACGCTGATTTTTAATATAGCGAGAGGTTGTTCCGTAAACGGGATTTCATCAATTCCCGCAAAAAGAGATAATATTATTCGTCCGCTTATAAGTGTAAGTCGTTTGGAAATCGAGCAGTATTTAAAAGAGAAAAACCGGTCTTTTGTAACTGATTCAACAAATTCAAGCGATGAATATACAAGAAATAAAATAAGGCATAATGTATTGCCTGTTTTAAAGGCGATAAATCCCGAATTTTTAAAAGCGGCTGAACGGCTTTGCGAAAGCGCCGCCATGCAATCGGAATTTATGAAAAATACCGCCGAGAACTTGCTCGAAAACGATGAAAAAACAGACAAAAAAGCAGATAAAAACAGCATAAAAACGTTAGAAAACATGCCGAAAGCGGTGCTTTTTGAATATATTTCGATGTTTTTAAAGCAAAATGCAGACATTTCACCCGATTTTTTTCATATTGAAAAATGCGTTGAAGCAGTCAAAAACAAAAGCAGATGTCAACTGCCTAAAGGGTATTTGTTCGAGTGGAAAAACGGAAAACCTTATGTTTACAAAGCGCAGAAAATAAAAAGTGAAGAATTTGAAATTCCTTTTAAAGAAACGGCAAAAACTCCATATAATAACTATAATGCAAAGATAGTTTCTTATAATGAATTTAAAAATCTTAAAAATCAATATAAAAATACTAAAAATGTTTACAATTTGTTATTAAATACAGCTATTGATTATGATAGAATTTGTCATAGCCTGATATTGCGAAACCGAAGAAGCGGCGATAGAATTTTTCTTGAAAACAGAAAAGTTAATAAACTGCTGAAATCGGTTTATAATGAACTTAAAATTCCTGTAGAAATAAGGGATAAACTCGCAGTATTGGTTGAAAATAATAAAATTATATGGGCAGAGAATGTCGGCGTTGCCGGCGGATACAGCCCGAATAAAAACACACAAAAGGTTTTATTGATACAAAGGGAGGTCGATTATCATTAATAAAAACGTAAAAAATGTGTTGCTTTATATTGCCGTTCCGCTCCTTATTGTTATAATGGCGGTTTCAATGTGGGGTACTAATATTCAGGGCGGTGACCTTAAATATTCAGAGTTTCTTGAAATGTTTAAGCAGAATAAAATTTCATCGTTTGATATGAATATTGCCAACCGCACCGTTGATTATATTCAAGAGGGCAGTAAGGTAGAGCAGAGGTATAAAGTTCCTGACTCGGAATTATTTATTAATGATTTTTATAAAATCAAAGATGATTATAATTTAAGCATTGATTATGATATTGAGGCAGGCGGCGAAGGAAACTGGCTGTTAAGTTTTATTCCTTATATTTTGATGTTTGTACTGCTCATAGGTTTTTGGGTGTTTATGTCCAAAAAAATGGGCGGTATGGGTGCTGACAAGACCATGAATTTCGGCAAGGCGAAGTTTAAAAACTCTGCTGACGAGAAGAAGAAAACAATGTTTTCGGATGTTGCCGGCGCTGATGAAGAAAAAGAGGAATTAAAGGAAATTGTTGAATTTCTTAAAGACCCTAAAAAGTTTCAGGAACTCGGCGCGCGTATACCGAAAGGCGTTTTGCTTGTAGGCCCTCCGGGTACAGGTAAAACCTTGCTTGCAAAAGCCGTTGCAGGTGAGGCAGGCGTTCCGTTTTATTCGATTTCCGGTTCTGATTTTGTTGAAATGTTTGTCGGCGTAGGCGCTTCGCGTGTTCGTGATTTGTTTGAAACCGCAAAGAAAAATCAGCCTGCAATCGTATTTATTGATGAGATTGACGCTGTAGGACGTCAGCGTGGCGCAGGACTCGGCGGCGGTCATGATGAGCGTGAGCAGACTCTTAACCAATTGCTTGTTGAGATGGACGGTTTCGGCGCAAACGAGGGCGTTATCATCATAGCGGCTACAAACCGCCCTGATATTCTTGATAAAGCGCTTCTTCGTCCGGGCAGATTTGACCGTCAGGTTACGGTTAATTACCCTGATGTTAAAGGCAGGGAAGAGATTTTGAAGGTTCATGCAAGAGGAAAGCCTTTGGCTCCTGATGTAGACCTTAAAACTATTGCAAAATCAACCGCAGGCTTTACAGGCGCCGATATTGAAAATCTTCTTAATGAGGCTGCTTTGCTTGCGGCAAGAGAGAATAAAAAAGCCATTACCGAAAAGCATATTGAGGACGCAACAATCAAGGTTATTGCAGGTACCGAGAAGAAAAGTTGGGTAATGGACGATAAAGAAAAAATCAATACCGCTTATCATGAGGCAGGTCACGCAATCGCAGGATATTATCTGCCGACTCAAGACGATATTCATTATATTTCAATTATTCCGAGAGGCAGAGCGCTCGGTATGACGATTTCTTTACCTGAAAAGGATAAGTTCTCGAAGTATAAAATAGAGATGAAAGAAGAAATTATTATGCTTTTGAGCGGTAGAATTGCCGAAACGATTTATCATGGCGACAATTTTACAACAGGCGCTTCTAACGATATTGAACGAGCAACAAAAATTGCAAGAGATATGGTTGTAAAATACGGTATGAGCGATGAACTCGGTCCTATTCTTTACGCCAACTCAAATGACGAGGTATTTCTCGGACGTGATTACGGACACGTTGATAACGTTTCACAAGACGTTGCCGCTAAAATTGATAAAGAAATTAAAAATATTATCGACGAGGCTTACAAATCGGGCGAAGAATTGCTTAGAACTCATATTGATAAACTTCATGCTGTTGCAAAACGCTTGTTTGAAAAAGAGAAAATCGACAGCGACGAGTTTAAAGCAATTATGGAGGAGAAAACCGAATTTGACAGTATTACGGTAAATAATCCTTTGGATTCAAATGAAGAATAAATATAAATTAAAAGCGGAGCGTAAATAAAACGCTCCGCTTTTTCAGTTAATAATTATTTGTAATAAAAAAAGCAAAGCCGCAGTTCAAAAATCAAAACTGCGGCTTTTATTAAAAATCTTACCTTTAAAAATTATTCAGCAAAACCTGATAAAACGAGATTAACAAGAGCGTCTACCGCTTCATTCTCGTCTGAACCGTCAGCAATGATGCGAATAGAAGTTCCGCCTAAAATACCTAATGAAAGAACACCCAAAAGGCTCTTTGCATTTACTCTTCTCTCTTCCTTTTCAACCCAGATAGATGATTTAAACTCATTTGCTTTCTGGATAAAAAAAGTAGCAGGACGAGCATGAAGACCAACCTGATTCTGAACAACTACATCTTTAACGTACATATTAAATACAATCCTTTCATTAGTAAAACTGAACTAATATATTTGAAGTTCAATAAAATTGTTTAATAATTAATTTACATTGCTTATTATACCACATTTTAATAATAGGTCAATCAAAAAACTTTAATTTTATTGTAAAATCTATTCAATACACAAACTGTTAAAAACCAAAAACACAATGTTTGTTGAAGTTGCACAATTTTTTTTGGAAATTTATTGCGACTCGCACATTAAACAGTGTTAAAAACTCTAAATTTCAGTGAATTTCTTGGTTTTTCTTGTAGTTTTCAATAAATATTTTGTCTTTTTCTGTCAAATTTGCCGTTTTTAGCAGTTCAGGTCTTTTTTTCAAAGTATTTATAAGGCTTTGCTCTCTTTTAAACTGCATAATATTCGCATGATGTCCTGACAAAAGCACTTCCGGCACTTCTCTTTCTTCCCAAACTGCAGGTCTTGTGTATTGCGGATACTCTAAAAGACCGTTAAAATGGCTTTCTTCCGTAAAACAGTCCTCGCTTGGTAAAACTCCTTCGCACATACGCGCTACACAGTCTGTAAGCACGAGAGCGGGCAGTTCGCCGCCCGTTAATACATAGTCGCCGATTGAAATTTCCTCATCGCAAAGTTTGTCAAGCACCCGTTGGTCAACGCCCTCGTAATGTCCGCATAACAGCACAATATTGTCCATTTCAGACAATTCAACCGCCTTTTTTTGCGTAAGTGTTTTTCCTTGCGGCGACATATATATAAAATATGGTTTAACGCCTGTTTCTGTTACAATATGATTGTAGCAGTCGTCAATCGGCTGAGGCGTCATAACCATACCGTAGCCGCCGCCGTAAGGCATTTCATCGGTTTTTTTATGCTTATCAATCGTGTAATCCCTGATATTGTGACATTTAACCTCTATTGCGCCTTTGGCGATGGCTCTGCCGATGATACTTTCATTAAGATAAGCATTCATCATATCGGGGAAAATAGTCATAATATCAATTCTCATCGTCAAAAATACCTTTCAAAGGTCGAATTTCAATTTTTGAATTATCTATATCAACATTGATAACAACATCGGGAATTGACGGGATTAAATACTCTTTGTCTTCTCGTGTAATATGCCATACGTCGTTTGCGCCTGTTTGAGAAACATCGGTTATTACGCCTAATTTTTCGCCTGTGTCAACGTCAAAAACCTCGCAGCCGAACAAATCGCACTGAAAATATGAGCCTTCGGGCAAATCGGCGTCATTACGGTCAATATATAACACTTTCCCTCTCAAGGTTTCCGCTTGCTCAATCGTATTAACATCTTTAATTTTCATCAAAACTATGTTTTTATGCGCTCTTGACGAGGTTATTTTTATTGCCGAACCGGATTTGTCGGTATAAAGAGTTCTAAAGGAAGTTAAAAATTCGGGGGTGTCGCACCATGGCTGAACTCTAACTTCGCCTTTAATACCGTGTGTTCCGACGATTTTTCCTGTTTCAATATATCTTTCTTTCATACTGTTTTCCTCTTTAAACTAAAAATAAAGGAGTAAATTAATACTCCTTTATCATTTAGTCGATTTCAACCATAATTTTTTCATCATTACGGGTTGCAACTGCACGCATCACAACGCGGATTGCTTTTGCAATTCTGCCCTGTTTGCCGATAACACGGCCCATGTCGTCAGCCGCTACGTTGAGGTGATAAACCACAACACCTTCTTCATTAGGCTCGTCAACCGAAACCTTTACTGCGTCAGGATCATTTACCAATCCTTGAGCAAGCGTTTTAAGAAGTTCTTGCATAAAGAAAACATCCTTTCTTAAGGGGATATAGTTAGATAATGTTATTCTTTTTAAGCAATGCTTTAACTGTGTCGGTAGGCTGAGCGCCGTTTGCAATCCATTTCTTTGCAGCCTCTGCGTCAATTTTAACTTCTGCAGGATCTGTGTTTGGATTGAAAGTACCGATTTCCTCGATAAATCTGCCGTCTCTCGGGAATCTTGAATCAGCAACTACTACTCTGTAAAAAGGTGCTCTTTTAGCGCCCATACGACGAAGTCTGATTTTTACTGCCATTTTTATTTCCTCCTAAATAATTGTTTTTAAAATATTATTAAACAGTTTTTACTGTAAAATACGTGTTAGAATTTTTGATTTAATTGGCTTGGGTCAAATGTGTTAGGGTCAAAGCCGAGTTTATTACCGCCGAGCCCTTTAAGCAGTCTGCGGTTTTTACCCTTGCCGCCGTTCATCTGTTTAAACATCTTTTTCATCTGTTCATATTGACGAAGCAAACGGTTTACATCTTCAACCTTCATTCCGCAGCCTGCCGCAATTCTCTTTTTGCGTGAGGCGTTGATAATTTCAGGTTTTGTACGTTCTTTTTCGGTCATTGAATAAATGATTGATTCAACTCTTACAAGTTGTTTATCGTCAACATCGGCATTTTCAAGTTGTTTGCCGAGTCCCGGAATCATTCCGAGAACCTGTTTAAGCGGTCCCATTTTCTTAATCTGCTGGAATTGTCCGAGCAAATCGTTTAAATCAAACTTATTTCTCTTTAATTTTTGCTCAAGTTCGGCGGCTTTTTTATCGTCAAGCGCTTGCTCCGCCTTTTCTATAAGCGACATAACGTCGCCCATGCCGAGTATTCTTGAAGCCATTCTGTCAGGGTGGAATTCCTCCAAATCTCCTAAC
>JAXJVH010000025.1:0-24981 GCA_036308645.1 Acutalibacteraceae bacterium | reverse complement strand
TTTACCTTTCCTGCTTTTTGTGTTATTATTTAAGTGACTCATATTGATATCTCCAATCATGTTTAGTTTGATCACTTAACATTATACCAGAGATGTCTTTATGAGTCATCTTTTTTTGGTCATTTTATTTTACAACTTATCGTTACTTTTATATTTATGGGAAAACGGCGGTAGCAAGCCACCGCCCTACGAATGTATATAAAATTATTTATTTGAAATAAATAGGCACGCTGAGGTCGTCGTGCCCTACAAGTGTCGAGAAGATTTTTGACAAAACCAAGCCTTCGCCTTTAGGGGAATGTGGCAAGCCGAAGGAAAAGACGGATGAGGGAAAATACCATCAATGAAATATTGCAACGCAATATGAAATAAAATTTGTTCCATAATATGCCGTAGGCATATTTCATATTTGTGAAGCAAATATTTCATATCGAAGATATTTCACTCGTTCCGTAAGGAACGAATTTCATTGAAAAAAGCACTGACAAAGTCAGTGCTTTTTTCTGGTCGAGGCGACAGGACTTGCCGTCTGCTTTACGGCTTTAGCCGTAAGCATACTAATCGCTCGTTGACCGTTGCATACTGCAACTGTACCCGACTCCCGCTCGTTCGCTAAAAACAGTCCACCGGACTGTTTTTTATGCTTCAGACCTTCATAAGGTTCAAGTCCTTTTCGTAATCAAAATAAAAGCACAGACGCACCTAATGGTACATCTGTGTTTTGGTCGAGGCGACAGGACTTGAACCTGCGGCATCTTGGTCCCAAACCAAGCACTCTACCAAGCTGAGCTACGCCTCGAAATTTGTTATTTTTTATATTTCATTAACACGCTCGAATATTATAATACATTAAGACAAAAAAGTCAATAAAAATTTTCTTAAAATCCAAAAATAATTCCAAATATTTTTTATTGCAGGGAAAAGCCCTTTATAATATTATATTAAAAAGGGGTGATTTTTTGTTGATTGAAATGATTGACGACAGACATTTAAAAGTTGAACTTGACAATTACGATATGTCATTGATGAATATAAAAAGAGGTTCGTTTGCTTTGCGTGACGAAAATGCGGGCAGAGTGCTTAAAATTATTCTGCGAAACGCTTATGAGCAAACGGGATTTGATATTTTTCATACAAAACTTACCGTTGAGGTTTTTCCGACGATAGATAACGGCTGTCTTATTCTGTTCACGAGAAACAATGCGAAAAGATTCAAAGCCGAAACGATTAAAAAGAGGAATGTTTACCGATTTTCCGATATAAACAGCCTGCTTGATTGTCTGAACGCTCTTTACGGTAGCAAAAACGCACCTTTCGGCTCAATTTATGAGTTTAACGGCAAATATTATCTCTGCCTTTCAAAAAATTTTAAAATCTGTAAGGCGGCATTACTTGTTTTTTCGGAATTTTCCGCTGTTCCCGATAAAATCTCGCCGCTTTTTTTATCGGAACACGGAACGCTAATCTGCAAAAAAATTGCTAATCAAAATTAAATGTGCTATAATATTTTTGGTGATGAAAATGGACGTTAAAATAAGAGAATTTGAAAATAAAGATATACATAGCGCAAACGCAATCTGGAACAAGGTTGTCGCCGACGGCAACGCTTTTCCTCAAACCGAAACTTTAGACGATCAAAGCGGCATTGATTTTTTTAATATGCAGTCGTTTACAGGTGTTGCTGAAAATGAAAACGGTGAAATCATCGGACTTTACATTTTGCACCCTAATAACGTTGGAAGATGCGGTCATATTTGCAATGCCTCTTATGCGGTTAAATCGGATTTACGCGGTCGGCATATCGGCGAAAAATTAGTAAAACATTGCATAAAAACCGCAAAAGAACTCGGTTTTAAAATATTGCAATTTAATGCGGTGGTAAAAACCAATACTGCGGCTTTACACCTTTACAACAAATTAGGGTTTGTAAAGCTCGGCGTTATTCCAAACGGATTTTTAATGCCTGATGGAACTTATGAAGATATTATTCCACACTATATACAACTTTAAAACATCAGCTTTTCTGCTGGCATTTAAAAACAGGGCGGTTATAAATAGCCGCCCTGTTAGCTTTATTAATATTCAAAATTGCCGTTGCCGATAAATTCTCGGATTAGAGAATTTTTCGGCACTTTTTCTTCATCTAATCCGTCAACCGCCGATAAAACCCTTATCACCTCTGAAAGCCGTTCATCCTTAACGCTATCGTCACATTCTTTAAGTTTATCAAGAAGAAATTTCTTATAAACCGAAAGCTCATAAGGAATAAAAGTATCGACATCAATATCCGATCTCGATTTATACGGCATTATATGCTTTTCAGCGCCGATTTCAACGCTGCGGAACATTTTTATTGTTTCCTCAATCGGTCTGCCTCTGAAAAGGCTGTCGCGCATCATTCTGCGAAGCAGTCGAATATAGCTCGGATGCATTGTTATTCCGCCGTATTTTACCCTCGTTCGAACGCTTACATAGATTTTTAAGGTTTGTTCTTCGGGTATTTCAATAACATCGGGATTAAGCGAATGAATACCCTCTAAAATTACAGGCTCGTTATGCTTACGGCTTAAAGTAATGCCGGATTTTACTCTTTTCGCTGATTTAAAATCATATTTAGGAAGTTCAATAGGCTCGCATTTTATCATTTTCTCAAGCTGTGAATTAAGAAAATCCTTATCAACTCTGTCGGGAGATTCAAGATCCAATCTGCCCTCCTCAAGCAATCTCATATCACGTCCGTCAATAGTGCGAAAATAATTATCAAGCGATAAGGTATGCGTTTCTGCGCCTTTATTGTCGAGAATATGTTCAACATTCAAAGCAGTTGTGGTTTTTCCCGAACCCGAAGGTCCTGAAAGCAAAATTATCGGCGTTTTGTAGGTATTTTCTTCGATAATTTGCGCAACTTTTCTAACCTGAGAAAAATAATCATTATCACTTTCTTCTATAAAAGCCGTGCTGTCTTTATGCAGTTTTAGGTTAAATTCGTCAATGTTTTTTATCATAATACCAATCCTATCTGTCCCATTTGTTGCAAAGCTCGGTAACCTGGTCGGCAAATTTGCCGACATCCTTGTTAGCGCCGTATTTGTTGCGCTCAATTACGGTCATTAATCGTTTTCCTGCCATAAGCAGGCGTTCATAAGCGCTTGAAGGCTTAAAGCCTTTAGACTTTTTAACGATTTTTACTGTGTTACCCTGTGCCAAACATTGATTGTTCAGCAAATCATAAACGGCACCGTTATAAGGTGCAACCGCATCGACGCCTATTTCATCAAAAACTCTGTTCGCAAAATCTTCAGACGAGGTTTCGCTGCCATGGTTTACAAAAACAGTCTGCGGTTTTACCTTAATATTTTTAAGCCAGTTAATAAGCATATCGCTGTCGGCATGACCGCTTATACCTTTAATTGTTTCAATTTTCGCTCTTACCTGAATTTTCTCGCCGAAAAGTTTAACCTCATCAGCGCCGTTTATTATATTTCTTCCGAAAGTACCCTCTGCCTGATATCCTACAAATAAAATTGTAGAGTCTGCGCGCCAGAGATTATGCTTTAAGTGATGACGTATTCTTCCCGCCTCGCACATTCCGCTCGCCGAAATAATAATTTTCGGTCGTTTATCGGCGTTTATTGCCATTGATTCTTCGCTTGTACGAGAGAACTGCAAGCCCGGAAAACTTAAAATTTTCTCGCCGCCGTTAATAAGCCGCAAGGTTTCTTCATCGTAATAATCAATAAGCTCGGATTCAGCCGAGTAAATTTCGGTTGCCTCAACGCAAAGAGGACTGTCAACAAAAACAGGAAAATCATATTTTGTAAGCCGATTTTTCTTAATATTATGCAGTAAATAAAGCAGTTCCTGCGTTCTGCCGACTGCGAAAGACGGAATAACCAAATTACCGCCTCTTGCCATAGTATCGTCAATAATTCTAACCATTTGCTCGGTGTAATCTTCTCTGCGGTCGTGAAGACGGTTGCCGTAGGTAGATTCAATTACAACATAATCGGCACGCTCGGGCAAGGTGGGATTTTTAATAAGCGGACGGTCAACATTACCGATATCGCCCGAAAAAAGAATAATATGCTCTTTTCCGTTTTCTGAAAATGTTATCTCGATACTTGCCGAGCCGAGAAGATGACCTGCATCAATAAACCGAATTTTAAGGTCGGGGAAAATCTGATATTCGGTTTCGTAATCGCATTTTTCAAAATGCGGAACAGTTTTCTGCACATCTTCCGATGTATAAAGCGGAATGTATTCAGGTTCACCGCTTCGTTTTGCCCTTTTATTTCGCCAAAAAGCCTCCTGCTCCTGTATATGCGCAGAATCAAGCAGCATAATAGCACAAAGATTTACAGTAGCGACGGTAGCGTAAATTTTTCCGTCAAAACCGTTTGCCACTAAATTCGGCAGTTTGCCCGAATGGTCAATATGCGCATGAGTTACCAAAACACAATCGATTTCGCCCGGTGAAACCGGCAAAGGTGTATTTTCATAAGTATCGGGGCCTTGCTCCATACCGCAGTCAACAAGTATCTTTTTTCCGTTAAATTCAAGCAAAGTGCAAGAACCCGTTACTTCACGGGCAGCACCTAAAAATTCTATTTTCATTATAATCCTCCGAGTATATTTTATTCTGCTGTTACTCAAAATATTATAAAATAAGTATATACTTTTTTCTCTTTTATGTCAACCGACATATTATTAATTATGACTAATAATTTATTAAGATTTTGTTAAATCTTTGTATAGGATATTCAATGTTTATATATTCTTATTCATTTGATTTGACAATGTGTTTTAAGAGGGGTAAAATAAAAATGTTTTAAGAAAAACTACTATATAAGGGAAGAAACTATGCAGACATTAAAGACGCTTTTAGACCTGTTTTGGACATTTGCAAAAATCGGCGCGGTTACATTCGGCGGCGGTTATGCAATGCTTCCGATACTATCAAAAGAACTCGTTGAAAAACGAAACTGGACTACCGATGAAGAACTGACCGACTATTTTGCAATCGGTCAATGTACACCGGGCATTATTGCGGTAAACGTAGCCACGTTTGTCGGAAATAAGCGCAAGGGATTTTTGGGCGGACTTTGCGCCACGCTCGGAATGGTATTTATACCGACAATTATCATCACGATTATTGCTATGTGTCTTACCAATTTTGCCGATAACGAGTATGTAAAAGACGCACTCGCAGGAATTTCGGTATGCGTATGCGTGCTTGTGGTAAACGCAATTATTAAACTTTGGAAAAACTCGATTGTTGACGGCATATCTTTTGCGATTTTTGCCGGCGCATTTTTGCTTTCAATCTCTTCATATTTTTTGCCGTTCGACATCTCGCCTGTTATTCTCGTTCTTGCAGGCGGTGTGCTTGGCGTAATTATCAAGCAGTTGGGAGGTAAAAACAAATGATTTATCTTCGTCTTTATCTTGAATTTGTAAAAATAGGACTTTTCTCGGTAGGCGGCGGTCTTGCAACTTTGCCTTTTCTACAGGATTTAGGTGCAAGAACCGGTTGGTTTACCTCTGCCGACATCTCAAATATGATTGCGGTTTCGGAATCTACCCCCGGACCTATCGGCGTAAATATGGCAACGTACACAGGCTATACAACCGCAGGAATTTTCGGCGGAATTATCGCAACGCTCGGACTTATTACCCCTGCGATTGTGGTAATTATGATAATTTCTAAAATTCTTGAAAAATTCAAAGAAAACAAATATGTAGGCGGCGCTTTTTACGGACTTCGTGCAGTTTCCATAGCGTTGATTGCGGCGGTTGCGGTTGACGTTATTTTATCAACTCTTTTCAACATCGGCGCATTTAATCAAACAGGCAATATTTTAGATTTGTTTTCTATAAAAGCCATAATTTTGGCGGTGGCAATTTTCGCTATGCAAAAGGTGTTCAAAAAATTGCACCCCGTCGCTTTTATCGCCATATCCGCAGTAGTCGGAATAGTGTTCAATTTCGCATAAAAACACAAGTGTAAAAATGGGCTGTAAAAAACAGCCCTAATTTTATATGCAATTATTTTGATTTTGTAGGGCGGTTTGCCCTCAAACCGCCGTTAATATCGAACCCAAAAGAAACGGCAAACGGTACGTCAGGGATGCCGTACCCTAAAAATACAGATGGGATTTTTGGTTATTGACGGGCGACCACGCAGGGTTGCCCCTACAAGTTAAAATGAGATGAAAAAAGGTGTGACATCCTCGTCGCACCTTTTTTATCTCATTTTTCTATTTATCTTAAATATTCTGTTATTAAATCGGAAACTGCTTTTATATCGGGGAGATAAACTGTTTCAATCGGGGTGTGCATATACCTTATCGGTATTGAAATAAGCGCGGTTTTTATGCCGTTTTCGGTAACGGTCACAACGTCTGCGTCGGTCGAGGTAAGACCGCTCATAGCCTCGAGTTGATACGGTATCGCTTTTTCCTTTGCGATATTAATAAGGCTGTTGCGAATAGTCTTATTAAGAATCGGCGAAACGCCTATCATTGCGCCTTTTTCACATTCGCCGCATTTTGATTTATCGGCGCCGGGCGAAGCCCCAAACGAAACGTCCACAATAATTGCCTCGTCAATATTTTTACCGAAAGCGCCTATTTTTGCTCCTCGGTTGCCGAGTTCTTCGCCGCTTGCGAGCATAATTATAATGTTATTTTCGGGTGTGCCGTGCGATTTAATGTTTTTTGCAACTTCAATCATTACGGCGCAACCGCTTCTGTCGTCAACGGATTTTGCGGTAATATAGCCGTTTTCAAGTTCGGCGGCGGTTGTATTAAATGTAACAAAATCGCCGATATTCACAAAATCACCGATATTTTCAACGCCTGTATCAACTAAAATTTCGTCAAGGTCGGAAAACTCGTCCGATTTATCTTTTGCCAAGTGGGGCGGAGTTGAAGTAAATATGCCGACAATATCCTTTTTGCCGTGAATTATTACGCTGCTTGCAGGAAGAACACGAATATCAATTCCGCCAACCTTTGAAACACGCAAAAATCCGCCTGAAAGTATATTTGTAACAGTAAAGCCGATTTCATCAATATGCGCCGAAATCAGCGTTGTTTTATCGCTTTTTCCTTTTATAAAACCGAAAACCGAGCCTGTTAAATCGGTTGTTATCTCATCAACATACGGCGCTAATATCTCTTTTGCAACGTCTGCCGCTCCTCTTTCGCCGCCGATAAAACAAGCGTTACAGAGTTTTATTAAATTTTGTTTCATCATTTCAGTTCTCCTACGATTTTTTTGAAATGTCTGCCTCGTTCTTCAAAATCCTTATATTTGTCAAAACTTGCAGAGGCGGGCGAAAGCGAGATAACGTCGCCTTTAGCGGCGTTTTCCTTTGCAATTGCTACTGCGTTTTCGAGTATGTCGGTTCTGATAATTTTAATTGTATCGGGGTTGTAATTTTTATCCTCTTTGACCGCTTTTTCGATTTTATCGGCGGTTTCGCCCAAAAGTATCAATACCTTTACATACTCGTTAATAGCGCCCGAAAGCGTGGAATAATCAAGTTGTTTATCCGAACCGCCCGCTATGATTATAACTTTTTTATTAAAGGCTTTAAGCCCTGCGGTAACAGACGCGGGACTTGTGGCAATCGAATCGTTATAATATCTTACGCCGTCAAGTTCACGCACAAATTCTATTCTATGTTCAACTCCGCCGAAAGTTTTTGCAACCTCGGCGATATATTTATTATCAACAAAGCCGTGAAGAACAGAAATAGCGGTAAGATAATTTTCAACATTGTGCATACCGGGGATTTTAATATCGTCTTTATGCACTATTTTTTCGGTTTTGCCGTTTTCGGTAAACGTAAGCCAGCCGTTTTCATCAAGATACGAGCCTTTTTCAACTGCGTTAAGACGGCTGAAATAATAAAGGTTTCCTCTTACGTATTTTGAAAGCGCTTTTGTTTCTTCATTGTCAAAATTAAGCACCGCACGTGAAAAAGCGTTTTGATGCGCTAAAATATTCACCTTTGCGCCGATGTATTCCGCCATATCCTTATGAACGTTCAAATGGTCGGGATAAATGTTCGTGATTGCCGCTACATCAGGCGAACGTCTCATAGAAATAAGTTGGAATGAAGAAAGTTCGACAACGCAAACGTCATCGGCGGTCATTTCTTCGATTTTCGGCAAAAGCGGCGTGCCTATATTTCCGCCTTTATACACCTTTTTTCCGCTTCTTTGTAAACTTTCGGCGCAAATCGTTGTAGTGGTGGTTTTTCCGTCGGTACCGGTAAGCGCAAAAATTTTGCAGGGGCATATATCAAAGAAAACTTCCATTTCGCTTGTCACAACAACGCCCCTCTTGCGAAATTCCTGTAAAACAGGCAGGTTGTAATACATACCCGGAGCGCGAAAAATAATATCGACATCTAAATTTTCAAGATAATCTTCACCGCATTTAATAAAAGCGCCGTTATCTGTAATTTCTTTTATTATTTCATCGGAAAAAGCGGACTTTTCCTTTTTATCGCAAACGGTAATTACAGCGCCGTATTTTGAAAAAAGCGAAACCAACGGCAAATTTGACCTACCTATACCGCAAAAAGCAATTTTTTTGCCGTTCATACTTTTTAAAAATCTTTCAACACGACTGTCCATAAAGTTTTTTCCTCCTAAAACCAGAAATTTTTCCTTATCTTTTATTATACTTCTGCAATTATAAAATATCAACCCATTTTTATTTCTTCTGTCGATTTCTATTCGTCAATTTAAAATTTTTTATTTAATCTCGCAACCCGTATAATACCATTTTAAAATCTCTTTGTAATTACTGCCCTCTTTTGCCATAAACAAAGCGCCGTATTGACTCATTCCTACGCCGTGACCGAATCCCCGAACCGTAAAAACAAACTTTTTATCCTCATATTTCAAGTCAAAATTTGCACTGCGAAGATTAAAAGCCTCTCTTATTTTTTGCCCCGAAAATGTTTTTCCTGCAATCACTATCTGTTTTACCGTTCCGCTTTCGGTGGTTTTTGAGTTTCCGATATACTTTTTTTCGGATTTCGGCAAAGATACGCCTAAGCCTTTTAGACGAGATTCAAACTCCTGCTTTGTATATGTAACGGTGCTTAAATATGACGGATTTAAAAGGTCGGATATGCTTTCAACCGAAACAAGATAAGGATAATCACCGCCCCAAATATCTTTTGCATTTTCGGTTTTTCCGCCCGAGGTATCGTGGTAAACCGCCAAAATCGGACTGTTTTTATAATAAATAACCTTGTTTTTAACCGAATTCACAAGTTTTTTAACCCTGCTTTCGGTAGTTTTATAAATTTTTCCGTATTTTTCCCGGCGGCTTGCTTTGTTCATATACCCTTGGTCGGCGGTGTAACTGTCTGTAATGTCATAGTCCTTGTCTTTATTCTCCTTTTGCCTGTATAAAAGTAAGGTGTGCGCCGCTACCGCCTGTGCTTTGAGCGCTTCGTCGGGATAGGATTCGTCCATTTCGGTCATAACCACGCCGACAAGATATTCCGAAAGCGTAATTTCGCTTATCTGCTTTTTATCGGACAGATAAATTTTAACCTTTTTTTCTTCGGATTTTTCGGAATTTTTTAAAGAAACGCTTGAAGTTTTACTCTCGGTTTTTTGAGGAATTTTATCATTTTTATCGTTATTTTCAACAGAAATAAGCGGAACGGTGAGCATACATAAAAAAATAACCGAAAAAATCAGAATATACAGTTTTTCCAACGGTAATTCCTCCTTGACATTTAAAATAATTTATTATAAAATGATAATGTTATTATGGATATATATTTTTTGCCTTTGTCCATTCTATGCTTATTTTTTTAAAAATATTAATAAGGAATGTCGATTTAAATGAAGAAGAAATTATTTTTATTGATTTTCAGCCTTATATCCTTATTTGGGTTGCTGGCTTTCAGAACTTACCTTTTAGGCAATTGCATTGATTCATTTAACGGATTTTTTAATCCCGAATACAGTTATTTAAGAGTGGTTTTCGCCTCGTCGCTCGCCGCGGTTTTGGTTGTTGTCGCAATCATTGTTTTTTTCGACAAAGAATATCCTCGTTTTCCTCGGCGTTCTTCTAAAGGCTTGGCTGTGTTAAACATTTTATACGGCGTTTTTATTATTGCGGATTCATGCACTTATTTGCAGAATTTTAAAAGTATTTGGGATTACGCAAACTTTTGCTTGTTTATTCTGCTTGCTTTTTTTATGATTTATTACGCAGTTTGCTTGTTTACTTGCAGAAAAGTATCTTTGCTTTTAAGCCTTTTACCGCTTGCGTATTTTGTTTATAAACTTTGTTATGTGTTTATAAATTCCTTTGGTATCATTAAATCAAGCGAAGTTACGCTTAAAATCGTCGCTTTGATTTTCAACGTTTTGTTCTTTGAATTTTATTCAAGATATATTTCAAACGTCAGTTTTAATAAAGTGCGAAAAATCACTCTTTTTACAGGAGTAGGCGCTTGTATTACCTGTATGATTGCCGCCTTGCCCGATTTAATCGCTCCGTTTGTTTATTCCGGCGCAAAAACGAGGTTAATGCCGAATGAAAGTGTGTTTTTATGTGCAACAGCGGTATATATTGCGCTTTTCCTTTTAATTTCTTTTTCAAAAAAGCGTCTTTACGGTTCTAACGGCACAACGGAACGCTAAAAAACACTTTGAAGATAAATCTTTGAGAGGTGCTTTTATTGGGACTTTTTAAAAAGAAACGAAAACTTGAAAACCCTGAAGTTTTGGCAAGAATAAATCAAAGAGCGATTAAATATGTTACGACAAGAAATGAGGGCGGAACCGAATATGTACTCGGTCGCTCCGGCTCAATTAATATAAAAGGCGAAGAACTTATCTGCCATTCCGACGGCAGAGATGTTTTTCGTTGTAATATTTACGACGCAAAGGTTGGGGAACTGCTCTCAAAAGACGGGGTACGCCTTTCTATGACTCGCGACGACGGCAGCGAATACGCCGTAATCGCATACTATGTTTACAGAAGATAAAAAGTAGGTAATTAAAATGGTTTTAGAATTTACAAAAATGCACGGCGCAGGCAACGATTATATTTATTTTGACTGCTTTAAACAGAAAATCGAAAATCCGAATGAACTTTCAGTAGCCCTTTCCGACCGCCATTTTTCTATCGGCGGCGACGGTATTGTTATGATTTGTCCTTCGGATGTTGCCGACGCAAAAATGAGAATGTTTAACATCGACGGCTCCGAGGGAAAAATGTGCGGAAACGCTATCCGCTGCGTTGCAAAATTTCTTTATGACAAGGGAATTTGCAAAAAAGATAAAATTTCGATTGAAACGCTTTCGGGTATCAAATATCTTGATTTGACCGTTGAAAACGGCAAGGTTACACAGGTTACCGTTGATATGGGAAAAGCAATTTTAAATCCGAAAGAAATACCCGTTAATTTCGACGGCGAAACTGCGATTAAAAGAAAAGCGGTAATCGACGGCAAAGAATACACCGTTACCTGCGTTTCAATGGGAAATCCGCATTGCGTTGTTTTTGATGACGTCGACCCCGACGATATTGATTTACACAATATCGGACCGAAATTTGAGAAAAACGAACTTTTTCCCGAGCAGGTTAATACAGAATTTGTTAAAGTAATTGACGATAAAACTCTTAAAATGCGTGTTTGGGAACGCGGTTCGGGCGAAACTCTTGCTTGCGGCACGGGCGCTTGCGCAACCGTTGTGGCGGCGGTAGAAAACGGCTACTGCAAAAAAGGCGAAACCGTTAAAGTTATTCTTACAGGCGGAGAACTTTTTATTAAATACACCGATGAAACCGTGTTTATGACAGGTCCTGCGGCAATCGCATTTGAGGGCAGCGTTGAGTATTAATTTTACGAAATAAAATATTGCGGTGAAAACTTTGTGCGATTTTTACGTTAATTATTCTGCTTTTTTTCATTTTCCGCTTGTTCCAAAAAAACAGGAAAATAAAGAAGACGTTAAGCGGGTAACATTGGAATTAAACAAAGAAAAATGAGCAAAATCTTAAAAAACGCAGTTTTTGGCTGCGTTTTTTTGATAGTTTATAGGTTCTATTCCTAATGTTTGGGTTTCAACACTTATCGCCTCCCTCGTCAGAGGGAGCCAATCTACACCTCAACTTTTGCAAAAGAATCAGTTTATATTAAGGAAAGATTTTATTATGTTTACAAGAACCGAATTGCTTTTCGGCAAAGAAAATATGGAAAAACTTAAAAACGCTCGTGTGGCGGTTTTCGGAATAGGCGGCGTAGGCGGTCACTGTGCGCTTGCGCTTGCAAGAAGTTCAATAGGCGCTATCGACCTTATCGACAACGATGTTGTGAGCAAAAGCAATATCAACCGTCAGGCGGTGGCTTTTTTAAGCACTGTCGGTAAGCCGAAAACCGAGGTTATGCAGAAAATGATTGCCGATATTAACCCGAATGCGAAAGTTAATGTTTATAACACCTTTTTTCTGCCGGAAAATGCCGATGAATTTGATTTTTCAAAGTATGATTACGTGGTTGATGCTATTGATACCGTTTCGGGAAAAATCGCATTGGCAGAGTGTGCAAAGGCTGCGGGAACAAAAATCATTTCATCAATGGGCGCCGGTAACAAATTAGACCCGACCGCTTTTAAAGTTGCGGATATTTACGATACAAAAGTTTGTCCGCTGGCAAGAGTTATGAGAAAAGAACTAAAAGCAAGAGGGATAAAGTCGCTTAAAGTGGTTTATTCCGAGGAAAAGGCGCTCACCCCTTTGCCTTGCAATGAAAATTCGGGCAAACGTCAGACTCCCGGAAGCGTGGCTTTTGTCCCGAGCGTTGCCGGACTTATTATGGCAGGCGAAGTTATTAAAGATATAATTGAAGTTTGACCAAAAATGCGATAAAGAAGTGATAACAAATGATACAGACCGATTTATTCGGTATGGCAGACGAAAATTATAAAAATTTTCATAAAAAACTTATTCCAACCGTTGATGAAAATTTGATAATCGGAATAAGAACGCCGAAAATAAGAAAATATGCAAAACAGATTTTCAATACCGACGAGGCGCAAGATTTTTTGAAAACCTTGCCCCACAAATATTACGAGGAGAATAATTTACACGCATTTTTAATCGAGCAAATAAAGGATTTTGACCAATGTGCAAATGAGGTTACAAGGTTTCTGCCGTATATTGATAATTGGGCGACCTGCGATATGTTAAGACCAAAGGTTTTTAAGAAAAATCCCGAAAAAACCTTTGAATTTATACAAAAATGGATTAAAAGCGACAGCGTTTATGCAGTCAGATATGCGATTGTAACGCTTTTGTCAAATTTTCTTGATGATGAATTTTCGCCAAAACATCTGCAATTAGTAAAAAGCGCAATCTGTGATGAGTATTATATAAATATGGCGGTTGCTTGGTACTACAGCATTGCGCTTGTTAAACAATATGATAATACCGTTCCGCTTTTTGAAAACAAAGCGCTCGGCAACGACCGGGTGCATAACAAGGCTTTGCAAAAAGCAAGAGAATCAACAAGAATAAGCGAGAAAACAAAAGAATACTTAAATTCACTTAAAGTCGGTCGGTAGCACCGACAGGCAAACACCATCATTTATAGTTTTGATATAATTTTAAAGTTTATGGGGCTTACTTTAGCAACCTATTGTCTATAAACGGGCAACCACACAGGGTTGCCCCTACAATTTTAGAAAAGATTTTCTATAATCCGATGAACGGCGGTTTGAGGGCAAACCGCCCTACGATTGCAGAGAAGATTTTTGGATATAACAAAAAGGCGACCGTAAAGGTCGCCTTTACAAATACAGAGAAGATTATTTTATCTCAATTTTATTTTTGCCGTCGTGGGTTATTCTGTTTAAAACACCGTTTGAGAAGTAGTAAAAATGCTCTTCATCTATTGAAATTCCGCTTGAAGCGGAAGTTGAAATCACTTTCGGAGAATATTTTTTATCGGACAAAATTTTGTTTACGTCTGCATAGTAGGTTTTATCGCCGTCGGTATAAACCGCATAAGAGCCGTAAATAGCATATTCGGTTGCATTTGTAATCTGCGCTTTTAAAATCTGATCGTCTTTAAGCATTGCCGAGGTTAATTTGCCGTTTTCAATGTAGAAAATATACTGACCGTCGATTGATAACTTTTCAGCCTTTGCGCTGATAAACAATTCATCGTTATCGCCGTTAAAACTTACCTTTTTTATGTTTCCCGATTCATCAATATAATAAATCTTTTTATAATAAACTGCGTATTCTTTAACCTTTTTATCGCTGATAACTACTGTCGTAGTGTCGTTTTGCATAGAATATTTTATAAGCCTGCCTTGCTCGTCGATATAAAACAGTAACGAGCCGACAACAAGCGGTTTTTCGGCATAATCTTTAACCGTTTGCATGCGCTCTCCCGCCCAATCGCAACGGTAGAACTTGTTATTATCGGTAAAATAATAACCGCTGCCGAGCACCTGTAAAAATCCTTCGCCTTTTTCGGAGATTTTTTCCGCTTTTTCGGATTTATCGGTTTCGGCTCTGTAAATTCCGGATTTATCGGGGTAAGTGAAAAACAAAAATCCCTCGTCCTCAATAACATAACCCCCGTTGCAAAGGTTTGCGGAGTAATTTCCCGCAGTACCCGAAACTACTTCTGTAGGGGTGGAATAAATTGCGGCGGAAGTAGCAATAATAACCAATATAATAAAACTTACAAAACTTATAACAATTAAATTTATTCTTTTTGAACTCATTTTAACAAATCCTTATTATAAAATATTTATCATTATAACACTAATTTTATAAATTTCATAGTAGAAATTTATTAATTTTACAAGATATTATTAATATTTATAAATTTTTTTTAAAAATTTATGTAATTGCTATTGAAAAGTAGACTAAAAAGGTATATTATATATGTGCGTCAAAAAAATATATTAAAATTCACATATACAAAGGAATGATAAAACTTTGGAAAAAAGATTTGTTTATGCCGATAACGCCGCTACTACAAAAATTACCGAGCCGGTAAAAGAGGCTATTGTTAAAGCGCTTGACATTTACGGAAATCCATCAAGCCTTTATGCTTTAGGCGGCGAGGCAAAAACCGCAATCGAAACGGCAAGAGAAACTATTGCAAATTGCATAGGCGCAAAGCCGAATGAGATTTATTTTACCTCCTGCGGTTCTGAAAGCGATAACTGGGCTATCAAAGGCGCGGCGGAGATTATGCAGACAAAAGACAAAAATCATATTATCTCAACCGCTTTTGAGCATCATGCGGTGCTTCACCCTTTGCAGAGCCTTGAAAAGAAAGGCTTTGATGTAACTTATCTGCCCGTTTATGAAAACGGTATTGTAAAGCCCGAAGACCTCGAAAATGCAATTAACGAAAAAACGGGACTTGTTACAATAATGTTTGCCAACAATGAAATCGGTACAATTCAGCCGATACGTGAACTCGGCGAAATCTGCAAAAAACACAAGGTACTGTTCCATGTTGACGCAGTGCAGGCTTTCGGCAACGTTCACATTGACGTAAACGAATTAGGCATTGATATGATGTCGGTTTCGGGACATAAAATTCACGCTCAAAAGGGTATCGGATTTTTATATATCAGAAACGGCGTAAGAATTAAAAACTTTTTAGAGGGTGGCGCTCAAGAGCGAGGCAAACGTGCCGGAACGGAAAATGTTCCGTCTATAGTCGGTTTTGCCAAGGCTGCCGAACTTGCGGTAGAGGGCATTGACAAACGCGCCGAATATGTTACAAAACTTCGCAATAAATTTATCGACGGCGCTTTAAAAATCGAGCGTTCAAGACTTAACGGCGACAGAGAAAACCGTCTGCCCGGCAATGCAAACATCTCATTTGAGGGTGTAGAGGGCGAAAGTTTACTTTTACTTCTTGATATGAACGGAATTTCCGCTTCTTCAGGCTCTGCCTGCACATCGGGTTCGCTTGACCCGTCGCACGTTTTGCTTGCAATCGGCTTGCCGCACGAAGTAGCGCACGGCTCGTTAAGAATTTCAATAAATGAATATAATACCGAAGAGGATATTGACTATATACTTGAAAAGTTACCGCCGATTATCGAAAGACTTCGGGCAATGTCCCCGTTATGGGAAAAAATTAAAAAGGAAGAGGGTAATAAATAATGTATACAGAACAGGTTATGGAACATTTTGCAAATCCGCGTAATGTAGGAGAAATTGAGGACGCCGACGGTATCGGCGAGGTTGGAAACGCAAAATGCGGCGATATTATGAAAATGTATATCAAGGTTGATAACGATGTTATCACCGATGTAAAATTCAAAACTTACGGTTGCGGCTCGGCTATTGCAACTTCTTCAATCGCTACCGAGATGATTAAGGGCAAAACCATACAAGAAGCGCTCGAATTATCAAATAAAGCGGTTGTTGAGGCTTTAGGCGGTCTGCCGGCTCATAAAATTCATTGCTCGGTGCTTGCCGAACAGTCTATTAAAGCGGCTATTGCCGATTATTACACAAGACAGGGCATTGACCCCGAGCCGATTGTCGGCAAAATTCCCGATTGTGAAGACGGTCATTGTCACTAATTCAAGGAGAAGTTTAATGGAATACACATACAAAACACAAGGCACCTGCTCAAGAGAGATTTCTTTTGAAGTTGAAGACGGCAAGGTTAAAAACGTCAGTTTTTTCGGCGGTTGCAACGGAAATTTAAAAGGTATCGGCTCTTTGGTAGAGGGTATGGAAGTAGACGAGGTTATCAAAAAATTAGAGGGCATTAAATGCGGCTTTAAGCAGACCTCCTGCCCCGACCAGTTAGCCAAAGCATTAAAAGAAATTAAAGAGTAGATTTTATAAAAAATAAGCGTATTGCCCAAACGTCTACAGGACGTTTGGGCAATATGTTCATTTATAGAGAAGATTATCGGTAATTGAGAAAGGGCGGTTTGTAAGCAAACCGCCCTACAATTGCATAGAAGATTATTTTACAATCTCACGAAGTTCTGCAAGTCTTTTGGTTTTATCCTCTGCCGAGAACAAAACATTGCCTGTTACCAAAACATTAGCGCCTGCTTTTACCGCAAGCGGGGCGGTTTCAAGATTAATTCCGCCGTCCACCTCAATATCAATATCAATGCCGAGTTCGTCTGCCTTTTCTCTGATTGCGGTAATTTTAGGCAAGGCGTCCGGCATAAACTTTTGACCGCCGAATCCCGGCTCAACGCTCATTACAAGCACCATATCAAGGTCTTTTAAATACGGAAATACTTCTTCGGCAGGAGTTTTCGGCTTAATTGTAAGGCAAGCCTTTTTACCGAAAGAATGAATAAGGTCAACGGTTTCCTTTATCGGCGAACCTGCCTCAATATGAAATCCGATAATATCGGCGCCGGCTTTGGCAAATTGTTCGATATATCTGTGCGGTCGGTCAATCATAAGATGAACGTCAAGCACGGTATTGGTGGCTTTGCGAATAGAATCAACTACCGGAATACCGATAGAAATGTTGGGAACAAACAAACCGTCCATTACGTCAAGATGAAACATATCGGTTTTGGCTTTGTCAAGTTCTTCTATAGCGTCGCCTAAATGCACAAAATCCGCCGTTAAAATTGAAGGTGAGAATTTTACCATTGTTATTATTCCTCCGAAATTTTTATTTCTACGCTGTCAAACAGCTTATTTTCTTTTATATCATCGCTGACATTCGCAGGAAGAACCGCAAATTTAAGCGTAATCGTTTCACTCGGTTCAACTGTGCTGTCTACCTGCATTTTTACAGGATTTTTTGTAATTTTTTCACCGCCGTCGGTATAAAGCATAAATGCTATTTGACCGACGTTTTTTTCTTTTGAAAAGTTATTTTTTATTATAAAAGAGCCTTCAATACCGTCCGAAGAGGTGAATTTTAATTCTTTTACCGAAGCGGTTAATGTATTTGCTTTAGTTTCGGGTTCTGCCCCGTTTACAACGCAACCCTCGTAAACAACCGACGCTTTAACCGATAAATCGTCAAGTTTTGCTACTAATTTCACAAAATCCTTTTCAAAAACGCAAGGCACTATTTTAGTTTCTCCCGAAGAAAGATAAACCTCGTTATCCAGAGTAAATTCGCTTGATTCAACTATATCGTAATCATCGGCGTTTTTAATATAATCAACCTTAATTTCATTTATTTTTCGGTCGTAAGGCGAATTATTGCAAAGAGCAAAATAAATATTAAAAGCGCCGTCGTCCGAAACGCCCTCTTCTGCCATTTCGGGGTCGATTTCCTCTAACTCCTTAACCTCTTTACCGTCGTTATAATAAGCAAAATAAGGACTTATTGTAAGTTCGCCGTCTTCTGTATAATAATTATCGGTATTAGTGTAAAAATTGTTTGATGATTTACAGGAAACAACACAAAAACACAGCAAAACCGAAAAAACTGCGCAGAATGATTTTTTAAGAAATTTCATCGGGTTTCTCCTTAAAAGTCTTATAATATCTATATTATAATGGTAAAATCGCAAAATATCAACCGCTATTTTTTATGTTAATACTTTTTTTACAATAATTTTAGTGACAAATCGGATTTTATCTGTTATAATGTATTTTATAATAGGTAATTATGTTCATTATGAAAGGAACTTTTTAAAATGGATAAAGAAAATTATAAGATAATTTCCGACGGAGTTTTTGAAATCTTAAAACCCAAAAACTTCAATGTTGAAAATTTTGAAAAAGGCGAATATTTTACCGACGGTAAAAAAGCGTTTATGGTAGATTATGATGATGAAAAACAGTTAATTATGCTTAAAACCGCTTTACTTGAAGAGGGCGAGGGCGTAAACTGGAAAGTGCTTTCTTCTTGGCTTATGGACGAAAATGCTACCGACCGTGATAAAGAAAGCATTAAAAATGATTTTTCGGATTCGGTTTTAGAGGCTTTGGGTGCAAAAGCGGGTACTAAAGGCGTTCAGAAAATAGAAATGCCTTCTAAAAAGAAAAATGCCGACAGCGTTGATATTGAAAGTTTTGCGGCAAGATTTTTGGCGATTTTTCCGCAGCATAAAGATGAATATAAGCAAAACGTTGCTAAATACGGCGAATTTTTGTATGATGACTTTTTCCGCAAAGCAGGAGTTCAAGAATTGCAGAATGTTCTTAAAGAGGGCGACAAACGTCATATTTCAAAATATTTTGAATTGCTTAATCTTGCGTATACAAACGGCGAGCAAAACGTAGCCGCAACAGTAATTTACACCATAATTTGCGGAACTGTTTTCTCCGATAATCCTTGTGAAAAAGAACTTGAACTGCAACTTCAAAAATATTCTTATCTCAATACCGCAGTAAGAAATGCAAAAATGATTTTAAAAACCGATAAAGCAAAAGCCAAATATTTATAAATCAAAATGCGATAGAAGCGAAAACTTCTATCGCATTTTTTGTCGAGAGCCTCGACACGCATACACCATCATTTATAGTTTTAATATAATTTTAAAGTTTATTGGGCTTACATCAGAAATCTATTGACTATAAAAACGGGCGACCACACAGGGTCGCCCCTACAAAATCAAATAAAATTGCTATTGCCAAAGCCTTCGCCTTTTTGGGAAGGTGTCAAGCCGTGAGGAAAAGACGGATGAGGGATAGTCGAGAGGCTCTCGACTTATTTATAGTATTTTTGTATTTGTTCGTTTGCGGTTTGAGAATCGGAAAAATCAATATCTGCTCTGATTGCAGGATTTTCTCTTTTAAACAAAGTGTTGAACTGAAGCCCGAAATCATTTACCTCTACAATTGAAACATCGGTTTCAAGGTTATTTGAAATGCTTTTATATATGCTCAAAATAGTATCGCCGTCTAATTCTGCGCAATGCTCGTTTAAAAGTGCAACCAGCAAATCCACACGTTTTTCTCTTTTTTCGGCATTGTTTTTCCAATTGTCATATCTGATATACTGGCAGAATTGATTGCCGTTTAACTTTTGCTTTCCTTTTACAAGATTGGTAACAAGGTTGCCCTCTTTATTTTTAAACTGCATTTTTGCTTTTATTTCATAGTCTACTCCGCCGAGTTTGTCGACAAAAGTTTCGACTTCGGAAAGTTTAAGGCTTATAAATCTTTGAACGTTTATACCGAAATTATTAACGAGAGCGTCGCGAAGATAACGAGCCGAGCCGTAATTAAAAAGATTTAACGCAGTATCTGTTTTTTCCGTACCTATAAGTTTAAAGCCTGTCGGAATTTCGCTTACTGTGATTGTTTTCGACTCGCCGTCAAAACCTATCAGCAGAAACTGCGGGTCAATATCATCATTATCCTCATCTCGCACGCAAATAAGAAGATTAACATTATAAGCCTGCGTCTGCGCGGTTTTTCCCGATAAAGCATGCTCTTTTTCAATGTTTTTTACATACATAAACGTATAAATGCCGCCTGCGACTATAACTGCCGCAAGAAGAATACACAGTATTATACGCATTGCTTTTATTTTGCCGTCTTTTTCCGAGGCGCTGTAATAATTCTTATTAGGGGACATTTAATCAAAAGCCTTTCGTAAGTTAAAGAAAGCCGAGCCTTAAACCGCTCGGCTCTTTTTTTATTTTATTCTTTTTATAAGCGAAGGAACAAAAACGCTTATTACCGCCACCAAAAACTGATAAATAATAATGTTCAAAGCGCTTATATTTTCAAATCCCTTTGAACTTACTGCGGTAAACATACATACGCCGAAGCCTAAAATTGTAAGCACGGTTTGAATAAGCACCGCCGCAGAAATTTTGGTTTTCAGTTTTTTACAAGCAATAATCAAATTTGAAAATACTGCTACCCTGCCGCCGTAAGCCAAAAGGCTGTCGCCGTTTTTGCAAGGAGCGGTAACTTCATCGTAATGCTCGGCAGAATGTGCCTGCATAATCAAAACATACTCTTTCGGAACTTCAAAAACTTTTTCAATCAGTTCGGGGGTTATATTCGGGTCATTGGATTTTATAGCAATGGAAATTCCGTTTGAAACAAGATTATAAACCGCGTCTTCTATATCGGGGTCAATAGACTTATATTTTAACGCAAACATACCGCAAACTTCGTCCTCAACGGCGGTATAAATTATGAAAACTCCGTTTTGTTTTGCTTTATCCTCAATATCGCTGTCCGAAAGTCCGTAAATTCCGTATGAGTCGATAAATCGGCGGTTGCCTACTCTTACTATTTTTCCGTCTACCTTGCCTGTAAGTCCGAGTCCGTCCTCATAAACAATATCAGAAATTTCAGGAAGCATCTTTCTTCTGCCGTCGATAATTTTATCAAATACGTCTGCAAGCGGACCGCCTGCGCCTATAGTAAGCGCCGCAGATTTTAAAATTACATCTTCGATAGAAATATCGCCGAGAGCGCGAAGATTAGTAAGTTCGACAGAGCCTGCCGGGAAAAGTTCTTCGGCGTCAATCGCAACGCAATCAACATCGCAAAACTCGTTTACGGATTCATAGCCTGCAATCAATCCGTCTTTTTGCCTGAACTGCATAGCAACTTTTTTAAGCGGTGAATTTACCGCAAGAATTACCGAAACAGGCGCTGATACAACGGCAACCGCAGTTGCATAATACAAAGATGAAACTATATCTTTTGAGATAAAATAAGTGAAAATCAAGGTAACCGCCGAGGCAATTAACGAAATCGGCGCAAAAATTTTTGATACATTATCAGATGGGTCTTCGCTGTAAGAATTTCTTAAAAAGTTATGAAGATTAAGAACGCTTTTTGCAGTCGCAACACAAGGCGTGCCGATAAAGTCGTCGTTTTCAAGCATTTCGCACATTCGCTCATCAGCCGTAAATGCGGATTTTTTAACCGATGTAGTTGCAACAAGTCGGAAATTCGACCTTATTCTCATAACCATTGACTTTTTGCCCATAAGGCTTAAAATATAGGCGAAAGTTAGAGCGGCGGTGTAAAAAGGAAGAGCGCCGGCGGTTGCCGAAAATTCAGGAATAAACGCCAACACGCATTGCGCCGTAACAAAAATACCCGCAATCGAAAACGGCGAATCCGCGTCCGGCTTTAAAGTAACCAGCGAGCCGATTCCTCTTACAAAACTTGAAATATTTACAAGTAACGTTGCGACTAAAACGACCGCGTTCGCAATCATAAATCCTGTAAGATTATCATTCGGAGAAATAAACTTCAAAAAATCAAAGCCCGCTGACGGCAAAACCGTTACCGCAAATCCGAAAATAAATATAATAACGGTGAGCAAAAGTCTTTTTGAAACTTTTTTAAGGCTTATATCAAGGTCGTATCTTACCGCCTCCTCATCTTCAATCGAGGTGTAGTCGTCGATAACCTCCTGCTCTTGCGATTCATCTTCGGAATAATCAAAAGAACGCTCAAAAATACGTCGGCTTGTCTTTCTTGCAAAACGGTTGTTACCGGTACTGCTGATGTCATTTTCGGGATTTTGCTTTTCAAAAGTCAAAGGCTCGTCGGGAATTTCCTCCACCGTATCGCTTTTTTCCTCTTCCTTAATTTCAATCTCATTATTAAGTATATCCGGCTGCTCTTTTTCTTTTTCGTTTTCGGTATATTTTTCGCTTAAAAAATTAAAAAGTTCTTCAGCCAAAGCGTCGGTTTCGACTTTCGAATTCAAATTCTGTTCCGAATTTTCTTCGGGAATTTCTTCAGGAAATTCCTTTGGAATATCCTCTGAAAATTTTTGGGCGGACGGTTGTTCTTTTTCTTCTTTTTGTTCGGCAGGATTCATAAAATCGGCAAATTTATCTTTTGCTGATTCTTTTTTTCTGCTTTTAGTCAAATCTTTGACGCGTTCGTTGAAACGGAATGAAAATTTTTCATTTTCAAAACCGCTTTTAATCTCTTCGGCGCTTAACAGATGCTCGGGAGTATGTATACGCTTTTTCGGTATATTGCCCAAAACGTCGCCGTCTTTCGGTGCGTCTTCGCTTTTTGAATCAGCCGATTCCGACGTTTGAGCAGCCTTTTGAGTATCCGTTTGAACAGTATTTTCGGCAGACTCTTCACGCTGTTTCTTTTCAGCCGAAAATTTTACTTCTTCACTGTCTAAAACCATTGTTTTATCAAAGTTTTCAGCGAAAGTTTCAGCCTTTTTTACAGGTTTTTCGCTCACGGCGGAAGCGGATTTTTTGTCATCGGAAATCAAATCGGATTTAACCGTAAAACCGCCGATAATTCCGGAATCATTATCATTTTCGGCTTTTACGGCAATTTGCCCGAACAGTTCTTTTGCGGACATTTTTGAAATATCGGGCATATCTTCCGACGTTTCATCATTTTTGTCTATATCTTCGGGCAAAAAAGACTCTTTGCCGTAGCCGGCCTTGAAAGCGTCGTTATTTTTCTTTTTTTCGCTCTTATTAATATCAAAAGGAATTGTTTCGGATTCGTAATTTTTTTCTTTTGCACTATGCTCTTTTGTACTATAATCTTGACCTAAAACATATTTGTCGCCTTTCATATTCTTAACTTCGTTAAGAATATCCTCAACCGAAAATTTTTCGCTCATTCATTTCACTCCTATTTCTTTAAATTACGGCTGTTTACAACACTATACATAGAAATGCCCGCAGCCACCGAAGCATTAAGTGAATTTATTTTTCCGAACATAGGGATTTTAACCAAGAAATCGCATTTTTCTTTTATTAATCTGCTGATTCCTTTACCCTCGTTACCTATAACAATTGCGGTATCCGAATTAAAATCGGTAGAAAAAATATCATCGCCGTTCATATCGGCGCCGTAAACCCAAATGCCGTTGTCTTTTAACATATCAAGCGTACTTGCAAGATTGGATACTCGGGCAATTTTAACATATTCAGCCGCACCGCAAGCGGTTTTATAAACAGTATTATTAATGCCTACGCTGTGGCGTTTGGGAATAATTATTCCGTGAACCGCACAGCACTCGGCAGTACGAATAATCGCGCCGAAATTATGCGGATCTTCAATTTCATCAAGCACCAAAATAAAAGCGGGTTTTGAATCCGATTTAGCAAATTCAATAATTTCCTCAACCGAGGAATAACTGCCCGAAGAAACAACAATCGCCACGCCCTGATGATTAACGCCCGGCAATTTAAAATCAAGTTTCTGTCTCGGCATTTCTTTAATGGGAATTTTACGCTTTCTGCACTCGGCAATTATCGGCATAACCGAGCCGCCGACGCCTTTGGCAACCATTAAAAACTCAATTTCACGTCCCGAACGCAGGACTTCGCTTACAGCGTTTCTTCCGGCAACCACATCGTTGTGCGTTTTATCTTCAAAAGGCATATTTTTAACCCTTTCTGATTAACATAATATAATTATAATAAATTATAACATACATTTTATAAAAATGAAACACTAAAATACAACTTTTTTAATATTTATAAATTGCAATATAAAATGTCCACAAAGATTAAGCGACATTTAATATTGCAATTTATAATCTACAAATTTTCTGCAAAAAAATGTTGACAAACGCATTTTAATATGTTAATATATTTAGGCACTAATACGGAGAGGTATCGAAGCGGTCATAACGAGGCGGTCTTGAAAACCGTTTGCCCACAAGGCACATGGGTTCGAATCCCATCCTCTCCGCCAAAAATCCCATGAGCCTGATAAATAATTTTTGTCAGGCTCGGGTTTTATAAAACAAATTTAAGTTACCAAATGCAGAAGTACTCAAGTTGGTGACGAGGCGCCCCTGCTAAGGGCGTAGGGCGGGTAACCGTCGCGAGAGTTCGAGTCTCTCCTTCTGCGCCAGAAAAAGACGATTGCTTTTGCAATCGTCTTTTTCAGTTATATTCGCCTTGTGGCGAGTTTTTGGCTTTCGCAGTTATATTCGGCTAAAGCCGAGTGATATTGCCTTGCGGCAGTTTAAAGGCGAATATAACTTTCACGAAGTGAAAATATCACTCTGCCTTATGGCAGAATATCACT
>JAXJVH010000024.1:0-49766 GCA_036308645.1 Acutalibacteraceae bacterium | reverse complement strand
GTAAAATAGGTCATTGCCAACATTATAACGACTTGTTCTTTTGAACAGGTCGTGTTTTCTTATTTTGTTATATTACTAATGTTGGGGTTTCAACACTTATCGCCTCCCTCGTCAGAGGGAGCCAATCTACACTCCAATTTTTGAAAAAGAACCTCTTAATTTTGACTTTTATATTAGGCTGTTTATGTTCTTTGTTTATAATTTTATTATCTGTGATATAGTTGAACCCTTTGGCTTCCCACCCCAAGGAAGTTGTCACGCAGTGACTGATTGGTGTGGGTTAGTTCAAGCACCCTATTCTTTAATAATAAATCAATTACAACTTTTCCACCTCATCCGACGTCTTAACGCCGCCATCTTCTCCCGGGGGAGAAGGCATTGTTTTACCCCTGCTACTTTATTTCAATTGAAATGTAAAGGTTTAAATGAAATTTGTACTACTACGCAGTCATTTAAAACTTTATAAAATATTTTTGATTATTGGTTTATTTGGTGTCGTACTGCCGCATTTCGAAATTATTAAAATTTAAAGATTTAAACTAATAAAACAATGTAATAGGGTAAATGTGGAAAAATATAAGATTTATATGAAAAAAGCGGCGAGAATTGGAAGAAGATTAAGACTACTATTGCCAGAACATATAAAAAGTCCTCGCTTTCAAGCGGAAAAACATATTATTTTAAGGTAAAGGCCGTTGGTAAAAACGGCAGTACGAGCAAGTATTCTAATACGAAAAAGGTTACTGTAAAGTCAATTTCGTCTTCAACCAATTCTGCAACTGTTTATATTACGGATACAGGTGAAAAGTATCACCGTTCGAGAAGTTCTTCTTTACGAAAAAGTAAGCATGCAAATTCAATTTCTAATGCCCGTTCACAGGGATATACACCTTGCGCAAGATGTAAACCGTAAGTTTATTGCAGACAAGTTATTCTGTCAATTATAAATTTTTGCAATAATCTTTTATTTATATAAACCTAAAATTACTTTAATCTATATAATAGTTTGTAATTTCGCATTGATTTTATAAATTTAGTGTGATATTATTTTTACAATGAAATTTTCATTCGGAGGTTGTATAATGATAGAGTATAAGAGTTTCAAAGACGGAAAAAGACATATTTGCACTTTCAGTTATGATGATTGTCCGCCTGAAGATTATAAATTGGTTGAAATTTTCAACAAACACGGTATGAAAGCAACTTTTAATCTGAATTCCTGTCATTTTACAGAGGAATACGGCGTAAATGGGGAAGATGTCGCTGAACTTTATAAAGGTCATGAAGTTGCAGTACATACTTTAAAACATCCTTGGATTGAGAAATGTTCTAATATTACACTTATCAATCAGGTTTTGGAAGACCGTAAGAACATTGAAAAGCAGTGCGGTTATGTTGTACGAGGTATGGCTTATCCTTACGGCACTTATGACGAAGATTCAATTAATATCTTAAAAAGTTGCGGAATTGTTTATTCAAGGACTGCCGGCGAAACTCATGGATTTACTTTTCCTGTTGATTTTATGAAATGGACGGGTACTTGTCACCACAAAAACTGCGAATCTGAAATTAATCGTTTTATTTCTGCATTAGACAGCCCATGGGCTTCAAATCTGCTTTATATTTGGGGACACTCGTTTGAATTTTCGAACAGTCCCGACCGCGGTTTTGATTTTATGGATAAAATGTGCGCGCGACTTGCCGAGCATAAAGATAAAATCTGGTTTTCAACAAACATTGAAATTTATGATTATATTATGGCTCAAAAGGCTTTGCAGGTTGCGGCTGACGAATCTTTTGTTTATAATCCGACTCAAATTGATGTTTGGGTAGTAAAAGACGGCAAGGATTATAAAATCCCTGCCGGTGAAAAGGTTGTATTTTAGAAAGATAATTTTAAAGGCGGTGGTTTTGCCACCGCCTTTAAATGTAAAATTGTTTATCGGTTGAATAATGATTTAACAGTTTTTAAAACTATATTCGCGCGACTTTTCCGGTACGCACAAAAAATCTCGGAAACATAATACGAATCAGGACGCATGCTACAATTACATAATAAACAAAAGCAACTATAAAATTAACAAGCGGAATTGTCAAGCCGTCATTGATATGCCTTGTTATACTTGGCGCAAAAGTGTAAACCTGAACAACATTTGTTACAAGCACAATCCATTTAATAGAGGAATTGGTATAAACAAGAATCGCACAAAGAATAAACAACAAGTCTAAAATTGAGTACCAATAATTAAGTTCCGCAAGTTCTTTTGTATCAAGGTTTCTGATTAACTGATAATATGTATTCATCAAAAACTCAAAAAATGCCGGGAGCATAATTACAAGCGAACACATCTGCTGTGTTGTAATTTTGCCGTTGCGTTCCTCATAATACATGCCGTATTTTTTATCTCGGATGTTTTTTCTTATCAGCAAAAAAATCAAAAGCGCCGCTGCAATTATAAAAATAATTGTGAAGATAAATCTAAAAAGTTCCTGTTCATTTAAACTCATTTTTCATTACTCCTTATTTAATGGAATCCCAATATTTTTTAAAGGATTGCTCATTTTTATTATTACCGTAAATATAATATTTACGGTTTTTTATTTTGTCGGGTAAATATTGCTGTGCTACATAATGATTCTTAAAATCGTGCGGATATTTATAAAATTGACCTTTGTTTTCCACTTCGGCGCTATCAAAATGCTTGTTTTGAAGTTGCCTTGGAATGGGTCCTGTGTTCCCTGTCGAAACATCTTCATAAGCAGAGTTTATAGCGTTGTATGCCGAATTGGATTTAGGCGAAATTGCGACTAATACAACCGCATTTGCAAGCGGAATTCTCGCTTCGGGAAGACCGAGCGCCTGCGCCGTATCCACCGCCGCTTTTACAATCGGAATAATCTGCGGATAAGCGAGTCCCACGTCCTCGTTTGCACAAACCATCAGCCTTCTGCATGCGGACGCCAAATCGCCTGCCTGTAAAAGCCTTGCCAAATAGTGCAGAGCGGCGTCGGGGTCGGAACCGCGCATTGACTTTTGATAAGCGGAAATTATATCATAATGCTCGTCGCCGTCACGGTCGTATCTCATACCGCTGCGCTGGGTTAATTCCTCTGCAAGTTGCTTTGTCACAATGCGTTTGCCGTTGGTTTCGGGTGCTGATAACACGCATAATTCAACCGCATTAATCGCTTTTCGCACATCGCCGCCGCATCGTGAGGAGATAGTTTTTACCGCGTCTTCATCAACTTTGATTTCACCGATTTCTTCACGCATTTTATCAAAAGACCGATTAATAACGGGAACGGTGTCGCAAGCCTCGACAGGCTTGAATTCAAACACCGTAGAACGGGAAAGAATAGCGCTGTAAACATAAAAATATGGGTTTTCGGTTGTAGAGGCAATAAGCGTAATAGCGCCGTTTTCTATATATTGCAGTAAAGATTGCTGCTGCTTTTTGTTAAGGTACTGAATTTCATCAAGATAAAGCAAAATTCCGTCGATTCCGGCTAAAGTTTTTGTTTCTTCTACAATTTGCTTTATATCGGCGGTGGAGCAGTTAGTTCCGTTTAATTTACGCAACTGCATATTAGCGCCGTCTGCGATAATGCTTGCAAGCGTAGTCTTGCCGACTCCCGACGGACCGTAAAAAATCATATTCGGGATTTTACCGCTTTTTATTATATTGTAAAGCATTTTATTTTTGCCGATAAGATGTTGTTGACCGACCATATCTTCAATTTTTTTCGGTCGCATACGGTCAGCAAGTGGCGCTAACATTTTTTCACCCCGTTAATTAAAACTTAAGCTTTTTTAACTGAATTTTTTGAAGCGGAACAGTTTTTGCAGATATAAAACTTAACCGCAGGCTGGATTTTTGCGTTTTTATAATAAAATTTATTGGAATTGATTTTAACGCTCTGACTGTCCGTAACATAAGCAAAATATTGTGTTTTTGCATTTTTAACGGTGTTTTTGTTGATAACAACACCGCTTTTGTTTTTGGAAGTGCCGTATTCAACTCTTATAGCGCTTCTTCTGTCAGAAGAATATCCCTGATTTGTTTGCAAAATATTATTTTCGGCATAAATTCCTGAAATAGGACGTTTTGATATGCCCCTTATCCATAAAGCGTAGCCTTTTTCCGAAGAAATTTTATTATTTTTAAGAGAAATATTATACGGTTTTGAATTGTTTTTTGATACCACCGAATAACCGCCTGCAAAATCCTTATAGGTATCTTTAAAGCAGGTTACAATATCTACTCCTACGGTTTTGCCTTTGATTGTGTTGTTTTCGATTATCGAGTCATACCAGTTAAAAACAAGAAGTCCCGTATCGGCGGTGGAAGTCAGTTTGTTGTTATAAACGTATATATTGCGGTTAAATTTGCCTTTCCCTTTTCCGTAAGTGAAATGCGAGCCGAATGTTCTCGAAAAAACAACGGTATTGTTTCTAAAGGTTATGTTTTGACAAGCGGTGTTGTCATAAGATTTTTTGCTCGGTAAGGTTAAACAGCCTTCCGAACAGTTGTCTAATTCTACCGCTTCGTTTTTTGTATTGTACTTTTCAGAATATTTACCGCCGAAATAGCAGTTTTCCACTAAAACATTTTTACAGCCTGCAAGCTCAAGCAAATGCCCTGTATAAACGTTTTTGAAATCGGCGTTTCTTATTTGAATATTGTTGCCGTGAAAGAACTTTACAAGCGAAAAAGTATTGCTTTTTTTAGTACTGCCATAGTAAGTGCCGCCGTTGATTGTCACATTAACCATAGCGGAATAACCGCCACCCGTGGCGGTCTGCGTTGTTTTAAAAATTCCCTTACCTGGGTTAATCTGCTTAATAGTAGCACCTTTTGCATTTATTGTTGTGTTACTGTCTACATCTAAAGCGCCTTTTACTATACCGTTTTTCTTGCCGCCTATAATATATGTTTTGCCCGAGATTAAATTTATCGTATCATAATCTCTTAAAGCGTTACGCAAGTTCTCAAAATCGGTCAAACCCGTTTTATCATGGCTCGGAGCAATGGTTATCTCCTTATTTTTATTTTCAGCCGCATAAATATTAAGCGGAAACAGGCTGAAAACAAGTATTAAAACCAAAAACAAAGCAATACGCTTTTTCATCAAAATTCTCCCCTTTAAATTATTTATATATGGTTCTATTCCTAATGTTGGGGTTTCAACACTTATCGCCTCCCTCGTCAGAGGGAGGTGGCACGGCTTTGCCGTGACGGAAGGAGAGAAAGAGTAAAGATAGATATATACTTTGGCTTTTCTCTCCCTCAGTCTCGCTTCGCTCGACAGCTCCCTCGTCAGAGGGAGCCTATCTACACCCCAATTTTTGAAAAATAACCTTATATATTTAACATTTTCTTTAAGTTTGAAATATAATTTTCGGTTAAAACCGCAACGCCTTCTACCGATGGGTGAACGCCGTCTGTAGTTAGATATTCGGGCTTCGGCGGCAAAAGCGAAAGCCCCGGAATATAGAATAAATTATTACGCAAAGCGTGTCTTTTTACAGCGGCTCTCATTTTATCGGATTTTTCTGCCCAACCGAAAATATCGCTGTAACAGGCAAAAAGGTCGGTACAGAAAACTTTTCTGCCGTCATTTGCCATTATATTTGTAAAATTCTTGACATATTCATCAAATTTTTCATCAGAATATTCGTAAACATTTGCGCCAAGTTCAATACAAGCATAATCCCAATCTTTGCGGGCGCTGATATATTCAGCCATTTCCTTTTCAATGCCTGCATTTCCCGAAAAACCGAGGTTGAAATAATCAACTCCGAGTTTTTTTGCAGTTCTGAAAGCAAAGGTTGACGGAACGGATGTGGCGTCAGCGCCGTTTGTTATGGACGAACCGTAAAAAAGCAATGTTTTTTCGGGATACATTGATTTATCGGGCAGGCGTATATCTCCTCTTGCGTCGACAAATTCAATAATATTCTGCGGAAGAATGATTCTTACAACTCGGCTGTCAAAAGCGCCGTCTAATTTTGTCAAAAGTTCCGATTCATCGGGAATAGACAATTTCAGCGTATTAAGTCCGGGATGTAAATGAAAATCGGGAGTTTTATAACCCGACTGCCAATCGCCGTAAAAAACACGAACTGTAGTCGGGCGTGCAGTAACGATTCCTTCGGAAAGGTTGTCGTCTATAAACAGGTCGATTTCAACCTCGCCGCTACCGATTACAAACCGAAGTTCCACACCCGTACCGAAGTATGCTATTCTCTCTTGCACCGCAGGAAAAAGATGTTTTAAAACATCGCTGTTTACCCTTTGCATCAAATAGCCGTTTTCGGTTTTTACAAGTTCATCAACATTATGAAAATCAATATTTTTGAAAATCATAATTATTTATATTATTTATAAAGAGGATATTTTTCACAAATTTCGTTTACCATTGCCTTGATTTCTTCTTTGTTATCAAAGTCAACAATACATCTGTGAATACATTCTGCAATTACGTCAAAATCTTCTTCTTTAAGACCTCTTGTAGTAGCCGCAGGTGTTCCGAGACGAACGCCCGAAGTGATAAACGGACTTGCAGGGTCGTTAGGAACAGCGTTTTTATTGGCGGTGATGTAACATTCATCAAGTCTGTTCTGCAATTCTTTGCCTGTAACGCCTGTGCCGATAAGGTCAAGAAGCATAAGGTGGTTATCAGTGCCGCCTGAAACTAATTTGTGACCTCGTTTTACAAGACCTTCTGCAAGCGCTTTTGCATTTTTAACAATCTGCTCCTGATAAGCCTTGAATTCGGGGGTTAAAGCCTCGCCGAAGCAAACGGCTTTTGCCGCAATAATGTGCATAAGCGGACCGCCCTGCGTTCCGGGGAAAACAGCCTTGTTAATCTGTTTGGCATATTCTTCTTTACAAAGGATAAGACCGCCTCTCGGACCTCTTAATGTTTTATGAGTTGTGGTTGTTACAATGTCGGCAAAAGGCACCGGCGACGGATGAAGCCCTGCCGCAACAAGACCTGCAATGTGCGCCATATCTACCATAAGCAAAGCGTCAACTTTTTTAGCAATTTGTGAAATTCTTTCAAAATCAATAATTCTTGCATAAGCAGAAGCGCCTGCAACAATTAATTTCGGCTTGCATTCAAGCGCGATTTTTTCCATTTCGTCATAGTCGATAAAACCTTCGTCGTTAACGCCGTAAGGTACAAAGTTATAGTACATACCCGAAATATTAACAGGCGAGCCGTGAGTTAAATGTCCGCCGTGAGCAAGATTCATACCCATAACCGTGTCGCCCGGTTTTAAGAAAGCGGTATAAACCGCCTGATTTGCCTGAGCGCCCGAATGAGGCTGAACGCAAGCGTGTTCAGCGCCGAAAAGTTTTTTAGCACGCTTAATAGCGATGTTTTCAACTACATCAACATATTCACAACCGCCGTAGTAACGCTTGCCGGGGAAACCTTCTGCGTATTTATTTGTAAGCACAGAGCCCATAGCGGCCATTACCGCAGGCGAAACAAAATTTTCAGACGCGATAAGTTCAATATTTCTCTGCTGTCTTTTAAGTTCGTCGCCCATAGCGTCGGCAACTTCTTTATCGTATTTTCCTACAAATCCTATTGTGTCAAGTAAATCGTTATACATTTTTAGTTATCCTCGCTTTTTTTAAAAATTAATTATAATTATTATACAACACATTTTCAAATATGTAAACAGTTTTTATAGAAAAAATACAAAGAAAAATACACATATTTTTTATGTTTTTACGCGGGAGATGTTATAATCTTAAAACAAATAAGATGATTTTCAAGCCTACTTGTAAAACAGAAAAAAATAGTTTATAATGAAGTTAACAAATGTATTAACAATCAAAATCAGAGTTTTAATATAATGAGGAATTTAAATTGAAAGAATTAATTTGCCCTGTTTGTCAAAAAAGGCTTATTTTAGCGGAAAAATCATATAAATGCGAAAACAATCATTGTTTTGATATTTCAAAATACGGCGTTGTCAATTTATCATTAAATAATAAATCTTCTAAAAAACGCCATGGCGACGATAAATTAATGGTTGTTTCAAGAAAAGATTTTCTTGATAAGGGGTATTACGAGCCGATACTTAATACGGTTTGTACTCTTGCGAAAAAGCATTGCAAACCGGGTTCGGTTTTGCTTGACGCAGGTTGCGGCGAGGGTTACTACACCTGCGCCGTTGCGAATAAGCTTAATTCAAATGCGGTTTACGGAGTTGATATTTCAAAAGACGCTTTGCGTTATTTTAAAAAAAGGTTGCCCGATTCCGCCGCAATTGTATCAAGCATTTTCAAAATGCCGATTGAGAGCAAAAGCATTGACGTTGTTATCAATATGTTTGCTCCGACTCCGAATGAGGAGTTTTCAAGAGTTATTAAAAAAGACGGTATATTAATTCGGACTTTTGTTCTTCGCAATCATTTGATTGAATTGAAAAAAGCGGTTTATGACAAGGCTTATTATAACGACGAAGAAAACGCGGAGGTTGAGGGTTTTGAGTTGACAGAGACTGTAAAAACCGAAAAAATCATTCATATAAACGGCGAAAAAGATATTAAAAATCTTTTTTGTATGACGCCTTATTATTATAAGACAAGCAAGTCCGACCAACAAAAATTAAACGGTTTAAATGAGTTTGATACAACTTTACAGGTTATGACGGGTATTTATAAAAAGTTGTAAAGTTGTTAAAATTTTATTCATCAATTGGAAATCAGATGAATTATACTGATAATAGTTTATTAACGAACAGAGAGGAAGTTTTTACTATGGCAGTTACAAAAGTAATGGTTGTCGACGATGACAATAATATTTGTGAATATTTAAGGCTTTATCTTGAAAAAGAGGGATTCGGCGTTGAAATTTATCACGACGGCAAAACGGCGGTTGATAATTTTTCAAAATTTGACCCCGCTATAATTTTGCTTGACGTTATGATGCCGAATATGGACGGCTGGCAGGTTTGCCGTGAAATAAGAAAGCAAAGCCAAGTGCCGATTATTATGATTACCGCAAAAGGCGAAACTTTTGATAAGGTGTTAGGACTTGAACTCGGCGCCGACGACTATGTTGTTAAACCTTTTGAAGCAAAAGAGGTTATCGCACGTATTAAAGCGGTTCTTCGCCGAAGCGGTTATAACGACGCTGAAACGGTTAAAAAGGTTGAGTATGATAAACTTACCGTTAATCTTACAAATTACGAGATGACCGTAAACGGCAAGGCGGTTGATACTCCGCCTAAAGAACTTGAACTTATCTACCATCTGGCTTCAAATCCTAACAAGGTTTACACTCGCGACCAACTTCTCGACGAGGTTTGGGGATTTGATTATTACGGCGACTCGAGAACGGTTGATGTTCATGTAAAAAGATTGCGTGAAAAATTAGAGGGCGTATCCGATAAATGGGAACTTAAAACCGTTTGGGGCGTCGGCTATAAATTTGAAACAAAATAAAGGGAACTTTTAAATGCGAAAAAGTATATTTGCAAAGTACTTTACTATTGTGGCGGCGATAATATCGGTAAGCGTAATTGTTTTTTCCGGTATAGTTATCAGCTCGTCGCAAAAACAATGGATTGAGAATAAAAATGCTTTGCTTTCAAGAAATGTCAGAACGGTTTCCGAAATTCTTTCGGACCCTACCAACAGATATGAATACGGCAGAGCGCAGGTTTATCAGACTATTGACGTTATCAGCAGTATTATTGATTCTACAATGTTTATTGTTGATGAAAACGGTCAGTGCTATTACGCCACAGGCAAGAGCAAAAGCGCTCCCGAAAACGGCGCTTTTGTAGATTCTTCGGTTATTTCAAAAGCAACTAAAGGCAAATACGTTGAAACAGGTACGCTCGGCGGCGCTCTTAAAGAAAGATGCTTTGTTGTCGGCTATCCGATAATGGTTAACAATGTTCAAAACGGCGTGGTTTTTGCCTCTGTACCAATGCGACAGTCAAACAGTTATATTTTTGATGTGTTTAAAATAATTCTTTATGCGGGAATTATAGTTATTTTGCTCGCATTTATGGCAACTTATTTAGTTTCGGCGCAGTTGACAAAACCTCTGCGACAAATGGTACAGGTTATTAAAAAAATAGAAAGCGGAGATTTTTCAGCCAGACTTCCCGTAGACAGAAAAGATGAAATTGGGTTGCTTGCCGATTCTATTAACAAAATGGCGGTTTCTGTAGGACAACTTGAGGGAATGAGAAGAGATTTCATTTCAAGCGTTTCCCACGAGTTAAAAACGCCTATGACCACAATTTCGGGATTTGTCGACGGAATTTTGGACGGCACTATCCCAAAAGAGGAAACTTCAAAATATCTGCAAATTGTTTCGGATGAAACCAAGCGGTTATCACGACTTGTGAATTCGATGCTTCAACTTTCAAGGCTTCAGTCCGAAACTATAAAACTTAACAAAACCACTTTCAATCTTTCTGATATGATTATCAGCATTTTCCTCTCTTTTGAGCAGAAAATTGAAAATAAACACCTTGAAATTTCAGGGCTTGACCTTTTGCGCCCCGTCAGCATAACCGCCGACCGAGATCTTATTTATCAGGTGGTTTACAATTTAACCGAAAACGCCATTAAATTTACGCCGGAAGGCGGAACTGTTTCGGTTACAAGCGGCGTAGAAAAACAACTTGTGAAATTTTCTATTAAAAACACAGGCGAGGGCTTACGGCAAAGCGAAATGGCAAAAATCTTTGAAAGGTTTTACAAAACCGACCGTTCGCGAAGCAATGATAAAACCGGTATGGGTTTTGGACTTTATATAGTTAAAACCATAGTAGGTTTGCATAACGGTAAAATTACCGTAGGCAGTGTGTTGGGCGAATATACCCAATTTGACGTAACGCTGCCCGACACCGAAATCGTAGCCGAAATTGATGACGGCAACTTTGAAAAAGGTGCAGACAAATAAGGAGATGATATAAATGAATAACGAAAATCATAACGAGAATTTTAATGAAAATCCTTTAGAAAATAATCAAGAACAGGCACCGGTTGGAGAGCCTGTTCAAGAGGTAACTCAAAATCCAACTCAAGAGCCTGTCAGAGAGCAACCTACAGAGCAGTCTGCCGAGCAAAATAACGAGCAGAACGGCGAACAGAGTTTTGAACAAAAGACCGAACAAGCCGACTCGCAGGCAAACACTAATCAGCAGTACAATTCACAGTACACATATCATAATGCAAACCCACAGCCAAAAAATTATTATACAGAGCAAAAGCATTATATTCCGACAGGCTTTGGCAATATGAACAACGGCGTTAATAATCAGGGTGGCGCTTATTATACTCCTAATCAGCCTTCGGGAAACAATAAAAAACCCGACAACGGCAAAAAAGGTTTTAAAATATTCATCGCTATCGCAGTTGCAGTAGCCGTATTTGTAGTAGGAATAGGCCTTGGCAATATAATGAGCGGTACATCAGCGGGCAGTAAAACCGCAAGCAGCGCCGGCGCAGACGATTCGCTTAAATACAAAGGCGAAGATATTGATGTAAACAGCGGAAACGCAATAGAGCGTGACGATATTAAACCCGATGAAAACGGTAAATATACCGCCGACCAGGTAGCGCAGTTAGTAGGCCCTTCGGTCGTAAATATTCAGGTTTATTCAACAACCGATTCATCTTCGGGAGCAACAGCCTCGGGCGTTATTCTCAATGAAAAAGGTTATATTATTACAAACGACCATATTTATTCATCGGTAACAAACGCAAAATTTATAGTTACAATGCAAGACTGCGAAAGTTATAAAGCAACCTATGTTGCAGGCGATCAGCTAAGCGATATTGCGGTGCTTAAATTTGATGATATGCCGAAAAATCTTACGGCGGCAACTTTTGCAGATTCTTCCGAGATAAAAGCAGGCGATGACGTAATCGCAATAGGCAGTCCTTACGGTCTTTCGGGAACTGTTACAAAAGGTATTGTTTCTTATCCGTCAAGAAGAATTACAACTTCTTCATCAAGTAGCGATGACAGTTCTTCCACAACGTCGTATTCTATGAGAGTTATTCAGACCGACGTTGCGCTGAATTCGGGAAATTCGGGCGGCGCACTCGTAAATATGTACGGTCAGGTTGTCGGCATTAACTCTTCAAAAATCGCAATCAGCGGTTATGAGGGACTTTGCTTCGCCATTCCGTCTAACGACGCTGTAAAATATGCAAAGAGCCTTGTTAAAAACGGCGCCGTTACAAACAGAGCAAAACTCGGAATAGTTTATAAGACAAATACTTCGGCTTCGTCGCTCATTAACGATTTGCCGTCGGGTCTTATTATTCAGGAAATCAACGCCGAAAGCGAACTTTATTCAAAAGGTATTACAACCGGTGAAAACGGCGATATTATCACCGAGATAAACGGTCAAAAAATCACAACCAACAACATAGCGCTCGATATTATCGACGATAGTTCGGCAGGCGACGAGGTTGAACTTAAAATTTATTCAAGAAGCACTAAAAAGGAAAAAACTTATAAGGTGAAACTTCTTGAAGATACCTCGAATACAAGTTATAAAAATGAAATTCCAAAACCTTCGACAACAAGCGGTAACAGCGGCAGTGATTATTATAAATATTATCAGTCGCCGTTTGAATTCGGAGAGTAAATTATCGTTTAATTGAAAATAAATTTTATATGCAAATAGCGGTGGTTTCCCACCGCTATTTTGTCGTGTTATCAAAATCTTTTCTACACTTGTAGCGGCGACCCTGTGTGGTCGCCTTTTGTTATGGATAAAACGGCATGCCGAGGTCGTCGTGCCCTACAAGTATATATAAAATTGTCGGTAATATGACGAACGGCGGTTTGTAGGCAAACCGCCCTACGATTGCAGAAACAAAGCAGAGAAAACAAAAAATATCGCCCTTGTGTTCGTTATGAACACAAGGACGGTTTGAGTTTTAATTATGCTTTGTATGAAAGGCTTTGTCTTACTTTACGCAAATTTTCAGGCAAATTCTCATCAGGTATATTTGACGGGACGGACGTTGTGCCTGCTTGCTTTGCGGTTTCATAATACCAGCATTTATAATTTACTATATCAAGAGTTTCTTTTAAATCCGACATTTGCTTTTCAACTTCTGCTTTGCGTTTTTTAAAAAGCGCAAGGCGTTCGTCAATGGTTTCATCGCCTTTTAATACAAGCGACATAAACTCCTTTATATCCTTAATCTGCATTCCCGTAGATTTTAAACAATGAATTATTTTTAAAGTTTCATAATGCGTTTCGTTGAAAACTCGCATACCTCCCTCGGTACGCTCGGTAAAAGGAAGCAGTCCTTCCTTATCATAATATCGCAGGGTTGAGGGCGCTACGCCAATTAATTTTGCCATTTCTCCTATTGTATAAGTCATAATCAAATTTCTCCAAAAAATTTTTTAAAAAAGGTATTGACTTAAAGTTAACTTTAACTTGTATAATGAATTATATCAGCAGTCCTAAATCTTGTCAAGGCAAATTTAGGCTGATATTAATATAACAAATTGGAGGAAAATTAAATGAGTAAAAAGTTAGTGGCTTATTTTTCGGCAAGCGGAGTTACTGAATCGGCGGCAAAAACTCTTGCGAAAACGATAGGAGCCGATTTGTATGAAATAAAACCCGAAACCCCTTATTCAAATGCCGACCTTGACTGGCGAGATAAAAACAGTCGCAGTTCTGTTGAAATGAATAATCCCGATTCACGCCCGAAAATCGCAGATAAAAACGCAAACATCGGCGAATATGACACCATTTTTGTAGGTTTTCCGATTTGGTGGTACACCGCACCGACAATTATTAAAACATTTTTGGAAAGTTACGATTTTGGCGGTAAAACGATAGTTCCCTTTGCAACTTCGGGCGGCAGCGGAATGGGAAAAACTGCGGAAGATTTGCAAAAAACCGTACCTTTGGCAAAAGTAAAAAGCGGAAAAATGTTAAACGGCAGATTGTCCGCAGACAAATTAAAAGAATGGGCAGAAAACTGTTAAAAAAGAAAAATAGATTTTAACGGAGGAATTAAATTGTGTTAGGTGATTTTACTTATTCAAATCCCACTAAACTTTATTTTGGCGAAGACGCGCTTGATAACCTTGGCGCTGAACTGCAAAACTACGGTAAAAATGTATTGTTTGTTTACGGCGGAGGTTCAATTAAGAAAAACGGCATTTATGATGAAGTGATAAAAATATTAAAGGAAAACGGAAAAGAAGTTTTTGAGGACGGGGGAGTTATGCCAAATCCTACCGTAGAAAAACTTTATGAGGGTTGCGAACGTGCAAGAAACGGAAAGGTAGATTTAATTTTGGCAGTCGGAGGCGGAAGCGTATGCGATTATGCAAAGGCGGTTTCCATATCCGCTTACTGCGAAAGCGACCCTTGGGAAAAATATTATCTTAAAATGGAGGATGTTGATAACAAAATCATTCCCGTAGGCTGTGTGCTTACAATGGTTGGAACAGGCTCGGAAATGAACGGCGGTTCGGTCATTACCAATCATAAGCAGAAGTTAAAAATAGGTCACGTTTTCGGCGACAATGTGTTCCCTAAATTTTCGATTTTAAACCCGAAATTTACCTTTACACTTCCGAAATATCAGATGGTTGCAGGTTTTTATGATATTATGTCGCATATTCTTGAGCAGTATTTTTCCGGTGATGATGATAATACTTCGGATTATATTATGGAGGGGTTGTTAAAATCTTTAATTCATTCTTCAAGAGTTGCGGTAAAAAATCCTACCGATTATGAAGCGAGAAGCAATATTATGTGGATTGCAACATGGGCGCTTAATACGCTTGTTGCTAAAGGAAAAACCACCGATTGGATGGTGCACATGATAGGTCAGTCTGTAGGCGCATATACCGACGCTACTCACGGTATGACGCTTTCGGCGGTTTCAATGCCTTATTACAGATATATTATGCCTTACGGCTTGCAAAAATTTAAAAGATATGCCGTTAACGTATGGAATGTGTCAGCGGATAATAAAACCGACGAGCAGATTGCACAAGAAGGACTTTTGGCAATGGAAAGTTGGATGAAAGAAATCGGTCTTGTAATGAATATTACGGATTTGGGTGTAAGCGAAGATATGCTTGACGGTATAACCGACGGTACGTTTATTATGGACGGCGGGTATAAGATTTTAGACAAGCAAGAAATAAAAGAAATTTTAAAACAAAGTATGTGAGTCAGGCTAATGTTATCCCTAAAGTCTGAAACGTAATAAAACGGGCCTGCGGACTTTGGGAGTGGGCACAATATATTATAAATATTCTTTTAATAAATATTGAAACTTTTCATAAACTCTCTTACGCTATATAAGTGAAAGTAAATTTTATCCTTGTATAAAAACATATAAAAACTAAAGGAGATATTTTATGAAAATCTATGAACTTTTATTAAACGATGAACTTAAAACAACAAATGAAATCAGTTTAAATGCAACTTCAAACGGAATCGTTGCAAGTCAATATATTAATGTAAGTAACTTTTTTATTAATTCAGAAGCACAGAATACCTATTATAGATCTGGAGGATTTTGCGTTGTTCCATCAAAAAATGAATGCTATTGTATAAAAACTAATGGTGGCGAAACTAAATCAGTATTGTTCAGAATAAATTTATTGACTAAAAAAGAAGTAGAAACACATAAAGTAATTAGTAATACTTTTGGTCACGGTAATGGCATGACTTATAGTAGTAAATCATCAATTTATGTTACTTGTGGATCTACTGATACATCTGTTGAACATTCTGGAGTGGTTAGAGTTCCTTTCGTTCTTGCAAATTACAGTAGCAAAAGCATTAAATTTGCTTCAAGCAAACAGTTTATGTCAATTGCTCATTATGGCACTAATGACTTCATTTCTAAAAATGGTTCTGATACAACATCTTACCCAAAGTATACTCATTATTCTGTAAATACAACTGATAAAACGATAAATGAAAAAGGGAATAGTTTTTATTTATATAATCCTAAGGCAGTAGATAGATATACAATATTTCAAGATATATGCTATTATAATAATAACTTATATGTTATTCTATATAGAAAGGATACTGATCAGCCGAGTACAATAGCTAATTATAAAACCAGTAATATCATATTAAGGTATAATATTACTACAACCGGAAATCCTGAACATAACGGTCTTCCTTGTTATGAACCTGATGTTATGTATGTTAGCAAAAAGGATTCAAGTAAGTATAGTAGTTATGAAATAGAATCATTAGATTTTGATTCATCAGGTAATATGTTTATATTCGCTGGATTTGTTGATAAAAGCAACAATAGAAATGATTCAATATTTAAAGTTGAAAAAAGCGATTTAGACAGCTGATTTTGGCCGAAATCTGATTTATTGGGGCGACAAACTATTAAAAGTCAAGTGATTTTTGAAAAAATTTATCATTAACGAGAAATAGAAGAAGGGGTGTAGAAAATGAAAAGAATAATTGCAACAGTTTTAACATTTTTATATGTAGTTTTTTTAAGCGTAGTTTTTTTAAACATAGGTGCAAATGCTCAAACAGCAGATGTTTTGAAAGCAAGTTTAATTTCTTCCTCTGTCAGCGGAATGCCTTATCAAACTTTGAAAATCAAGATTGAATATATAATCACCAATCAAAAAGGTACTGATTTTTCAATTAAAACAAAATCCAACTCAAAAGTTGTATTTGACGGGGCTGATACTATTTATCCTAAGCCGAAAACAGATGACTTTGGAATATGCACTTGGGAGGGCAGAAAAGCATACGCATACATTAATATTCATACCATAGGAAAAACCGATGAAAAAATAACAGTTTTAAGTTATAATAATGTTGTAGGAAAAGTAAGAGTCAAAACTTGCGACACAAAGGATATTGCAAAGAAAGTCAAAATCAACAATAGTGTTACAATAGGAAAAGATTGCGTTGAAAACGAAAGTTTTTTGAAACAAAAGTTTAAGAATTCTGAAAATCCGAATTTCAAAATTTTGCATCAAATAAATAATAATAAAATCGTATCGGCAGAAAAGAAATATATTGCCGTTTCGAGCGTAAACTATAAAGGACAGAAAAAACTATACGGCAAAAGTGCAGGAAGCACGTATGCAAAAATATATTTCTGCACATACAAAAAAGGCGGAAAAATTAAAGACAAAATCTATCTCGGCAAAACTAAAATTACCGTTAAAAATAAAGATAGTGCGCTAAGTGTAAAGAAAATAAATTTGAGTAGCGCGCAGTATAAATTTTCTGATTTGAAAAAGATTAAGTATTTAACCGAACCCAAAGTGGATTGCCGTATGAATAATGCTTACAGCAGAAATTTTAAATCTTGTTTATATCCCGTAAAAAGCGTTGCAGGGGGCAATCTTTACGGAATCATTAAAAATTATCATCGCAATTCAGTTTATTCAATGACATCTTCTAATTCAAAATGTGTTTGCGTTTACAAGAAAACGATGATACAGGGTGTTAAAAAGGGCAGTTCTAAAATTACGGTTTATGAGAAGAAAGGTAAAACAGCTAAAAAGCAGAAAATAGGTACGTGTTATGTCAGCGTCACCGATAATAAAAGAATTACCGCATCTGAATTTTTAAAAACCGCAGATTATTATATGGATATGGAAACCGACGGTATGAAGTGGTTTAGTGCATACGGGGCAGATGAAAACCTTTATTTGAAAAAAGACATATCGGTTGATATAGGCAGTATTGTCAATACCGCATTTAAAGCTATAAACATAGAGCCGGTTAAAATAAGCTATAAAACAAATTATCCTGAGTATTTTAATTTGACCGAAAACGGTGTTATTACAGCAAAAACTGACGAGCTTCAGGATAAAGTACAGTATTATGATTACAGAACAATAGCTGTTGCCGAATTTTCAGATGGCAGTAAATATACTTGGGTGTTTTACAATTACAGTATGTCTGATTGATTTTTTGTTTGGATATCATTTAGTTTAAGGAAAACGGAAAAGAAATTTTAAAACAAAGTATGTGAGGCACTTAAAAATGGATTATGTTACTTTAAACAACGGAGTGAAAATGCCGATATTGGGCTACGGCGTTTATCAGGTTACCAAAGAGGAATGTGAGCGTTGCGTTTTGGACGTCTTAATACGGGATACAGACTTATTGATACGGCGCAGTCGTATTTTAACGAGCAGGAGGTAGACAACGCTATTAAAAAAGCGGCATTGCCCGTGAAGAAATTTTCCTTACAACAAAGGTTTGGGTAGAGCATTACGGTTATAACAATTGCCGAGAATCGGTGTTGGAATCTATGCATAAATTACAGGTGGATTATCTTGACCTTTGCCTTTTGCACCAGCCGTTTTCGGATTATTACGGCGCATACAAAGCGCTCGAAGATTTATACGCAGAGGGAAAAATCCGCACTATAGGTATTTCAAATTTTTATGCCGACAGAATGGTTGATATTGCTTCTTTTGCAGATGTTACACCCGCCGTTAATCAGGTTGAAGTTCATCCGCATAATCAACAATGTGAAACGAAAAAATGGCACGATAAATACGGTGTGCAAATGGAGGCTTGGGCGCCGTTCGGCGAAGGCAGAGGAGATATGTTCCTATTGCCTGAACTTGTCGACCTCGGCGAAAAATACGGAAAAACCGTTGCGCAGGTTATTCTTCGTTGGCATATTCAAAGAGGTATTGTTGTTATTCCTAAATCTACTCATATCGAGCGAATTAAAGAGAATTTTGATGTGTTTGATTTTAAACTTAATGATGAGGATATGGCAAAAATCTCGGCGCTTGACAAAAACAAAAGTTCATTCTTTTCGCATACCGATCCTAATATGGTAGAATGGTTTGTGCAAATGGTTGATGAACGCAAAAAGCAAAACGATTGTACCAAAGAAAATAAAAACCGGTAAAGAATTTTAAGGCTTGCAAAGTAAATTACATTGAATAAAAATGCGATAGAAGTTTTACGCTTCTATCGCATTTTTGTCAGTAGCACAGAGTCGAGAGCCTCGACAGGCGAACACCATCATTATAGCCTTTGATATAATTTTAAAGTTTTTTGTCCTTACAATAGCAACCTATTGCTTATAAACGGGCGACCACACAGGGTTGCCCCTACAAATACAGAGAAGATTTTGATAATATTGCAAACGGCGAAAGCCACGCCACCGCCCTACGATTACAGAAAAGATTATTGATAAAACAAAGCCTTCGCCTTTAGGGGAATGTGTCACGAAGTGACGGATGAGGGATAAATAACGTTTGTCAAATCATAAAAATCTTGTTGCTATCTTGTAGGGCAGAGGTTCTACTCCTGCCGATAAAATTATAAATTAATTTTGTATAATTTGCAACAATTTTTATAACATTTTTGTATTATATTACCTTGACAACCTCAAAAAATCATAGTATAATTTAGTATACTTTAAATTAAGGAGTGAGTTTGTTGGAAAATTATCTGATTCTATTCACATTTATCGGCTCTGTAATTGCTTTGCTTTTTGCATTTTTTACAGCCAGAAAGGTTCTCAAATTTGATGAGGGAACCGACACAATGAAGAAAATATCGGGCAATATCCGTAAAGGCGCAAACGCTTATTTAAAACGCCAATATGTTATTGTCGGCTGTTTCTTCGCAGTAATGTTCGTAGTTTTATGCGTTATGGCGGCATTCGGTATGCTTACTTGGTTTGTGCCTTTCGCATTCGTTACAGGCGGTTTCTTCTCCGGTCTTTCGGGCTTTATCGGAATGAAAATCGCGACTCTTTCAAATGCTCGTACTGCCAATGCTTGCAGAACAGGACTTAACAGAGGATTGCGTGTTGCTTTTTCCGCCGGTTCTGTAATGGGATTTACCGTTGTAGGTTTGGGACTTCTTGATATTTCAATCTGGTTCTTCCTTTTGAAATATGTATTCCACCTTGCTCCTGCCGATATTACAGGCGCAATGCTTACATTCGGTATGGGCGCTTCTTCAATGGCGCTTTTCGCTCGTGTAGGCGGCGGCGTGTTTACAAAAGCGGCCGATGTAGGCGCTGACTTGGTTGGTAAGGTTGAAGCAGGTATTCCTGAAGACGACCCTCGTAACCCTGCCGTTATCGCAGATAACGTTGGCGATAATGTAGGCGACGTTGCAGGTATGGGCGCTGACCTTTATGAGTCTTATGTTGGCTCTATTATCTCGTCTTCTGCACTCGGCGTTGCGGCTTTTGCAGGCGATATTAAGGCTATGGCTTTACCGCTTTTGCTCGCAACACTCGGTATTGTTTGTTCTATTATAGGTACATTTTTAGTTCGCACAAAAGAGGGCGCTACTCAAAAAGCGCTTTTAAGAGCGCTTAGCAAGGGTACAAATTTCTCTGCAATTCTTATTGCAATTCTTGCTTTCCCGTTAGTTTACTTTGTTCTCGGCTCTGAACATTGGACAATTTACTTCGCAATTTTAGCAGGTCTTGTTGCCGGCGTATTAATCGGCCAGTCAACAGAATATTTCACATCTGATACATACAAACCAACCCGCAAACTTTCGGATTCTTCGGAAACCGGCTCTGCAACAATTATTATCAGCGGTTTGTCGCTCGGTATGCTTTCAACCGCACTTCCGATTGTTATTGTTGCCGCTTGTATTCTTATTGCTTACTTTGTTTCGGGTGGTGCAAGCAGCGCTTCTATGGGACTTTACGGTATTGCGCTTGCCGCAGTAGGTATGCTTTCAACTCTCGGTATTACACTTGCAACCGACGCTTACGGCCCTGTTGCCGATAACGCAGGCGGTATTGCTGAAATGTCGGGGCTTGAAAAAGAAGTTAGAGAAAGAACCGACGCACTCGATTCGCTCGGTAACACAACCGCCGCAACAGGTAAAGGTTTTGCAATCGGCTCTGCCGCTTTAACAGCGCTTGCTCTTATGGCTTCTTATATTGAAAAAGTCAGCGGTATCGAGGGCGGTAAAGAGGCAATTGCTAATTTAAGCCTTATGAATCCTACTGTTTTAATCGGTTTGTTTATCGGCGCTTGTTTGCCGTTTGTATTTGCGGCTCTTACAATGGAATCCGTAGGCCGTGCGGCACAGAGCGTTGTTAGAGAAGTTCGCCGTCAGTTTAAGGAAATCACCGGACTTATGGAAGGCAAGGCAGAGGCTGATTATGCAAAATGCGTTGACCTTTGCACAAAGTCAAGCCTTAAAGAAATGGTACTTCCTACAATCGTTGCTATTATAGTTCCGATTGTTGTAGGTCTTGTACTCGGTTGCACAGGCGTTGTAGGTATGCTCGCAGGCGCTACCGCTTCGGGATTCTTGATGGCGGTATTTATGTCTAACTCGGGCGGCGCTTGGGATAACGCAAAGAAATATATCGAAAGCGGTACTCACGGCGGTAAAGGTTCGGATTGTCATAAAGCCGCAGTTGTTGGCGATACAGTCGGCGATCCGTTCAAAGATACTTCAGGCCCTTCAATCAACATTTTGATTAAACTTCTTTCAATGGTTTCAATCGTGTTTGCGGCACTTGTTGTAAACTTCCACCTACTTGGTTAATAATCGCTTTACCGTTGAAAAATTAATTAAATTAGTATAACTTAAAACGGACTGTGGATTATAGCAATTTTTATGATTGTTATTTATTCACAGTCCTTTTAGCGTATTGTCACAAGTTATAATATCGTTGACAATAAGAAATCGGTATGGTATAGTATATTTATAAAGTTAAAGGAGGAAAACTTTATGAAAAAAATCAAACAAATTATTTCACTTATTTTGGCTGTTGTTTTGTGCGCCGCGCTTGCAAGTTGTACTGCAGGCTATGACGTTGAAGTTAAATCAAACGGCGACTGCTCGGTAGTTATGAAAGTGACGGCAAGCGAAACAGACCTCAATAAATTAAAAACCACCTCTGCTCTTGCAAGCGGTCTTGCAGGACTTTCAGGCGGTGATATGGCGAACGTTACGGATACTGATGATATTGAAACCGTTATTAAAGAGTTTAAAGACCAATCGGATAAAGCAGGTCTTACCGAAACTATCGACGGTGTTAAGTATTATTCAATGACACAGGATGAAGATGTTAAAAATGTTGATGAAGCAAGTCAGTTTTTCGGTAATAGCGGCAAATTAACAACTAAAGAATTTTGGGCTTATGCGGATAAAGAGGGTATTTCAGAATCTTTAGAGTTAACAAAGGAATATAAAAAACTCGGCTTTGAATTTGCAATGGTTATTAGTATAAAAATGCCTTATAAAATCGACAAGACAAACGGCACAAAAACCGATGATTATACCGTTCAGTTCGATATTACAAAGGGCAATGTTTTTTATCTTACAACAGTTGCTTCAACCGCCGCTTGGACAAAGAGCGCCGACATTCGCAAGGCTGTTATTGAATTAGCAAAGAAAAGCAACACTCCGAAAAAAGTTGCAGGAGTAAAAGTTAATTACAAAACAGCAACTTCTCTTAAAATTAACTGGAATGTAAATTATGAAACAGTAACTAAATACGAAATTTACCGTAAAATTGATAAAGGTAGTTACAAATTAATTAAATCCGTTAAAGCCGACGCTATTAAATATGATGCAAATTATACTCCGTATATTATTGACAGCGGTGTAAAGGCTAACAAAAAATATTATTATAAAATAAGAGCATATTATAAGACTTCTGATTTTGCAGTTTACGGCACATATTCAAAATCAGTTTCAAAAGCAACCGCTGACCTTAAATCAAAGCCATCCGTTTCTGTAAAAGCACTTAATAACAGTGTAAAAGTTACTGTAAAACGCAAAGCTAAAAATGTAACAGGATATGAAATTAAATATTCAAAATCCGCAAAATTTAAAGGTGCTAAAACAGTTACAACCAAAACCGCTTCTAAAAGAATTACCAAATTAAGCGACGGCAAGAAGTATTATGTAAAAGTAAGAAAATACTGCACTGCCGCTGACGGTAAAAAGGTATACAGCCCTTACAGCAAAACTGTTTCTGTGAAAGTAAAATAATCAGGTTTAATTTAAACGGGCGACCGTCGAGGTCGCCCGTTTTTTATATTACCGGTAATCTTCTCTAAAAAAGGTTTATTTTTATATTATTTGCTTTGGCGTATTTATATCCGGCGGTTTCTTTGTATGCGCCTGTTTTTTCAATATTAATTTCAAAATCGCTTAATTTATCACTTTCATAACAATTATTGTATTCAAATCTGTATGCTTCTTCGCCCTCATGATAATAATAGCCGAAAGCGCCGCGCCCGATAGATTTTACGGTACTCGGTATGGTTATGCTATGCAATTTGTCACATTCTATAAATGCCTGCGCTCCGATATACACTGCGCCGTCTTCCCAATTTGACGGGTTATTATAGAATGAAGTTTCGCCAAAAGCAAGTTGTCCTATGCTTTTAATATTTTTATCCAAAGAAATTTTTTCGAGATTTTTGCAATCATAAAAACTATATGCACCCAACCGCCTTACCGAAGCAGGAATTTTTACTGTTTTAAGGTTTTCACATTCTCTGAACGAACAGTCTGCAATAACCTTGGTTCCGCTCTTAATTTTTACTGTTTTAATGTTTTTATCAGCCTTAATAAGATATTTGCCGATATATAAATATCCGTTTTCCCAATTTGATTTTTTCTCATAATATGCGGTTTTTTTAAACGCAGCCTTTGCTATTGCGGTGCCTTTTGATTTTAAAGTAATTTTGCTTAAAGATTTGCAGTTGTAAAATGCAAAAGGTCCTACTTCTTCAACGTTTTGCGGAATAGTTATGCTTTTCAACGATGAACAACCTCTGAAAGCCGAGGATTCTATAGTCTTTAAAGTAGTAGGAATTGAAACGCTTTTAAGGTTTTTGTTGCTTTCAAAAGTCTTATATCCGATTGCGGTTACTTTTTTTCCTTTGATTTTTGCAGGTATTTTTAAATTACTTGATTTTCCTGTATATTTTGTAACGGTAATTGTTGAGCCGATTTCTTCATACTCAAAATCACCGCTTTTTTCGTTTCTGCCGATACCGGAACGACAAAAGTTGAAATAAGCATAAAAATGCAAAGAATTATTGACAAATGTTTTATTGTTTTTTTCATAATATTATTCTCCTCTTTTTGTTTTTTGCAATTGCAATTATATAGCGCAAACCGAAAAAAAGTTTCAAATTTTTTCATTTTTTGAAGAGAATAACATTAAAAAAGCGATGTTTTATTCGATAAAACAGTTTTATCAATAATCTTCTCTGCACTTGTAGGGCGGTTAGTATCAGTTGATTTTTTCAAATGATTTTGAAACTTTACCAAATTATTTGAAAACTTTTAAATGCATTTAAATACTTTAAAAAATTATCAAAACAATTTAAAAAACTTTGAAAATAATTTAAAAACTTACAAAAATATTTAAAAAGTTTATTGAATATTTTGAAAGTTTGTGTATAATATTAAGCAGAGGTGATATTATGCAAGAAAAAGATTTAAAAGATTTGGTTGAAAAAATAATATCAGAAAAGCATGAAGGTAAAAGTATTGAATTGAAATCGGCAGAATATGACTGTCCAAAAAGGTTATATGATACGCTTTCAAGCTTTTCCAATCAGGACGATGGTGGTATCATTGTTTTTGGAGTTGATGAAAAAAATGATTATAATTTAGTTGGTGTTTATGACCCTCAAGATTTACAAGTACAGATTAATAATCAGTGCAAAGAAATGGAACCTATTGTAAGACCTTTAATCACGGCAACAAGTGTTAATGGAAAATATGTTGTTAGTGCTGAAATTCCGGGAATAGAAATAACACAAAGACCCTGTTATTATAAAGGTAAAGGTAAAACAAGAGGCTCATACATTCGTGTTGGTGAATCAGATGAGCATATGACTGATTATGAAATCTATAGTTATGAAGCTTATAGACAAAAGTATCAAGATGATGTTAGAGTTGTTGAAAATGCGTCGTTCGATACAATTAACCAATTAGCATTTGAAGAATACAAAATAAAGTGTAAAAAGGATAAACCAAATATTTCTCAAGTTCCCGATGAAAAGTTTAATGAACTATTAAGCATTACTAAAAAAGGTAAACTAACACTTGCAACTGTAATGTTATTTGGTTTATATCCACAAGCATATTTCCCTCAATTATCTATAATTGCTACAAGAGTTTTCGGAAAAGAAACAGGTAGTTTAGGTGACAATGGCGAACGCTTTATAGACAATAAAAGAATTGACGGCTCTATTCCTGAAATGCTTGACAGTGCATTGAGTTTCGTTAGAAATAATATGAAAACAAGCACTATAATAAATCCTCATACGGGAAAAAGATTTGATAAGCCGGAATATCCTATCACTGCTATTAGAGAGGTAATACTAAATGCGCTTGTTCATAGAGATTACAGTTTTCATACAGAGGGTATGCCTATACAATTGATTATGTATAGTGATAGAATTGAGGTTAAAAATCCGGGTGGATTGTATGGTCGTTTGAGAATTGACCAGTTAGGAAACACCCAACCGGACACCAGAAACCCCGTTTTAGCAGTTGCAATGGAAACAATGCACTTAACGGAAAATCGCTATTCCGGCATTCCAACAATTCGTTTAGAGATGAAAAAAGCCGGTTTACCGGCTCCGAAATTTGAGGATGTGAGAGGTAATTTTGTTGTTACGCTATATAATTCAGTAACAGAAATTGCAGAGGATGAAATAGAAAAGAGTATACTTGATTTTTGTTTAGTCCCTAGGAGTAGAACTGAAATTGCAAATTTCTTGGGTATTTCAACAACATCTTATGCTATCAATAAATATATTAAACCTTTGATGAAATCCGGTAATATTGATATAGAGAACAAAGAACGTCCAAATAGCCCAAATCAAAAGTATTATACAGTTGCTTTTGGATAAAATAACAAGAAATTGATGAAAATTCATTTGAAGCTACCTTTACGGTCGACAGTTTGTATATTATCCGTAATCTTCTCTACATCTGTAGGGCGGTTTGCCCACAAACCGCCGTTCGTTGAAATACCGATAATCTTCCCAAAAATTGTAGGGCACGACGACCTCGGCGTGCCGTTAAAATGTTTTTGTTTTATCCCTCATCCGTCGCTTCGTGACACCTTCCCCCAAGGGAAGGCTTTGGGCTTATATCCTGTTTCTTATATAGAAAAGACTGCAAATTTACCTTTTCGGTAAGTTTGCAGTCTTTATTATTACTTGTTTTTACTTTTTACATAATAACGTCTTTTGAACGGTCAACATAAGTTGTATGTAAAATCTCATGCGCTTTATGTGAGTTCGGCTCGCCGAAGTACTCCTCATAAACTGCTTTCAAGAACGGATTTTCATGAGATTTTCTGATAGTCTTTGCCGCGTCGTTATTATAAAGAACTTTTGCACGTTCTGCCTTAATATCAACTGTCTGGCGAACAGATGACGGCTGAATCGGCTGACCGCCGCCGTTTACGCAGCCGCCCGGACAACCCATAATCTCGATAAATGTAAATTCTTCGCCTGCTTTAACACGCTCAAGCAATTCTTTAGCGGCTTTTGCGCCTGAAGCAACGCCGACTTTAACATTCAAATCGCCGACTTTGATTTCAGTAACCTTAACAGGTTCTGTTCCACGAACTGCGGTAAAATCAACATCATCAAGAGTAGATTTTGTAATAGATTCATAAGCAGTTCTGAGCGCCGCTTCCATAACGCCGCCTGTAGCGCCGAAAATAACTGCCGCGCCTGTAGCCTCGCCGAGCGGTGAGTCAAACTGCTCATCCGGTAATTTTGTAAACTGAATACCTACACGCTTAATCATTCTTGCCAATTCACGTGTTGTAATGGTAATGTCAACATCGGCGCGAAGTTCCTCACGCTGAACCTCAAATTTCTTTGCGGTACAAGGCATAACCGAAACAACAACGATATCGTCAGGATTAAGATTATGCTTTTCTGCATACCATGATTTAATGATACCGCCGAACATATTCTGCGGTGATTTACAACTCGAAAGGTTAGGAATAAATTCGGGATAGTGATATTCGCAATATTTAATCCAACCGGGTGAGCATGATGTAATCATAGGAAGAACGCCGCCGTTTGTTACACGGTCAATAAGTTCATGAGCCTCTTCCATAATGGTAAAGTCAGCGGCAGTATCGGTATCAAATACTTTATCAAAACCTAAACGTCTGCAAGCCGCAACCATTTTGCCCTCTACATCTGTGCCGATAGGCATACCGAATTCTTCGCCCAAAGCCGCACGAACAGCAGGTGCAGTCTGAACAATTACTGTTTTTGTTTCATCAGCGATAGCGTCGAAAACTTTCTGTGTGTCGTCACGCTCTCTTAAAGCTCCGGTCGGACAGTTTACGATACACTGACCGCAGGAAATGCAGTCAACCTCGGAAAGCGGTTTGTCATAAACACAACCGATATGAGTATCAAAACCACGGTCGTTTGCGCCGATTACGCCAACTTCCTGCTCTCTGCAAACTGCAACACAGCGACGGCAGAGAATACATTTAGAGTTGTCACGAATCATGTGAACAGCGCTGTCATCATAAATATTTTCAGGAACAACACCGTCGAACACAGCGGGATTTTCAACGCCGTATTCATAGCAAAGAGTCTGCAATTCACAGTTGCCCGAACGAACGCAGGACAAACATGAACGGTTATGAGTTGAAAGAATCATCTCAAGAGTGGTTTTTCTTGAACTTATAACCTTTTCGGTATTGGTTTTAACAACCATTCCGTCGCTTGCAGGATAAACGCAAGCGGTTACCATTCTTGCAGGGCCTAAATCTGCGCCGCGCATTTCCTGTACTTCAACCATACAGATACGGCAAGCGCCGATTTCATTAATTTCTTTCATATAGCAAAGGGTAGGGATTTCAATGCCTGCTTTACGAGCAGCTTCAAGGACGGTTGCGCCTTCTTCTACCTCAACCGCAATGCCGTTGATTTTTAAATTTAACATCTTCAATTTTCCTCCCTTATTGCTTTGAAATAGCGTCAAACTTACATGAACTCATACAAGCGCCGCACTTAATACACTTATTAGGATCAATTTTAAACGGACTGCGAATTTCACCTGAAATAGCGCCGACAGGACATTTTCTTGAACAAAGCGAGCAGCCTTTACATTTATCAGGGTCGATTTTGTATTCAAGAAGGTCTTTACAAACGCCTGCAGGACATTTTTTATCAACAACGTGAGCTACATACTCATCTCTGAAGTAGCGGAGTGTAGATAATACAGGGTTCGGAGCAGTTTGACCGAGACCGCAAAGTGAATTTGCTTTGATATATTTTGAAAGTTCTTCAAGTTTGTCAATATCGGCAAGAGTACCTTTACCGCTTGTAATTTTTTCAAGAATTTCAAGCAATCTTCTTGTACCTACACGGCAAGGGGTACATTTACCGCAAGATTCATCAACGGTAAATTCAAGGAAGAATTTTGCAATATCAACCATACAGTTATCTTCGTCCATAACGATAAGTCCGCCTGAACCCATCATTGAACCGATAGCAATAAGGTTATCGTAATCAATCGGAATATCAAGATGTTCGGCAGGGATACATCCGCCTGAAGGACCGCCTGTTTGAGCGGCTTTAAACTTCTTGCCGTTCGGAATACCGCCGCCGATTTCTTCAACAACTTCACGCAAGGTTGTACCCATAGGTACTTCAACAAGACCTGTATGAGTAATCTTACCGCCGAGCGCAAATACCTTTGTACCTTTTGATTTTTCAGTACCCATAGAAGCGAACCATTCAGGACCGTTTAAGATAATCTGGGTGATATTAGCATAAGTTTCAACATTGTTAAGAATAGTAGGTTTGCCGAAAAGACCTTTAACTGCCGGATAAGGCGGACGAGGTCTGGGCTCGCCTCGGTTACCCTCGATAGAGGTCATAAGAGCAGTTTCCTCACCGCAAACGAACGCGCCTGCGCCAAGACGTAAATCAATATCAAAATCAAAGCCTGTGCCGAAAATATCTTTACCTAAAAGACCGTATTCACGAGCCTGTTTAATAGCGATTTCCAATCTATGAACGGCGATAGGGTACTCGGCACGAACATAAATATAGCCCTGTGAAGCGCCGATAGCGTAACCTGCGATAGCCATTGATTCAAGAACAACGTGCGGGTCGCCTTCAAGCACGGAACGGTCCATAAATGCACCCGGGTCGCCCTCGTCGGCATTACAGCATACATATTTCTGGTCGGCTTTGTTTCCTGCAGCCAATTTCCATTTAAGACCTGTCGGGAATCCGCCGCCGCCTCGACCGCGAAGACCTGAATCAAGAACAGTTTGAATAACCTGTTCGGGAGTCATTTCGGTAAGAACTTTACCGAGCGCTGAATAACCGCCTGTTGCGATATATTCATCAATAACTTCAGGATTGATAACACCGCAGTTACGAAGTGCAATTCTCTTCTGTTTTTTATAGAAAGCGGTGTCGTTCAAAGAGGTGTTATGCTCTTCAACTGCTGCGTTTGCAGCTTTATCGTTGTAAACAAGTCTTTCAACAATTCTGCCTTTGAGAAGATGCTCTTCAACAATTTCTTTAACATCTGCCTCGGTTACTCGGCTGTAGAATGTTCCCTCAGGGTAAACAATCATTACAGGACCTAAAGCGCAAAGTCCGAAACAACCGGTTTGAACAATTTTAATTTCTTCTTCAAGGCCGTTAGCCTTAAGTTGCTCCTCAAGAGCTTTTTCGATTGCAGGAGAACCTGATGAAGTACATCCGGTACCGCCGCAAATCAGCACGTGGGCACGATACATAATTTTTTATCCTCCTATTATTAACCGATTGTGTATTCGGTCACAATTTTGCCGTCAATAAGATGCTCTTTTACAACTCTTTTGGCTTTTTCGGCATCCATTTTTACATAGGTAACTTTTTCTTTACCCGGCTCGTAAACCTCAACAACAGGCTCATACTGGCAAATGCCGATACAACCGGTCTGGGTAACGGTTACCTTATCGGTAAGATTGTTTTGGGCAACCTCTTGAACAAGAGTATTAAGAACAGGGCGAGCGCCTGCTGCGATACCGCAGGTAGCCATTCCGACAACGACTCTGATGTCGGCGCTGCCTTCACGTAAAATTACGCTGTCTTTCATTCTCTCTCTGATTGCTGCAAGTTCAGCTAAAGATTTCATAACTTTTCGGTCCTTTCATATTAAAGTTTTTTACTTTATTAATTCATATTCAGCCTCAAGATTTGTTCTGATAAATTCGAGTATCTCGGGACTGTTCAACGGAATATCGCCAAGCACTTCTCTCATCTGCCTTGTATCAAGGGCGGCTTCGCCTTTATCGTTGTGATATAAAAACACAAAGTCAACCTCGGGCGAGCCGTGAACAAGAGTAGTGATTGTTGAAACGATATCTCCGATTGGGGTAAAATCAATACTGTCGGTTTTAAAAACGGCAGTAACACGCGTTCCGCAGTTATCGGGGTCAACCTCTCTTTGTACGGAAGCGATTTCAAAATTTCCGCCCGTTTGCTCGGCGGCTTCCTTAAAAAAAGGAATACCGAGTCCTACTTTTCGGGTGGTTCTTGTTGTGTAAAAAGGATTTGTAACATTAAGCAAGGTTTCCTGCGACATTCCGCAGCCGTTATCATTAATAACAATATTTAAAATGTTATTTTTCTCGGTAAGCAGAATTTCGACAAGCGTTGCGCCTGCTTTTAATGAATTTTCCGCAATATCGAGAATATTAAGCGATAATTCCTTCATTTCACGTTACCTTTTAAAATATTTATAATTTGTTTCCGTATCTCGCCATCCGACAGACCGTCGGAAAATTCAAAAAAGTTTTCCTTGTCACGAATTTTATCAAGATAATGAGCGTCGGAACAAAAAATAATTTGTTTTTGCTTTAAAATACCGTAGGTTTCTTTTAAACTTTCGAGTTTTTGCTTGTCATAAATCTCAACCGCCGAAAAATCGGGAGTATCGGGAAAAGTACCGAGCATTGCGATAATTCCGTAAGAATCTCGGTCTATATGAGCCGGAAAAGCCACGCCGCCGTATTCCTTTGCCATTGTGTACGCCTCGTCAATCGAAATATCGGTTGCATTTATCAGCAGATACTCGTCGTTGCCGATAATCTCGTCGTTTTCATCAAGAATTAACTGCTCGCCGAAAATATCGGGCTTGTTTTTAATTTTAATACGCCTTTTATCGACCGCTTCGCCGAAATCCATTGCCGATTGCAAGGTGGGGAACAGGCATACAATATGTACCTCCTCGACGGTGGTAAGTTCCATACCGCCTATCGGAATAACGCCGTAGTTTTTACAAGCCGCAAAAAAGGCGGGAAGATTTTTTGTGGAATTATGGTCGGTAAGCGCCATAATATCAAGTCCTGCAAGTTTACCCATTCCGGCGATATTATTAACCGTCATATCATTATCGCCGCAGGGCGACAAACAGGAATGGATATGCAAATCGTAATAAAGTTTCATAATTATATAAGTTTTGCAACCAAAGCGCAGGTTTCAAAACTCGGAAGTATTGATTTTATAACATTTATTTCTTTTTGCTTTGCCGCATTAATAATATCATCGGAAAGTTCGGCGTCTTCACATATAATAACCACCGAAACATTTATCAGCGAGGCTACGGCGATAACGTTGACATTCGTCATAATAGTGATAAATGCGTTATCCTCTTCGGCTCTGCCCATTACCCAACTTAAAAGGTCGCCGCAGTAAGCGCCTTTTATCTCTCTTTCTCCATCGAAAACAACAACGGGGGAAAAACTTTCGTTTTTTAAAAGTCCGTCAACTGTCATTGTCGTTCTCCTTTTTCTCTTCAAGTTTTTTCAAAAGATAATCTTTCATATTAATAATGCAGTTATTAATATCAACGCCTTTAAGCACCACGTCCTCTGCAAATGCAAGGCAGGTCGGCGCTCCGCAAGAGCCGCAGTCGATTTCAGGCAAGGTGCTGCAAACATTCTGAATCTGCGCCATCAGTTTCATTGATTCCTGAATATTATCCGAAAACTGCTGAATCGGTTTATAGTCGTTCAGTTTTTCGAGATACGCTTCTTTTGGAATTTCATTATCGGGATGTGCGCCCGAAACAGGAAGATATTTTCTTAAACTTTGCATTTTTGCCTTTGCTATGTAAGGATTTTCAACGGTAAGTATTCCGCCAACGCAACCGCTGTTGCAAGCGTTAAGTTCGACAAATTCGAGTTCGGGCAATTTGCCGTTGTCAATCTCCTCAAGCACCTGAATAACATTTTCAAGCCCGTCTGCCGCCAGATACTTTTCATTAAGCAGCGCCGCCGATTCACCGCCGGAAACCGCCCAGCCGATTCCCACACGTCCCGCTTTGGAAAGCGGCGTGTTGATTTCGGCTTTTTTCATAGCGGGCAGAAGTCTGAAATAAATATCATTCATCGCAAGCACTACATCAACATTTTGTCTGCCCTCCGGCTCGTTATTTGTAACATAAGAGGATTTTCCCGGACAAGGGGAGATAAAGAAAACACCTATATCCTCGTCTTTTAGTTCGGGGTGTTCTTTTAGCGCCTTTTTTCTTGCGAAAAGCGCGGCTAATTCCATAGGCGGAACTATCGGCATAATATTATCGCAAAGCGAGGGGTAACGCAGGCTTATAAGCCTTACGATTACGGGACAAGCCGATGAAATAACGGGTTTTTTAACCTTTTCGTCTTTTAAGTAAATTCTTGTATAAGCCGAGATAAACTCTGCCGCATAAGAAACCTCGAAAACATCGTCAAAGCCTATATCCAAAAGCCCCTGCAAGCAGTAGTCAACATCGTCAAGATTATTGAACTGACCGTAAAGCGCCGGTGCGGGAAGTGCTATTTTATACTTAAAATCATTAATTCTGTCAAAAGAACTGCAAACCGCCTTTTTAGCCTTATGCGGACATACTCTGATACATTCGCCACAGTCAATACAGCGTTCTGCGTCAATAACCGCATGACCGTCTTTAATTCTTATCGCCTCGGTAGGGCAACGCCTAAGGCAAGCGGTACAGCCTTTGCATTTAGAAACATTTAGAGAAACAGAGTGTATGAATTCGCTCATAAACTTTGTGCCTCCTTTAAAAATCTATAAAATACAACATTTTTGCTTTCTATAAATTTACAATCATTGTAATTGTTGTGCCGACTCCGATTTCAGTTTCTATATTCATCTCGTCGGTATAACTTTTCATATTCGGAAGTCCCATTCCGGCGCCGAAGCCTAAAGAACGGACATAATCAGGGGCGGTGGAGTAGCCCTCCTGCATGGCAAGTTCGACATTTTCGATACCCGGACCTTCATCGGTAAGGATTATCTCAATTTTGTCGCCGTAAACGTTTACATCTACATAACCGCCGTTAGCATGGATAACCATATTTACCTCGCCCTCGTACATAGCGATTGAAACTCTGCGGATAATGGCAGGGTCAACGCCTAACTGACGAAGTTTTTTCTTAACATTAACGCTTGCTTCACCCGCAGAGGTGAAGTCGTCGCCGTCAACATCATAATGGAAATTGATAACTTCGCTCATCAATTTTCACCGTTTCCAAGCCCTGCTTTATACAGTTTCCCGCAAGCGTCATACATACGAAGTTCGGTTGATAAAACCACCATTTCATGGTCGCTTGCGAGTTTTAACATTTCATCGGTAGGCTTTTTGCTTCTTACGAAAACAACGCAAACCATATCCATCATTTCCGCCGTTCTTATAACCTGCGGATTTAAAAGACCGGTAAGCAAAACCGCCTGATCCTTTACATAAGCCAAAACATCGCTCATCATATCCGAACCGCAAGCCGAGTTTACCTCGGTATCAAGTCCTTCGGGAAAGCACAGAATCTCTGCATTTAATAATTCCTTAATATCCCTGATTTTCATAATAAAACCCCAAATATAAAAAATTTATGTAATTTTAAGCCATGTATTTTTTAAGAATATCGTCGACATCGGTTTTTTCGAGTCTGCCGTAAACGTCGTCGTTTACAGTCATAACGGGCGCCAAACCGCAAGCGCCGATACAACGGCAGGCTTCAAGAGAAAATCTTCCGTCTTCGGTACATTCGTCTGCGCCGATTCCAAGAACCTGCTCGATTCTGTCAAGCACGTCCTGAGCGCCTTTTACATAACAAGCCGTACCGAGGCAAACAGAGATTTTATACTCGCCTTTAGGAGTGAGTGCAAACTGTGAATAAAAAGTTGCAACTCCGTAAACCTTTTCAACAGGAACAGAAAGACCTTTTGCTATCATCTGCTGAACTTCAACCGGCAAATAACCGTAAATCTCCTGTGCTTCCTGCATTACAGGCATTAAAGCGCCGTCTTGACCTTTGTGCGCCTCAATCACCTGCATTAATTTTGCTTCCTGCTCAGGTGTGCCTTTAAAAGGCAGATTACCCTTACGCTTTTTCATAATTTTAATGCTCCTAACTTTAAAAATGTTATCGGATAAATCCGCTTTTTACCTTATGCCGACGTAAGATTGTTAAACTTTTGACAATCTTATTTATACTATTATATACTAATAGGCATAACGTTATAACAATTATAACATATCCTTTTCAAAAAATCTACAGTAAAAAACAATATTTTTAGTAATTTTCAAAGATTTTTATATAAATTTTATGTTTTTTAAAAACAGATATAACAAAAGGGCTGTAAAAAAACACAAGACCCTTAAACACGCATAAAACAAGTTAAATAAAAAAAGAGTGCGGAAGAAGTTAAAAATTCAAACTTCTTCCGCATTTTTAAGTTTTTTTACCATCTAATTAGATATATATTGATGAATTATCAAGTTTTTTAGAATGTGAATTCCTTGCCTCCCTCTGACGAGGGAGGTGGATTTTTGCGAAGCAAAAAGACGGAGGGAGAGAGTAAAAAGTAGTAAATTAAGGATTTTTCTCTCCCTCAGTCACCTTACGGTGGCAGCTCCCTCATCAGAGGGAGCCAAGTTTTTAACTATCAGTCAACTCAAAGTCAAAAGGGAAATCTGTTTTTTACAGCCCCTTGTTTGCTAAGGATAAATTTAGTTTAAAGTTTTAGGTTTTGCGTTATTTTTATCGCCGGACAGTTCTTTAAATGTTTTTATGATGATAACCGCCGATATAATCAAGGTTAAAACATCGGCAACGGGCATTGAATACAGCACGCCGTCAAGTCCGAAGAAAATCGGCAAAAGCAAGGCAAGACCTACGCCGAACACAATTTCACGCACCATTGAAATTAAAGTTGAAGCGACCGCTTTGCCCATTGCCTGCAAGAAAATAAACGTTGCTTTATTAACACAGGCGAAAATTATCATACAAAGATAAATGCGGAACGCTTTTATAGCGAATTCGGTATAATAAACGCTTTCGTTTGCCGCACCGAATACGCCGATAAGTTGCTTTGGAAAGAATTCAACTATCACAAACGAAACCGCGCCGACAATAGCCTCTGCTGTAAGCAGTTTGACGAATAATTTTTTGACTCTGTCTTTATGTTCGGCGCCGATATTAAATCCGACAATCGGTATACATCCTGCCGCCATACCCACAACGATAGATATGACAATCTGGAAAAATTTCATTACTATTCCGACAACCGCCATCGGGATTTGAGCGTATTGCGTCTGACCGAATACTGCGTCCAAAGCGCCGTATTTACGAATCATATTGTTAATAGCCGCCATTGCCGCTACCAAAGAAATTTGGGACAAAAAACTGCATATACCGAGTGTGAGCGTTTTACGTATAATTCTGCCGCTTGGTTTAAAGCCCTCTGCGTTAAGTTTTACGGTTTTTGTATGGCAAAGATATATAACCGCCAGAATTGCCGTAATAATCTGACCGATAACTGTGGCAACCGCAGCGCCCATCATACCCCATTTGAATACGAATATAAAAATCGGGTCGAGAATAATATTTGCTACTGCGCCTGCAAGGGTAGATATCATAGCAAATTTAGGGCTTCCGTCGGCGCGGATAACGGGATTCATAGCCTGACCGAACATATAAAAAGGAATACCTAAAGAAATCCAAAAGAAGTACTCTTTGGAATGTCTGAAAGTTTCTTCGTTGACCGTACCGCCGAATAAGGCGATTATCCGGTTACTGAATATCAGGTAAACTGCGGTTAAAACAAAACTTGTAATAACGCTCAAAAGTATAGCGTTGCCCATACTTTGCTTTGCGTCTTTAGGCTGATTTCTGCCGAGGCTTAAACTTACAAAAGCGCAACAGCCGTCGCCGATCATAACCGCTATTGCAAGGGCGATTACAGTCAGCGGAAAAATAACGGTGTTGGCGGCGTTTCCGTAAGAGCCGAGATAAGAAGCGTTTGCGATAAATATTTGGTCTACGATATTATACAACGCTCCGACAAGAAGCGAAATGATACAGGGTACTGCGTACCTCATCATTAGTTTACCGATTTTTTCGGTGGCTAAATAAGATTGATTGTTTTCTTCCATTTTAAAAAATAACCTCCTGAATTTAAAACCTCTGCAAACTTTGTGGTTTTATATATTGGTTCTTTTGCAAAAGTTGAGGTGTAGATTGGCTCCCTCTGACGAGGGAGGTGATAAGTGTTGAAACCCCAATATTAGGAATAGAGCCTATATATTTTTGCAAAGGATAATAAAAGCGCAAAAAAATAATGCGTAAGTCCCGAACTGGACTTACGCATTACGCTGCTCGTTAGATGAATTATAGCATAATTCGGTTATTTTTTCAAGAAGCAAATCTTAAGATTTTTACAAAAAATTTGATTTATAATTTGCAAAAAATTTGTATAAAATTTAAATATAATATTTTGTTTTATACTCCTCATAAGCCTCGTTAAATTCTTTATCATCGGAATATTTAACCGCATTAAGATATTCGTGCGTATCCATTGCTTCTCTGTCGATTTCAATAATCGCAACTGCGATATTTGAGCAATGGTCGGATACACGCTCGAAATTGTTTAATAAATCTGCAAGCACAAATCCGAGTTCAAGCGTACAAACTCCCTGACTCAAACGCTCGATATGTCTTGTTCTTATCTTTTTAATTATGCGGTCTACAACCTGTTCAAGCGGCTCAACCTTTTTAGCAACCGATACATCCGAAGTTTGGAAAGCCAAACGGGTTAATGAGAGAATTTCAAACAATGCGTTTGAAAGAATTTCGATTTCCTCCGAAGCCTGTTGCGAGAATTTAAGACCTTTGTCTTTGAGTTCCTCCGCCACTTTTAAAAGATTAACCGCATGGTCGCCGATTCGTTCAAAATCGCCGATAGCGTGGAGAAGTTTAGAAACAGTATAAGAATCCTTTGTGGTCATTTCCTCACGAGAAAGTTTTACAAGATAAGTGCCGAGTTTATCCTCGTAAATATCAATTTCATCTTCGTACTTGATGATATTTTTTGCTTTTGTTTCATCATAACTTTTGAAAAGTTCAATCGACTCTGTAATGGAATCAAACGCAATACCGCACATTTCGTTTGCTTTGTTAATACTCTCTCCCACAGCGATAGACGGAGTTGAAAGCAAACGGTAATCAATAAATGTAAATTCTTCATGCTTTTCATCATCTTTATCCTTGATGACAAAATATGCGATTTTTTCAAGTTGTTTTGTAAACGGCAACAACATTGCGGTGGTTACAATATTAAATATAGAATGAACAAGCGAAATACCGAAACCTGTAACCGGCAAATCGGTAAAAGGCAGATGGAATAAAGCGTTTATAATATAATAAATTGTCAAGCAAACTACAGTACCGATAACATTAAATGAAACATGAACAACGGCAACTCGGCGAGCGTTTCTGTTAACGCCGATTGACGAGATAAGCGCAGTAACGCAAGTACCGATATTCTGTCCCATAATAATCGGAATAGCCATACCGAAAGTGATAGGGTTAGCGGTATCGGCAAGTCCGATAGCAAGCGTCATAAGAATACCTACCGAGGCGGCGGAACTTTGAATAACGCCTGTTACAACCGCGCCTACGAGTACGCCGAAAATAGGATTTTTAAACATAACAAGCATATTTGCAAAGGCTTCTGATTCGGCAAGCGGCTCCATCGACTGCGACATAAGTTCCATACCGTAAATCAAAACGGCAAAACCTACGAAAATCGAGCCTAAACTCTTCTTCTTGTCGCTCTTTGAAAACATATTAAACACAATACCTATAAGCGCCAGCACCAATGAAAAGTTTTCGGGTTTAAGCAACGCCATAAAACTGTCGCCCTCAAGTCCCGAAAGCGATAAAATCCAAGCGGTAAGGGTGGTACCTATGTTTGAGCCCATAATAACGCCGATTGTCTGACCGAGCTGCATAATGCCGGAGTTTACAAGACCTACGAGCATTACCGTCATAGCGGACGACGACTGAATTGCAATAGTTATACCTGCGCCGAGCAAAATGCACTTAAATTTGTTTGAGGTCATTTTTTTAAGGCTGGATTCAAGTTTACCGCCCGCCATTTTTTCAAGTCCCGAGGACATTACATCCATACCGAACATAAAAAATGCAAGACCTCCGCAAAGCAGAATAAGCTGAAGAATTACTGTCATTTTTTACAATTCCTTTCTTTTTTATAAAGGAGCCCTAAACTTTTCGGCATTAACCGATTTTAAACAATATGTTAATTTTACTTTAACTTGGTTAAATATAAAGTAGCGCTTATGTTAAATCTATGTTAAATTTTTTAAAATGAGTTAACTTAATTATTTTTTCAAAAGCATTATGTAAACCGCTAAAAGCGGTATTAAACAGAAGAAAACCGAACGGTCGCCGAAAAATGCGCCGAGTACAATAGAAAGCACTACTCCTGTGGCAAAACAGAGAATTGTATATAAATAAATTTTGCTTTTAAACAGTTGGTATTTATCTTTTTTGGTAATATATAGCGCAAAAGCGTTTGTAAACTGTCTGATATTATTTGTTACAAAAATTGTTGCGGCGTTAAAACCGTAGCAAGACTGAAAAGTTTGATATTGCAACGCGGTACAGAAGAAAATAGGCAAAATTGCATATTTATAATCAACGCTTGAGGGCAAAAAGCCGAGAAGCAGTATCATTGCCATCTCTAACAGTAAGCATATTTTCGGCCAACTGAAACGCTTTAACCACAACGGCATCAAAGTTGCCGTAAAAATTGCTATGCAATACAAAATCATCGGAAATAGGTAATAAACAAAATCTCCGAATTTGCCTTCTGCAAGGCTTATCCATATATGAGTATAGTTTGCGGTTTGTGCGTTTGCAAAAAGTCCGTCACGGTTTACAAGCGCATAAGCCTCTAAAAATCCGCCGACGGCAGAAAGGCAAAAGTAGTGCCTTTTTGAATAGTCGGTTTGTTGAACTGCTTTATTTTTTATCATTAAATTTCACTTCTTTTAATAAAGAGGAACGCAAAATCACGTTCCTCTTTATATTTTTTATAAATTTTACCGTTCTTCTCTGAAATACGAAAGTCCCAAAGACTGCGGCGGTTGATTTTCACGTTTTTTACGCATACTTGTCAAAACAAGCACTACGATTGTTACAACATAAGGAATCATTTTAAACAACTCCTGTGTTGCAACGCCGATATTCTGAATATAGTTGTGAACGATAAACAGTCCGCCGAACAAAATTGAGCCGAGGATACTGATGTCAGGTTTCCAAATTGCAAAAATTACAAGCGCAATCGCAAGCCAACCTCTGTCGCCGAAACCGTCGTTCGACCAAATACCGCAGGCGTAGTCCATAACATAGTAAAGTCCGCCGAAGCCTGCTATAATACTGCCGACGCAGGTTGAAACATATTTATATCTGTTTACATTAATACCTGCGGCGTCTGCAGTTGCCGGATTTTCGCCTACTGCACGAAGATTAAGACCGATTTTTGTGCGTTTTAGCGTAAACGAGCAAAGCAATGCAATGACAATTGCAACATAAGCCAAAAAACTGTAAGACAGGAATATATCTCCGAAAACGCCTAAATCTTTTGCAAAAGGCAAAGTCTTTTTAAAGCAGTTGCTGGTTGTGGTAAGAGTGATAGAAGGCATATCGCTGCCTGTGAGTTTAATAAGCGAGCCGCCGAAAAAGTTGCCGATACCAACGCCGAAGGTTGTAAGCGCAAGACCTGTTACATTTTGGTTTGCACGAAGAGTAACGGTAAGGAAACAATAAATAAGTCCCATAATAAGCGAGCCGAGAACCGAGCATAAAAGCGGAATCATAATCGCAAGGAACGTATTTACCGCCTCGGGCGAGGATAAAGATCTTTCATAAAGGAAAGCGCCTATAACGCCCGATATGCCGCCGACATACATAATACCCGGAATACCGAGGTTTAAGTTGCCAGATTTTTCGGTTAAAATTTCACCGGTCGAGCCGAAAAGCAAAGGAATACCCTGAACTACCGCACGTTGAATAAATGCTATAATCATTTCTGCTCGCCCTCCTTTTTACTTCTGAACTTTAACGTATAATTAATGAAAAATTCACTGCCTATAATAAAGAAAATGATGATACCCGTAATAATTTCCGAGAAAGAGTCGTTAAGCATAAACTTTGTGGAAATTTCGATAGCGCCTTTTTGTAAAAATACAATTAAAAACGAGGTTAAAATCATATAAAACGGGTTGAATTTTGCAAGCCACGAAACCATAATTGCGGTAAAACCTCTGCCTGCTACCGTATCTCTTGTAATGGTGTGGTCTGTGCCGCCGACAAGCAAAAATCCTGCTATACCGCAGACAGCGCCCGACAAAATCATTGTTCTGATGATAACTTTTTTAACATTAATTCCGATATAGCGGGCGGTGTTTTCGCTTTCGCCGACAACCGAAATTTCATAACCCTGTTTGCTGTATTTAAGGTAAATATACATTGCAACGGTAAGCGCCGCTACAATAATAATATTAATCAAATAATCTTTTCCGGCAAGAGAGGGAAGCCAGCCGGCTTCTGTTTTACCGTTGATAATACCGATTTGTCCCGAACCTTTCGGAACAGACCATTGATAAGTAAAGTACGAAACTATCTGTATAGCAATATAGTTCATCATCAATGTAAAAAGCGTTTCGTTTGTGCTGTATTGCGCTTTGAAAACCGCCGGAATTATCGCCCATACGGCGCCTGCGAGCATACTTGTAACAAGCATAATCAAAATAAGCAAAGCCGAGGGAACTTTATCGCCTAAAAATATCATACAGGTTGCGGTAGCAAGACCGCCGATAAGCACCTGTCCCTCTGCGCCGATATTCCAGAATTTCATTTTAAAAGCAGGAGTAACGGCAAGCGAAATGCAAAGCAGCATTGCAAGGTTTTGCAGTAATCCCCAAATTCTGCGTGAAGTACCGAAAGCGCCCTCAATCATTGTCGCATATACGCCCAAAGGATTTTCGCCTGTGAAAAGTATTGTTACAACGCCCGAAAGGACAAGCGCAGCGACAACTGCGATAATACGTATAAGCCACGCTTTCCACCAGACTAAATTAGCTCTTTTAGCCATGTGAAAAAGCGGCTCGTGAACTGCCGTGCCGTGTTTACGCATTTTCTTTACCTCCGTCCTCAAAGTTTAAGGAATCGGTTTTTGTCATCAAAATACCTATTTCCTCTTTTGTTGTTGTTCTGCCGTCAACGAATCCCGTTACCTTGCCCGAACCGATAACCATAATTTTATCGCAAAGTTCAAGCAGAACGTCAAGGTCCTCGCCGACAAATATAACGGCAACGCCTTTTTCTTTTTGTTCATTTAAAAGATTATATATTAAATATGAGGAGTTTATATCAAGACCTCTTACCGGATAAGCCGCCATAAATACAGTAGGCGCGGCGGCAATTTCACGTCCGACAAGCACCTTTTGAACATTACCGCCCGAAAGTTTTCTTACGGGAGTAGAGGCGCTCGGAGTTACAACCTCTAAGTCCTCGATAATTCTATTGGCAAGTTCTTTAGGCTGTTTTCTTTTCAAGAAAAATTTGCCCTTGCGATAACTGCGAAGCATCATATTATCGACAATGTCCATACTTCCGACAAGTCCCATACCGAGTCGGTCCTCCGGAACAAATGAAAGGCGGACGCCGAGGTCACGAATTTGAACGGGAGTTTTATCTCTCAAATCCTCTTTGTTTCCTGTTTTCGGGTTATTGTAAAAAATATCGCCCTCGTCAACTTTTTGCAATCCTGCGATAGCCTCAAGTAATTCACGCTGTCCGCTTCCCGCAATTCCCGCAATGCCTAAAATTTCGCCTGCGTTTGCAGTAAAGGAAACGTTGTCAAGCACCTTAACTCCCTCTCGGCTTTTACAACTTAAATTTTCAACAACAATTCGGGGAGCAACGTTTTTAGGCTCGCTTCGCTCAATATTAAGGCTGATTTTTTTGCCTACCATCATCTCTGTAAGCGATTTTTCGGTAGCGTCTTTGGTCTCAACAGTGCCGATATATTCGCCTTTGCGAAGAACTGTGACTCTGTCGGAAATAGAAAGCACCTCGTGGAGTTTGTGGGTGATGATGATGATGGATTTACCGTCTTTTTTCATTCGACGTAAAACTTCAAAAAGTTGTTTTGTTTCCTGCGGAGTAAGTACTGCGGTAGGTTCGTCAAGAATTAAAATATCCGCGCCTCTGTAAAGCACCTTAATAATCTCAACGGTTTGCTTTTCCGAAACCGACATATCGTAAATTTTCTTCTGCGGGTCGATTTCAAAACCGTATTGCTCGCTGATTTGCTTTATTTTTGCGGCGGAAGCCTTAATATCAAATTTTTGGTCCTCTTTAAGACCGAGTACGATGTTTTCGGTTGCCGAAAAAACGTCAACAAGTTTAAAATGCTGGTGAATCATACCTATTTTATAATCAAAAGCGTCTTTCGGAGATTTTATAACAACTTCTTTGCCGTCGATAAAAATTTGCCCCTCATCAGGGAAATAAATTCCTGAAATCATATTCATAAGAGTGGTTTTACCGCTTCCGTTTTCACCGAGGATTGATAAAATCTCACCTTTTTTTACTTCAAGATTTACATTTTTATTTGCAACAATGCTGCCGAAACTTTTCGAGATATTTCGCAACTCAATAGCGGCTGTTTGCATATTATTTTACCTCCTGCAATAATTCTCAAACAATAATCCTCAAAACCGAATTTCTAAACCTAAAAATGCAGTTTTCAAAACTATTTTTCGTGTTATTTCGTGTTATTTTTAAACAATTACAGGCGGGGCAAAACCTTGTCCCGCCTATAACCTGATTTAATTCTATTAGAATTTTTCGTTCAAAAGTTTGATGCCGTCGATTCTGAGGTCGAAGTAAGGTGCTGAACGATATTCCGATTCATGGAAGTAACCGTCAGAGATTACTTCTGTATCAGGAGTATAATCAGCGTCTGTATCAACGTCTGCTTTGTAGCTGTCAAGTTTCTTGCCGTCTACTGTAAATGTAGCTGTATCAAATACATGAACCGAACCGTCGGCAAGTTTTGCTTTAACTTCGTCAAGAGTTTTCTGAGTATCTTTAGCAGCAGCCTGTTCGTTAACTTCTGTAAGAACTACAGAACCTTCTTCAAAGCCTTTTGACCAGTCGGTATCAATTGCTGTACCGTTTTTAACTGATTCAATGATGTATTTGAAGTAAGGCGTCCAGTCGATTCTTGAAGAAACGATGAATGTGTTAGGACACTGTGCTACAGTTGAACCGTTGTAAGAAACGTTAGGAATTTTTGCTGTTTCGCAAGCGGTAGGAGCGCCCATTGAGTCAGCATGCTGGCTGATAAGTTTGCAACCGCCGCTGATAAGTGTATTAGCAGCTTCTTTCTCGGCGGTTTCATCATACCAGCTACCTGTGAACTGAACGTCCATAGTAACTGTCGGGCAAACTGATTTTGCACCGAGGTAGAATGATGTGTAACCTGAAATAACTTCGGCGTAAGTAAATGCGCCTACATAACCCATTTTAGCTTCATCGGCAGTAAAATCGCCTGCGGCAATCATCTCGTTGAGTTTTAAACCTGCGGCAACGCCTGCGAGGTATCTGCCTTCATAGATAGAAGCGAAAGCGTTGTGGAAATTGTCAAGACCTTCTGTATGTGCTGTTGTACCTGTTGCGTGACAGAACTGAACATCGGGGAATTCTTTAGCGGCTTTAACCATAAACTGTTCATGGCCGAAACTGTCTGCGAATACGATATCGCAACCGCCGTCTGCCAAGTCAGCAGCAGCTTCATAACATTCATTACTTTCAGGAATGTTGGTTTTGAATACCGATTCAACTCCGAGTTCTTCACAAGCGGCTTTAGCAGCGTTAATGAAGTTTAAGTCATAAGTTGAGTTTTCATCATGCAAGAAAATAAAACCTACTTTTAAATCCTTTGCAGCATCTGTTTTGTCAGCATTGTCAGCTGAATTTGAGCTTCCGCAACCGATAAGGCCTACTGCCATTACAAGCACGAGAAGCAACGCCAATAACTTTTTCATTTGTTCGTCCTCCTAAAATGGATTATAAAATTATAGTGTTAAGATTAAAAAATCCTACATATTTAATTATAAAAAAACAGTCGAAATAAGTCAATTAATTAATTAATAGAATTATTGTCAATATTTTTTTAATAATTTGTTCATAATTAACAATAACTTTACATATAATTTTTATTGTTCTGCGGAATTTAACATATTTTGTGGCATCGGTTTACATAACTTTGGCATTTTGCACTATTGTTTTGCCCATAAAAAACTAAAATATGAATAAATAAAAATCCCTAATGATGTCAATAATAAACCCGTAAGCAAACGCGGTTTAAAAAATTTGACGGAGGGATTTTTTGCAGTACAATAACAACAAGGTGGAAATCTGCGGAGTCAACACATCGCAGTTACCTGTTTTAAAGGAAGCAAAAAAACGAGAGTTGTTAGAACGCGTTCGAAATGGCGACAAAGCCGCCAGAGAACAACTTATCACAGGAAATTTAAAACTGATTTTATCGGTAATACGGCGTTTTGCGGCAAGGGGCGAAAATCCCGACGACCTTTTTCAAGTAGGCTGTATAGGGCTTATCAAGGCGATTGATAATTTTGATACCTCGCTTGACGTTCGGTTTTCTACTTATGCGGTGCCGATGATAATAGGCGAAATAAGACGTTATCTGCGGGATAACAATTCGGTACGGGTCAGCCGTTCGCTAAAAGATATTGCGTATAAAGCCATGCAGGCAAAAGAATCGCTTACGGCAAAATTCAACAAAGAGCCTACTATAGAGCAAATAGCCAAAGAATTAAAAATGAAAAAAGAAGACGTTGTATTGGCGCTTGAAGCGATTATCGAGCCGGTAAGCCTTTATGAGCCGGTTTATTCCGACGGTGGCGATACGATATATGTGCTTGACCAGGTTGGCGACAAAAACGATGATGAAAACTGGATTGACGAAATTTTATTTAAACAGTCTATGAAAAATCTGCCCGAACGCGAACGTTCAATTATTAATCTGCGGTTTTTTGAGGGAAAAACGCAAACCGAGGTCGCAAATGAAATAGGAATTTCACAAGCGCAGGTTTCACGTCTTGAAAAAGGCGCGCTTGAACGCATTAAAAGTCATAGTTGACGAAAAAGGCGTCCCCATGTCATCTTTATGTCTTGTAGGGCGTTTTTGGTGATATTGAACCGGGCAACCACACAGGGTCGCCCCTACAAAATCAAACAAAATTGCTATTGCCAAAGCCTTCCCTCGGGGGAAGGTGGCAAGCCATAGGAAAAGACGGATGAGGGATGAAACAAAAACATTTCAAGGGCACGCCGAGGTCGGCGTGCCCTACGAATTTAGATAAAATTATTTGCAGTATGATAAAAGGGCGACCGTAAATGTCGCCCTTACAATTTTGTGCTGAATTAAAATCAATAATAAGAATAAGTTGTATAATTTACTTTACCGCCTACCGAACGGGTTAATTTATATCCGTTTGTAACTTTTGAAACATTAAGGCTTACCTTTTTCGGTTTTGAAGCGCTGTTTGTAAGAAGTTTAATTTCAATTTTTGAATTATTATAAACTTTTGCGCTGATTTTTATATCCTGATTGGTAGAATTTCTAAACTGAAAATCCTGCGTTCCCCAGGAAATAGCCGCGTCTCTGCCGTAAGGCACATAATGAACGGTCATAGAATGCTGATGTCTTTGAACTATATCAAGATTTGCATACAATACGGCGTTAAAAATAGTGGTGGATACCTGACACACGCCGCCGCCGTAACCTGAAACTACCGACTGTCCCGAATAAACGGTCGCTATTTTAAATCCTCTTTCGGGAGTTCTTCTGCCGACGATTTTATTAAACGAAAATACCTCTCCCGGACGAAGAATAGTTCCGTCGATATATTCGCAGGCACGTTTTATATTTGCGGTTCTGCCCGCAGGACTGTTGAAAGTTGTGGAATAACTTGAATAAACATTTGAAAAACGGGTTGTTTTCTTATCAGACCAATCGCCGTAATAAGTCTTGCCGCTAACCTTTTTATACGCTCTTATTTGATAATAATAATTTACATTTGAACTCAATTTTACCGATAACGAGGTTTTATTGCCCGAGTTTACGGTTTTAACCTTTGCATTTTTAAGGCTTTTATTTTTTGAATATCTTATCTGATAGCCGTCCGCCTTGGTTTTTTCCCACTTGAATACAAAATTATTGCCCTTGTATGCAGAGGGAACGGAAACGACTTTCGTCGGCTTCATCACAACTTTTTTAGCCGAAGAACTTTCGCCCATTAAATATTTATCGCCCGATTTTTTATATGCGCGAACTAAATAGGTATATGAGGTAGCCGCCTCTCTGCCGGATACATTAAAATATGTATTCGTTGTGGAAACCGCATAATCATAAGTTTTTTTTGCAGCGTTGTATCTGTAAATTTTGTAGCCGTCGATATTGCCGCTTACCTTGTTCCAACTGAGTTTAAAAGTAGTTGATTTGATGTCGCTTGCTTTTATGCCTGTGACTTTTTGCGGTAAAATCTCAAAAGTCTTGGAATAAGTGCCTTTATAATTTCCTTTACCTGTTGCGGTTACGGTTGCAATGCCGATTGCTTTATTATTTTTATATGTAACTGTGTAATCCTTGTTTAAAGTAAGTTTTTTTAAAACATCACCCGAAAGGCTTAAAGACGGTTTAAACGCTTTGCCGGTATATACAAAACTGTCGGCAGACAAGGTTTTATACCTCATTGTGCTTAATTCTTTTTTATCAATTCTAAAATATTTTGTAACGCTGCCTTTAAGCACCTTGCTGTTTTGATTAGCGGTAATGATTACCTTGCCCGTACCGGCATTTATATTATCTTTATAGGTAACGGTATAATCGGATTTTGAAAACACTTTTTTACCATTGCTTACGGTAACTTTCGGTTTCTTTTCCACACCGCTGAATTTATAAGAAGTGTTGCTTAAAGTGATTGTGCATTTCGATAAATTTTCCGCCGTTACGACAGGTTCGGTAACCGTTGTGCCAATCATGGCGGTTTCATCAGACTCGGTTACGGTCGTAACATTTGACGGCGACGCCGCATTCGACGAATCCTGCGCACTTGCTGTAAGAGAAATTGTAACAAGAATACTCAAGCACAAAAGCAAAGCAGCAATATTGGTTTTCATAAAAAATAACGCCTTCCTTGACTTTAATATTATTTAAGTAATTTTACAAGTATTTTACACCAATTCTATTGCTATTTCAATATGTTTTTAAAAATAATTAATATTTTTGTTAATTGTTTTCGGTTGACAACAAAGCGTTTAAATGTTAAACTGATTTTAATATCACTTTTCAAGTATATTCATACGGAGTATTAAAAATGCAAAAAATTTCAATAAAGGGCAAAAACAAGGGTTTAAGCACCAAAACAAAGGTAATTCTCATAGTTTTTATTGTGCTTGTTGCGGCGGCAGGCTCTTTTGCTTTTATTTTTTTAAAAACCTATCACGTTTATGAAACCAAAACTGTTAAACCTACGTGTGAATCAATGGGATATACAGAATCTGTTTGCATTTACTGTAAGGATATTAAACGCACTCATTATACAAGTGCGCTCGGTCATGATTACGGCGAAATTGTTACCAAAACCAATCCGAGCGAACTTACTTTCGGCAAAAAAACACAGACTTGCAGTCGGTGCAAGGTTGAAAAAGTAATCAAAACCGAGCCGACAATAAAAATGAAAAAACTTTATTTTACGGGCGACGCTTTCAAAATAAACAGCACTTCAACGGCAACGGGTTTGATGACCTACTCTTATAACGGAAAATCAAAAGATTATTACATAAAACTTTCTTATCTGGACAGCAATAGGGAAAGGTCGGCTAAACACGATTATAAAATTGAATTTTTTGAGGACGATAAATTCAATAAAGAAACCGAAATTGCGCTTATGGACGGCGTCGAAGCGTCGCATACATGGGAAGCCTACGGAAATTATTACGATTTTTACAATCTTCGTGATACTGTTACAACCGAACTTTTTAAAGAGGTACGAAAGACCTCGAAAAAACCGGACGAAAGACTCGGCGATAATTATATTACTAAAAAAAGCGAGCCTGTTTTGATATTTCTCAACGAAACTCTTGCAGGTGTTTTCAGAGTTTTTGAGCCTTACAGCGAAAAGGTTTTAAATGTAAGCGAAGATGACAAAAACTGTGCAATTGTCCGTGCCGCCTATAATAATTCGCAAAGTTATTTCAGGAGCGAAATTACCGATGACAGCACTTGGCGGATAAAGTATAACTCCGAAGAAGATACCGAGTGGATTTTTAATTCGCTGAATGAACTTTTTAAATTTGTAGACGAAAATGACGGCGAAGATTTTAAAGCCGGTATTTCAAAGTATCTTGATGTTGACGGTATGATTAATTATATGCTGACGGTTTACAACACAGCCGCGGCGGATAACATCGGAAGATGTTTTACATTAGGCACTTACGACGGCAAAGTTTGGACGCCGGGTATTTTTGATGTTAACGCCTCTTTGGGAATGAATAACAGAGGCGAAATTACCACGCTTGAAGACGTTCTTGTTCCGTCAATCGAAAACGGCAAGGTTATTTCCGACACCAATTCGGTTTTATGGGATAAAATGCTCAAATGTTTTTATGACGAGATAAAAGCCAGATATAACAGTCTTAAAGATACGGTGTTCACCGCAGAAAATATTTATAATAAATTTAAAACGCATATTGATGAAGTCCCCGAAATCGTTTATGAAAAAGAAAAAGAACTTTTCCCGAAAGTTGATTCGGAAACTGATTTAAAACAATCGCTGACCGAGTTTATGGCAGTAAGAAAAAATGCGTTTGAAGTTTTCTTTGAAAACGAAACTCCCGAATTGAACGATACGAAGAGTAAAACAAATTAATTAAGCCGTCTTACCGAAAAGACGGCTTAAAGCCTATAATAAATTATTATTTAAATTTTTTAAAAAAACTATTGATTTTTGGTTTTTGTTGTGCTATAATTCTATGGCAGTTTAAAAAATGCGCTGCTAGCTCAGCTGGATAGAGTGACTGGCTACGAACCAGTAGGTCAGGGGTTCGAATCCCTTGCAGCGCGCCAAGAAAAAGCCACCCAACAGGGTGGTTTTTTTGTTTTATGTAGAAATTAGTGGGATTCGAACCCCGACTGCAGATGTTTTCGCATGCCTCGAAAGAGGCGAGAAAAACCTGCTTAAAATACATTCGTTACGAAGTAACGCACAAATTGCGAAGCAATTTGTCGAATCCCTTGCAGCGCGCCAAGAAAAAGCCACCCAACAGGGT
>JAXJVH010000023.1:0-11330 GCA_036308645.1 Acutalibacteraceae bacterium | reverse complement strand
TTTACCTTTCCTGCTTTTTGTGTTATTATTTAAGTGACTCATATTGATATCTCCAATCATGTTTAGTTTGATCACTTAACATTATACCAGAGATGTCTTTATGAGTCATCTTTTTTTGGTCATTTTATTTTACAACTTATCCGTTTGCAAGAAGTTTACATGTGATACAATTGATATGGCACTACATTCTATACTTTTTACATTAAAGTCACTTATTGCCTTTTGGTTTTCGGTATGCTATAATATTGTCAAAACAATTAAAAGTTTCATAAATATATTATGGGTGATATATATGGAAACTTTTATTTACATAGTTTTATGCTTGCTTTCGTTAATCGGTGCGGCAACGCTTATAAGGGCGGTTGCTTTTCTGATTTTCAATCACGGACTTTCCTCTAAATCGGTTACGGTTATTTTTCTCGACAATGATTCGTTTGAAATGACCATAAGGAGCGCTTTAGAAGAGTCAAAATGGAAACGCACTTCACCGAAAAGAATTATTGCGGTAGATAATGGGCTGAGTCAAACTAAAAAATATGAGGCAAAATTACTGCTTGACGACTATAATATTACCTTATGCAAAAAAGAAAATATTTTTGAAGAATTAAGGGATAATCTTAAAAAATGAGTGAAAATTACGAAAAAATCAAGGGTACGATAGAAGATATTACATATATGAATGAAGATAACGGTTACTGCGTTTTCACTATTTCGGTAAATAGCGAGCCTGTAACCGTTGTCGGAACTTTGCCGTATATAAATGTCGGCGAAGAGGTTGAACTGCTCGGCTCTTTTATTATACATCCGCAGTACGGTCAGCAGTTTAAAGCCGAACAGGCGATTTGCACTATGCCGACCTCAATCGCTTCAATTTTAAAATATCTTTCCTCCGGTGCAATAAAAGGTGTAGGTCCTGCAACCGCACAGGCAATAGTATCTCGCTTTGGTGATAAAACGCTTGATATTCTTGAAAATGACTGTTTAAAATTAGCGCAAATCAAGGGCATTTCTGTCGAAAAAGCCGAAAAAATCGGAAAGGAATTTATAAAACAGTTCGGCGTTCGTGAGGTAATGTTAAAATTAAGTTCATTTAACATCACTTCAAACGAGGCTATGAGAATTTATAAAAAACTCGGCGCAGGAAGTCTTGAAAAAATCGAAAAAAATCCTTATATGCTCTGTCGAGAGGGCATTGGATTCAGTTTTATGCGAGCCGATGAAATCGCACAATCGCTTAAAACAGAGGTTGATTCAAGTTTTAGAATCGAAGCCGGAATCGAATATATTTTAAAACATAATCTGCGAAACGGGCACACCTGCCTGCCGACTGATAAACTTTGTGAAACAGGTGCAAAATTACTCGGTTGCGGCGAAGAAATCTGTTATGAAATCCTTGAAAGTATGATTTACAACGGCGCTCTTACAAAATCGGTTTTAGACGGCAAAGATTTTGTATTTTTACCCGAACTATACGCTACCGAACGTTATTGCGCCAACCGAATTGCGCTTATGATGAGCGTTCCTCCGGCAGAAGTTCCCGTATCTGCATCACGACTTGCCCAAGTTGAACGTGAAACGGGAGTTTTATATGATGAAGTTCAAAAAAGCGCGATTATAGCGGCGCTTTCAAACGGTATGCTTGTGCTTACGGGCGGTCCGGGTACAGGTAAAACCACAACGCTTAATGCTATTATCTCATTGCTCGAAGAATCGGGCGCAAAAATTGCGCTTGCCGCCCCTACAGGCAGAGCCGCCAAAAGAATGAGCGAATTATGCGGCAGAGAAACAAAGACCATTCACCGTTTGTTAGAGGTTGAATGGGGTGAAGAGGACAAGCAGAGGTTTAAGAAAAACGAAAAAAATCCGCTTGAATTTGACTGCATAGTGGTAGACGAACTCTCTATGATGGATATAGGGCTTTTTGAAGCGCTGCTTAAAGCGATGACTGTAAATTGCCGATTGATATTAGTCGGCGACGTTGACCAACTTCCGTCGGTCGGCGCAGGCAATGTTTTAAACGATATTATAGAGTCGAATATTGTACCCGTTATACGTTTAAAAAAAGTGTTCCGTCAGGCGCAAAAGAGTTATATTGTAACAAATGCACACAGGATAATCGGCGGAGAAATGCCGGAGGTTTCAAAAGAAGAAGACTGCGACTTTTTTGTTACGGACAGCAGAAATGCGGACAAGTTGATAGCCTCACTTTACTGCGAACGTTTGCCTTTAAAATACGGATTCACCCCTGAAAACATTCAGGTGCTTTGTCCCTCAAGAAAGATGAAAACGGGAACTGTTAATATAAACAATATACTGCAAAGCATTATTAATCCCGAAAACAAAATGACCAAGCGTGAAATAAAGCGAAAAGGCTTTGTTATGCGTGAGGGCGACAAAGTAATGCAGGTTAAAAATAATTACGACGTTATTTGGACAAAGAAAAACGGCGAACAAGGAATGGGCGTTTTCAATGGCGATATAGGGGTGCTTGAAAGCATTGACAAGCAAACCTCAACCGTTTGCGTTCGGTTTGACGACAAATTGGCTATGTTTACGGGTGAAGAAATCGAAGATATTGAACTCGCTTACGCAATAACCGTACACAAATCGCAAGGCAGCGAATTTGACTGCGTAATTCTGCCCGTTTGCGATATTCCGCCGCAGCTTAAATATCGCAATCTGCTTTATACTGCGGTAACAAGGGCGAAAAAAATGCTTGTTATTGTAGGAAAAGGCGCTGACATAAAAGCGATGATTGATAACAATAAAAAAACAAAGCGCTATACCGCTTTTAAATATTTTCTTGAAAATACCACTAAAGCAATGGGTGAGTTTTAACGGTGAACGAGGATTTAAAATTAAGAATTTTGCATATTTTCTTTCCGAACAAGTGTTCCGGTTGTAAAAGAATTATTAAATATAATGCTTTGTTTTGCAGTGAATGTGAAGTAAATTTTGAAAAAGCCACAGGCAAACGCTGTAAAACCTGTTTCTCTTTGGAGGGAAAATGCGACTGCAAACGTTTTCCGAAATTCTTTTTCAGAAGCGCTTCGACATTTCTTTATAAAGATTCGGCAAAAAACGCTCTGTTAACATTGAAAAAGGTCAAAAACAAAAGACTTGCAAGATTTTTTGCCGAAGAAATGTATTTAACCGTAATAAACAAGTATAAAGACGTTCGCTTTGACGCAATTATACCTGTTCCTTTGCACAAATCACGTGAAAAATCACGAGGCTATAATCAAAGCCTGCTTATTGCAAACGAATTATCGGCAATGATGAAAGTGCCTGTTATGGCAGACGTGCTGACTCGATTAAAAGCCGCAAAACCGCAACACACGCTAAATCACAAACAACGCAGACAAAATGTAAAAGGCATTTACAAAGCAAGCGGCATACCGATAGAATGTCAACGTGTTCTGTTGGTTGATGATATTATGACAAGTAGCGCTACGCTGAATGAATGTGCAAAAATGCTGCGGCTTGAGGGAGTGACAAAAATTTATTGCATAACCGCCGCCAAAGCAGAGTAAAAACAACCCACATTTTCATAATGCTTATCCATATAAACTAAAAATCCTTTGAAAATCAATGATTTTCAAGGGATTGTTAATTATCTATTGCATCGTAACAGTAGCCACAAAGTTTTTATATACAATATAAATAAATCAATAAAATTACTCATAGCATAACCACTCCTTCCTCTGTGATTATCCTTATTCTAATCGGAAAATCGGAATTGGTGTAGTTTGCGATGTAATCCGAAAACCATGAGAAATGAAAGAAGCTCCTGAGAAGCCGTAACTTCTCAGGAGCTTTGTGAAACGGGGAATTATGCGATTTTTTTATTTATCCAAACTCTTCATTGTGGGGAATAGAAGTACGTCTCTTATAGCAGGGGAATCGGTCATAATCATACACAAACGGTCGATTCCGTAACCGATACCGCCCGTAGGAGGCATACCGATATCAAGCGCATTAAGGAAGTCTTCATCAGTATGGTTTGCTTCCTCGTCACCGTTTGCAAAGAGTTCTTCCTGCGCTGCAAAACGCTCTCTCTGGTCAATCGGGTCGTTAAGTTCGGAATAAGCGTTTGCCATTTCCCAACCGTTCATAAAGAACTCAAAACGCTCAACATATTCCGGATTTTCCGGTTTTTTCTTTGTGAGCGGTGAAATTTCAATCGGATGATCCATAACAAATGTCGGCTGAATTAAATGATCCTCAACATAAGTTTCAAAGAAAAGATTTAAAATATCGCCTTTTTTGTGATGGTCTTCATATTCAATATGATGCTCGTCAGCCAATTTTCTGGCTTGTTCAACATCTTTAACCTCGTTCCAATCAACGCCCGAATACTTTTTAACAGCGTCAACCATTGTAATTCTCTCAAACGGCTTGCCGAGATCCATTTCAACGCCGTTGTAAGTGATGGTAGTTGTACCAAGCACTTCTTGAGCAACATAACGGTACATTTCTTCGGTCAAATCCATCATACCGTGGTAATCGGTGTAAGCCTGATAAAGTTCCATAAGAGTAAATTCAGGGTTGTGACGGGTATCGAGACCTTCATTTCTGAAAACTCTGCCGATTTCATAAACCCTTTCCAAACCGCCGACAATAAGACGTTTAAGATAAAGTTCAAGAGAAATTCTGAGTTTCAAATCTTCATCAAGCGCATTGAAATGAGTTTCAAACGGACGAGCCGCAGCACCGCCTGCGTTTGCAACGAGCATAGGAGTTTCAACCTCCATAAAACCTTTTTCATCAAGAAATTTACGGATTGTACTGATGATTTTTGAACGCTTGATAAATGTATCCTTAACCTCGTCATTCATAATAAGGTCAACGTAACGCTGACGGTATCTTGTATCGGTGTTGGTTAAGCCGTGGAATTTTTCCGGAAGCACCTGCAAACTTTTTGAAAGCAGAGTAACGCTGTCGGCATGAATTGAAATCTCGCCTGTTTTGGTTTTAAAAACGTCGCCTGTGATACCTACTATATCGCCGACATCATATTTTTTGAAATCTTTATAAGAATCCTCGCCGATGCAATCTCTTGCAACATAAGACTGGATATTGCCCTTTAAATCAGCAACATTACAAAACGACGCTTTACCCATAACACGTTTTGACATAATTCTGCCGGCAACGCTTACGTGTTTACCCTCAAACTCATCAAAATTGTCTTTAATCTCCTGCGAATGTGCGGTAACATCATATTTTGTAATAACAAAAGGGTCTTTGCCCTCCGCCTTAAAGTTTTCAAATTTTTCACGGCGAAGTCTTAAAATTTCATTCAAATTCTGCTCGCCCTGCGGTTTATTATTCTGTGACATATATTTTTTGCTCCTTAAAGAGTTTTATTTTTTCTTAATAATCTTAACAATTTTAAATTCGAGGTCGCCCTGCGGAGTATTGGCAACAACTGTTTCGCCTTCCTTATGACCGAGAAGCGCCTTGCCGATAGGAGATTCATCCGAAATTTTACCGTTTAAAGGGTCAGCCTCGGCAGAACCTACAATCTTATACTCGGTTTCCTCGTCAAGTTCAACATCGAGAACCTTAACTTTTGTACCGACATTTACAATTTTTGAACGGGTTGAACCCTCGTCAATAATTTTATAATGTTTAAGTATTGTTTCAATTTCATTGATTCTGTTTTCAAGTTTTGCCTGATCGTTTTTAGCCTCGTCATATTCAGAGTTTTCAGATAAGTCGCCGAAAGAACGTGCAACTTTAATTTTCTCTGCAATTTCAAGACGTTTTTCTGCTTTTAAATAATCAAGTTCTGCTTTTAACTCATCAAGACCTTCTTTAGTAATCAATATCTCTTTAGCCATTTTTTATAACCACCTTTAAATTGATCATATTTAGTTTAATCATATTAATTTATTATATAAAATACTTAAAACTTTGTCAAGAAAATTAGTCGTTTTAATTAAAAATAATTGAAAAAGTTGCTTAAGTTCGCCTAGGTTTAACATTAAATCTATTTTCTGTAACCGTTTTAATTATATTACAAAAACGCCGCACTTAAAAAGTACGGCGTTTTAAAACTACACAATAAATTATTTGCTGAGTTCAGCGAAGTATTTGATTGTTCTAACCATCTGTGATGTGTATGAATTTTCGTTATCATACCAAGAAACAACCTGAACTTCATATAAGTCGTCGCCGAGAGGAGCAACCATTGTCTGAGTAGCGTCAAACAATGAACCGTATCTCATACCGATAACGTCGCTTGAAACGATAGGATCTTCGTTATAACCGAAAGATTCTGAAGCAGCGGCTTTCATAGCAGCGTTGATACCGTCAACAGTTACGTCTTTACCCTTAACAACTGCTGTAAGGATAGTAGTAGAACCTGTAGGAACAGGAACACGCTGAGCAGAACCGATAAGTTTGCCGTTGAGTTCAGGAATAACAAGACCGATTGCTTTAGCAGCGCCTGTTGAGTTAGGAACGATGTTAGCAGCACCTGCTCTTGCTCTTCTCATATCGCCTTTTCTGTGAGGGCCGTCAAGAATCATCTGGTCGCCTGTGTAAGCGTGGATTGTTGACATGATACCGCTCTGGATAGCAGCGTATTTGTTAAGAGCGTTAGCCATAGGAGCCAAGCAGTTAGTTGTGCAAGAAGCAGCAGAAATGATAGTATCATCAGCTGTAAGAGTATCCTCGTTTACTGAGTAAACGATAGTTTTAAGGTCATTGCCTGCAGGAGCAGAAATAACAACCTTTTTAGCGCCGGCGTCAATATGAGCCTGTGATTTCTCTTTTGAGCAGTAGAAACCTGTGCATTCGAGAACAACGTCTACACCGATTTCGCCCCAAGGAAGTTCAGCAGCGTTAGCCATAGCATAGATTTTAAGAGTTTTGCCGTCAACTGTGATTGTACCTGCCTCATCATCAGCAGAAACAGTGTGAAGGTTTTCACCTATTCTACCGCAATAGCCGCCCTGTGCTGTATCATACTTTAAAAGATCAGCGAGCATTGATGGTTTTGTTAAGTCGTTGATAGCAACAACTTCGTAGCCCTCTGCACCAAACATCTGTCTGAATGCAAGACGACCGATACGGCCAAAGCCGTTAATAGCAACTTTTACTGACATAATTATTTTCCTCCTAAATATTTTGTCTTATATATATTATACCAATTTGCAAGGAATTTCAAGCCTTTTTGTTAAAATTTTAACCCTAATCTGATAAGTTTTTACAACTTGTTAATATTAGCAGTAAAAAACGCCCTGTTTTTTGTCGATTTTTTCTTTTGTTCATAGTTTGTTAATAATTTAGCGTGCTATTTATGATAGATTATTTATATATTATTAAGGTATTACAAAGCGAGGATTTTTAAAATGCACAGCGACATTGAAAAAATATTGTTTTCGGAAGAAGAAATAAAAAATATAGTTAAAAGAATCGGCAAAGAAATTTCCGACGATTACAGAAACAGCGATAAAAAGTTACTTTTAGTCTGCATATTAAAAGGCTCTCTTATTTTTACCGCCGATTTAATGCGTGCTATTGATATTCCCTGCGAGGTTGATTTTATGCAGGCTTCATCTTACGGTGATAAGACTGTTTCAAGCGGTACTGTTCATATTCGGCTTGATTTAAAAATTCAGGATTTGTCTAAATATAATATAGTTATTATAGAAGATATTCTTGATACGGGAAATACGCTTTACAATCTTATTAATGTGCTTCATGGCAAGGGTTGTGATGATGTAAGGCTTTGCGTATTGCTTAATAAACCCGACCGCAGAAAAAGAGAAATTTCGGTAGATTACGAGGGTGCAAAAATACCTGATGAGTTTGTTGTAGGATACGGTCTTGATTATAATGATATTTACCGAAATCTGCCGTATATAGGCGTACTTAAACCCGAAGTTTACGAAAACAAATAGTTATAACACTCTAAAAAACACCGCCGATTTTTCGGTGGTGTTTTTTGATGATATTTATGAAGAAATTGTAGCAAAAAGTTAATTATTTAATACCGTAAAGGTCACTAATCGTAATATTAGAAGCAGTACCGCCTGTAGCACCGAAGTAAATTTTACACGTTGTTGTGGGAGTTAACCCCATGTCGGCAAAATTTGCGACGCATTCGGTAGTAGTACCGTTTGTTAAATCGAAAGTTACTTGAACATCGTTAACTTTAAATAATAATGTGGTTTTTTCGTTCCCGTCATTAGCGGTTACGGTGAATTTAATTCCGCTGTATGCTGTAAAGTCATAATTGTTGCCTGAACCGATAAGGTTTGTACCGCTCGCCTTTACGGCAGTAATGCAATCTGTTCCTGTTGTAAGAGTTGAACCTTCGGCCCAGTAACCGGTAGTAACATCCCAATCAAGAATTAATTCATCCTGAACAACAGGTTCTACATACTGTTCTGCCCATGCGTCAATCTGCGCTATTAAATCCGGATTTTTAAGATTTTCATAGCCGGAGCCTGCGGTGGTTTTATATTCATTTGCAACGTATGCTATTGAACGAGCGTTATTTGCAATATTAGAACCTGCATAGTCGGCATAGATAGTTTTTGATACACTGCCTAATGTTACTTTTATATAGCCTCTGCCTACAAAATCTCTTGTAATATTACAAGGATTAATATTAACGATTGAACCTACTACATACTCTTGAGTTGAATCATCTTTTGTGTAGTATATTGATGATTTAAACGGTACATCAACATAGTTCCCTTTGGTCAAATCAAATGTAAGTCCTGCTTCGACTAAATCTTTAGGGCCGATAAGAGTACCGAGATCTACTGTTGCATTCGGTAATTGTCTTAATTCGGCAATTTTTTCTGCGTTAATAGGTGAATAAAATCTAATACCGCTTGCCTCTTTCAATCTGATAGAAGCGCCCTTTTCCATTGTAAATTCGCCGTATGCTACCGTTGTGAATGATTTATTGCCTGTTACGGGAATTGTTGAATTTGCATCATAGTAATTTGTACCGTCTGTGTATGCAATAAATCCTGCCGCTGTTGATTTAGGGAATGTAAACCGATTCTCGCTATATTTCTGTTCTACACCGTCAATGGTTATTTTATATGAAGCGGCTGACTCGTCAACACCGATTGCTATATCGTCTACATAAATCGCCGTTTCCGTTGTAGTAGGCTTAACCAAGAATTTTGTTATCTTTGGAATATCGACGGCAGTAATTGTTTTCTGCGTTCCGTCTGTAGCATAAAGAGTTTTTCCTACTACCGAAATTGTTTGCACGGTAGAGTTAATTACTCCGCTTGTATCGGTTCCCGACCAATAATTTTTACCGTCGATAGTCAAACCGTATTGCGCTAAAGCGGTACTTCCCGTATTATCGTGAACTGCCAACGACTTGAACGAAAGGGAATTCGCATTTTCGGCAATATGCGGACTTATATTAAGCGCCGCATAGTATGTTGTAAAGTCTGAAACATTACCCGTCCACGCATAAGTTTTAAAACTCTTACCCGAATTAATAGCGGTGCTATTGGTTGAGGCATTATTTGCCGCAATTCCTCCGACTTTTTCCAATTCTGCCGTAACATTATCAAAATCAATAGTTACACCGGAAGTTGGTTTTTGTGTTGTGGTTGTTGTAGTAGAAGTTGAACTTGTTGAAGTTGATGATGCAGGTTTATCGGTCGGAATAGTATCCGACTCTTCTGTTTTTGCTCCGCCGTATTTTGGGTCAGCCACCCAATTAGAAGGTATTGCGCTACCTTTTGTAAGGCCTTTTCCTGCCCAATGGTTATAGGTAGTATAAGTCTTACCGTTTACATTATAAGTTGTACCTGCATTGATTGTAGCATTATGAGTTGAAACGCCGTCGTTTTTCTGATAAACGCGGATATAGTCGATAGCCAAATTCTGCGGCCATTCGTCGGAATAGAAACGATATTCTGTACCGCCACCGCCGATTGCAAAGTTAAGCAAGAAATAATGCTCATAATCGTTGAAAGGATTGCCGTAGGTTTCAAGCATAGTTTTATATGCGTTATAAGCATTTTGTTCGTAAGTTGTTATTCCGCCCTTGCTTATCTTATCATAAGCGCTTTTAAGAAGCGCTTCGTTAGAAGTATCAATAGTGATTTTTACAGCGCCGTCAAAGGTAATCTTGATAGAATTCTTTTCCCAAATCATACCGTAGGTATGCCAATCGGCTGCTAACTGCTTTGAATCGCTAACTCCACCCGGATCCATCGCAAAATCGTAATAGCCTAAAGAAGCATTAACGTCACCGTCCCATACAGTATCCGTATCTTTAAGAAATTTAGGACCGGTATGAAGATGCGCTTCATAAGATTTATCGGTATTTGTTTTACCCCAATATGATTTTGGTTCATTTTCGGAGTTTACGCACATCATTTCCATAAAGTCGATCTCGCCGTTACAAGGCCAACTAGAACCGCCCTGTCCTCTGTCCATACCGTATTTATCAAAACCGCAGGTCCAGAAAGCAGGCCATGATGAACAAGCATTCGGCAGTTTTGCTCTGATTTCAACCTTGCCGAATTTAAAAGCCTGTTTACCGACGGATTGAAGCGAAGCACTTTTTACATCCCTTGTTTCGCCTGAAACTTCGCCCGCAGGCATAATGTTGCCGTTACTGTCAATAACGGTACAGTCGCCTTTGATAATGAGTTTGCCGTTTTGAGTTTTTGCGTTATCAATAGTGTAGGTCTGTCGCTCGCCGTTACGAACGCCTGTATCGAGCGACCAGTTATACGGGTTTACGCCGTTACCGTCGAACTCATCAGACCATACCAGATTGTATCCGTCTGCCGCATTTACAGAAACTGCTACGGATACAAGAACGCTGAAAACCATTGCTACTGTAAGAACATAAGCAAGCAGTTTTCTTGAAATGTGTTTTGTTCTAATTTTCATAAAATTATACTCCATCTTTAAAAATTTTTAAATAATTTCCACAAGAAAAATTATTTGTTCCATAATACCAAAAAAAATTAAAATTGTAAACATAAAATCATAAACCAAAACATTGAAAATCTTAAAATTATGCGATATATATGAAGCAGATCACCTAAAAACACCACCGATTTCTCGGTGGTGTTTGGTTATAACTTAATAAAAGCAAAACAAGTATAACAAATTGTTAATTATTTAATTCCGTAAACATCGCTGATGTAAAGGTCAACGCTAACTGCTGCGCCTTTTGCACCTGCGTCTAACTGGAACTTAATATCGCCTGCATTGGTGTTTGCAAAATCACTTACATTTATTGTTATAGTTTTAGGTGTACTTGAAAGAGTTGTAGACGCGGTTTCAGTTCCACCGTAGTTAAGTCTTACATTGCCTTTACCGTA
>JAXJVH010000022.1:0-69868 GCA_036308645.1 Acutalibacteraceae bacterium | reverse complement strand
TCTTGTGTTCTGTGTTACAATTTGGATTGTCCATAGTGATGATCCTTTCGAATTGGTTCCGCAAACTCAATTCTACTACAGAATCGTCACTGTGGACACTTTTATTTTATTGTTTCAACTTCATTTTACAATGTGCCAAAATTATTTCTGATTTAAATGAATATTCAGATTGGTCTTCTCGTCAAATTGAGGATATGTGTGCGGCTGCGATAAATAATAATCAAGTAGGATGGATTCTCAGTGATGAAGACGTGTTTGATTTCTTTACAAAGCTATTAAAAAGCAACAACGCATTAGATTCTTTCGATAAAAATGTATTTGCCGTGCAAGATGAATTAGAAAGAATCAAAAAAGAAACCAATGAATAACAATAAAAATCGCCGTTTAAACGGCGATTTTTTAATATGAAAAAGTCAAATTGCAGAAAGAGCAGCTTTATGATATAATTAAACAAACTACAATGCAAGGAGATTTAAGAATGGCACGACAAGGAAAAGAATATCTGAAAGAATTGATAAATGCTGTTGTATGTAAGCCAAATATATTTAGAATCAAAATTGCCAACAGTGATAAATTTATTTTTTCAATATCAACCTCTGATACATTAACTACTCAATGGTATGATATGTCTGCTCTCTATGATTCTATTTGTGAAATTGATAGAGAGATTAAATACGCTTTTAATCAAGTAGTAAAATATAATTTGTCCACCACGCTAAATGATTATGACCCGTTTAAAAAGCTAAACGATAAGGAATTTGAGGCATTGTATCATACAGAAAACATTGTTTATAGAGTAAGTGTTTTATGGGATTTATTAGCACAAGTCTGCAACGTGGTTTTTGAAACAAGATGTGATGTCAAAAGAATCAATTATAACAAATACTTCGAAAAATACTCGACAGGAGAAAACGCAAACGAGTTTATTAAAAAAATCAAAACGTATATTGATGATGAAGAAAAAGATGAAGATGTTAACCCATGGCCTGGCAATCACAAATTTTTGAATAATTATCGCAACGACAAAACGCATCGTGTTTCTCCCAATATAACAAGCATTTCTTCCTTTGGCTTTTCTTTACGGCCGCCGATAATGTATGTTTTACATCGAACAATCGAAGATTACTATATGGTGTCATCATTCTTATGTGAAATTATTAATGAGTTTATTGAGAAAAGAAAAGATTGGATTCCTATAGGCATGGAAAATTACGAAGAAAGAAAGTGATGTGATGCTATGTCTGGAATGGTTGAATGGCGCAAAAAAGAAAATATTAAACCGATTGAATTGCCCAATAAAGAAAAATGGTATTGGGATTTATTAAATATAGAACATAGTTGGTCTGGAAGAATGGATGTTGCGAATATTGGAAACACATTCATAATGGAGTCGGAACAAATGCTTATAAACGCTATTGAACTATTTGAAATGGGATACTTTGATAGCGCTTATTATTCTCTTAGATCGGCAGTTGATATTTCCACTACTATGGTTTTTTTAGCAGATATGCCGATTGATGAAAGAGAAAAATATTTGAAATCTTGGAAAGAAACTAAAGATTTTCCCATGCAATTTCAAATAATAAAGCTATTGTCTGCACAAGGCGATGTGTTTGTTGATATGAAGGAAAAAATGCCAGATTTTTTTGATTTTGCAAAAAAATTAAGCGCTGAATTAAACAAATACGTTCACAAACAGGGATTGCAGCATTTTTATGTATCACGGAATCATCCGATTAATGCTAATAAACCTTTAAATACCTTTATAGAAACATTTGAATGTTATTTGAAAAAGTGCATTGGTGTTGTTGCAGTTATGCGATTAGCTATAGATGCTTTCCCCATACTTCTTATGGATTCCGATATTTTATATCGTTGTTTTGATTCAATGACTGATGCTTATAGCGAGGAGTTCGTGCAAGAATATATAGGTGAAAATTATGTTGCAGAATATAAAAACACAGAAATGTATACAAGTGTCTATAATTCGTTTTTAGAAGAACCATTAAAAAAGGAAGCAACATTTAACGTCATGAAATATCAATACATAAATACTATGGAACGAAATGATATTATTTCTCAAATTACGCTTTTAAAAGGAACAGATGTTATAGCCACATTACTAGCATTTTCTTCTGAAAAAGTTATTAAAGTGTATAGTTATAGTGGAATTCAGATCTATTCGACAGATAGAGAAAGTAATCGGATATCAAAAAATTGGTCTAGCCTAGACATAAAAACAATCGAAGATAACGGAATAAGTATAAATAATCCTTATGAAGAAGTTTTTATTAGTGTTTTTCAATTTGGGGAAGACTTATATTCGGTTGAACATAATGAGGTGATTGATGAAGAAGAATATAGTGCGATTGGCGATTATGTTTGTTCAAAAGTAATAGAATACTTCCCAATTCAATCAGATTAGTTCATATGTTTATAATTGCAAGGAATTTTGCATAAAATCAACTATTCGGAATTTTCGAATAGTTGATTTTTTAAAGTCCGTTTTATGGGACACTTAGTGTGAGATAATGTATTTATAAAATACAAAGGAGTGTGAAAAAGATGGCAAAAACATTACTTGATATGGACAGGTTGCCGACTATGGAGGAGTTAAAAGAGTTCTTTAAAAAGAATGATTGGTCGGCGGCGCAGATTAGTGACCCGGCTAAGAGGACTCCTGAAGAGCAGGCAGAAATTCTCCATGCAGCAAAGCTTATGGATGAGAAGTTTGAAATGCTCGTCCGCACGAAAGGACGCACTGCTGCGTCGTGTTATTATAGTAAAGATAATCCTTTGATTGCGCTTCAGAAAAATACCGAAGATTTAGTTGCGAGCGCAGTTGTGAAAATTGCGAATAACGAAGAATTAACTGATAGTATTCTTTCACAGTTTGATTTCGCAGACCCCGACATCGACCAAAAGGCAGATGATCTTTTAAACAATGCGGTTAATACAATGCTCGACGTTATGGAGTATGAAAAATCTGCCGTACTCACACGCCGAATTTCTGCAGAAGAAGATTTTAACAAGAATAAGCCTAACAACTTTCGCTATATTGACCACATCAGAAAATGGGAGCACACTGAAGAAAAAATCAAGGTTATGCTTGCGCCCGATCCAAATGCCGAGCTCCACGGCTACGTAGATCCGGTTGATGAGGCAGCCATAAGTAACGTGCTAGTTGAAAAGTATCTTTCCTCTTTAGATGAAACCGAACGCAAAATTTACGTTCGAAAAAGAATGGGCTTCACCCAAGAGGAGATCGCAAAAGACCTTGGTTTTTCAAATAATGGAGCCGTTTCAAAACGCATTGCCGGTATGCGTAAAAAGCTTGATGAAGTACAAAATAAAAAATTTTAAAAAAATTTTTGGATTTTAGGAATATTTTATATACTTTTCACTCGTTATATATATGGAGGGTAAAATTTTCCCGCACTTTTTCTAAACGAAAGGTGCGGGATTTTTTATGCCCGAAATTGTTATAAAGGAGGAAAAGAAAATGGTCCTAACGGACAGACTCAAGGCGCCTTGACGGGGACGGCATCACTACGTGATGGCATTGGTCTCGCAAGCATCGTGAAATTATATAAATTTCACAAAACTTTAAGGGCTCGTCGCCCCTAACACCCCAAAGAAAGGAAGAAAATTATGAAACAAAAAACCAAAGGATTTTTATTATTATTTACAAAGGAGGAATTAGCTGACGTTGATAAAAAGGCAAAGAAATTAGGACTCAATCGAACCGCTTATTTGAGAAAGGTGATTAAAGGACTACACGTGGAGCCTTGCCCCACAACCGAGCTTCTGCCCTACTTGGACGAAATACTTTCTATCAAACAAGCGACTCGAGAAATTTCAGACAAGGCATTTAAAGGGCGAGATAAGATTACAGGCACTTATCCACTTACTGAAGAGAAGGACAAAATCTTTCTTGAAAATGTAGAACGCCTAAAGGAAATCATTGATTCAATATTAGAGATTAAGGAAGGTAAATGGTATGAGTAAGGAACGAGTTTTACTAAATTTAATGCTTAAGGATTTTGAGGAATTCGAAGCAAAAAGAAAATTGACCGGAATGGATAAACAACATCTTGTGCGCGTTTTATTGAATGGCTTACAGCCCTTTTATAAAATTGAAGATGAGGTTGGGGCAATTATTTCAACGCTTAATCACGTCAACACAGATAGTATGGTTATGGCTTGGATGACAGCTGCTAATAAGTTCCCAACTGTTAATAAGCACGAGGAAAATAAAAAGTGGTTAGACAGGTATATCAGTTCAATGGTCGGGCGCCATGTTATATGGAAATTTAACAAAGAAACAAACGAGAAGGCAGGGCTTACAGAAGACCCTGCCTTAATTGTTGCAACAAAAGAAAATAAAGGAGAGATTAAATGAGTAGTAAATTTAAATCTGTAGAAGGAATGTTAACCAGTGTGGATAGTTTATTCACAACGCAAGCCGAGAGGGATGATGAATTAAAGCCGAAGGTTGAGGAGATTGAACTCGACCTGATTGACGGTTTTGAGGGTCATCCCTTTTCGGTAAAGGATGATGAGGATATGCAAAATCTTGTAAAAAGTATTTCGGAGAATGGAGTTTTGGTGCCATGTCTCGCTAGGCAGAACGGAGAGCGATACGAACTGATTTCAGGGCACCGCAGAAAAGCGGCGTGTGAAACACTTGGTATAGCGACACTACCAATTATTATTAAGGATATGACGCGCGAGGAAGCTATCATTACGATGGTAGATAGCAATATCCAACGAGAGCATATTTTACCGAGTGAAAAGGCATTTGCTTACAAGATGAAAATGGATGCGCTTTCCAAACAAGGAAAACGCGATATTTTAACTTGTGGACAAGTTGGCCACAAGTCGCGTGATGATATTGCCGATGAAAGCGGTAGGCAAGTTCAAAGATATATCCGCCTCACCCATCTCAACAAGCAGTTGTTAGATATGGTTGATGAGGGGCGGATTGCTTTTACCCCTGCGGTTGAGCTTTCGTACCTTAATGAAATTGAGCAGCAAGATTTGGTTGATGCAATTTCGGAATGTGATGCCACGCCGAACTTATCCCAAGCATGTCGGTTTAAGAAAATGAGCACCGAAGGTCAAGGGCTTACACCCGAAAGCATAACCGAGATTTTAAATGAGAAAAAAGCCAACCAAAAGCCGATGTTTAAGATTCATTATGAGAAGATTCAAGCGGTGGCTCCCCAAATCAAAGAAAGCGACTTTGAAGCCTTTGTGATTGAGGCTTGCAAGCGTTACTACAAGCATTTAGAACGTCAAAAAGCCCGCGAACGCTAATCGGCACATTTGTAAAGGAGGAAAGTTATGGATAAAATTGAAATGGGTAAAAATCCCGCTATGATTTTTGGCGCGTTAAAGCTTATCGAACAGCTATACCGCGACGGCAAAATTTCCGCCTTTATGTTCCGTAACATTTTAGAAGATTACAGCGATTTAGTGGACATTGGCGAATTTGTAAAAGGAGAACAAAAGAAGGAGGAAAATAAATGATATTAAATTCCGATTTTGGAAAACGACGGGTGGTAATTTATGCCCGTGTTTCCACTGAACACGAGGCTCAGATATCCGCTCTTGAAAACCAACTTGATTGGTACAAGCCAATTTTGGCGGCCCGTCCCGAATGGGAGCTTGTGGGCCAATATATTGACGAGGGTATCACAGGTACCTCTGCTGAAAAGCGACCGCAGTTTATGAAAATGATTCGGGATGCCAAGCAGAAAAAATTTGATATGATAATCACCCGTGAGGTATCACGATTTGCTCGTAACACGGTTGACACTTTGAAATATACACGCGAACTGAAAGACAAAGGCGTTGAGGTGTATTTCCTAAACGATAACATTAAAACATTTGATGGCGACGGCGAGCTGCGACTGACCATTATGGCAACATTGGCACAAGACGAAAGCCGCAAAACCTCAGTGCGTGTGAAAAGTGGGCAGTTAACCTCTATGCAAAACGGCACTTTCTATGGCAACGGAAATATTCTTGGCTACAGGCGGCACCAAACAATAATTGATGGCGGTAAAAAGCAGGTAGATTTTCTTATTGACCCCGAGCAAGCCGAAACAGTGCGGCTTATGTTTGATATGTATTTAAGCGGCTGTGGGCTTATGCAAATTAAAAATGAGTTAGAGCGCAGAGGTCGAAAAACCGCCATGGGCAAAGATACGTGGCACGTGACCAATATATCCCACGTATTACAGAACACTTTTTACTGTGGCATTATCACCTATCGAAAGGAATACGTTCCTGATTATCTAACCCAAAAGAAAATCCGAAACCACGGCGAAATTGAGAAACTACAGGTCAAGGGCAAGCACGAACCAATTATTACAGTAGAAGACTTTGAAAGGGTGCAGGCAATTATGGAAAGCAAAAGAAACGAAAATCCAAGCATTAAAACAGGAAAAAGAATCGGCAAAAATCCAAGAACCGTAGTTTGGGGCAAGCTGCTGATTTGTGAGTGTGGTCACAGGTTTAGTCTTAGAAGGTGGAAACCCGGTGACGGTCCCGAAGGTGGCGCATATTTGTGCTATAGCATTGTGCATAACGGCTCCTATGAAAGCCGAAAAAGGCGTGGGCTTTCCACAGAGGGCTATTGCAAAACCCCAATGGTGCCGCTTTGGAAACTGCAAATGATGGCAAAGTATATTTTCAAGAACTATCTATCTCAAAAGGACAAGGTTTTAGAACTCGCAAACTCAATCCTTGAAGCGCATATTACCGACACCGAGGAGTCGGTTGACAACTCCGCACAAATTGAGGATTACAAGCGTGAGCTTGAAAGGGTTAGTCGCCGAATTGATAACCTGATTGAGATGCGCTCAGACGGTGAAATTGATAAAGCCGATTTTATGAAACGCAAAACCGAAGCCGAGCAAAAGCATATGGAATTGCAAAATAAAATTGCCGAGCTTGAGGCCGAGCAAAACAAAAACAAACCCGTTATCGACTACAAGGAAAAGCTTGAAGTTCTGCGTTACGCATTAGAGCAATACACCGACTTTGACGCCGACGGCGACATCCCCGACAGCGTGGTTGAGGCTTTTGTTGAAAAGATTGTAGTGTCCAAAGACGGCTATGATTGGTATCTGCGATTTGACGGTGATCCTAACGACCCCTTACACCTTAAAACAGAGGGAAAACGCCGCAAAAGCACGACTATTATCGACCCAAATAAGCAAACCGCTTGTGAACCCGTGCGCGACACAGGCAGCAATTAAGGGATGAAGGAATTAAGCTGAACCCCAATAAAATCAAGGGTTTTGCGACTTCTCCTACAGAAGTTGTAGCTGTATAACAGCTATTAAATGTGCAATCAGCTCCCCGTATTCGAAAGAATATGGGGAGTTTTTGTTTTATTGTTTCAGGCAGGTTGCTTTTCGGAATATAAAATGCACTTAGTTTAACAAATCATTTGTTTCTTTGCTAATATATATACATAAAATAAGAGTGTATTCACAAAATAAGACATTATCAAATATATATTAGCGTGATATAATCATATCGAAGCTTCGAGAAAAAATTGAAAAAGGTGATAATGATGAACAATATTTTTAGCGATAATCTTAAAAAATTCCGTCTTGCAAAAGGATTGACACAAGAGCAGGTTGCAGAAAAACTGAATGTTAACCCGCAGACCGTTTCACGTTGGGAATGCGGAACAACTTTACCCGACGTTTTGACTTTGCCTGAATTAGCAAGATTCTACGAAGTAACAGTTGATGATTTCTATAAAAAGAATTCTACCGCCTACAAAAACTATGCACAGCGTCTTGCATCAGTTTATGAAGAATCCCACGATCCCGAAGATTTTATGCGTTGCCGTATCGAATACGAGAAGCTAATAAATAAGGGTGAGATGTCAACTGCAGACAAGTGGCAGTACGGTTGGATTCATATGTATATGATGAACTATTGCCGTGATATTGCTGTTGAATGGTATGACAAAGCAATCAGTGGCGACCCGAATGTAGACCCTGAGAATTATCACATTGCCTGTATGCAGAGAATATGGATGTTCTTTCTGCTGAAAAAAGAAGATGAAATAATTTCTGAACTCCGAGAAAAAGCAGAATCAAACCCAGGCAATCCGAGAGAAACAGACAATCTTCTGATTGCACTTATTTGGGCAGAAAGATTTGATGAAGCTTACAACATTTTTAAAGAGAATATCAAGAAATTTTCCGATGATTGGAGAATGTATATTCATGGCGGTGATATTGCAAAAAAACTTAAAAAATACGACGAAGCTTTGAAATATTATGACAAAGCCGGTGAAATCGGAACATACTTTTGTGATGAAATGGATTGCAAAGTCGGTCTGTATGAAGAAATGGGAAAATTTGAAAAGGCTTGGAACGAATGTATGAAAATGGCTGATATATATCGTAGCAGAGGCTATGATGTTGAAGCCGATATGGTAGTAAGACGAGCGGAAGAAATCAGAGAAAAAGATAGAAACAAAAATTAATTTGTGTTATCATTTGCTGAGAACGACAATAGAGAATTTTTGCAAATAAACTCCTACATTTCTTCCTTACACCACAGGCTGCAATCAAGGATATGAAATAAGAACATTTTATTTGTTAATGGGTAATTAAATTTAGACCTTGCAGATTTTACTCTGCAAGGTCTTTTTTATCCTCGAAACAAAAGCAAAACTTTGTAAATACTTCTTTTCTTAAAACCACCAACAAGCTTGGTAACAAAAAAATGCACCAAACTCAATAAAAAATGCAGTTTTTGTGTTGACATTTGTTTCTTTTATTGTTAATATAAGTTCATAAAATAAGGAGCAATTGCAAATGCGTATTAATATAATTGACGAAATATGTGATTATATAAGATATCTTAATACTACATACAATATTGAAATTACAATACACCCTTTAGACGAAGATGATTACTTATTGCACACACGCATAATAGAATGTAATTCTCACAACAATCTTTTTTGTCATCAAGTAAAAATTGTAGGTGATGAAACAAGAAGTTTATGCTTGCAGGAACAATATAATTGCTTTCAACAATGCTCCGCAAACGAAGCCTTTTATTATACTTGTTTTGCAGGGGTAACCCAATTGATTTTTCCGATTTATAACGGAAAGTCCAAAGTAGGATATGTTGCTGTAGGTAATTTTTATACCGATAAAAACGAAGCGTTACATTTACTTAATTCTCATTGCAAAAAATATAATGTTGGTTTTCATAATATGAAGGTGTTTTTTGACAGTTGCATTACTGAAATGACATATTCCAAATCATTAATCAGCACAATTGTCAGCCCAATTTTATCTATGATTGAAATTGCTTATCTGCAAGGTAAAGACGTGCCGATATACGATGATAATGATAGTTTTTACCTTCGTTTGCTTTCATATATCAAAAAAAACTATACTTCTAATATTACTATTAAAGAATTGGCAAAAAGACAAAATTGCAGCGTTTCATATATCAGTCATTTTTTTAAAAAACAATGCGGTATGTCTTTGCCGGAATATATAAATTTTTTGAGAATAAACGATGCAAAAGCATATTTTGAAATGACCAATATGACTATACAGGAGGTTTCAAATATATGCGGCTATTCAAGTGCGAATTATTTTTCAACCGCATTTAAAAAAATAGTCGGCATTTCACCTAAAAAATATAAAGAACAACTTAATGCCGAAAAAAGCAATAATTAAATTTAACCTCCTAATCAAAAACACGCTAAACCGCTTTATAAGCACTGCTCCCTTATATCAATTATTAAAAATAACGGTTCTATTCCTAATGTTGGGGTTTCAACACTTATCGCCTCCCTCTGACGAGGGAGGCGGCACGGCTTTGCCGTGAAGGAGAGAAAGAATAAAGATAGTTAAATACTTTGGATTTTCTCTCCCTCAGTCTCGCTTCGCTCGACAGCTCTCTCGTCAGAGGGAGCCAATCTACATCCCAACTTTTGCAAAAGAACCAAAACAACAGGGCTGTCTTTTTTAAAAAAGACAGCCCTGTTTTTAAAATTTAACTCTAATTCTTCGCTTCGTTTTTAGAATGGCAATTTCCTTTCATAGCGCAACCCTCGCAATTACATCCGCAGGAGGATTTTCCTTGTTTACGGTTAATTATGCCTTTTATCACAATCAGCAAAAACACCGCAATAATTACCGCTGAAATCAATATTGTAGGTAAATTCAAATCCATAGTTTTCAATCCTTATTTTTTAAGAGAAATGACTTTTACTTTCAAAGAATTATCATTGTATTTATTTCTTCTGAAAATTAAATATACAAGTGCAAAAAGCACTATAAAGGAAACGGCAGTCCAAACTGTAAAGCCTGCTCCCGAAATAAGCATACCAATCTGATAAACAATAAGCGAAATCGAATATGCAAACGCACACATATAACCGATAGCGGCGGCGGTCCATTTAGCGCTGTTCATCTCTCTTCTGATTGCACCCATAGCAGCAAAACAAGGGGCGCAAAGCAGATTGAAAATCATAAATGAATATGCCGAAATACCGTTGCCGAGTACCGCGCCGATAGCGTCTTTTGCAGTACCCATATCGAACGAACCGAAAGCGCCTACAATTTCTTCTTTTGCAAGTAAGCCTAAAAGCGTTGCCACAGCGGCTTGCCATTTTCCGAATCCCAAAGGCTTGAATATTATAGCTATAGCGCCGCCGACTGTATTAAGAACAGAGTTTTCATCGCCCTCGCCGATATAGTGTAAACCGCCCTCGAATGAAAGGCTGTTAAGCAACCAGACTATTATACTTGCCGCTAAAATAACCGTACCTGCACGTTTTATAAACGACCAAACTCTGTCCCAAGTTGTTCTGAAAACGTTAACGGCGACCGGAGCGTGATATGCCGGAAGTTCCATTACAAAAGGAGCCGCCTCGCCTGCAAAAGGCTTTGTTTTCTTTAAAATAAGACCGGAAATCAATACTGCGCCTATTCCTATTAAATAAGCAGAGGTTGCCACCCAAGCGCTACCTCCGAAAAGCGCTCCTGCGATAAGTCCGACCATAGGCATTTTAGCGCCGCAAGGGATAAAGCCTGTTGTCATAACCGTCATTCTTCTGTCACGTTCCTGGTCAATGGTTCTTGAAGCCATAATTCCCGGAACGCCGCAGCCTGTTGCGACAAGCAAAGGGATAAATGATTTTCCCGAAAGTCCGAATTTTCGGAAAATTTTATCCATTATAAACGCTACTCTTGACATATATCCGCAGTCCTCAAGCATAGATAACAAAAGGAAAAGAATAAACATCTGCGGAACAAAGCCTAAAACTGCGCCGACTCCGCCTAAAATACCGTCGGAAATCAAACTTACAAGCCACGGCGCACAGTTAATGCCCGTCAGCCAATCGGTTGCGCTCGGAATAATCCATTCACCGAACAGGGTATCGTTCATAAAGCCTACCGTCCAGTCGCCCACAGTCCCGATTGAGATGGCATAAACCAAAAACATAGCGACAATAAATATCGGTATAGCCAAAATTCTGTTTGTAATAATTCTGTCGATTTTATCAGAGGTTGAAAGAGCATATCTGTCTTTCTTTTTATAGCAATCTTTAAGTATAGCGGTTATGTAGTTGTAACGTTCGTTTGTGATAATGCTTTCAGCATCATCATCAAGCACCGCTTCCGCCACTTTAATATCCTCTTCAATATGCTGAAGCGTATTTTGCGGAATTTTGAGCGCTTTTTGAACTCTTTCATCACGTTCAAAAATTTTAATAGCGTACCAACGCTGCCGTTCGGCAGGCAAATCGTGAAGTACAGCCTCCTCAATATGCGCCAAGGCGTGTTCAACCTCGCCCGAAAAGTTGTGTCTTGGAACAGGCTTGCCTTTTTTAGCCATTTCAATGGCAACGTCTGCCGCTTCTTCGATACCCGTTCCTTTTAACGCTGAAATTTCAACAATTCTGCAACCGAGTTTTTTTGATAATTCTTCGGTGTTGATGCTGTCGCCGTTTTTTGCCACAACATCCATCATATTTATTGCGATTACAACGGGTATGCCGAGTTCGGATAATTGAGTTGTAAGATACAGATTTCGCTCAAGGTTAGTGCCGTCGACAATATCGAGTATTGCGTCGGGGCGCTCGTTTACAAGGTAATTTCTTGCAACCACTTCTTCAAGAGTATATGGAGAAAGCGAATAAATACCCGGTAGGTCGGTTATGGTAACGCTCTCGTCCTTTTTCAACTTGCCTTCCTTTTTTTCTACGGTAACTCCCGCCCAGTTTCCGACATATTGATTAGAGCCGGTAAGCATATTAAAAAGCGTAGTTTTGCCGCAATTAGGATTACCCGCAAGCGCAATTTTCAAACTCATTTGTGTTCCTCACCTTCGTGTTAGTTTTAACTAACTGTTTTTCTTAAAAAAGAGACCTTTCGATCTCTGTTTAGTTTATTTCAATCATTTCGGCGTCGGCTTTACGAAGAGATAACTCATATCCTCGAACCGAAATTTCAAGCGGGTCGCCGAGCGGCGCTACTTTTCTTATTATTATTTCTATTCCTTTAGTAATGCCCATATCCATAATTCTGCGTTTAAGCGGACCTTCGCCGTTCAACTTTAAAACAGTTACTTTTTCGCCGACTTTAGCGTCTTTCAAAGTTCTCATATTGTCCTCCCTAAAAAGAATTATTAAACCGCTGATTATTTGAATAATACTTTTACTTATAATATAATATGAATTCTGATACATTAAAAAGTATATTACTGCCGATAATATTTATGACGGTAACTATACTGTTTGCAGTAAATATTAAATCTGTATAAAGTTAGTCTTAACTAACTACAATAATCATTATAACACCGAAAAAGCATTTGTCAACCTTTTATAATAAAATTCTTGCCTTTTTTATAAATTTCGGCAAAACACAAAAATAAGTTAGTTTGTACTAACTTATTTTTGTGCATTTTGTTTTTAAAACAAGACAAAAGCCGACGCTAAACATAAAATGTTCAACGTCGGCTTTTGTTTGCCCCTTATCGGTTCGAGGGCAATTGTGTTATATACTTATTATATGAGCATAACCTTCTTATTTATATCAATTGTCTTCAAGTTCGAGTTCTTTTATCGGGTCAACTTCTTTTCCCTCTTTTAAAACCATAAAATGAAGATGTGTTTCATCTGCAACCTCGCTCGGAATATTGCCCACTACGCCTATTCTTTGACCTATTTCCACAACATCGCCTTTTGTCACGCTTACGCTTTTTACACCGCAATAGTAACATTCGATACCGTTGCCGTGGTCTATCACAACTGTTTTTCCCAAAACGGAGTCGTCATAAACCTTTTTCACTTTGCCTTTTCCTGCCGAGCAGACTTCGGTACCTTTTTTCGCCGCTATATCAATTCCGTTATGAATTCGCCAGTCGCCGTAAGTTTCGCTGTACTGCAAATTTTCATTTGAAAATTCCTTTTTAACAGTTCCGCCTAACGGCATAACAAAATGATTTGCAACAACGCTTGTCGTGGTTTCGCTCGATTTTTCCGTTGATTGAGTTTCAACTTCTTTTTCGGTAGTTTTTGCCGTTGTATTTTCAGCGTCGGTTTTAGTTACATCGGTCTGATTTTTTCTGATTTCGACAACGCTCTCGGTTGTGGTGACGCCGCTTTCATAAAGTTCCGACTTGCGGTTCACCGCAGAATAACTGCCGATCGCCAGCGCAATAACACAAACCGCTAAAGAAAAATACATTCCTGCTTTATTCGGATTTACCCTTCCCTTTTTATGCTCGTTTCCCATAATAAATTTCGACCTTTCTGTTTTGTTCAAGCATAGTTTTGACCGCAAATTAATTTTTTATTCACAAATTAGTCAAACAATATCAATCAAAGGTCAAAAAAAGTCAAATTGTTCACAATTTGTTTACATTTAAACTATTGACAATAAATAATTATGGTGTAAAATGAACATACCGAATGAAAAAGAGGGCATAATTGTTAATGCGGTTACCTTTTATTTCATTTAAAACAATCATGGAAAGGAAACAAAAAGATGAGCGAAAAAAACGAGCAAGTCGAAAAAGATACTCAAGATACAGTTTCCGAAGAAACTAAAGCAGAGGAAAAAGTTCAGGCTAAAGAAAAAAAGGCCAAAACGAAAAAAGAATCCAAAAGTGAAAAAGAAATTGAGGATTTGAAAGCACAGCTTAAAGAAACAAAAGATATGTTGCTTCGAACCGCGGCGGAATTCGATAATTATAAAAAAAGAGAAACTGCGGCGAAAGAAAAACTTTCTTCTTACGTAAAAGGCGAAACCTTAAAAGCAATTTTGCCGTCGCTTGATAATATCAACCGAGCGCTCAGCGCTGACGAAAATTCAGCCGATTATGCAAAAGGCGTTTCAATGACAATCAAGGGGCTGACTGATGAGCTTAAAAAACTCGGTCTTGAAGAAATTAATCCGGCAGGCGAAGAATTTGACGTAAACTTCCACATGGCGGTTATGAAAGTCGAAGACGAGTCGGTCGGCGAAAACATTATCACAGAGGTTTTACAGACCGGATACAAATTAGGCGAAACTCTTTTACGCCCGGCAATGGTTAAAGTCGCAAATTGCGATTAAAATATTACTTAGCATTAAAATGAATTAAATTTTGATTTTTTATTCTTGAAAGGAAGAATTTATTATGGGAAAAATTATTGGTATTGACCTTGGTACAACAAACTCTTGCGTTGCAGTTATTGAAGGCGGCGAGCCGGTTGTTATCGCAAACGCAGAGGGTGCAAGAACAACTCCTTCGGTTGTTGCTTTTTCTAAAAACGGCGAAAGAATGGTAGGCCAGGTTGCAAAACGTCAGGCTATTACCAATCCTGATAAAACTATTTCATCTATTAAAAGAGAAATGGGTACGGATTACAAAGTTACCGTTGACGGTAAGGCTTATACTCCACAGGAAATTTCGGCTATCATTTTGCAGAAACTTAAATCCGACGCAGAGGCTTATCTCGGCAGCCCTGTAACAGAAGCAGTTATTACTGTTCCTGCTTACTTTACAGACGCACAGCGTCAGGCTACAAAAGACGCAGGTAAAATCGCAGGTCTTGAAGTTAAAAGAATTATCAACGAGCCTACCGCAGCAGCGCTTGCTTACGGCGTAGACAAAGAAGCTGACCAGAAAGTTATGGTTTACGACCTCGGCGGCGGTACATTCGATGTATCTATCATTGAAATGGGCGACGGCGTTCAGGAAGTTTTGGCAACCGCAGGTAACAACCGTTTGGGCGGCGACGACTTCGATAAGAGAATTATGGACTATATCGTTTCTGATTTCAAAGCAAAAGAGGGCATTGACCTTTCAGGCGATAAAATGGCTATGCAGAGAATTAAAGACGCTGCCGAAAAAGCAAAAATCGACCTTTCGGGCGTTACACAGGCAGACATCAATCTTCCGTTTATTACCGCTGACGCAACAGGTCCTAAACATTATGAAACCACTCTTACAAGAGCAAAATTCAACGAGCTTACCGCTGATTTGGTAGAAGCTACAATGGGTCCTGTAAGACAGGCGCTCAAAGATTCAGGCCTTTCGGCTTCTGAAATTCACAAAGTTTTGATGGTAGGCGGTTCTTCAAGAATTCCTGCCGTTAACGAGGCTATCAAAAACTTTATCGGCAAAGAGCCGTTTAAAGGTATCAACCCTGATGAATGTGTTGCAGTAGGCGCTGCTATTCAGGCAGGCGTTTTGGGCGGCGATGTTAAAGGACTTCTTCTTCTCGACGTTACTCCGTTGTCACTCGGTATTGAAACAATGGGCGGTGTTTCAACAAAGGTTATTGAAAGAAACACAACTATTCCTACTAAAAAATCGCAGATTTTCTCAACTGCCGCCGACGGTCAGACTTCTGTTGAAGTTCACGTTTTACAGGGTGAAAGAGAATTTGCTAAAGATAACAAGACTTTGGGCGTATTCCACCTCGACGGTATCGCACCCGCACCAAGAGGAATCCCTCAGATTGAGGTAACTTTTGATATTGACGCAAACGGTATCGTTCACGTTTCGGCAAAAGATAAAGGCACAGGCAAAGAACAGGCTATCACTATCACTTCTAACACTTCTATGAGCAAAGAGGATATTGAAAAAGCCGTTAATGAGGCTGAACAGTACGCTGAAGAGGATAAAAAACGCAGAGAAGCAGTTGATGTAAGAAACAACGCCGATCAGATGGTATATCAGGCAGAAAAAACTCTTGCAGACGCAGGCGACAAAATCGGCGACGCTGAAAAAGCACCTGTAAATACTGCTATTGAAGCGCTCAAAGAAGCACTCAAAGGCGACGACCTTGAAGCAATCAAAGCAAAACAGGAAGAATTGCAAAAATCACTTTATGCAGTAGCAGAAAAACTTTATCAGCAAGCACCTCAGGGCGATCCTAATGCTCAGGGCGCACAAAGCGCACAGGGTAATGCCCAGAACGACAGCAACGTTTACGACGCTGAATTTACCGAAACAGACGAAAACTAATCGTAAAAATTCGGCATTTAAATTAAATTTATAGGGGCGACCCTGTGCGGTCGCCCGTTTATTGTAATATCAATTACGTTTACATATATTTTAGGGAGTTGGAACAATGGCAGAAAAGCGCGATTATTATGAGGTTTTGGGTGTTGATAAGAACGCTGATGACGCAACTATAAAAAAAGCATACAGACAATTGGCAAAAAAATATCACCCGGACCTTAATCCTGATGACAAGCAAGCCGAGGCAAAATTTAAAGAAGTCAACGAAGCGTACGAAGTGCTTTCCGACTCTGAAAAGAAATCCCGCTATGACCAATTCGGCCACGCAGGCGTTGACCCGAATTTCGGAGCAGGTGGAGCCGGCGCAGGCGGATTCGGCGGCGGATTCGGCGATTTCGGCGATATTTTTTCAGACCTTTTCGGCGGCGGATTCGGTGGGGGATTCGGCGGCGGTGGCAGACGTTCCAATCCCAATGCTCCAAGACGCGGCGCAGACGTTGCGGCACGTATTACAATTTCTTTTGAAGAAGCGGCAAAAGGCTGTACCAAAAATATAAAGGTTTCACACGTTGAAACCTGTTCTGCTTGCGGCGGCTCGGGTGCAAAGGCAGGCACTTCGCCAAAAACCTGTCCTGTTTGTAACGGTTCGGGTTCACAGGTTGTTCAACAGAGAACGCCTTTCGGCGTTATGCAAACTCAAACCACCTGTTCACGTTGTTCGGGTACAGGTAAAATCATTGAAAGTCCTTGCGAAAAATGTTCGGGCAAAGGCAGAGTACGCATAACACGTGAACACAATGTTAATATTCCTGCCGGTATTGACGATATGCAGATGTTGAACGTTCGCGGTCAGGGTGACGCAGGCGTAAACGGCGGTTCAAACGGCGACCTTCGTATTGAAGTAACGGTAAGACCGCATCCGATTTTTGAAAGAAACGGTTTTGATGTTTATTGTGAAATCCCGGTTACCTTTGTTCAGGCGGCGCTCGGCGCTGAAATTTCAGTTCCTACGCTTGACGGAAAAGTCAAACTTAAAATCCACGAGGGTACTCAACCCGGTGACGAATTCAAATTAACAGGCAAAGGTATCAAACGAATTAACGGCACCGGAAAAGGTAATCAGTATGTTAAAATAAACGTTGAAATTCCGAAAAATCTATCCAAAGAGCAAAAGGATATTCTCGAAAAATTTGACAACGCTACCGATGAAAAGAATTATAAAAAACAAAAAAGTTTTTTTGATAAATTAAAAGGTATGTTTGATTAATTCCTCTTTAAACTTAAAATCCCGTTTTGCAGTTTTGCAAAACGGGATTTTTTATATGCTATTCTTATTACAAGGATTATTCACTATGCCGAAAGCAACCAGCACAGGCAATAACACATTCAGCAATCCGTTTACCGTATCGCTAATATCAACCCCTGCAAATTCTTTTACGCAAAATATCACAAGCGCCGCTATCGAAGTCCAAAGCGCAGGGCTTTTCAGTCTGTTCTGCATAAACTACTTCACCTGCCTTTCAAGGTCGGTAATTCGATGGTTGGAAACCTTAATTTGTTCCTCAATAACAGGTATGCGAGTTGCAAAGTTATTATGCTTTTCAACCTTTTTCTCAAGTTCTTTTATTCTGTAATTAGTCAGTTTTGCGCTGGTAATAATACCGCCGAAAGTTCCGAGCAGCGTTCCTGCAAAAGCAATTATTGCAACAATTATCTCACTCACCGCTAAACCTCTTTCAGCCATTTTGCATAAGCATATCCTGTTGTTTTACCGTCGCTTACCTTGTACCATTTTTTCGTTGTTTTTTCAATAAGCACAAGTTTTTTACCATTCGGAAACGTTGTTAAAATCTTTGAAACAAGTTTTGGTTTCTTTCTGCAATTAAGCACACTGCCGTTTGTTTTGACTTTAACATAATCGGTTTTACTTTCACTTTTATTATATGCTATATACGGACATTCGCACCATTTAGTCCAGCCTCTGTCTTTGAGTTTTGTTTTTACAACTCCGTAATTATGGCCTCTTGCTTCAATTACCTCTCCGCCGCCTATGTAAACTCCGATATGACCTTGTTTTAATACGCAAATTCCGGGAGTATCAGGCATTGTAGAAATATCTCCCTTAACCTTCGCCTCATTATACATCATTTCTTCGTTTACATCAGGGCAGCCGTTTGAACTGTATTTAGGGTTATAATCATCTGCGTCTTTACACCAAATATATCCCTTAATAAGTCCTATGCAATCATGCACCTTTACGCCTAACTGATTTTTAAAGTCGGCCGCCGTATAATACTTTGGATACTGTTTCTTTTTTTGAGTCAACAGTTCAAGACTTGAACGCTGACCGAATGTTCCGTACCAATAAGGCTTGCCGACTTGTTTTTTAGCATATAAAGCCAACCCTTCTGCTGTTTTTTTCATATATAAAACCTCTTTCTTTTAAATTTAATTCAAATGAATAAAGTATTTTCATAATTTTGCCGCACTTATCCTTTACGAATTGAGTAAGGCGAGCGCTTTGCAAATCAGCGCAAAAATCAACATCAAATACCAAAAACACAAGAAACTCTCCGTTTTTCTCATAATACTTTAATGAATAGTCATAATATCTTTTCGGCTTTCCCTCGCCGATTAAAATTTCCAAGCAATATGAAATCTCACTTGTATTTGTAAAAATATCTGTAACATCTATTTTAATTTTTGCGCTGTGATTTGTGCAAAACACTTTATAATAAATTTTTCTCGTCCCGGATTTCATTTTATTTAGCCTGCCTGTAAATCACCTTAATCTGCTTTATGCCGAAAAAAGCGTTTCTGTCCAAAGACACACCGAACCTACGCTCGCCGCAAATGCAAGGGGTTTTCTTAATTACTATTTCTTTGTCTGTTCTTCCGTCCGGAACAATATCCGAAACATATACCGACTTATTCTCATTCATATATTCAAGGCTTAAAGCGTCATCGCTTTTTGATAATTCCGTAGAAAAAGTAAACTCGATTCCCACAATTCTCTTTATATGCTCGTTGTCTAAATCCGATACCGCCGTTGCAAAACTACTTTGTATAGGATCATATCGATAAGCGACCAAAGAGGTTGATGCGCAATCCTTAATTCCGCTGAAAGTATAACAAACTACCTTTTTTGCACCTCCGTAAGCGTTGAATCTTGTCATAATCATCACTTTCTCTTTTATGCACATTGCATAAAAAGGCTTTACTAATCCGAAATTATAATTCAGATAAAACCACGCCACATCTTTTTTTGACTTGCTTCCGTTTGCGGTTGTCGAAGCCAAAAATTCAGGCGTATCATAATCAAATGTAAAGCACTTATTATCAGCAAAAAGCATATATCTTCTGTTCCAGTCCATGGCAAAAGCATTGTAAGACGCAAAAAAACCATAAAGTTTTGAATCAATCTTGTCTGAAATACGATAAAACCTATGCAAATAATTGCTTGTGCTTGTCATTGTATAAACACGTTTATCCGAACCCCAAAAAACCAGCCTGTTAGCGCAACTTAATATGGTATCGGGATAAATACAACCAACGCCTGTGTTAACCGTTTTAACCTCCATTTTTTCGTTTACCGAAGCTCTGCTTGAATTTCCGCTTAAAACGGAATCTACACTATATTCCGAATACTTAACAGATGAGCAAACGCCTATCTCATAAGCCTTAAACACAACAAGGCGGTCATTATGAGGCTTTATCGCTACAACATTGCTTGTTTTATCGCCGAAAAATGCAAGATTGGAAGTCGGAAAATACAAAGGATTGTTTCGCTTTGAAAAACAAATCAAATTACCCTCGCTGCTGTTACCCGAAAGAAAAACTCTTGAATTAAAATTTTCGGAAACCGTCATTTTAAAAAGCCTGTCGTTTTCAGGCGCTTTATAAGCCTTTATAATAAGATTATTATTTATTCCTTCCGCCACGGGCAAACTCGACTTCGTTCCCGACTCATCAGAACTGTAAACTTTTCCCGCGTTTCTGTTAACCGTAAACTTATACTTTGTTCCGCCTACATTTACCAATTCAGAGTAAATATCATCATAAGAAATTGTCCAGTTATATTTGTTTCCGTTGCTGTCGGTATAAGAAATTTCAATATTTTCTCCTTTGTTCGCCGACAAATTCTTCACCGGCAGATAAAATGTATCGGAAGCCGAATCGGTAGTAAAAGCCGCCCTAAACCCGGAAGAAAGCATGTTATAATCCTCCAGCACCTTTGGCGAAGGAAACGTTTTAATCGAAGAAGAAAGCGTATTATAGTTGTTGCCTCTGCCGTTAAGATAAACCAGCGGCGCATAAATCTGCGAAGGGTCGATTCTGCTGACCGAACTAAAGTCGGAATTAAGTTCAAAAATATATTTTCCGCAAACGTTCCCGACGGTATCAATTACGCCAAGCAAAATATAAACGCCCGCTCCGATTGTTTCCTTGCCGTTAAATACAATACAGTTTACCTTGCCAATACCGTTTTCGTAATAATCCGAATCGAAATTCAGCAGTTGAAAATAATTTATCTTGCCGTTTTGCCTTAAAACCAAAATATTGTTATAAAAAATTCCGCTCTCGTTTCTTGAAACTAAAAAAAGTTTAAAACCGCCTTCGTTGGTATGTTTCATCGAGCCTATAGGTTTTATATCATATCCTTTCTCTTCGTCAGTCAGATAAAATTCGTTAAGTATTGTTACGCCGGGTCTTGTCGTTAAAGCGCCGTTATAAAAAAACATATTGAAGCAATCCGAAAGTTCATTATTTTTTATACTGCTTCTAAACGTCTGACTGTTGAGACCTCCGTCAAAAGCGCCGAAAGTGAATTCCCGAAGTCCGTTTTTACTCACCTAAAATCACTCACCTTTCAAAAAAGTATCGCTGATACTCTTTATCTCGCATTTTGATTTTAACTTTTTCTTTTTGCAGGTATAAATGCTTTTAAAAACTCCGTAATCCTCCGTAGTCCCCATAATATTCTGAATATACGCCGCCACACCGTAAACAGCGCAGTCGTAAAGTTCGTTTTCATTTAAAGCAAGACTGTCTTCCGACGAAGTTATCGGCATAAATCCGCTTTTATGATTTAAAAAATAAATATCCGAATAAACGGTGTTTACAATGCTTATCATTTTCTCGCTTATATCGGTAGTTTCAAAAAGATTTTCGCCGTTAAGCCCCGCCATTTCAAGAGCGGTATTAAAAAGTTCTTTCGCCGTCATCACACCGCCTCCTTGTTTTCGGGATCAATCAGCACATCTGCAAGATGTTGCTTGCTTTGCTTATCTAAATTATCAAGTTCGTCGGCAATCAGACCAATATCGTCCGAAACTTCCGATATGCTTGATTCGCAAATAAAGCATAAATCTCTGTAACGTTCGGATTTAAAAGGAAAATACCATATATCCCCCTCATCGGTTTTCTGTGCAATCGGTCTTGAGCCGTACATATTAAGCATAAACTGCAAAAAGATATTGGCAATATCCTCGGTAAAGCTGATATATCTGTTTTTAATGCTGTTAAGCGGCAATCTCGCCATTTCTTTAACCGCATTAATTGCCGATGTGTTCTGCGCTTTAATAGTACCGAGAGCCGCGTCGGTAGCACCTGCGGCATTAAGCGTATTTTCGATAAGTTTTGTTGTAATCTCGTCAACATTACCGGCAAGTTGCGGCGGCGCGATATACTTAATCGCACGTTCAAAATCCTCCGAATCACCGCAAAAACTGATAATCTGTCCGGGACTGTTTGTTATAGGCTCTGTAATAATATCGCCGTTTACAAGCATAATCGGCATACCCATCATCATTACCGACCAAACCGTAGCGGTAAGCATTCTGTTAATCGCAATCTGATTAGGAATAATGTTTGTAATTTCGGATTCACCGTAAGCGCAATTTTCATTATCCCAATTAAACTTTGCAATAGGATAAACTTTTAGTTTAGTATCCCATTCCGGCTTAATTACTGCGTTTTTACAGACCCTTATCGCCTTTATCGTATAATCTCCGTCGCCTTTATATTCCTTATAAAATTTTGTAAGCACCGTCGCTTTTTCGGAATAAAACGCCTCGCTGTCACAGTATTCGTTATCCGGCTTGATATTCTCTAACTCCTCGCCCCTAATACCGTTTCTTCTCGCCTCTCTGATAAGTTCGCCGACAGGCTTTCTGCTTGCAACTATAATATACTCTTGGTCCTTTATATCGCTGTTTGCAGGGTCCGAAAAATCAACGTTTTCAATATCAATAACCTCTGCGCAAATATCGCCCATAATCGGCACAGTACGCTTATCGTCTGCAAAAAGTCCTGTCTTTACATTGCAATCCCAATAAACATAAACAATGCCCGTTCCCGTAATATAAGCGTTTTTCAACGCCGACATACATATATCGTCAAAGTGCAAACGGTTTATGCAATTATTGAAATACTGCGAAATCGCCTTTGAAGCAAGCAACAGTTCTTCATCGGAAAGTTTATCAAAACATCTCTTATTTCCGCTCATAACATCCGCTTTCAACTGTTTTTCCGCTTCCTTTAAACTAATGCTTGAAACTCCGATAGGCGAAAACGAAACTTGTACCTTTTCGCCTCCAACCACAGCCGTTTTATAATCGCCGATTCTCCTTATAACATTATTGGTAACAAGCGGCTTATCCGCTCCTGTTTTGGCGCCGTACCATTGTTCGCCTTTGTAAAACCTGCGGTTTTGCTTTATCTGTTCAAAAAGCCCTTTTCTTCCTATACCGCATTTATACTCCTCGGCGGCGGAATGTTGCGCGAAAATTTTACTGCAAATATTTTTATGAGAATTCAATTAATCACTCCCTTTGTGTCTTTCGGCAACGGTAAAAATCCGTTGCCGAAAGTTGAAAATTAAAATTATTTTACAATGACCTTGCAAACATTGGAGTATGCAAATGTTGAGCCTTCTGCAAAGGTTTTTACAAAGTAATAATATGTTCCGGCTGTTAAATTCTTATCAAGTTCATAAGTTGAGTCGGTTTCATTTGGAATTCTTACCGGATCGGTTTTATTTTCATCAGAGCATTTATACCATTGGTAAGCGGTCGCCGAATCATTGTCCGATTCTGATATACAGGTAAGACTTTCGGTAATGCTGCCTGCTTTCACAGTAATGCTGTCGGGCAATTCCTGTGTAATGGTAATAGTCGGAGCAAGTACCGCCCAAACCGATGAAACATAAGACTTTTTAACAAAAACGTCATAGTAAAGTCTGTAGTCAAATTTATAAGCGTCGGCATTAAGGTTCTGGTCAGGTGTAAAGATACGGATTTTTTCGCTCTTTTTAACAAGCGAAGCCGCCGATTTCGGAAGCATAAGCATAAATATGCCTCTTGAATTAGGAGTAGGCGCATATCCGCCCTCTTCATCTCCGTCTTTACCGCTTAAAAATTCAAAAGCAGTCATCATTTTTGAATTTGAAACAGGAATAATTGTAACATTATCAATTTTATTTACGCTTAAAGAAATCTCTCCCTGTTTAAAATCGCTGACGTCGATAAGTTTTGATATCTCGTTGCTCTTGCGAAGTTGGTTCCAGACATATCTGTTCATAAAGCAAACCAATTCTTCATCAAGACCGATTTCAGACTGAACGCTGTCAAGAAGTTTATTGAACATATCGTAAGGTTTGCTTAAATCATAATCCGTAACAATCTGACCTCTTGTAGCGGCAAGCGAACCTAATTTTGAAATGGTGTAAGCGTCTGTTTCGGGAACAACCTTTGTTCTCACAAACTCGCCCATAACATTTCCCGCAAGAGAAGCGATACCTGTTTCGTCCATATCCTCACGGTCGATAACAAAAGTTCTCGCTCTGTCCTGTTTCATTGTATAAGCGGTATTTGAAACGTTTACCGCGCCTTTGATAAAGCCGGTTTTTCTGTCATAATCTCCAAGTCCCTGTAAAGAAATACTCGGAATTTTAACTGTTTTAGCGCCGACAAACTTCGCTTTAAAAGCGTTGTCCGCCATAAATCCTACACTTGATTTTTCTGTAATAATTTTATCAAGCTCTCCTGTAAATCTTTCTGCAAATGCGTCGTTATTAATAGACATAAATTCATTTCTCCTTTTTTTAAATTATTTTCGTATTGCTTTTAGCATTGCATTAATATAAGACATTCCGTAATCGCTGTCTGCCGATTTGAGAGAACCTACAGTATTCATGCTGTTTTTCTCTCTGTTTTCCTGTTCTTCCTTAATTCTTTTATTCTCAAAGAAAAGGTAACGCAGATATGCGTCAAAAATCGGAATATTTTCTTTTTTGCTGATTCTTTCAGCCTCTTTCGGCACATCGTCTGCTGACTTAATTTCGGGAAAATGTTGCTTTAAAACATCAAAATCGGCATTATCGGTTTTGATATTCGGCTCTGTTTCCTCCGTTTGGTTTAAATCCTCCGTTTGATTTAAAACCTCAATTTCATCATTATCCTCTGCACCATCGTTTTTAGCATCAAATTCTTCTGTACTCTTCATAGTTTAAAGAAATCCTTTCATTAAAATTTGAACTTTTATAAAATATCATCCTGTTCATCACCGTTGTAATTTAAAAAATTTTCAATTTCCTTTACAACTCGGTTCTGAATTTTGCGGTCGCTTTCACAAAGTTTTATTTTATGTGTCTTTTCGGTTGACTTTTTCTTCGGCTGTTTTATTGTCCGAAAAATCACACCGATTAAAACCGCAATAACCAAAATCAAAATCAGACTAACCGTAAATCATCACCCCAATCCGAAAGTAAATTGTAAGAGTAGTTTTTCGGTTTAACTTTTGCGCTTGTTTTATTCACGTAATTCGGCTTGTACTGCAATATCGTAGAGCAAAAATACCTCATCTCGTCAAGCGCATGGTCGTATTCCTTTACCACAGCGTCATTCTGACGGGATTCATCCCAACGATAAAGCGAAAATTCCCTAATTATATCTTTGCAGTTTTCATTGATAAGAATTTTGCCCGATTTCAATAATTCGCCCACAAGTTTTATGCCGGAAATCACATTGTTATCCGCTTTTCTTACCTTAAAATGCCTGTGCCTTTTAATACATTGAATAAATGAAGCGGCTGAAGGGTCTACTATAACCGATTTAATATTATACCCTTTGCTGAATTTTTCGAGTTCTTTGTAATACTCTTCGTCTGTAAGTTGACGTTGCTCAACCTTTGAATTAAAGTAAAATTCCTTAATTCTTACCGCCGTATTACCCGTATCAACCCAAAGTCCCATACTAAAAGGGTTCGCCGTTCCGTAATCAATGCTTATATAATATTCGCCCGAAAAATCTGTTTTTGAAACAATGTTTCCCTTTGAAAACATCGGATACACCAACCCTTGAGTCGCAACCCACCGACCGAAAATAAACCGTTCCTTAAAAACGCCGGAATACAAACTTTCTGCTTTTTCAATCTGTTCCTTTGAAAGTATAGGATTATCCTGCATTAAAAAGTGAATGTGGAGTGCTTTGTGTTTATTTTCTTTGTCGGCGTCCAGTATCCATTCCTTATAAAACCAGTGTTCAGGGTGTTCGGGATTGCAATTAAACCATAGTTTTGCATTTTCGCAGGAGAGCGTTCTTGCAATAGCCTGTTCGACAAAGCCTTTCGGCATCAGCGCCACCTCGTCAAAAAATACACCGCCAAGTGTTAGCCCTTGTATCAGCGCCGCCGACGCCTCGTCTTTTCCTCCGAAAAAATAAAAATAGTTTGACTTTACACCGTCGCTTATCGTCAGTATGTGCTTGCTTGCATTGTAAGAAAGCGAGAAAAAAGCCGTAATATCAACCATATCTCTCATAAGCGTTAAAATATTTCGCTCCGCCGAATTAATTGTTTTTCCGCAAACCGCAAAATAACTGCCGTCAAAAAATCTCATCGCCCAATGCACAAACGAAAGCGTCATAACCGCCGTTTTGCCCGAACGCACCGCACCGTCGCAGATTATTGCGTTATAGCCCCTATATTTTTTGCAGTGAGCAAATTTCAGCACCGCTTTCTGTTTTTCCGATAACTTTTCAATTCTCATTATCATCAAGCGCCTTATAAAGTTTTGAAATATTTGATTTATCCTGTTCTTTGCCCTCATCGAGAATATTAAGCACCTCTTTTATAGCGCCGAGTTCTCCTTTTAAAGCCTTGCCCACAAGCGACTCCATAATCACCGTGCCGTTGTTGATTTTGCTTTTAGGAACACCCTTGTCTATCAACCGCTGCTCATCTTCTTTTGAAGGCGTTAAGGATAATATTTCTTTTATTGAAGAGAACAGCGAACTTTTTCTTTTCGCCAAATCAAAATCCCTCCAAATTTGTTTTGTTCCGTCCAACCCTCCAAACAGCATAAATATTACTTTGCCGTTAATCGTTTTGCAAACAGAGTAATAAAGCCTTAAACCTAGGATGGCTTTTCCCCTGCCGCACATTTACACTATCACATATCCTACCGGACATTCAAGGACATCTTTTTTTGGCACACAAAAAGGCTTGCTAATGCAATTTCTTACATTAACAAGCCTTAAAAATCTATCTAATATTATATTAATCAATTATTCTTCCGATTCGGAATGACAATGCGGCGGTTTGTGCGGATGCTTTTCGTGTTCGTGTTCATGTTCGTGTTTATGCTCACATTCGCATTTACATCTGCATCTGCATTTACACTCACATTCGTGTCTATGCTCACCGGAACCGTCACAACAACCGTCTAAAATTCGAGCGTTTATACATTGGTCAGTGCAATCTCTGTAACACCAATCCATTTTTATCACCCCTGTATATTATATGAAAAATACACAAAAGTGGTATATCGGCTATTCCTCGCCGTTTTCTTCCTCCTCTAAATCGCCCCAGAAAATCTCATCATTTTCATCGTCAACAACGCCGCTGAAAGGGTTTTTATCGGAATTTTTAACAGGATTAACCGAGTTGTCAGGCTCGGCTGAAGAACCGGCAGGGAAATCCGAAATTACCTCAACCATACCCGAACGCATCCAAACCGACGGAGTAACTCTTATAGTAAAACCTCTGCCGTTATTCGCCATATATTCGGTCATTTTTCTCTGCGGCAAACCGTAAACCGCCAAAATGGTCATAATTACTCCGCCGTGAGCGCAAATAACCGCCTCTGTCTTTCCGCTTTTAAGAATTTCCTTTACCGTATCAACAAACGCCGCGCAAACTCTTGTTGCAAACTCTTTATTACTCTCGCCGTTCGGCGGCGCAACTCCATGTTGTACCCAATCCATATATTCGGGATTATCAACCAATTCATCGGCGGTTTTACCCTCAAAATCACCGAGATTACATTCACGCAATCCCTCCACCGTATTAACCTCTATTTCTTCATCGCCGTATATCAAATCAAGCGTTTCAATACATCTTTTCAGCGGTGAAGAAAAGAAAAGTTTAGGCTTTCTGTAATCATATTTTTTCTTTAATTCTTTAATCTCGTCAATGCCGTCTTTAAAAAGCGGCGCGTCTATGCTTCCCACATATCTGCCTACCTTGTTGCCCTCGGTCATTCCGTGACGGATAAGATGAATAGTGTATGTTTTCATTAAAATATCCTTTCTTTTTTCTACAATATGTATTTGCTTTTTCACGTTTTTATGATACAATTATACTATAAGTAAATTATAAGGTGAAAATTATGAAAAATCAATTTGGTAAAACAATTTCTGAATTACGCCGTCAAAATGGTTGGTCGCAAAAAGAAACCGCATTAAAACTCGGCATTTCGCAAGCGCTTTTATCGCACTATGAAAAAGGAATCCGTGAATGCGGTCTTGATTTTCTGATAAAAGCGTCTAAAGTTTTTAACTGTTCAACGGACTATCTTTTAGGCATTACCGACCGACAAGAACCATCTAAAACCGATACCGACAGTATCTCTGCGGATTTAAAACAGTTTCCTAAATTTGAAAAATCCCGTAACGATACAATTAATGTAATAAATCTATTATACAGCATAACCGCACGGCTTGGCAACCCCGAAATTTGCAAAGATTTCGGTAAAATAATGAATTCGGAAGTCTATATCATCTCGCAGCATTTTAAAAACTGCTATTTTGACAATAATTTCTTTAAGAAAGAGCCGCAAAAAGCCGAATTTTATGCAGAAAAAGATAAAATCAACGCATTTGCAAACCTTTTTGGTCATTTTTCAAAAGAAAACATTAACTTAAATCTTAATGCCGATACGCTTAAAAAAGAATATCCGACCTGCTCAAAATCGCTTTTCAGCATAATTAACAACTTTGAATAATACTTTTATACCCTTACCCGTATATCCAACTCGTAGGAACCAAAAAAGTATAAGGAGCGGTAGCGATTGCAAAAACCAATGACAACACTTTTCTGTTGTGCTTGTCGCAATCTTCAAAGGCAATCTTATAATCAAAAAAATAAATCATTGCCGCAGAAATCAGCAATGCGGGAATTGTAAAATACAATTCATCACCCATGCTGTAAATATTTATATATACAGTGCATAACATAAGCACTGCGCCGACAAAATCGGCAGCAAAACCACAAACAAATACTTTCAAGATTGTAGATTTGTAAAACTTTTTGCAATTTTCAAATTTTAATAATTTAATTGCAATCAATAATACGATACTGTCTATAATAAAATTACTGGGTATTGCAATTAACCAAGCCGTAGGGAAAGCTAAAAAAATAAACCACAACGGAAATACTACATTAAATATTTTTATATCTTTCTTCATAACTTTTCTCCTGTTAAAATTTTTAATTCATTTAATATTTCATCATAATCAAAAGATGAAATAAGGCGGTTGTCATCACCCCACACATTATAGTGTTAATATTACACTATAAGAGCATTATTGTCAATAATAGTCGAGAGCCTCGAGTCGAGAGCCTCGACGGGCGAACACCATCATTAAATGCTTTGATATAATCTTAAAACTGACAGGGCTTACTCTATAAATCTATTACCAATGAATCGGGCAACCACACAGGGTTCCCCTACAAAATCAAACAAATTAATCAAAAATTTTGTTGATATTTTGTAGGGTAGGGGCGTGGCTATTGCCGTTTAATAAAATTACCCAACATATTCTTGCTATCCAAAAAAGCGTCCCTCTCGTTATTCTGAGCGAAGTCGAAGAATCTTGAATAAAATGCTAAAAAATTCCTTCATTTTACTCGTAATGACGCATTATCTTAAAACAAAATACAAAACTATCTCTAAATTCAAATGCTCCCTTTAGTAAAGGGAGCATTTAGTTTACTGAATATTATTCCAAATCTTAATCTGCTGTTGAATAAACAACTTCATCATCGTTATTATCAAACTCGGATACATCAAACGAAGCGTCTTGATAACACTTCATACCTGTACCGGCAGGGATAAGATTACCGATAATAACATTTTCTTTAAGACCGAACAATTCATCTTCCTTGCCCTTGATAGCGGCCTCGGTAAGAACTCTTGTAGTTTCCTGGAACGAAGCGGCTGACAAGAATGAATCTGTTGCCAAAGAAGCCTTTGTAATACCAAGCAATGTAGCCTGACCGACAGGCAAGGTAAGACCTTCTTCGCCTGCTTCCATTCTTGCTTTAATATCATTGTATTCAGCATAGAATGTGCCACGCTCAACCATTGTACTCGGAATCATATTAGTAGAGCCGTTATCGGTTACAAGACGTTTTCTCATCATCTGACGAACGATAACCTCGATATGCTTATCGTTGATATCAACACCCTGTAAACGGTAAACAGACTGAACCTGTTCGATGATATAGTTCTGAACGGCATGCTCACCGAGAATAGCAAGAATATCCTGCGGATAAATTACACCGTCGGTAATCTGCTGACCTTTTTCTACCATATCACCGTCATCAACAAGTATACGGTAATCATAAGGAATAGAATATCTCTTTTCATCAGTACCGTTTACATCGGTTACGACAATTTCTCTGTTCTTCTTAACATTTTCAATACGAACTACACCTGCAATTTCAGTAAGGAAAGCAGAATGTTTCGGACGACGTGCCTCGAAAAGCTCCTCGACACGTGGAAGACCTTGTGTAATATCCTCGCTTGATGCGATACCACCGGTATGGAAAGTACGCATTGTAAGCTGGGTACCGGGTTCACCGATTGACTGAGCGGCTACGATACCGACTGCCTCACCGACTGCAACAGGAGTACCTGTTGCAAGGTTAACGCCGTAACATTTTTTACAAATACCTTTTTTAGCTTTACAGGTAATGATAGAACGTATTACGCACTCTTTAACGCCTGCGTCAACAATACGCATAGCATCGTCATAGGTAATCATATCGTCAGTACCCATTAAGAGTTCGCCTGTTTCGGGATGATAAACAGGGTCTTTAAGATAACGTCCGATAAGACGGTCAGTAAGCGGCTCAATAAGCTGTTTGCCCTCGTAGATACCGTAAACGAGCAAGCCTTCATCAGACTTACAATCGTCCTCGCGAATAATAACATCCTGCGAAATATCAACAAGACGACGGGTAAGATAACCGGAGTCGGCGGTACGAAGCGCAGTATCGGCAAGACCTTTACGCGCACCACGAGAAGAAATAAAGTATTCCTGCACGTTAAGTCCTTCACGGTAGTTTGAACGAATAGGAACTTCGATGATTTTACCCGAAGTATTTGCGATAAGACCACGCATACCTGCTAACTGACGAATCTGGCTAACAGAACCACGGGCGCCCGAATCAACCATCATATTAATCGGGTTGTATTCCTGCAAGTTCTCTGTCAAAGCGGCAGAAACTTCATCAACTGTCTTTTCCCAAATTTCCTGTACCTTTTTGGATTTTTCATCTGCGGAGAACATACCGCGACGATAAAGTTTGTTAATTTTATCAACCTGCTCTTCGGCCTCGGCAATCTTCTGAGCCTTAATCGGCGGAATAACTGCATCAGATACGGCGATAGTGATCGCACCTTTAGTTGAATATTTATAACCTGTGGCTTTAATTCTATCAAGCACATCGGCAGTAACGGCAGTACCGTTTATACGGATACAAGCGTCAACAATTTTACCGAGTAACTTTTTACCCGCTTTGTTTGCTTTATATGTGCCGTCTTCATTCTTTTCAAAATGAATTTCAAGGTCAAGTTCATGACCCGGTACTGTACGGTCGGTAAAGCCTAAATTCTGCGGAATTGACTCATTAAAGATAAGATAACCAACAGTAGCGTCAATAATTCTTGTAATCTCTTTGCCCTGCCATTCGCCGTTTACTCTTACCTTGATAGGTGCATGAAGTCCGACAACATTGTTTTCATAAGCCATAATAGCTTCTTCCTTGTTGCGGAATACCTTGCCTGTACCAACCTCGTCATCACGAACAAGAGTAAGGTAATAAGAACCCAATACCATATCCTGTGTAGGAACGGCAACAGGTTTACCGTCTGACGGTTTTAAGAGGTTGTTGGCGGCAAGCATAAGAATTCTTGCCTCTGCCTGAGCCTCTGCCGAAAGCGGAACGTGAACAGCCATCTGGTCACCGTCGAAGTCAGCGTTGAACGCTGTACAAACAAGCGGATGAAGTTTAATTGCTCTGCCCTCAACCAATACAGGCTCAAACGCCTGAATACCAAGACGGTGAAGTGTTGGAGCACGGTTTAAGAATACAGGATGGTCTTTAATAACAACTGCCAAAGCGTCCCAAACTTCAGGACGAAGACGCTCAAGCATTTTTCTTGCAGATTTAATGTTGCTTGCAACATTTGTTTCAACAAGATGTTTCATAACAAATGGCTTAAACAACTCGATAGCCATTTCTTTTGGAAGACCGCACTGATAAATTTTAAGTTCAGGACCTACTACGATAACCGAACGGCCGGAGTAGTCAACACGTTTACCAAGCAAGTTCTGACGGAAACGTCCCTGTTTACCTTTAAGCATATCAGAAAGAGATTTTAAAGCACGGTTATTAGGGCCGGTAACTGCTCTGCCTCGTCTACCGTTGTCGATAAGTGCGTCAACAGCCTCCTGAAGCATTCTCTTTTCATTTCTTACAATAATGCTCGGTGCGCCAAGTTCAAGCAAACGAGCCAAACGGTTATTACGGTTAATAACACGTCTGTAAAGGTCGTTCAAGTCGGATGTGGCAAATCTGCCGCCGTCCAACTGTACCATAGGACGAAGATCCGGCGGAATAACCGGAAGAACGTCAAGAATCATCCATTCGGGACGGTTGCCCGAAAGACGGAATGACTCAACAACTTCAAGACGCTTACCGATTCTGATTTTCTTTTGACCGGTGGCTTCTTCCATTTCGGCTTTAAGTTCATTTGAGAGTTTATCAAGGTCGATTTCCGAAAGCAATCTTTTAATTGCTTCAGCGCCCATATCCGCTACGAAATCGTCCTCGTACTTCTCATACCATTCCATATATTGAGTTTCCGATAAAATCTGCTGTTTTACAAGCGGAGTAGAACCGGGATCAACTACTACGTATTTTGAGAAATAGAGTACCTGCTCAAGATCACGCGGCGACATATCAAGTACAAGTCCCATTCTTGACGGAATAGTTTTAAAATACCAAATATGCGAAACAGGAGCGGCAAGTTCAATAGAACCCATACGCTCACGGCGGACTTTACTTCTTGTAATTTCAACTCCGCAGCGTTCGCAAACTTTGCCTTTATAACGAATTCTCTTATATTTACCGCAATGACACTCCCAGTCTTTCTGCGGTCCGAAAATACGCTCGCAGAAAAGACCGTCTCTTTCAGGTTTTAATGTACGGTAGTTAATTGTTTCAGGCTTTTTTACCTCGCCGTATGACCAAGCTCTGATTTGTTCAGGAGAAGCAAGCCCAATGCGAATTTTTTCAAAATCTGTATTCTGCATAAATTTTCTTTTCCTCCTTACATATCTTCTTCGTCATCGAAAACTTCTTCGTCTTCAAATGCGGTATCGTCATCGTCAAAGAATTCATCTTCAATGCTTTCGCCGTTTTCATCTTCAAGACCGAATCCTGTTAAATCATCGGCAACCATCACTGCGTTAGGATCTTCCTCTGACGGTGCGGTATTATTAGGTGCGACAATCAAATCATCATCGTCGTCAAACGACTGTTTAATATCAATTTCATTATCGTCCTTATCAAGAACTTTAATATCAAGCGCAAGCGACTGCAACTCTTTGATAAGTACCTTAAAGGATTCAGGAATACCCGGTTTCGGAATATTGTTACCCTTAACAATAGACTCGTAAGTCTTTACACGTCCGACAACGTCATCGGATTTTACGGTAAGGATTTCCTGTAAGGTGTAAGCAGCGCCGTAAGCCTCAAGCGCCCAAACCTCCATTTCACCGAAACGCTGACCGCCGAACTGCGCTTTACCGCCGAGCGGCTGCTGTGTAACAAGTGAATAAGGACCTGTTGAACGGGCGTGAATCTTATCATCAACAAGGTGATGGAGTTTTAAGAAGTACATATAACCTACGGTTACACGGTTATCAAACGGCAAACCTGTTCTGCCGTCGTAAAGTTGAGTTTTACCGTCCTCGGCATAGCCTGCCATTTTAAGACATTCACGAATATCAGACTCATGAGCGCCGTCGAATACTCTTGTGCAAACTTTCCAGCCGAGCGCCTTTGCGGCGTATCCGAGATGTACTTCAAGCACCTGACCGATATTCATTCGGGAAGGTACGCCGAGCGGATTCAATACGATATCAAGCGGTGTACCATCAGGTAAGAACGGCATATCCTCCTGCGGCAAAATGCGTGAAACTACGCCCTTGTTACCGTGACGGCCTGCCATTTTATCGCCGACAGAAATTTTACGTTTTTGAGCGATATAGCAACGAACTACCATATTAACGCCCGGATTTAATTCATTTGAATTTTCTCTTGTAAATACTTTAACATCTACGATTGTACCGTATTCACCGTGAGGTACTCTAAGCGAAGTATCTCTGACTTCTCTTGCCTTTTCGCCGAAGATTGCACGAAGCAAACGTTCCTCTGCGGTAAGTTCGGTTTCACCTTTCGGAGTAACCTTGCCGACAAGAATATCACCTGCGCGAACCTCTGCGCCTACTCGGATAATACCGCGTTCGTCAAGGTCTTTTAATGCGTCCTCGCCGACGTTCGGAATATCACGTGTGATTTCCTCCGGTCCGAGTTTTGTATCTCTGGCTTCGGTTTCATATTCTTCAATATGAATAGATGTATATACGTCTTCCTTAACCAATCTTTCGTTAAGCAAAACGGCGTCCTCGTAGTTATAACCCTCCCAGGTCATAAAGCCGATAAGCATATTCTTACCGAGCGCAATTTCACCGTTTTGAGTAGCAGGACCATCGGCGATAACGTCGCCTTTCTTAACCTGCTCGCCCTCTTCAACGATTGGCTTCTGGTTTACGCACGAACCTTGGTTGGAACGTGTAAATCTGATAAGTTCATAATGGTCTGTTTCGCCGTTGTCGGTTCTAACGTCAACGTAGCCTGCACAAACCTTTGTAACAACACCGTCACGTTTACAAATAACAGTAACGCCCGAGTCAACAGCGGCTTTGTATTCCATACCTGTGCCGACAATCGGCGACTCGGTAGTAAGAAGCGGAACTGCCTGACGCTGCATGTTTGAACCCATTAATGCACGGTTGGCGTCATCGTTCTCAAGGAACGGAATCATAGCGGTAGCAACCGATACGATCATTCGAGGAGAAACGTCCATATAATCAGCGGCGGTATTTTCAATTTCCAAAAATTCATCTCTGTGACGGCAGTTGATAATTCTTCTCTTAAATCTTCCGTCCTCATCCAAAGGCTCATTCGCCTGTGCGATGATGAACTCGTCCTCTTCGTCAGCCGCCATATAAACAACTTCATCGGTTACAATACCTGTTTCTTTATCAACCTTACGGTAAGGTGCTTCGATAAAGCCGTATTCGTTTATTTTAGCAAAAGTAGCCAAGTGAGAGATAAGACCGATGTTAGGACCTTCAGGAGTTTCGATAGAACACATTCTGCCGTAATGGGTGTAGTGAACGTCACGAACCTCGAATCCGGCACGGTCTCTTGACAAACCGCCGGGACCCAATGCAGAAAGTCTACGTTTATGAGTAAGTTCCGCAAGCGGGTTAATCTGATCCATAAACTGTGAAAGCGGAGAAGAACCGAAGAACTCACGGATAGCGGCAACAACCGGACGGATATTAATAAACGTCTGCGGTACAACCTGCTCGTTTTCCGGAGTCTGCAAAGCCATTTTCTCACGGATAACTCTTTCCATTCTTGCAAAACCGATTCTGAACTGATTCTGTAAAAGTTCGCCTACAGAACGAATTCTACGGTTGCCCAAATGGTCAATATCATCAACGGTACCGATACCTGCGGGAAGACCGCAAATATAGTTCATTGAAGCAAAAATATCATCTAAAGTAACGTTATTCGGAATAAGCTCGTGTTTACGCTCGATAAACGCCTCTTTAACAGCCTCTTCGCCCTCGTTTTGAGAGAGAATTTCCATAAGAACGTCATAGCAAACGTTTTCGTTGATACCGCATTCTGTTACGTCAAAATCAACGAAGTCGGCAGCGTTAACCATACCGTTTGAAAGAACTTTTCTTTCAACCTCTTCACCCTCGTATTCGAGTGTGATAAACGCTTCCTTAACGCCGATTTTTTCAAGATATTCGGCACGTTCTCTGGTTAAAACCTCGCCCGGTTCAGCCACAACCTCGCCCGACTGCGGATCGCATACGGGACGTGAAAGTTTTCTGCCGATAAGACGAAGACCTAAGGAAAGTTTCTTGTTATATTTATGTCTTCCGACGCGTGACAAATCATATCTTCTCGGGTCGAAAAGCAAATTGGTAATATAAGTTTTTGCACCGTCAACTGTAAATGGCTCGCCCGGACGAAGTTTTTTGTAAACTTCAAGCAAAGCGTTTTCAACGTTATCGGAAACGTCTTTTTCAAGAGTTGCCAAAAGTCTGTCCGACTCGCCGAGTTTTTCAATGATTTCAACGTTTGTAGCAAGTCCCAATGCTCTTGCAAACGCCGTCATCGGCAATTTACGGTTTTTATCAATACGGACATACATAATATCATTATGGTCGGTTTCAAACTCTATCCAAGCACCCCTGTTAGGGATAATGGTAGTATTAAAAAGTTCTTTACCTGTTTTATCAACCTCAAGCGAGAAATAAACGCCCGGAGAACGAACAAGCTGCGAAACTATAACACGTTCGGCACCGTTAATAATAAATGTACCCGAATCGGTCATAAGCGGAAAATCGCCCATATAAACTTCGCTTTCTTTTATCTCGCCGGTTTCTTTATTAAGAAGTTGTGCGCGAACTCGAAGCGGAGCTGCATAAGTGGTATCTCTTTCTTTACATTCAGCGATACTGTATTTCGGTGTATCATCAAGCTGATAACCTGTGAAACTCAGAACAAGATTATCGTTATGGTCGGTAATAGAAGCGACATCATCAAACACTTCCTTTAGACCTTCATCTAAAAACCACTGATATGAGTTCTTCTGAATTTCAATCAAATTCGGCATTTCCAGAACTTCATTTATTTTCTGAAAACTCATTCTCGTGTTTTTACCAAGCTTTACCGGTTTCACATTAACCATAGGCTTTTTCACTCCTTTTTAATTGTTGCATTTGACGGTATAATCTTTTATTCGGCAAAAATCAATATAATGCTTGATTTTTACAGAATTGTCTGCTATAATCATTACAGCAAACGACATAATCGGGCATTTTACCCATTATGTGTATTTTACAATTATATAATAACAAACTGCTAATGTCAAGGGTTTTTATGCGAAAAAATTGCGAAAAATCAACTTTTTTTAAAAAAAGACTTGATTTTTACGTACAACTCTGTTAAAATAGTCGTTGCTATATCTTATTGAAAAAATTAAGGAGGTGCAGTTTAATGGCAAAATGCGATTACTGCGGAAAGTCGGTAACCTTCGGAATTAAGGTTTCCCACTCGCACAGAAGATCTAACAGAACCTGGAAACCGAATGTAAAAAGAGTTAAGGCGGTTGTAAACGGTACTCCTAAGAGAGTATATGCCTGCACCAGATGCTTGCGTTCGGGAAAGGTTGACAGAGCCGTTTAATTTTAAAGGCTTTGTAAATATTTCAATTTAGTTGATAAGAGGCTGTCGTAATTAAGACAGCCTCTTTTCATTGTAATAACTTATTTATTTTTTTGCAAAACTGTGTTATAATCAGTTTTATAATCAGTTTAAAAAACACAACGGAGAACGCTAATGAGCATACTTGATGTAAAAAACTTAACTCATATATTCGGCGATAAAAAACTCTTTTCGCATGCTAATATGCAGCTTTTCGGCGGTGATAAATTAGGTCTTACGGGATTAAACGGAGCCGGAAAGTCTACATTTATAAATATACTTATCGGCGAGGTTGTTCCGGACGAAGGCTATGTAAAATGGAATCCCCGTTTTAAACTCGGCTACCTTGACCAAGAGGCAAAAATAAAAGAATCAATGCCGATTCGTTCGTATTTGCTCGAAAGTTTTGCACATCTTTTTGACATCGACGATGAATTGCAACAGGTTGAGGAACAAATCGGCTTGACCGACGATGTCGAAAAACAAATGGAACTGTGTGAAAAAGCCGAAGAACTGCGTGAAAAATTAGAGGCGGAGGATTTTTATTCCGTCAACAGTAATGTTGATAAGGTTGCCGCAGGACTCGGTATAACGGGATTCGGTATGAACACCGACGTTAAAACGCTGTCGGGCGGTCAGCGAGCAAAAGTAATGCTTGCAAAACTGCTGCTTCAAAATCCCGATGTTTTACTTCTCGACGAACCTACAAACTTTCTTGACAAAGAACATATCGCATGGCTGACAAAATATTTAAACGGTTTTAAAGGCTCGTTTATTTTAGTAAGTCACGATTTTGAATTTTTAAACTCGGTTGTAAACTGCGTCTGCGATATTTCAGATGGCACTATCACCCGATTTAACGGTGATTATTACACTTTTTTGAAGTTAAAAGAGCAAAAGCAGGCTGAACTTATTAAAAATTATAACGCCCAGCAAAAAGAAATTAAAAATCTTAAAGATTATATTGATAAAAACATTGTCAGAGCCTCTACCTCAAAACAGGCTAAAAGCCGAAGAAAAAAACTCGAGAAAATGGAACTGCTTGAAAAACCCTCTCAAGCGGTAAAACCTACTTTTATGTTCGATTACACTCCGGCTGTCGGAAAAGTCATTTTAAAATGCAACTCTCTTTCAATCGGCTATTACTTCCCGCTTGTACCCGAAATAAATCTTGAACTTTTTGCAGGCAAGAAACTCGCCGTTACGGGATTTAACGGTATCGGCAAAACCACATTTATCAAAACAATAAACGGAATGTTACCGCCGATTTCGGGTGAGTTTACGCTTGCCGATAATATAAAAATCGGCTACTATAAGCAGGAAAACGAATGGGACGACGATAATCTGACCGCTTTGGAAGAAGTAAAAAACGCATATCCCGGGCTTTCGGACAAAGAAGTACGCACCGCACTGTCAAGATGCGGACTTTTGGGAGAAAAGGTACTGCAAAAACTTAATACTTTAAGCGGCGGCGAGCAGTCAAAAGTTAAGTTATGTAAACTAACTCTTCAAAAATATAATCTTTTACTGCTTGACGAGCCGACAAACCACCTTGACGTTAACGCTGTTGAACAGTTGAAAACCGCTATCAAAAGTTTTAAAGGAACGGTGCTTTTTGTTTCTCACAGTAAAGAATTTTGTGAAAGCGTTGCAGACGATGTCCTTGACTTTGAAAAATTATTTGATTAACAGAAAAAACAGGCGTAAATTCACGCCTGTTTTAATTTTTATTGCAGAATTAACAAAAATCGCACTCTTAATTAGTTAAAAACGCTAAATAAAATAATTGTTTACAAAATATTCTTTTATTTTGCAAAAAAATATGTTATTATATGTTTGATTAGATAATAGAGGAATTATGTATTTCCTTATTTATACAAAATTTATTCTGAAAGGATTTAAATATGGGACTTCGAGATTTATTATTAGGCTCTTATTCCAAAAGAGAACTTAAAAAAGTTGAGCCGATTAAACAAAAGGTTTTGTCACACGAAGACGAGATGAAAAAACTTTCCGATGAGGAACTTCGTGCGAAAACCGATGAATTTAAAGAAAGACTTAAAACAGGAGAAACGCTTGACGATATTTTGCCGGAAGCATTTGCGGTTTGTCGAGAGGCAGCCGACCGAGTACTCGGAATGCGTCCTTATCCGGTTCAAATCATCGGCGGTATAGTTCTTCACGAAGGAAGAATTGCCGAGATGAAAACAGGTGAAGGTAAAACTTTGGTTGCAACCTTGCCTGCATACCTTAATGCGCTTACAGGCAAAGGCGTTCACATTGTAACGGTAAACGATTACCTTGCAAAGCGTGACTCGGAATGGATGGGCAAACTTTACAGATTTTTAGGTCTTACCGTAGGACTTATCACTCATGATATCGAGGGTGAAGACCGAAGAGCCGCCTACGCCGCCGACATCACTTACTGCACAAATAACGAACTCGGTTTTGACTATCTTCGTGATAATATGGTTACATATAAAGAGGAGCGTGTTCAAAGAGGTCACAGTTTTGCAATTGTCGACGAGGTCGACTCAATTCTTATTGACGAGGCTCGTACACCGCTTATCATTTCAGGTCAGGGCGAAAAATCCACCGACCTTTACAAACGTGCCGACTCACTTGCAAAATCGCTTAAAATGACAAAGGTTAAAAACCTTAATTCAAAAGAAGAAGCCGAAGAACAGGTTGAGGAAGACGGAGATTATATTGTTGACGAAAAGGCAAAAACCGCAACGCTTACCGCAAGCGGCGTTAAAAAAGCCGAGGCTTTCTTCGGACTTGAAAACCTTAATGACCCCGAAAATATAACTATCGCCCACCATGTTAATCAGGCTATTAAAGCGCATGGCATTATGCACCGAGATATTGACTATGTTGTAAAAGACGGCGAAGTTATTATTGTTGATGAATTTACCGGACGTCTTATGTTCGGCAGACGTTATAACGAGGGGCTTCATCAGGCTATCGAAGCAAAAGAAAACGTTAAAATTGCACACGAGTCCAAAACTCTCGCTACAATCACATTCCAAAACTTGTTCAGAATGTATAATAAACTTTCGGGTATGACCGGTACTGCGCTTACAGAATCGCAGGAATTTGCCGAAATCTACAAACTCGACGTTGTGGAAATTCCGACAAACAAGCCTATGGCGAGAATTGATAACCCCGACATCGTTTATAAAACCGAAGCCGCTAAATTTAATGCGGTTATTGAAGATATTGCCGCTCGTCATGAAAAAGGTCAGCCTGTTTTGGTTGGTACTATTTCAATCGAAAAATCAGAGCATTTAAGCAAACTTTTAAAGAAAAAAGGCATTAAACACAATGTTTTAAATGCTAAAAACCACAGACAAGAGGCTGAAATCATTGCACAGGCAGGTAAATTCGGCGCAGTTACCATAGCCACCAATATGGCAGGTCGTGGTACTGATATTATGCTCGGCGGTAACGCCGAATATATGGCAAAAGCCGCTATGAAAAAGCAGGGCTTCGAGGACGAGATGATTGCCGAAGCTACAGGCTTTGCCGAAACCGATAACGAAGAAATTTTAAATGCAAGAAAAACTTTCTCCGAACTTAACGCTAAATTTAAGGAGGAAATTCAACCTGAAGCAGAAAAAGTCAGAGAAGCAGGCGGTCTTTGCATTATCGGTACGGAACGTCACGAATCAAGACGAATTGATAATCAGTTAAGAGGACGTTCAGGCCGTCAGGGAGACCCGGGTGAATCGAGATTTTATATTTCGCTTGAGGACGACCTTATGAGATTATTCGGCGGCGAGCGTATCTATCGCGTAATGGAAACATTAAAAGTTGACGATAACGTTCCGCTTGAAATGAAAATGCTTTCTAACTCAATTGAGGGCGCACAGGAAAAAATCGAATACCGTAACTTCTCTATTCGTAAAAACGTACTTGATTACGATGACGTTATGAACGTTCAGCGTACCATTATTTACGACCAGAGAAATAAGGTTATCGACGGCGACGATATTACAGGCACCGTTAAAGGTATGGTTAAAGACACAATTAAAGAAATTTGTACCCACTACCTTTCCGCCGATATTGCAGAGGAGTGGAATTTCAAAGGCTTAAAGGCTGAAATTTCATCTTGGCTTGAAGTAGGCGACGCACTCGATTATTCAAATGAAGAACTTAATAAACTTGAACGTGACGACGTCGTTGAAACCATTGAAAAAATCGCATTCAAAAAATATGATGAACGTGAAGAAGAGTTCGGCTCTGAACTTATGCGTGAAGTTGAGCGTGTAGTTCTTCTGCGTTCCGTTGATACACATTGGATGGAGCATATCGACGCTATGGACCAGTTGCGCGAGGGTATTCATCTTCGTTCTTACGGTCAGCATGACCCTGTTGTCGCTTACCGTAACGAGGGTTATGATATGTTCAACGCAATGACCGAATCAATCAAAGAAGATACCACAAAGCGTATTTTAAATGTAAGACTTCGTCAAAATCAACAACTTGAACGTGAAAGAGTTGCAAAAGAAACAGGCGCTTCGGGCGCTGACGACGGTTCGGTAAAAAAAGAACCTATCAGAAAAGCAAAAAAACCGGGCAGAAACGATCCTTGCCCTTGCGGCAGCGGTAAAAAGTATAAAAAATGCTGTGGAAGAGATGAATAAACCGATTAAATAATTCTTTTATTTAATTTTGGAGGAAATTGAAATGACTAAAAGAGTTTTAACGGGTGTGTTTAGCATAATTATTCTGCTTTCAATTATTTTCACAAGCATTGTAACGGTTTCAGCACAAACGCCCCCTACATTTGATGAAACAAAGCCGTATATAAAAGCCTCGAGTTCCCCTGTAAAAGCGGGCGAAATCGCAACGGTAACTTTTGAAATCGGCAATAATAACCAAACCGGCTTTTGGGGAATAAGACACGTTTTCACCTTTGATAAATCGGTTTTATCGTTAGTTCCCGGCGAAACCAACCAATACGGCACTTTCCCGCAGTATTCAGTCGGTCCGAAGTTTTCAAATTCGCTTGTAAGTCCTGTTGCAGACGACAGTTTTGTTTTTCTTTATACCAGCGTAGGTACAACTGAAATTTCTTCAAATCAAAACAATGGAATGCTTTTCACCATTAAATTTAAAGTTGCCGATAACGCTAAACCCGGCGATTACAATATTGATATTAAAGATTATTCCAAAAACAATGTTTTAAATATCGGCGGCAGTCCTGTTGAGTTTACTTATAATCAGGCTTGTGTAACCGTTTATGACGATCATACTCACAGTTATGCCGAAATCGTCACAAAAGAACCTACTTGTATAGAAAAAGGCGTAAAAACCTTTACCTGCTCCTGTGGCGATACATATACCGAAGACATTCCCGCTACAGGAATACACAACTTTGCAGACGGCAAATGCAAATGGTGCAACGAGCCGCAGTCCTTTGAAATTCTGTACGGTGATATTAACGCAGACAAAAAGGTTGACAAGCATGACGTTGAATGTTTAGCAAGATATATTGCTAAATGGGAAGGTTATGAAGCTGATAAAATTAATATCGAAGCCGCTGATTTAAACGGCGACGGCAAAGTAAACAGTTTAGACAGAACAATTTTATCAAGACACGTTGCAAATTGGGAAGGCTACGAAAAACTTCCCATAAAAAAATAAAAATACAGGAGATAAAAAATGATTAAAAGAGTTTTAAGCCTTATTTTAAGCGTCGTACTTACAGTATCGTTTATATCAAGCGGCGCAGTAAGTGTTTCGGCTGATACACTCCCTGCATTTGATGAAACAAAGCCGTATATAAAAGCCTCGAGCGAGCGTGTAAAAGCGGGCGAAATCGCAACGGTAACTTTTGAAATCGGCAATAATCCGGGTTTTTGGGGAATGAGATACGTTTTCACCTTTGATAAAGACGTTTTATCATTAATTCCCGGTGAAACCAATGAATACGGCGCTTTTCCGCAATACTCGGCAGGCGACAATTTCAAAAATTCGCTTGTAAGTCCCATCTCAAACGGCGACCTTATTTTCCTTTATACCGGCGTAGGCGATGCCGAAATTATTACAAACAAGAATAACGGAGTAATATTCAGTATTGATTTTAAAGTTTCCGATAGCGCTAAACCCGGCATTTATAATATTGACATTAAAGATTATTCACCTGCCAATGTTATAGATATGGGCGGCAAACCCGTTGAGTTTACTTATAATCAGGCTTGCGTAACTGTTTATGACGACTCTCCTCATGACCATATTTATACTGAAAAAACAACAAAAAATCCGACTTGTACCGAAGACGGCGAAAAAACTTTCACCTGTTCAATATGTTTTGAAAGTTATACCGAAAGCATAAAGGCAATCGGTTATCATAATGAAGTTATTGATAAAGCAGTAGCGGCTACTTGCACAAAATCAGGCTTAACAGAGGGTAAACATTGTTCCGTATGCGGCGAGGTTTTAGTTAAACAGAAAGTAGTTCCTGCACTCGGTCATAAATATACATCAAAAACCACAAAGCAACCTACTTGTACCGAAAAAGGAATTAAAACATACACCTGTTCCTGCGGTTACAGTTATACAGAAACTGTTCCTGCAAAATCTCATAATTACAAATGGGTAGTTACCAAAAAAGCAAGTTATGTTTCAACAGGTACAAAATCTTATAAGTGTTCCTTGTGCGGTAAAGTTTCAAAAACTTCAACTGATGCAAAACTTAAATTAAAAACACCGTCGTTTACTGCTAAAGGCGGCTCAAAATATCTTAAAGTAACTTATAAAAAATCAAGCGGCGCAACAGGCTATCAGGTAAAATATGTGCTTGGTAAAAAGACTGTTATTAAAACCTATAATTCAGCAAAAGCCGCTTCAAAAACTTACAAAAAACTCAAAAAAGGAACTTATAAAGTTTATGTAAGAGCATTGGTAAAACAAAGCGGCAAAACCGCTCACTCCGCTTGGTCAAAAGCAAAAAGTATTAAAGTTAAATAAATTTTTCTACACTAAAATGGGCGACCTTAAAGGTCGCCCATTTTACAATATTACCGAAAATCTTCTCTAAATTTGTAGGGGCAACCCTGTGTGGTTGCCCGTTTTTATGGGTAATAGGTTGCTCCCGTAAGCCCAGTCAGCCATAAAATTATATTAAATCATACAATGATTGTGTTCGCCTGTCGGTGCTACCGACTGTTTTTATGCTTTAAACGTAATAGTCACCGTAGTCCCTTTTTGAAGTTCCGATTCAACAGACAGTTTTGCATTATGAACCGCTGCGCCATGCTTAACGATAGACAGTCCAAGCCCCGTTCCGCCTATTTCTTTTGAATGGCTTTTGTTAACCCGATAAAAACGTTCAAATACACGCTCGGTATCCTCTTTCGGAATACCGATACCCGTATCCGAAACGGACAAAACAATCTCGGTGGTTGTCTGCATGACAGAAACGGTAATTTTACCGTTTTCTCGGTTATACTTCACCGCATTATCACAAAGATTATAAATCATCTCATCAATAATTCTCGGTATTCCCGTTATCTCTGTTTTTGCACCGATAAGTTCAAAATTTATCCCCCGTTTGGCGGCGGCAGACTCTAATCTACCTATAATTGTTTCGCAAAGCGAATAAAGTTCAATTCTCTCTTTCTTTTCCTCAACCGCATTTTCATCAAGCCGTGACAACTTAATAATATCGCCTACAAGATTAATAAGCCTTTGCGCCTCACTGTAAATCTTTTCGGAAAACCTCGTAACATCTTCCGGCTTAACCATACCGTTTTTTAGAATTTCGGCATATCCCGAAATAGATGTAAGCGGCGTTTTCAACTCATGCGAAACATTCGCCGTAAATTCTCTGCGAACTCTGTCCTGAATTTCATGCTCACGTTTTGCCCGTTCCATCTGCCTGCGAATTTTATCGCTTCTTTTCTTAATATTATGATAAAACGGCGTAAGTTCTTCATACAATTCAAATTGATTCCGTTTAGAAAGGTCTATTTCATTAATCGGCGTTGTGATTTTTTTAGTAATTAATTTTGAAATTATCAGCGAAACAGCCACGTTTACAATTACACACAAAATCCAAAAAGCAACCGACTTTATCACAGAAATATTGCCGTTTGCAAGTATTAAAACAAAAATAAACGTTAAAATTTCCACTGCCGTTAACGCTGAAAAAACTATAGGAAAAATGCCTTTACTTATCTTTTTCATAAAACTAATCTCCGATAGTGTAGCCGATTCCGCGTACAGTTTCAATTAAATTTGCCGCCTCGCCTAATTTGCTTCGCAGCGTCCTTATATGTACGTCTACGGTTCTCGATTCGCCGTCAAACGCATATCCCCAAATTTTATTAAGAATTTGATCTCTTGTTTTAACAATTCCACGGTTTTCAAGCAGATAACACAGCATTTCAAACTCTTTTAAAGTAAGCGAAACCTTTTCACCGTTAACCTTAACTTTGTGACGTGAAGGCGAAACATAAAGCGGTCCTATTGTGTATTCAACCTCGTTTGTTTCCTTAGGAGTCCTACGAAGCAGCGCCTTTATTCTTGCGATAAGTTCCATCATTCCAAAAGGTTTTGCAACGTAGTCGTCTGCACCGCAGTCGAATCCTACTACCTTATCATATTCCGACGATTTTGCGGTAAGCATCATTATCGGCAGGTTTTTAGTAACCGATGACGCCCTGAGTTTTTTTAAAATTGACAATCCATCTTCTTCGGGCAGCATTATATCAAGCAAAATCAAATCGGGAATTTGTTTTTCCATTGCCTCCCAAAAAGGCGTGGCATTAGGAAATCCGACAGCCTCCATATTAGAAGTATTCAGCGTGTAAACAACTAATTCCCTGATATTTTCATCATCTTCAACCAGATAAATCAATATGGCATACCTCCACAAATTTAGAGCAATAAACACACCGCATAAATTTGCATTAACTTTTACCACTCTTTAATTAATATTGTAACAAAAAAGGGCTGCATTAGCAACCCTTTTAATTTTTTATTTTGCTTTTTCGCTGAAATGCTTAATAATATCTTTTCTTAAAACAAGCCCTACAAAATTATCGTTGTCATCTACTACCGGAACAAAATTCTGCGTAAGCGACATAGAAACCAATTCTTCAATAGAAGCGGTAATTTTCACCGAATTATATTTGTCGTTTTTAATTATTTCTTTCAAAGGCGTTTTCTCAAGTTGTTTTTCGTTAAACGCGCCTTTTTTCTTTTCTTTATCAAAAAAATACCAAAGAAAATCACCCTCTGAAACCGTACCGATATACTTTCCCTCATGCGACAACACAGGAATAGCGGTATATCCGTGAATTCTCATTTTTTCCAGCGCTTGCCGCATAGAAAAATCATCATATAAATAAATAATATCTTTTTTTAGTGTCAGAAAAAATGCTATGTTCATATCTTTTGTAAACCTTTTAAATCTCTTTCGGAATTGCTTTGCTTATAGCAAAATTTGAAAATCTTTTATCAAAAGTCACATCTTTTAATATTTCGATAAAATCAAGTTTTTCGGGAATAATCTGCTCGTTTTCAAGTTCTATTTCCATAACCGCCTGCTTCTGCCAAAAAGGATAAATGTCAATCTCATAAATAAAACCGTTTTTGTTAACGCAATAGCGAGTTTTTTCAATAACATTTCGGTCTTTCAACCTGCTTTTAATCAAAGAATTATATCTGTTTTCATCAATTCTATACTCATTTTCAATGCGTTTTATTTCATTTACCGCCTTTTTTTCGGTAAAAATATATTCAATTTTGCCGTTTTCAACTATTCTTCTTACTCTGCAATTAAAGCCGTCGGAGTTTTGCCCGAGATATGTCTGCGTAATTTTTAAAACTCTCTCGGAATTATTCTCAAGAAACTCTAAATCTGGCATTTTTATTATGTATTTTCTTTCTATTTCAAAATTACTGCTCAATTCTTTCACCCTTATTATTTTAAAATCTTAAATTTACCGCTGTTTAAACATAATGTTACAATATTTTAAATTATTTGTCAATACAACCCACAATTGTGTGAAGATAATTGACATAAGCAGACGAACGATGTAAAATATTACCATATTATACCAAAGGAGATTTAAAAATAATGAACAAATTAAAAGAATTCAGATTAAAAAATGATTACACGCAAAGATACGTCGCCTATAAGATAGGAGTCAGCCAACAGGCAGTAGTGAAGTGGGAAAAAGGTCAATCCGTGCCTAATATTTCTCACATAATAATGCTTTCATCGCTTATGAATTGCTCGATAGACGAACTGATTAAATCAATAAAATGAGATTTATCGAACATTTGTACGGTTTATTGGTCAGCATTTCGGTTATAATAAATACAAGCCCCGAGAGAAGGAATGATTTATGACTTACGAAGAAAAAAAGAAATACTTAAGTTGCTTTTCGACTTTAGACGCTCATATTGACGCTCTCATAAAAGAAAAAGAAAAATGGTATAACAGAGCCCTTTCAATAAAGTACACCGACTTTGATGTGGACAATGTCGGAAATCTTTTGAAAAAAGCGTATGAACTCGAAAAAGAAATCGACAAAAATATTGACGCACTTGTCGATATCAGAGAAAAAATCACCAATGACATTGGTAGTATTGATGACTTTGTATGCAAGGAAATTTTATACCTAAAATACATAAGCGGAAATTCATTTGAACAAATCGGTGAAAAACTGGGCTATTCCGAAAAACAAATCGGACGTCTGCATAAAAAGGCTATTGAAAAAATAATTTTATAGGCACAAAAAAGAAAGGTTCTATTCCTAATGTTGGGGTTTCAACACTCATCGCCTCCCTCTGACGAGGGAGGTGGCCCGGCGGTTTTGCCGTGACGGAGGGAGAGAAATAATAAAAAGATAGATATATACTTTGGGTTTTCTCTCCCCTCAGTCTCGCTTCGCTCGACAGTTCCCTCGTCAGAGGGAGACAATCTACACCCCAACTTTTGCAAAAGAACCAAAAAAAGAAAAATCGTTGTCTTACAAATAAAATTGTAAGACAACGATTTTAAACTTAAATATCAAACTACAGTGTCAAATATTATACATTACCTGTAATCTTATGACCGCTCCAAACTTCTTTATAAGCATTTGTAAGAGCATTTTTCTTACTGCTGATAGCCTGAGCAGCAGTTGATTTACCGCTGGTAACTTCCTTAATAATGCTTTCGGTTGAAACATCTTCACCTGTTTCGCAAACAGTTGTCCAGCAGAATTTAATCTTGTTACCGTTGCGAGCAAACTTGATGTTAGCAGCATTTGAAATAGCTTCTGTATTTTTACCGAAGTATGTTGCCCATTTATACTGGAAGTTTCTTGCAACATAACGATAGTTGTAACGATAATACTCATTTCTTACGAAAAGAATTTTAGAAGCGATTTTCTGATGAACTATCGGAATAAATGCGATAAACTGAGGTTCGCTTATGCCGGTATAAGTTTTTGAACCGCTCTTTGTCGGGAACGGAGCAATACCCATATCTTTCTGAACTCTTGAACCTTTTAAGTTCTGAATTGTATCATGTTTACCAAAGTACATAGCAACTTTGCCCTCGGCAAGTTGAGTTTTACCGTAAGTCCATGATTTATCCGAGAAAGTTTCGCACCAAGCGTTTTTGCCTACTGTCCATTCGCCGAGTGTTGTAAGAGCACTCTTAACTTTAGAATCAGTAATATTTGTAGCAGGTGAAGCACCGCGGGAAACTTTTGTAAGTGAAGTGCCGTACTGGTTAGCAATTGCCTCTAACATAATAACGTCGCCGCCTACAAAACCTGTTACAGATTTATCATTAGCGAATTTTTTAGCGTATTTTTCGAGAGTATCCCAAGTCCATTTGCCCTGTTCTGCAAGTTTAGCAGGATCTGCAAGTCTCTTTTTATTAAGAAGGCTCTTATTGTAAATAATACAACTTGGCATTGTATACTCGTCTTCATAAGCAATCCAACCATACTGTTTACCGTCGATATTAAGGAAGCCTTTAGCGTCTGAAATATACCAAGGATCGTTAAAGTCAACGCCTGATTCTCTCATTGCAGGAGTAAGGTCGGAAATATAACCTTTCTGGAAATAGAACGGGAAGTAACCGCCCTGTGCATAGTAGATATGATTTTCACAGTTTTTAGCAGAAAGTTCTGAAGCCAAATTTTCATTATACTTATTGAACTGACCTTCTTCTGTGATTTTAACGCCGTAAAGGTCCTCAACTGATTTCATTGAATCTTCAGCAGAAGCCTGACACTTCTTGTCGCCGTAAATGTTTTCCCAAGGATAAAGGATTTTCAAAGTAAAGCCTTTAAGACTCTTTACAAACTTATCAGAAGCATTGCCGGCTTTGTTAGTAGTACGCTCAATTAAGTTACCTGTAGTGGAAACGCCTTGACTTGTATCTACTAAGTTTGCATTTTGAGTTGTTTTTTTAGTTGTTGTTTTATCCGCTTTTTTATCACCTTTTTTTGTAGTTACGGTAGTGGTGGTTTCACCGGATAAAGTAGTTACATTATCGCTTGTTTCAGTCTGTGCTGTAGGCGCTGTGGTTGGATCGTTATTATCTTCCGCGTCACCGCCGCAAGCAACGAGCGATAACGTAAACAGCACTGCCATCATCAAAGCAATAATCTTTGCGAATTTTGACATTTTATTACCTCCAAAAGTTTTTTAAACAGTACGCTACTGTGTATAATAATTCTACATCAAACTGACTGATTAGTCAATATTTTTTAATTAAAAATTTGAAATATTTTATGTAAAAGTTTACAAAAAGAAATTTATTAAAAAGATTATGAAAAATTTTTATACGTTCCCTGTAATTCTATGACGTTTCCAAATGTTTGCATAAGCCTCCGTAAGCGCATTTTTATTCTTGCTTATCGCTTCGGTTGAGGTATAAGTTCCGTTTTCAATCTGATTAACAATTTCCTCGGTAGTTATACCGGCGTCAACGTCTTCACAAAATTTAGTCCAGCAATAATCAGTATTGTTTCCGTCCTTATTTAACTTGATATTAATAATATTCGTAACCGTTTGCTCATTATCGCCGAGATATGTTTTTAAAGAAGAGGTTAAACTCTTTAAAGAATAAGAATAATTATAGCGATAATACTCATTGCGTAAAAATAAGATTTTTGACGCTTGCTCCTGATGAACAGACGGAATAAAAGCAACATATTCGGGTTCGGCAATATTTGTATACCCACTTGACTCCTCTTTTGTAGGGAACGGCGCAACGCCGATATTTTTAGTAACAGATTTGCCTTTTAACGCCTTTATATCGTCATAATTACCGTAAAGCATGGCAACTTTACCTTTTTCAAACTGTTTTATCGCATAAGAATCTTTTTTACCGTTAAAGGTTTCACACCAAAACGATCCACCGTAAGTCCAATCATAATACGTGCTTAAAGCGTCTGCAAAATTTGCGTCATTCAAATTAGTTGTAGGTTGAGTGCCTTTGTCAATTTTAGTAAGTTGGGTGTCAAATTGCTGTGCAACAGCGGCTAACATATTTATACCGCCGCCTACAAAACCGCTGACATTTTTATCGGAATAAAACTTTCCTGCATATTCACGAAGTTTGTCCCAAGTCCATTGTCCCTGTTGCGCAAGGCTTTCGGGAGATTCAAGACCTTTTTTATTTAGCAGTTTTTTATTATAGATTATAAAATACGGCATTGTAAAATCTTCTTCAGAAGAAATCCAGCCTAACTGCTTGCCGTCGATATTCAAAAAATCCGTAGCCTCGGAAACATACCAAGGCTCTCGCAAATCAACGCCCGATTCTCTCATCGCAGGTATTAAATTTGCAAAATAACCGCTTTTAAAATAATCGGTAAACATCGTATTTTTAGCATAATAAATATGATGTTTACAATTTTTTGCCGCCATTTCAGAGGCCAAACTTTCATCATAATTATTATATCGGCTTTTTTCCTGTATTTTTACACCGTAAAGTTCTTGAACATTTTTCTTTGCGGTTTCGGCGTATTTTTTACACTTTTTATTTGCATAAGTATTTTTCCAAGGATAAAGAATTTTTAATTCAAAACCTTCTAAACTCTTAATAAAATCGTCGCTTGCATTTCCGTCTTTATTTGTAGTACGCTCAATTTTATAAGAACCGTCAGTATTATTCAATGAAGAAGTTTCTGTTTCGTTATCATTGTTTTCCGTAACGGTTGTAGTGGTTTCGCCGAGCGTTGAAACAACCGAACTTTTGATTTCTTCGGTTGTTTTATCTTTATTTTCGGTTGTAGGATTATTGTCGATTTCAGTGCTTTGACAAGCCATTATCGAGGCAGAAAACACAATTGCCAATATAAAAGCCATCCACTTTTTAGTATCGGGCATTTAAAATACCTCCAAATAAATACAAATAATATATATAACAAAAGTAATTCACTTAAATCTTTTCTAACTAATTTTACAACAAACCATGTTAATAGTCAATGTTTTTAAATTGAAATAATCTACAAAAATATAAAATCTTTTTTGGTAAACATTTTTGAAACTTTTTCGGAAATACTAAAAACAAAATTAATTATTTTTGCAAAAAGGATTTCGTTTATTTTGAAAAATCATTTGAAAAACGGTGTAAAATTTACTGCTTTTGGCGTAATTATCGGAATAATAAACGGGCTTTTCGGAGCAGGCGGCGGCATTGCGGCGGTGGAAGTGCTAAAACACAACGGTCTTGACCAAAGACAAGCGCAAACAACTTCGATTGCGATTATTTTACCGCTTTGCGTGCTTTCGGCAATAATGTATTCTTTTAAAACCGATATAGATTTCAAAACAACGCTCATTTTAATTCCTTTCGGAATTTTAGGAACGTTTTTAGGCACGTTTCTTATGAAAAAAATGTCCTGCGAATTACTAAAAAAGATTTTCTGCGGATTTATGATTTACGCAGGTGTACGAATGTTTTTTAAAGGGTGAAAGCATTGGATTTTTTAATTCTAATATTCGGTGGTTTTTTAAGTGGAATTATTGGCAGTCTCGGAGTCGGCGGCGGTGGAGTTTTAATAGTTTTTCTGACGTTTTTTATGAATTTTTCACGCCAAAGCGCCTCGGTGATAAATTTGATATTTTTCATTCCTATCGCTCTTATTTCGGTAATAATCTATTTAAAACAAAAGCAAATTGATATAAAAAAAGCGATTTTTCTTGCTATCCCCGGACTTTTCGGCAGTGCGCTCGGCGTGTTTTTAACCTCTGTAATCAAAACTTCGCTTTTATCAAAGGCTTTCGGCGTACTGCTTATAGCCGTAAGTGTTAAAACTTTGTTTTCAAAACAAAAACCGCCTACCGAAAGGTAAGCGGTTAATTTTCTGAAAATTAATGGCAAATTGCTGTTTCAGTATCTTTATCGAAAAGATGAATCTTATCAGGCTCGAAAGTAATGTCAATTTCTTCGCCCATTTTAGCGGTTGTTGTAGGAGCAACTCTTGCGATAAGATGATGAGTTTCACAGTCAACATAAAGATATGTTTCAGCACCCATAAGTTCGGTAACTTCAACATTTGCCTGAACAATACCGTCAGGGAACTCTTTTAAGAGTTTCGGCTCGTCATGAATATGCTCAGGACGGATACCCATAATAACTTCCTTGTCAACATAGTTTTCAAGTTGACCTTTATCGTTTTTATATGCAGGAAGTTTAATTTTGAACTTAACACCAAGACGGCGCTTTGTATCTTCTGAACCGAATTCTACAAAGAAATCATTGCCCTCTTTACGGAGAACGGAATCAACAAAGTTCATCTGAGGTGAACCGATAAATCCTGCAACGAAAGTATTGCAAGGAATATCATAAAGATGCTGAGGAGTATCAACCTGCTGAATAAGACCGTCTTTCATAACAACGATTCTGTCGGCCATTGTCATAGCCTCTGTCTGGTCATGAGTTACATAGATAAATGTAGTACCGAGTCTTTGATGAAGTTTTGTAAGCTCGGTTCTCATCTGTGCACGAAGTTTAGCGTCAAGGTTTGAAAGAGGCTCGTCAAGTAAGAATACCTGAGGTTCACGAACAAGCGCACGTCCGAGCGCAACACGCTGACGCTGACCGCCTGAAAGAGCCTTCGGCTTTCTGTCTAACAAGTGAGCGATATCAAGAATTCTTGCTGCTTCATCTACACGGCGTTTAATTTCATCACGAGGTGTTTTACGAAGTTTAAGACCGAATGCCATATTTTCAAATACAGACATGTGAGGATAAAGAGCGTAGTTCTGGAAAACCATTGCTATATCTCTGTCTTTCGGCGCAACGTCGTTTACAAGACGGTCGCCTATGTAAAGTTCACCTTCTGAAATTTCTTCAAGACCTGCAATCATACGAAGAGTTGTAGATTTACCGCAGCCTGAAGGACCTACTAATACAATGAATTCCTTATCTTTAATTTCAAGGTTAAAGTCAGAAACCGCAATAACGCCGCCCTGATACTTTTTATAAATGCCTTTTAAGGATAAGCCTGCCATTTTGTTTCCTCCTAATATAAAATAGGGCTTGTCGCCCTGTTTGTCATAGAATATAATACCATACATATCAAAAAATTGCAACAATTTAATATGCCAAAAAAGCGCAAACATTATTATGCAAAATTAACAATAATTTTTGCAAAAATGTGATATTTCGCCGTTTTTCTCGTCAAAATGTTAAAAAAGTATTAATAAAAATTGAACGCAACGGCGCTTACTTATCAAATACTTTTAAAGCAGTTTCAAGCGAAATTCTCGTTGACTGCCCGTTTTCAAGACTGTCAAAAAGTGCAAGTCCGCCTATACTCTCTCGGTGCAAATCCGTTATTTTATTGTCAAGCGCACCCGCCATACGTTTTATCTGATGATATTTGCCCTCTTTAATAATAAAATTCACGGTTTTACGGTCAGCAGTCAAAATCTTAATATCGGCGCTCATTAAAACAGTACCGTCTGAGAGCGTCATACCGCTTTTTGCTTTTTCTGTATCAGCGTCTGTAATCGGATTTGAAAGCGTCGCTTTGTAGCATTTTTCAATATGATTTTTAGGAGAAATAACCTTGTGTGAAAAATCGCCGTCGTTTGTAATTATCAGCAATCCTGTGGTATCTTTATCAAGCCTGCCTACGCAAAACAAGTCTTTTCTTTTCAACTCTTCCGGCAAAACATCGACTGCGTACGGAAATTTACCCTTATCGTCGCAAACCACGCCTTTTGCCTTATTCATCATAATATAAACATTTTTCTCAAAAGTAATTTTCTCGCCGTTTACCGTTATGTCGCTAAACTCATTTACCTTTGTATCAAAGGCTTTTGCCCTTTCACCGTCTACAAAAACCTTGCCGATTTTTATTAATCTGCGCGCTTCGCTTCTGGTCAAATTCATCACAGTTGAAATAGTTTTATCCAGTCTTTCCATTTTGTTTTCTCTCTTTTTGAAAAAATCAATCTAATTCAAATCCATGCATAAATCCGTTTAACTCGGTGGAATGAATATCGCCGCCTATTACAACGCCGTCAAGCACAATAAGCGTAGCGTAAACATACTCCGAATTTTTCGGATAATTGTTTACCTTTATATTGTAAAGTTTAACCGCCTTGCCTTTATATTCCGAAAGGTCAAACCCTTGAGAAACCTGAATACTGTTGTATGCGTCATAAACATTGTCAAAAACGCTCGGAATAACGGTATCCTTTACAGTTTCATCGGAAGAATCGATCTCCCAGCCGTATTGCTTTAAAAAAGCCGCCCGCTGTTCGGCGGTAGCCCCCGCCAATACGACTTGTTTTTTGTTTTCGGCAGCACGGGAAATATAAACCGCAGAAAAAATAAGCAGAGGAATAAGTATAACGGCAATTGCGGTAAAAAACCTCGCCTTTGTGATTTTTGCGGTAAAACTTATCATAAAATCAAGTCCTTTTAGCATTTTTATCATTTTAATTAACGGTTAATTAAATATATGCTAAAAGGACAAGAATTATGAGAAATCAAAATTTAATAATTACTATTTATATTTTATTTATAAAATGCCATAAACGCCTTGTAAGCCATAAACAAATCGAGTTTTGAAATAACCTCAAAAGGCGAGTGCATTGAAAGCACCGGAACGCCGAGGTCGACTGTTTCAACGTCCATATTTGCAATGTATTTTGCAACAGTTCCGCCGCCGCCTGCGTCTACTTTACCAAGTTCGCCCGTCTGCCATACAACGCCGTTGTCGTTAAGCATTTTTGAAACAAAGCCCATATACTCGGCAGAAGCGTCGGAAGTACCGCTTTTACCTCTTGAGCCTGTATATTTTGTAATAACAACGCCCTTGTTGATAAACGACATATTTCTGCGTTCGGAAACATCTGAAAAAGTCGGGTCGTGAGCCGCATTAACGTCAGCCGAAAGACATTTTGAATTGCGAAGAACTCTGTAACCCTGAACGCCCTCTGCAAGCGCCAAATCGGTAACGAAATTACGAAGATAATCACAAAGCAAACCTGTATTTCCGTCCGAACCTATCTCCTCTTTGTCGGCTAAAACGGTAACGGTTGTAAATTCAGGATTTTCGCTGTCAAGAGTTGCTTGCAAAGCAGGATAAGCGCAAACTCTGTCATCGTGACCGTATCCGCCGACAAGCGAACGGTCAAAACCGATATCGCAAGCGTCAAAAGCAGGAACAAATTCGAGTTCGGCGGCTCTGAAATCGTCCTCTTTAATGCCGTATTTTTCATTAATAAGTTTCATAAGGTTCAGTTTAACTGCCTCGCTTGCCTTATCGTCTTTAAACGGACGTGAACCGATAAGAATATTGAGTTCCTCGCCTTTTATGCCGTCGGAAAGCGGACGTTTGCCCTGTTCTGCGCCCAAATGCGGCAACAAATCGGTAATGACAAATTTAGGCTCGTCTGCTTTTTCGCCGAGAGAAATCTCGATTTTTTCACCTTTTGAATTAATAACCACACCGTAAAGGCAAAGCGGCATAGCAGTCCATTGATATTTCTTAATACCGCCGTAATAGTGAGTTTTAAAGTAGCCTAATTCATCAGCCTCGAAAAGCGGATTCGCTTTAAGGTCGATTCTCGGCGAATCAATATGAGCCGCAACGATTCTCACGCCGTCTGCTACAGGGTGCTTACCGATAACCGAGAGAATAAGCGCTTTTTCACGCTGATTCATATAAACCTTGTCGCCGGGCGCATACTTTTTATCGGGCTCGAATTCGGAAAATCCTTTTTCTTCAGCCAATAAAATTGCATTTTTAACGCAAAGTCTTTCGGTTTTGGAAGCGGTTAAAAAAGTTTTATAGCCTTCGGCAAAATTATTGATGTCAGTCTCTGTCTGCTCGTCAATTTTGAAATAACCGTTTCTCTCGTCTAAAAACAGTTTTTCTTTGAGTTCTTGTGCCATTGTTTTTTCTTCCATTTTAAAAAATCTCCTTTACTGTATTTCATAAATTTTTTGATATTTTTCTATTGTTCTAACCACCCTGTCAACATAAGACGAGGTGTCGGAATACGGAATTTCTATAAGCGTCTTACCGTCGGACGAATATTCGGAATTTTCAAGCCATTTAAGCGTAATATTTCTACCTGCATGATAAGCGCAAATTCTTGTTTCAAGCGAAGTAAAATCTTTTTCGAGCAGTTTTAACAATCTGCAACCCGCTTCGATATTTTTCTCTGCATAGAACAAATTGTTACTGTCGTCGTCTTTCTCGTCGTAACGTGAGCACACCCATTCATAAGTTTCATCGGTAAGTTGCATAAGACCTTTGGCGCCGATACTCGAAACGGCGTTCGGGTCAAAATTGCTTTCGCACTTTATAACCGCAAAAACAAGCGATTTATCAAGTTCGTATTCATTACTGTATTTTTCAACCAACTCTTTGTAATCGGTAGGATAAATATACCGCTGCACTTTTTGATATGCGGTCATACCGCCGTAAATCAAAACGCAGATTATAATTATCCACAAAATAAATTTAAAAAAATGTTTCAAAATAACTCCTTAAAACTCAACTGTTTGTCATCATAGTTTTATATCAAATTTAAAATACCGGCGGCTTCTCTTTTTAGTTTATCAATTTCGCCGTTGTTTATAATGATTTTATCACAGCGTTCTTTGAAAAATTCGTCGCTTTTTCCTGCATTTAACCGAATTTCGGCTTGTTGCTCATCAATATTGTCACGAGCCATAATACGCTTTTTTCGTATATCTTTATCAGCAAGCACTCCGATAACAAAATCGCACATTTCTTCACACCCTGCCTCAAAGAGTTGCGGTGCGTCAAGAATAACCGCCTTTTCATTCGCTTTACGGTATGTTTCAATTTCGTCCGCCATCACTTTTTTGATATACGGGTGTGTGACCGAGTTTAAAAGTTCGGTGCTTTCCTTATTAGAAAACGCTTTTTTTGCAAGCGCATTTCGCTCAAGCGAGCCGTCGGGCAAAAGTATATCCGAGCCGAATTTTTCGGCTAATTCATCAAGGCACTTATGCCCTTTTTTCGTAACTGCGCGAGCCGCTTTATCTGCGTCAACCACAGGCAAATTCAACAACTTTACAAAAGTCGATTTACCTGCGCCCGACGCCCCTGTTATACCTATAATTTTCATAAAATTTAATCTCTAACCCATTTTATAATTATTGTGCTAATAAAAATTTATCAAAAATATTTACGCATCAAGTTTCCTTGCAATTATTATATTTATTCCCACGGTTTCTTTCCGTCAAGCCAACCCATATCGGTCCAGTATTGTTTTTCTTGCGGCGAAGCGCCCCAGTTTGCTTTCTGCATTCCGCCGTACAACCAAAAAATAAAACGTGTTTTAATACCAACCTTAACCTTTTTATTTTCGGACAATTTTGAAGCCATACGTTTCATATCTTTTTCAATTCTTGCTTTCTTCTTATCAGGCACCCCTGCCCAATTCATCGCATTAACATTGATTCCGTACTTAATCACTCTCGGAATTCCCCAATTAACCAGATTGTTTGCTACTAATTTGCTCGCTTTTTTCGCTCCTGCGCCTGAGGCGGTTGAAATCACGACCGCCTGTTTAGAAAACATTTCTTTATACGGTTTATGTGCCAACCAATTAGTAAAGAACAAATCTAAAAAAGATTTCATCGGCGCTGACGGCATCATACAATAATTCGGCGTAGTCAGAACAATAAGGTCTGCCGTAAGTATTGCGTCCGCAATTAGTTTCTTTTCGTTCCAATACGGACAATTTTCACGCTTTGTTAAACATTCATAACAGCCTAAACAAAAACGGTTTAAATCTCTCGGTAAAAAGAATTCTTTTATATCTTTTTCTACAGACATTTTTTCAATAAGCATATTTCCGATATTCCAGGTACTGCCTTTGTGGTTTTGCCCGTTAATTACTACTATTTTCATTACAGTTTCACTACCTCAAATCCTGCGGCACGCAATAAACGGTTCACTACCGCAAGTCCCACACCGTCGGTTTTAGGCAAACGGGCAATCACCGTTTTTGCACCCTTTAAATCAAACTGATGCAGATTGTAAAACAGCATTTTTGCGGCGCTTTTTTCATCATTATGCGCGCCAAAGGTAAGATACGGTTTATCAAGATGCTCCGTATCTTCATCATAACACAATGCGAAAACCTTTTCACCGTCAAATTGGTTTACATAACTGTAATACGCTTCATCATCGGCGTCAATAATAATCACCTTTGCGCTCGGCGAATAATGCTTATACTTCATTCCGGGCGACAACACCTTTGCGCCCTTTTCAAGCGGATTTAGAATTGCTTTATCAATAATTATTTCGCCGATTTCTTTTTCTATCTGTTCGGGGGTGACAAATCCGGGACGAAGCAATCTCGGAGTTTCGCCGACCATTAAAATAACGGTGGATTCGAGTCCTACCTCGCTTGTTCCTCCGTCCACAATTGCGTCAACTCTGCCCGATAAATCACAAATGCAATGCTCTGCGGTAACAGGACTTACACCGCCCGAACGGTTAGCGCTCGGCGCCGCAACCGGCACGCCTGCCGCCTTTATAATCGCCCTTGCAACCGGGTGCGATGGCATACGAATTGCCACGGTATCCATACCGCAGGTAACCTCGCTCGGAATTTTGTCGGATTTTTTAAAAATCATAGTAAGCGGTCCGGGCCAGAATTTCTCCGCCAAAATTCTTGCTTTTTCGGGTACTTCTTTTACAAGCGGATAAATTTCGCAGAACTCGGTTATATGAACAATAAGCGGATTATCCGCCGCTCTGCCCTTTGCTTTAAATACATTAAGCACCGCCTTTTTGTCAAAAGCGTTTGCGCCAAGACCGTAAACGGTTTCGGTCGGAATACACACAAGACCGCCGTTTTTAATAATTTCAGCGGCAGCCGCAATATCTTTTTCACTTTTAGATAAAATCTGTGTTTCCATAAGTTACGTCCTTAATTTATATAATAATCGTCCGTTTCCCATTTAATCGGGTTTTCTTCTATATATTTGCGTATTTCATATAATTCTCGTTCATTACGGATAATATGTTCAAAAAAAACGTTGCCAGAGTTTTTTGTTGAATGGCGAATAAATATTATTTTTTACGCCTTTGATATATTCGTTCGTCACCGTTTTTTTAAACCAGCCAACAACCTCATCTACATTCGTATGGTCGAACCTTGCGGTCGCCCGTTTCTTATATTATCCCAAATATCTCATTTACATTCGTAGGGGCGACTCTTGCGGTCGCCCGAGAAAACAATAAATTCTTTTCCCCTGTTACTTTGTTTTGCGACAAAGTAACCAAAACGCACATAAGGAAGCCTCCTTATGTATCCTTAAGCATTACGGCTCAAAGTGAACGATTACCTAAAGCCTTTAGACAAAGGCCGTAATGCTTTGCCACACAAAGGCTTGTGTAGAAAGATAAGCCTTTTAGCATTATGCCCTTTGCAGTAAAGCATTGGCTCTCTGTCAGTTTGGCGGCATAATGCTTCGGGGTTTTTCAAGGGGTTTCCCCTTGAATGTCTTTTGATTCCTTTGTGACAAGACAAAGGAATATTAAATAAACAAAATTATCGGTTTTATTATAACGGCGGGTGCTTGCGTTCCCGTAACTTCTTATTCCTCGCTACTTGCCTTTAACTGCTCGGCTCTGTCTGCGGTAATAAGCGCGTCGATAACTTCATCGAGGTCGCCGTTCATAAACTGCTCTAATTTATAAATTGTAAGACCTATTCTATGGTCGGTAATTCGTGACTGCGGAAAGTTATAGGTACGGATTCGCTGTGAACGGTCGCCCGAACCTACCATTGTTTTACGTTGCGACGCGATTTCATCCGCCTGCTCCTGCATAATTTTATCATAAATTCTCGAACGCAAAATTTTCATCGCTTTTTCACGGTTTTTATGTTGACTTCGCTCGTCTTGACATTCAACTACGGTGCCTGTGGGCAAATGCGTAATACGAATAGCCGACTCGGTTTTGTTTACGTGCTGACCGCCGGCTCCCGAAGAACGGTAGGTGTCTATCTGCAAATCGGCAGGGTTAATATCAATCTCCACATCTTCGGCCTCGGGCAAAACCGCAACGGTAACAGCCGAGGTGTGAATACGTCCCTGACTTTCGGTTTCGGGTACTCTTTGCACTCTGTGACCGCCCGACTCAAATTTAAGCCTTGAATAAGCGCCGTCGCCCTCTACCATAAACGAAACTTCCTTATATCCGCCAAGTCCCGTTTCATTAGCGGAAAGCATATCAACTTTCCAACCCTTGCTCTCGGCATACATAGTATACATTCTTAGAAGTTCGCCTGCAAAAAGCGCCGCCTCTTCGCCGCCTGCGCCGCCGCGAATTTCGATAATAACGTTTTTATCATCGTTAGGGTCGCGAGGAAGCAGTAAAACCTTTAATTCTTCGGCGCATTTTTCCATTGCCTGCTTTGAGTTTTCCATTTCCTCGTCAAGCATATCTTTAAACTCTTTATCAAGACCGCCCTCGGCAATCATAGCCTTTGCGTCCTCGATATTTTGCTTTGCGGCAGAATACTCTCTGAATTTTTCAACAACAGGAGTAAGATTTTTCATTTCTTTCATAAGCGAAGCATACAACTTTTGGTCGGTTACAACCGACGGGTCCATAAGTTGCTGTTCAATCTCTTCAAAACGTTTCTCTACCTCTTTTAATTTATCAAACATAAAAAATTCCTTTCAAAATAGGTGTTATAAATTTATTTGTTAATAATTTGTTGTTACTGTTTTACGGGTGTTATTTGTTCGCCGTTTCTTACTACCTTTCGGATATTTTTTTCACAGGCAGACCTCGGCAGCATAACCTCATGGTCGCACCCCAAACATTTAATCTTAAAATCCATACCAATCCTAAGCACTTTAAAATCCTTTGATTTGCACGGATGAGGCTTTTTCATTGTAATAATATCGCCCACCTGAATATCCATTCTTCCACCTCACAGATTTATTCATTTTATATTATATAACATATAACCTCATATTTCAAATATATTTTATAAATTATAAAAAATTAAGTATAAATTATAAAAAAATTAAGCTAATTATCTTTAAAAATAGTGCTCAACAATTGCAAAGTTTACAAAAATAATGTATAATTTTATCATTATAAGAAAGGTGGAAATTATATGTTAAGTGTTGAACAGAGGGTGTATACGCTCTCGTATTTGTGGAAAGAAGCGGAGTACAATTTTGCGTTTTGGGCTATGCGAAGCGATGTTGACTGGGACAAAACCTACCGTGAATTTTTGCCGAAGGTGATTAACGCTAAAGACGACTTTGAGTATTTTTGTTTGCTTATGCGTTTTTTTGCCACGCTAAAAGACGGTCACACCTGCGTTACGTTTCCCGAGGGTATGCTTGATGGGTTTAACGTGCCGCTTGATTTCGGATATTATGACGGCGGCTTTTATCTCACTGCTGTGCCGAAGGGCGAGAAGGCGCATTTGCTCAAAAAGCTTGTTTCGGTAAACAATATTCCGATTGCCGACTTTATCGAAAATTATGTAAACCCGTATTATTGGCATGAGGTGCCCATGTCGCTCTATAAAAGGGGAGGAGGCATTGTTAGGGCGGCAATAATTGCGTTTAGAGATGACGACAAGGTCAGCTTTGAAACCGAGTGCGGCAGCTTTACCGTATCGCTGCACGATAAGCGTGAGGTGATAAACGCCGAATTTAAGCCGATGAGCTACGGCGATGTATCAACCGTCTTTGACGGCGAAAGCTGCAAGATTATGCTTACCGCAGATAATATCGGCGTAATCCGCATACCTGCGTTTTACAGCGAAAGCCTTGTTGACGATGTGCTGTCGGTGAAATCACAGCTGCAAAGCGCTGACGCTATCATCATTGATTTGCGTGGCAATTTCGGCGGTATGGGCAATCCGCCGTTTCATTTTGCTCAGCTGTTTTTCGGCGGCGAGTATGTTTGCAAAAATGATTTTAAGACTCCGTCGCACAATGCGCAGCTGCATGCGCTCGAGCCGTATCTCGATATGAGCAAAATCGACGCCGACGAGTGGAAGCACAGGGATATTTACAAGGTCAAAACCCATACTTATTATGAGTGCGACGACGAGTTCACCGAAAGCTTTGATTACTATGATACTGTGTTTACGCAGCCCGTTGTAATAATTACCGACTGGAACACCGCCTGCGCCGCGGAAGGCATGGTAGATTATTTTAATATGGCAAAGCGTGCGGTGACTGTTGGCTCACGCACATACGGCTCCGGCTCTGAAGCGATGATTCGTGATTTGGAGGGCGGCGCCAAAATGTGGCTTGGCACTACATGGGGAAAGCTGTGCAGCGGCGAGGAGTTTGTCAATGTAGGCATTGCGCCCGACGTTGAGGTTGAAAACACGCTTGATGATGAGCTAAACGGCTATGACCGCGTGTTTGATAAGGCTTGTGAAATCGAAAAATCTCATATAAACGCAGACTAAAATATATATTTTGCAAAAAATAAGTCTAAATTTCAAAAAACAGTTGAATTTTAAGACTGTTTCTGCGATAATATTATAATATAATAAATATGTTTTTAGGAGATTTTATTTTGGATTACAAAAAATTGGCTGATCTTTTGTTCCCGAATGTCAAATACACTCGCGAGCAATTAGAGGAAAAATATCCGCCGAGAGATTTGCCCGAGGGAGCGGTTGTGTCACGTATGGCGCCGAGTCCTACAGGCTTTGTTCATTTAGGCAATTTGGTTCAGGGACTGACAAGCGAGCGCCTTTGTCATCAATCCGGCGGAGTTTTGTTTTTAAGAGTTGAGGATACCGATAAAAAGCGAGAGGTTGAAGGCTCGATAGAAGCGCTTATCGACGGAGTAGGTCACTACGGCATAAACTTTGACGAGGGCATTACCGCTGACGGCGAAAAAGGCATTTACGGACCGTACAAGCAAAGCCGACGTGTTGAGATTTATCACACCTTTGCAAAAGAACTTGTCGAAAAAGGTATGGCTTACCCTTGCTTTTGCACCGAAGAAGAACTTGCCGCTATGCGTGAGCAACAGGAAAAAGAAAAAGCAAATTTCGGATATTACGGCAAGTGGGCAGTCTGGCGTGACCGTTCTTATGAAGAGATTGAAGAAAATATTAAAAAAGGTTTGCCTTATGTTCTTCGTTTCCGTTCGACAGGCTCGATTGAAAATAAAATCAAGTTTACCGATTTAATAAAGGGCAATCTTGAAATTACCGAAAACGATATTGACCACGTCCTATTAAAAAGCGACGGTGTGCCGACCTATCATTTTGCGCACGCAGTCGACGACCATTTTATGCGTACAACACACATTGTTCGTGACGATTCGTGGCTTTCAACTCTGCCTTTCCATATTCAGTTGTTTAAAGCGCTCGGTTTTCGTGTGCCGAAGTATCTGCATATAGGGCCGCTTATGAAAATGGACGGCGAGTCAAAACGCAAACTTTCAAAGAGAAAAGACCCCGAACTCGGTCTTTCTTATTACAAGTCAAAAGGCTTCCCTACCGAATCGGTTTACGAATACCTGATGACTGTGCTTAACTCTAATTTTGAGGATTGGCGCAAGGCAAATCCCGATTTGCCGCCGCAGGATTTTAAATTCTCTTACAAAAAAATGAACCCTGCCGGCTCGCTTTTTGATTACTTAAAACTTTGCGACGTTTCAAAAAATGTTATTTCAAAATTTTCAGCCGAAAAGGTTGTTGATTATATAATCGAATGGGCAAAAGATTTTGATGAAGAATATTATAAATTGCTCACAAACGATAAAGATTATGCTATCAAGATATTCTCGATAGGCAGAGGCGGTAAAAAGCCGAGAAAAGACTTTGCCGTTTGGTCGGAAACAAAAGACTACTGCGCATATTTTTATGATGAACTTTATGAGCCGACTGCCGACTATCCCGAAAAAGTTTCAAAAGAGGATATTAAAAACATTTTAGAAGCTTACCTTAAAGTTTATGATGTAAACGATGATAATTCCGCTTGGTTTGATAAGGTAAAATCTATTTGCGAACCGCTCGGCTTTACTACCGATATGAAAGCGTACAAACAAAATCCCGACGGTTTTAAAGGCTCGGTTGCCGATGTATCAACCGTTATTCGCGTTGCGGTTACGGGCAGACAAAACACGCCCGACCTTTGCACGATTATGCAGCTTTTAGGACTTGACAGAACCGTAAGCAGAATTAAAAACGCAATAGAAAGAATATAAATTTCGGAGGAAATATGGAAGTTAAAGTTACACCGACAAATTTTATTGAAGAATTTATTAATAAGGATTTAGAGGACGGCGTTTATTCTCGTGTTCAAACCCGTTTTCCGCCCGAGCCTAACGGATACTTGCATATCGGTCACGCAAAGGCTATCTGCATTGACTTCGGCACTGCCGAAAAATACGGCGGCGTTTGTAATTTACGTCTTGACGACACCAACCCTACAAAAGAAGACGTTGAATATGTCGACGCAATTATCGAGGATATAAAATGGCTCGGTTTTAAGATTGACAACATCTATTATGCGTCTGATTATTTTGACAAAATTCACGAATGTGCAGTAGAACTTATCAAGCAAGGCAAAGCGTATGTCTGCGATTTGACGCCGGAACAAATTCGTGAATACAGAGGCACTTATGAAACTCCGGGTAAAGAAAGTCCTTACCGCAACCGTTCGGTAGAAGAAAACCTTGATTTGTTTGCGAGAATGACCGCAGGCGAATTTAAAGACGGCGAAAAGGTACTTCGTGCAAAAATTGATATGGCTTCGCCTAACCTTAATATGCGTGACCCGATTATTTACCGAGTTTTACACGCACATCATCACAGAACAGGCGATAAATGGTGCGTTTATCCTATGTATGACTTTGCTCATCCGTTGTCAGACGCAGCCGAAAAAGTTACTTTTTCACTTTGCACGCTCGAATTTGAGGACCACAGACCGCTTTATGACTGGCCGCTTAAAGAACTTAATTGGCCCGAAGCGCCAAGACAAATTGAGTTTGCAAGAATGAACCTTAACTATACAATCACATCAAAGCGCCGTTGCTTAAAACTTGTAAACGAAGGTTTGGTAAGCGGTTGGGACGACCCGAGAATGGCTACTCTTTCGGGTATGCGCCGCAGAGGTTATCCTGCCGAGGCTATTCGTGATTTTGTAGGTAAAATCGGCGTTTCAAAGGCAAATTCGGTTATTGATTATTCGTTGCTTGAGTCCTGCGTTCGTGATAATCTTAACAAAAACGCAGAACGTGCAATGGTAGTTCTTAACCCGCTTAAAATAATTATTGATAACTATGAGGACGGCAAAACAGAGGAAATCGAAGTTCCGATAAATCCCGAACAACCCGAACTCGGCACTAAAAAGGTTACTTTCTCGAAAGAGATTTATATTGAAAAAGAGGACTTTATGGAATGTCCTCCAAACAGAAAATATTTCAGACTTTGCCCTGAAAAAGAAGTCCGTTTAAAAGGCGCATATTTTGTTAAATATGTTTCCTGTGAAAAAGACGAAAGCGGCGAAGTCACCGCAGTTCATGTAACCTACGACCCCGAAAGTTACGGCGGCGAATCTCCCGACGGCAGAAAGGTAAAAGGTACGCTTCATTGGGTATCTACCGAGCACTGCCACGATGCAAAAGTGCGTATTTATGACAGACTTTTCACAGTCGAAAACCCCGTGGGCAATGACGACGTTGATTTTACGGAGTATCTTAACCCGAATTCTTTGGTTGAACTTACAGGTTGCAAAATTTCCGATGACGTCGCAAACGCTGAAATCGGCAAGACTTTTCAGTTTATGCGTCAGGGATATTTCTGCATTGATAAGGACTCCACAAAAGATAATGTTATAATCAACCGTGTAGTGGCATTAAAAGATTCATGGACTAAAAAACAATAAATTAAACTGTATATCACATCTTCACAAAGCCTTCTCCCTCGGGAGAAGGCTTTATGTTTTACCAATAATTTTTATACATTTGTAGGTCGACCTTTACGGTCGACCGTTTTTATGGGTAATAGGTTGCTACCGTAAGCCCAGTCAGCCATAAAATTATATTAAAACATAAAATGATTGTTTTGCGTGTCGAGGCTCTCGACGGGGCACCCCTGCGTGGTTGCCCATTTTTCTTACAATAAAAGACTGCAAACAACCGAAAACGGCGGTTTGCAGTCTTTTTCAATTCAAAATATTTTATAACGGATTTAAACTATGCTCTTTTACCGTTACATCGGCGAGCGATAAATCCTGCTTTCCCGAATTAGGGTTTTCATATCCGACGCAATACATTCCCGCCTTTTTTGCGGCAAGAACGCCGTTGTGCGAATCCTCGATAACCGCGCAATTTTCAGGCTTTACCCCGATATTTTCGGCGGTTATCAGGAAAATATCGGGCGCAGGTTTGCAATTTTCAATTGTTTCGCCGGAAATAATGAACTTAAAATAATTCTCTATTTTAAAATATCTTACCGTATCATAAATAATATGCTCGGGTGAACCTGAAGCCAGCGCCAAAACATATTTTTTTGACAAACGCTTAATTAACTCAATCGCACCGTCAATAGCGATATGTCCCTCTTGTTTTATCAGCATTTCACGTGCTACTAAATCGACCTCGTGCATTTCCTCTGCGGTACATTCAAGCGAAAAATCATCAATGATTTTTTGCCATACAACTATATTTGAATTACCCGGAAACTGCGAGTAATAGCCGTAATCAAAACTAACTCCGTAAGGCTCTAAAACCTTTAGTTTTGCCTTGTAATTTCGGTATTCGCTCTCGACTATTACCCCGTCCATATCAAAAATTACTGCTTTAATCTCTCTCATTTTAATTTAAAGTTCTTAACTACCAATTCGTCTTTTTCGTTAAAAGTATAAGTTATTTCCGCTTTATCGCCGACCTTTGCAAAAGGCAAATCTGACGATAATGATATATCAAGCGACAAAGCGCCGTCGATATACAATGAACTTGTTGCAGGCAGTTTCAGTTTAATGTAATACTTCGTATTACCGTTTACAACCGCCGAACTTATATCCGAAATTTCCGCTTCAACCGATTGAGTGCTATCTATTTCTTCCTGCTCGTTTACCTTAATGTTTTCACGCTTTAAGTTTGCTATATAATTCTCTCTTGCCAAGTCAACGTTTGCGCCGGTTCCTAGCACCTGATACGCCTGAACATCTACAAAAGCATACATTTTAACAAGTCCTGCGTCGTCCTTAAGTGACATAAAATATGTCGGTCGGTCGGAAACATTTAATAGCAACGGGAAAGTAGCCTCATATTTTTTCTCCTGAACAGCACCCTCGGCAGAACTCATTGCGGAATACTCTTTTGCACCCGGAACCGTGTAGTATTTTGCCTCTTTTGTACGCAGATTTACAAGCACAAAACCTACGTTTGACTCATCGGATACTACCGAGGTCATACCCGTATAAAGCCAAACATCATCATTAATAGCAAGGTAATTGTACCCCTCGGTCGGCTGTAAAACGCCTTTTTGACCGAATATTGAATTCCAGAAACCGCTACGGTACATACCGTTATACTCTAATTGCTCAATAACCATATTAGCCGAATAAACCTGATCAACCCAAGTCGGAATTTTTTCAAGGTCATAATACTGCGATTCGCCGGTTACTGCGTTAACAAGCACCGCACCGCTTATATCACGTCCCGACCAAAAACCGATTTTATAAGTTACGGTTGACGCTACCCAATAAGGCGTGCCGTTTTCATCTATTTCAAATGAAACATCGTCAAAAATTTTGGTTGGATATTTAAAACGCAAATATCTGTGAATATTGCGCATAAAATACTCGCTTTCGGAATATTTCATACCGTTTTCAAGCCTTACGGTTTTAGTTTCCTGCGTTGTCATATTTACAAGAATGTATGCAGGGATACCCTGCGACTGATTGTTAAACCATTTAATCACATCGCCGTAAATAAGCGGTGTAACTCTGCAAGGCTGGTCTTTATAGTTGATTTGAGTATAATTATCAGCAATTTCAAACTGCGAAACAAAGTCCGCCATCTCGCCGAGTTTACGCTTGCCGAGTGTTTGAGCACTGTCACGGTCAACAACAGGGATTTGATTCATCTGCAATTCCGCAACATCGACTGTAAAATCGCCGTCTTTTAATGTAAGAAGTTCATTGTAACTTTTTGCGTTGAAAAACTGCGAGCCGATAATATTCATTATAAATCCCAGCGCTATAATTATAACTATCGAAACAACCGCCGTTAAAATAGGCTTGCCAAAGGCTTTGAAAGAAAACTTTTCATGTTCGCCGTCTATATAAGCGCCTGTTTTCGGTTTAAATCTTCTTAAAAGTTTTAATACGCTGCTAAAGGAATTAATAACAACAATTACGATAATCGCCTGAATTAAAAATGCCCAAAAAGCCTCGTCGCGAATATTAAGCGCAGGAAGTTCAAACCAGAACATAAAGAACAAAACGGCAAGCGTAACAATCCATTTTACCGCGCTCCATACATAAGATTTTTTCTTCATCTTAAAATTCTCCTTAAATTTAAAAAACATTTTCAAAAAACATTGGTTCTATTCCCAATGTTGGGGTTTCAACACTTATAGCCTCCCTCTGACGAGGGAGGTGGCACGGCTTTGCCGTGTCGGAGGGAGAGAAAGAATAAAGATAGATATATACTTCGGCTTTTCTCTCCCTCAGTCTCGCTTCGCTCGACAGCTCCCTCGTCAGAGG
>JAXJVH010000021.1:0-8580 GCA_036308645.1 Acutalibacteraceae bacterium | reverse complement strand
TCTTTATTCTCTCCTTCCGACACGGCAAAAGCCGTGCCACCTCACTCGTCAGAGGGAGGCGATATGTGTTGAAACTCCAACATCATCTTGATATAAAAAGCCGTCCCCCTCCCCTTAACAAGGGAGGCAGTTGCAAAGAAGATTATCGGTAATTTGACAAACGGCGGTTTGTAGGCAAACCGCCCTACAATGTGGATAAAATTCTGTTAATTTTATTTGATACCGTAGGGTACGACGACCTCGGCGTACCGCTTGAAGTATACTTTTTTTGAAAAAAACTATTGACCCTACAAATTTAAAACAATGCTTGTGAGGGAGAGAACGCATACTTAAACATTAGTACTTAATGGGAGCAATGTAAAAAATGAACAAACTATCTTATGTTTTATCGCCTGACGAGGTAAAGGAAATACTGTTTACCGCAGGGGTGTTAAAACCTTATAAAAACAAAATGATACTTATTGCGGCAATCTCGGTACTGCTTATTGTGCTAACCTTTGTACCGAGCGAGCCTGTAACATACTCATTAATAATAGCGCTTTTGTTTGCAAACACTTTTGCGTATTTCGGTTATAAGAAAAACGAGGAAAATACGTTAAAAAGTTCTACAACAGGCGAGTTAACCGTGCTTACGGCTTATGACGATTATATAAACGTTGTGGTAGAAGCGTATGACGCCGACTGGAACATAATAAAACAAGATGTTTCAAAAGTGCTTGAAAGCGAAAACCATATAATCATAAATCTTGACGACGGCAGACTTATGGCTGTTCCGAAACGTTGCATTACAGTAGAAAATAAACAAAGTTTTGAAAAAGTATTGAACTACTTTTCTGATATAGTTTCTAATGAAACACAAGAAAACAAGGAATTAGGTGAATAATTTGAGTTTAGACGAAAAAATTATACCGGTCGAAATAGTCGATGAAATGCAAAAATCCTTTCTTGACTATTCAATGTCGGTTATTACATCTCGAGCGCTTCCCGATGTTCGCGACGGCTTAAAACCGGTACACAGAAGAATTCTTTATACAATGTATGAGAGAAACTTAACCCCTGATAATCCGTACCGTAAATGTGCGGATATTGTCGGTGCGGTACTCGGTTCTTATCATCCTCACGGCGACGCCTCCGTTTACGACGCGCTGGTAAGAATGGCGCAGGATTTCTCAATGCGTTATGAGATGATTGACGGTCACGGTAACTTCGGTTCTGTTGACGGCCACCCTGCCGCCGCATACCGTTATACCGAGGCTCGAATGAGCAAAATGGCGGTTGAAATGCTTACCGATATTGACAAAGATACCGTTGATTTCTCTCCGAACTACGACGACCGTTTAAAAGAGCCGCAGACCTTGCCGTCACGTATCCCGTATTTGCTGGTAAACGGCTCAATGGGTATTGCGGTTGGTATGACTACCAACATTCCGCCTCATAATTTAGCCGAGGTTGTCGATTGTATGGTAGCCTACATAGACAATCCCGATATGACTATTGACGAAATGTGCAATTATCTTCCCGGCCCTGATTTCCCGACCGGCGGTATTATTATGGGCAGAAGCGGAATTCGTGCCGCTTACTCAACGGGCAGAGGTAAAATCTGCGTTCGAGGCAGAGCCGAAATTGAGGAAGAACGCAGTAATAAATTCAGAATTATCATTACCGAAATTCCTTATCAGGTCAACAAGAAAAATCTTGTTAAATCTATCGTTGAACTTGCCGATTCAAAAAGAATCGAGGGTATCGACGATGTAGCCGACTATTCAAGCCGTACAGGTATGAAAATAGTTGTCGAACTTAAAAAAGACGTTAATCCGCAGGTTGTTCTTAATAAACTTTACAGTTATACGCAGTTGCAGACAACTTTCGGCGTAATAATGCTTGCGCTTGTAGACGGCGTTCCGAAAACGCTTTCGCTTAAAGATGTGCTTTCGCATTATGTAAAATATCAGGAAAGCGTTATCGAGCGCAGAACACGTTTTGAACTTAAAAAAGCGCAGGACAGAGCGCATATTTTGGAAGGCTTAAAAGTAGCGCTTGATTACATTGACGAAGTTATCAAGATTATAAGAGGTTCAAAAACCGTTCAGGAAGCAAGAGAAAGCCTTATGGAGCGCTTCCCGATTGATGAAGTTCAGGCAAAACATATCGTTGATATGCGTTTGGCACAACTCACAGGCTTGGAAAGAGAAAAAATCGAGAGCGAGTTAGAGGCTTTACACGCAAAAATTGAGGATTATAAAGATATTCTTTCAAGCGAAAGAAGAATTCTTGAAATTGTTAAGGACGAGGCGCTTAAAATTCGTGATAAGTATGCCGACGACCGCCGTACCGAGATTACAAACGTTGAGGGCGAGGTTGATATTGAGGACCTTATTCCCGAAGAGGATTGCGTGCTTACACTTACCAAAATGGGATATGTTAAACGTCTGCCTGTTGACACTTACCATGCGCAAAACCGTGGCGGTAAGGGACTTAAAGGTATGACCACCCGTGATGAAGACTACGCCGAGCATATGTTTATCTGTTCAACTCACGACCATGTGCTTTACTTTACAAATCAGGGCAGAGTTTATCATAATAAGGCTTATGTTATCCCGGAGGGAAGCCGTACTTCAAAAGGTCTTAATATTGTAAACCTTTTACCGCTTGAATCAGGCGAACGTGTAACCGTAATGCTTAAAATGAGCGAGTTTGAGGACGATAAATATATCGTTATGGGAACTAAAAACGGCGTTGTTAAGCGTTCGCAGTTCTCGGTTTATAAGACCAACCGTAAGGGCGGTGTAAATGCGGTAACTCTTGATGAGGGCGATGAATTGCGTTTTGCTTATATCACAAGCGGCGACGACGACCTTATCGTTGCAACTAAAAAAGGTATGGCAATTCGCTTTAACGAGAATGACGCCCGACCGCTCGGACGTACCGCAAGAGGCGTTAAGGCTATTACCCTGCGTGAAGACGACGAGGTTGTCGGAATGGCGGTTGTCGAAGAGGGCAAACAGTTGCTTACCGTTACCGAAACAGGCTACGGCAGACAGTCGAGCGTTGATGATTACCGTGTTCAGTCAAGAGGCGGTAAAGGACTTACAAACTACCGTGTTGCAAAATTCGGCGACGTTGCTCAAATTGCTATGGTTGATAATGATAAAGATGTAATTCTTATTTCGTCAGACGGCATAATCATCAGAATTGCCGCCGATACAATTTCAAAATTTGCACGTCCGTCAAAAGGCGTTCGAGTAATGAAAGTTAAAGACGGCGAGCGAATTATTACAATGTCGGTTACCGAAAAAGAGGAAGAAGAACCGGAAGAAGTATCTGAAAAAGCATCTGAAGAAGTCGCAGTAGAGCCGCTGGCGGATGAAACTGCGCCGAAAACAGAAGAATAATAAAATCGAAAGGATTTGAAACATAAATGAAAATTTTTATTGTAAACGCAGGTAGTTCGTCGCTTAAATATCAACTTATTGATATGGACGATAAAAGCGTAATTGTAAAAGGTCTTTGCGACAGAATCGGAATTGACGGTCATATAAAACTGCAAAAACCGGACGGCAGCAAATTTGAGGCTGACTTTAATATGCCCGACCACACAACCGCTTTTAACAAAGTTATCGAGTGGATGACAACAGGCGAAACCAAGGTTATCGAACATCTTTCGGATATTTCCGCAGTCGGTCACAGAATCGTGCAGGGCGGCGCATATTTCAAAGAATCCTGCCTTGTTGATGATGATGTTCTTGCAAGAATTGCCGATTACGGTAAGTTAGCGCCGCTTCATAATCCTGCTCATGTTCAGGGTATCAAAGCGTGTATCGAAGTTTTGGGCAAAGAAGTTCCGCAGGTTGCTGTTTTTGATACTTCTTTCCATTCAACCATGCCCGAAGAGGCTTATATGTTCCCGCTTCCTTATAAATATTACAAAGATTATAAAATCCGTCGTTACGGAGCTCACGGTACTTCTCACCGCTATATTTCGGGCAGAGTTATCAATGAGTTCGGCGTCGGCACTCCGTCAAAGGTTATCACCTGCCATTTAGGCAACGGCTCGTCAATTACCGCTGTTAAAGACGGAAAATGTATTGATACATCAATGGGACTTACTCCGCTTGACGGTTTTATGATGGGTACTCGTTGCGGTGCGGTAGACCCAAGCGCTATCACTTACATTATGGATAAAGAGGGACTTACCCCGAAACAGATGGATACGATTATGAATAAAGAATCGGGACTTCTCGGTATTTCGGGTGTTTCAAGCGATAACCGCGACGTAGTTGCGGCCGCAGAGGCAGGCAACGAAAGAGCAATTTTGGCAAGAAAAATTCTTAAATATCAAATCCTTAAAGTTGTAGGTTCATATATTGCGGCGCTCGGCGGTGTAGACGCAATCGCATTCACAGGCGGACTCGGTGAAAACGACGCTGATATTCGTGAGTTTGTCTGCGAGGGTCTTTCTTATGTAGGACTTAAACTTGATAAACAGAAGAATTTAGACGCTCGTTTTGGTAATGAGGGCGAAATCTCAACACCCGACTCAAAGGTTAAGGCTTATGTTCTTTTGACCGATGAGGAAATGGTAATCGCAGAAGATACAAAGAAAATTGTAGAAAATATGTAAAAATTACATTTTTAAATAACTGTAAAAAATCGACAAAAATCCGAGATTCTCAATAAATGTGAATCTCGGATTTTTTATGATGCTACACCCTCTTATCACTGTTTACAGTTTCTTTTGCAATAAAAGCGGGAACGCAATGCGTTCCACTACACGGTGAATATAAGGTTTTGTGTTTGATTTTAACGGCGGAATGCTCGCAAACCGCCCTACAAATTTTACATTAATCTTTTCGTAGGGGCGACCCTTGCGGTCGCCCGTTTCCCATATCATCAAAAATTATCAAATATTTTTCGTTAATTCAAGATAAAATCCTTGGTTAGGGATTCTTATTGATTTTATAAAATTATCTTCGTCTAATTCGATTTTAACTTCGCCGAGTTCGGTTTTATCAACACCGATATAGCCGTTTTCTGTTTTTTCAAACCGGATATTTTCGGTATTGTTAATTTTTTTAAGCGCATAAAAAGCAAGTTTGAAAAAAACGCCGTCGGGCAAATCCTTTGCAGTATAAGAAGCCGTAATTCCGTTATAATTAACAGTAAAATTTTGCCCGTCGGTTTCGGCGAAAAAGCCTTTTAAAGACTGCGGACTTTCGACCGAAACAGATATTTTTTTGTTTTCGTCGATTAAAATTCTGCCCTTACTTTGCATTTCGTTATAAGAAAGCGTAAAAGCCGATGAAGAGTATGTCTGCGGTTTTATCTGCGTTGTTTTTTCACATCCTGTCAAAGTTAACATAAGTAATAAAACACAACAAAACACTCGTTTAATGCTAATCACCTTTTTCGATTTGTCTGTAAATTTGGGGCAAAATTTTAAGCATATCGGAAGCGCTCGTGCTTCTTACCGAATTTTTTTCGGCAGAAATTTCACCGCAAAGCCCGTGAATGTATGCGCCTGCACGCGCCGCGTCAAAGCATGAAAAACCTTCGCCCAAAAACGCCGCAATAATTCCGCAAAGCATATCTCCGCTGCCGCCGGTCGCCATTGAAACGCTTCCGCTTTCATTAATAACATATTCGCCAAAGCGGTCGGATATTACCGTGCCTTTGCCTTTAAGCAGCGTAACAACATCGTATTTTTTTGAAAATTCCGTTGCAAATTTTATGCGTTCGGCATTAATTTCTGCAATGCTTTTTCCTGTTAATCGGCTCATTTCACCGGGGTGCGGAGTAATTATAATCTCACATTTTTTATTTTCAAGAATAGTCATATCCTGCGATAATACGTTCAAAGCGTCGGCGTCGATTATCAAAGGAACTTTTGCTTGCTCTATAACAAATCTTAAAATTTTGTCCGTATAATCAGTATTTCCCATTCCGCAACCGATTACTACAACATCTGCTTGCCTTAAAGATTTTTTCAAATTTATCTTGTCGTTTTCGTCAAAATTTTTGCTGATAGGGGTGCAAACCGCCTCGGGAACTTGCGGCGAAACAATTGGATAAACTCGGTCCTCGCAGGCAATATCGCAAATTCCGATACCGCTTTTAATAACCGCTTTTGCGGTTATTACCGCGGCGCCTGCCATCGTGTAAGAACCGCATATAAGCAACGCTCTGCCGAAATCGCCTTTGTTTGCGTTTTCATCACGTTTTTTAAAAAGCGAAAAAATTTCTCTTTGTTGTGAAGACATAAACCGTAAACCTCCGAATAAAATCATAAAATTTGCGTTTTGATACATATAATTAAGATGGAAACGGGGTGTGCCGAATGAATCGTAATCTTAAAAGGCGAATAAAAAAATATCTGTTAACCGTTGCGGTTTTGTTGGTATCCGTAACAATCTTTGCAAACAACTCGTTTTTTGCACGCCCCGTAGGCGTTTTTGCCGAAAATTTTGCCGCAGTTTCGGCGGCTTTGATATTGCCGAAAGGACGATATCAACAAACAACTCTAAAAGAATCGGCAGATAATACAAAATCGACCGAAAAAGAAGAAGAAACAGAAGAAACCGCAACAGGCGAAAGCACTTCGTCAGCCGAAAACACAGAGTCTTCACAATCAAATACAAGCGACGAAAACAAGACTTTAACGGTAAGCGGCGAAGAAAAAGGCGGCAGAGTGTTATCGCAAACCATTGATAAATCGGGCGCAACCGCTTCTTACGGCGATGTGTATGTGAACAACAAAACGCAAAAAACAATCAGCATAAAAGAGGCGCTTTCAAACAAGCCGAATTTAAAGATTAAGTTAAACTCAAGCAATCCTTTGGTGCTTATTGTTCATACTCATGCAACCGAAAGTTTTTTCGAAAAATTAGTAGATTATTATCCGAAAAGTTGGGGTGAGCGGGATAACAACACCGAAAATAATATGGTTGCGGTGGGTAAAGTTATAGCAAAAAAACTGAATAATGCGGGAATTAAAACCGTTCAATCCGAAACTCTGCATGACAAACAATCTTATACAGGCTCTTACGACCGTTCGCGTGAAACTATAAAAGAGTATCTTAAAAAATATCCGTCTATTAAAGTGGTAATAGACGTTCACCGAGATGCGATTAACGAGGAGGACGGCGATAAAATCCGACCGATAGTTAATATAAAGAACAAAACCGCCGGTCAGATAATGATTATCTCCGGCTGTCAGTCAGGTCCGATTACAGGGTATCCGAATTGGCAAAAAAACCTGCGGTTTTCCATAGGATTACAGCAGAAATTAGAAAGAACCTATCCCAATCTTGCCCGTCCGCTATTCTTCGCCGAGAAAAAATATAATCAGGATTTGTGCGAAAACTCGTTTTTGCTTGAGGTCGGCTCACAGGCAAATTTGCTCTCGGAAGCCAAATATTCCGCCGAACTTTTTTCCGATGTTTTCATTAAATATTTAAAAGAATTCAGTCGGTAGTCGGTAGCCTCGAGTCGAGAGCCTCGAGTCGAGAGCCTCGACAGGCGAACACCATCATTAGATGATTTTATATAATTTTAAAGTTTATTGGGCTTACAATAGCAACCTATTACCTATAAACCGGGCGACCACACAGGGTCGCCCCTACAAAATCAAAAAATTATTGGTAAACAAAAGCCTTCCCTCGGGGGAAGGTGTCACGAAGTGACGGATGAGGGATAGTCGAGAGCCTCGACGGGCATACACCATCATTTATAGTTTTGATATAATTTATAGTTTATTGGGCTTACGGTAGCAATCTATTACCTATAAAACGGGCGACCACACAGGGTCGCCCCTACAATTGCAGATAAGATTATTGATAATACAATAAATTACGAAATCGTCTAAAATTCCTTAATCATAACTTCTTATAACCGCTATTACTTTGCCTAAAATTTGTGCGTCGTTGGTGTAAATCGGGTTGTAATTATCGTTTTCAGGCTGGAAACGAAAACCGCAACCCTCACGGTAAAATCTTTTTACGGTCGCCTCGTCGCCGTCAATAAGCGCAACGACAATTTCGCCCTCGTACGCTACGGGTGTTTTCTCGCAAACAACAATATCGTCCTCTAAAATAGCGGCGTTTATCATACTGTCGCCCCTTACACGCAAGGCAAAATATTCCTTGTCGGAGGCACGTGAAACAGGAGTAAAGGGTATGTAACACTCAATATCTTCAACCGCCAAGGTCGGCATACCTGCCTGAACCTGCCCCAAAACAGGCACTTGCAAAGCAGGCTCAACCCCCGCAATGCGTATTGAACGCGAGTTGTTAGGGTCACGCTCAATAAGTCCCATTTCCTCTAATTTCTTTAAAATTGCGTGAACCGTCGAGGTGGATTTTAACCCGGTTTCCTCACAGATTTCACGAACAGTCGGCGGTATGGAATCATTTATCCTCTTTTTCAAAAATTCAAATACCCTTTGCTGCGAGTTATTTAACATTTTTTTCACCTTTAAATCATTAGGTTCTATTCCCAATGTTGGGGTTTCAACACTGATCGCCTCCCTCTTACGAGGGAGGTGGCACGGCTTTGCCGTGACGGAGGGAGAGAAAGAATAAAAAT
>JAXJVH010000020.1:0-26704 GCA_036308645.1 Acutalibacteraceae bacterium | reverse complement strand
TTTCTTGTGTTCTGTGTTACAATTTGGATTGTCCATAGTGATGATCCTTTCGAATTGGTTCCGCAAACTCAATTCTACTACAGAATCGTCACTGTGGACACTTTTATTTTATTGTTTCAACTTCATTTTACAATGTGCCATTAAAAAATTGCTTTAAAAATTATAACAATAATACTAAATATAAGGATGTGTTTATTATGAAAAATGTTTTGTTTAATGAAAAAATAATTAAAATGCTTAGAATTTCTATTTGCATCCTGTGCTCATTTATGATGCTGTTTTCACTTGGTGTAAACTCTCACGCCGATAGCAGTTATATTGTTAGGTATGATGCAAACGGCGGAAGCGGTGCGCCTGCAACTCAGATAAAGTATTATAATCAAACTTTGGTGTTAACCGAGAAAAAGCCGACAAGAACAGGGTATACATTTTTAGGCTGGTCAACAAACAAAACATCAACCAAACCAACATATTACGCAGGCGGAAATTATGTTGCAAACAGCTCAGCAACGTTGTATGCAGTATGGGAAAAAACTAAGTATTATGTTCGATATAATGCAAACGGTGGAAGCGGTGCGCCTGCAACTCAGATAAAGTATTATGGCGAAACTTTAAAAATAAGTAGTAATATACCGGTTAAGTCGCGGCATAACTTTCTCGGCTGGTCAACAAGCAGTTCGGATGATGCAGTTGCTTATTATGCCGGTGGCAGTTATAACTTGAACAGTGACATAACACTTTACGCTGTATGGGGAAACAATGATGTTTATAATATATATTATAATGCAAACGGCGGAAGCGGTGGACCCGGTTCACAGACAAAGTATTACGATCAGGTTTTAACAATAAGCACCAAAATACCAACAAGATCGGGATATACATTTTTGGGTTGGTCAACAAGCAAAACATCAACCTATCCAACATATTATGCCGGTTCAAACTATACTGCAAACAGTGGAACAACCTTATACGCAGTATGGAAAAAGAATTCAGCATCTACAAAAAACACACAATCAATAAGCGGAGTTAAATCAGCAACATATACTCTCGGAAAACCTGCGTTTTACTTAAAAGCAAAAGCAAGCGGAAATGGAAAATTATCGTATTCAAGCAGTAATAAAAAAGTTGCGACAGTTTCATCAACCGGAAAAATTTCTATTAAAGGCTGCGGAAAGGCAACTATTACTATTAAGGCCGCTTCTACTGCCTATTATAATTCCACATCTAAGAAAATTGTAATAACTGTAAAGCCAAAAAAACCAGTAATTACAAGTATAAAAAGAAAAAGTTCAAACAAGAAAATTTTAACTTGGAAAAAAGATTCCTCTGTTTCAGGATACAAAGTTTCAGTACCAGGTGGTCGCCCACGTTACCGTAAGCCAAGTGAGAACTTTTTTATCCTTGTTGGAACAAAAGGGAAAAAATATACAATAGAGATTTGTTCATATAAAATTGTGTCCGGCACACGGTATTACAGCGATTATGTAACAAAAACCGTTAAATTCTAAATAAAATTGGTAGTTGATTTATGAAACAATACAATGTGTTTTGCGAATCTAATGTAGGGAAAAACAGAACAAATAATGAGGATAATTTCTTTTGCGCAGGCTTTTTTCGTAAAGATGTATCAATAGATAATTTTTCTTATGATTATAGTTTTAACGAACAAGACCGCAGTGTAATCGCAGTTTTTGATGGTATGGGCGGAGCATGCTGCGGGGAAAAAGCTTCTTATTTTGCGGCAGAAGCTCTGGATGATTATTTGCATGAAATTGAAAAGAATAAATTGCCTTTTGACTGTGAAACGGCAACAAGAAAAATGAATAAAAGAGTTTGTGCTGCTGCAAATGAAATGAATGTAAAAATGGGCAGTACAGTTGTTCTGCTTTTATATGAAAATAATTATGTTCGCATTTTAAATGTAGGCGACAGTAAAGCGTATCTTTTCAGAAACGGAGCTTTACAGCAGGTTTCAACCGATCATACAGAAGAAAGCATTTTTCGGCAAATGCAAATGAATCTTGGCAAGAGTTTAAATGCGTCGACCTCGGCATTTCATAATGTTTTAACTCAACATTTAGGAATTGATGAAGAGGAATTTGTATTAGAACCTGCTGTTACCGAGAAGATTCCTGTTTGTGAGAATGATATTTTTTTGCTTTGCAGCGACGGTCTCACTAATATGTTAAATGATGATATTATTGAAGAAATTCTTTGTGCTTATATCAGTGATAAACAAAAAGTATTCTTTTTAATTGAAAATGCTTTAAAAAAAGGCGGAAAAGACAATATTACCGTATCATTGGTTTGTTTTTAGAGGGGTAAAACATGGAAGTTGAAAAAATTTGGAAAGGCTGGAAAGTTGAAAAAGAGATTGGCGAAGGCTCATTCGGAAAGGTATTTAAAATTGTTCGTGAAGAGTTTGGTCAAAGATACGAATCTGCTTTAAAGGTAATAAAAATTCCTCAAAACGCTTCAGAAGTAGAGACGGTAAAAAATGAGGGAATGTCTGACGAAAGCATAACAGCATATTTTGAAAGCATGGTTTATGAAATCGTTGATGAATTTACTCTGATGTCAAAGCTTAAAGGCATCTCTAATATTGTAAGTTATGAGGATCATGCGGTAGTTCCGTTAGAAAATTCCTTTGGTTGGGAAATTTTTATTAGGATGGAATTGCTTACTCCTCTGTTTACATATATAAAACAAAATTCTTTTTCTGTTAAGGATGTTATCCAGCTTGGTATAGATATTTGCAAGGCTTTGGAGGTTTGTCAAAAATATAATATTATTCATAGAGATATAAAGCCTGAAAATATTTTTGTTTCAAATTTGGGAATTTATAAACTCGGCGATTTTGGTATTGCAAGACAACTTGAAAAATCAACGTCTGGAATGTCAAAAAAAGGTACTTATTCCTATATGGCGCCGGAGGTTTATCAAGGTCATCCTTATGACGCAACTGTTGATATTTATTCGTTAGGTATTGTACTTTATAGGTTTTTAAATAATAACAGAACGCCGTTTTTGCCTCCGTATCCAAACCCAATCAAGTTTTCAGATAAGGAGCAGTCTAATATACTGCGTATGAGCGGTGAAAAAATGCCAAAGCCATGCAATGCCGAAGGCAGATTAACTGAAATTGTATTAAAAGCATGTGCATACAATCCGGCTGACAGATACAGTAGCGCCACTGAAATGAGAAAAGAGCTTGAAGAGGTGTTATCTTCAGGATCGGAAAGCTCTATTGTTCCTTCAAGTATCTCTGAAAACTCCTTGTCCAATTCGGTGCAAGGCTCAATTCATTTGGAAAAAGATTTTAAAAAAGAAAAAACTGAATACTTATTTGAAAGCAGCGAAATTTCTAAAAACAATCAAATTGAATCAGAATCTAAAAAGCCTGAAAAAAATGAAGGCACAGTATATTTGTTTGGTAGCGATGAGGAAAAGGCTAGGAAGGAAGCAGAGCGTCAGGCAAAAATTCAGGCCGAAGAACGAGCAAGACGAGAGGCTGAAGAAAAAGCCCGTCGTGAAGAACAAGAAAGAATAGAGGCCGAACGTCAGGCAAAATTGCGGGAAGAAGAACGCGCAAGACGAGATGCTGAAGAAAAAGCCCGCCGCAAAGAGCAGGAAAGATTAGAAGCAGAGCGTCAGGCAAAAATTCAGGCCGAAGAACGTGCAAGGCGAGAGGCTGAAGAAAAAGCCCGCCGTAAAGAGCAGGAAAGATTAGAAGCAGAGCGTCGAGCAAAAATTCAAGAAGAAGAACGAGTAAGACGAGAAGCGAAAAGACTTGAAAAACAGGCTCGTAAAGAAGCAAAACTTAATAATGAATCAAAAAAACAGAGCGGCAATGTAATAGATAAAAAGAAAAAGTTTATTATTGCAAGCAGTGTTTTGGCAGTAATTATTATTGTAGGTATTGTAACAATCAGTATAATCAGCAATAAAGCTGCTGAAAGAGTTGTGCCCAGAATAATTAATATTTCTGAAATTGCTGCTTCAGAATTGTTGGAGAACAATGATTTAAAGTTAAAAGTTAATAAAAAGGTTTATTCAGATACTGTTAAGGAAGGGTATATTATTTCTCAAGCAATAAATCAAGGCGATATTGTTGACAAAGGAACAGAAATAGGAGTTGTTTTGAGTCTTGGAAAAAACTTTCCCAATATGCCTGATTTAAGAAATATATCTTTAACTGAGGCAATGAAAAAGCTGAAAGAATTAAGCATAAACTATAAGGTTGAAAAGATTTATGATAAAGCTGATGTGGATATGGTTATTTCTCAAAGTATTTCAAGCGGTGAAAAATTAGCTGAAGATTCTATAGTAGTTTTAACTGTAAGTAAGGGTAAAAAACCAAAAGAGACCAAAAAAACAACCACAACAGCGAAAAAAACGCAAAGTACAACCAAGCGGTATTATCGTGAAGAAACTCCTACATACATACCTGAAACCACTGAATATGTACCCAAAACTACTGCTGAGCAAAAATATGAAGAAGAAGATTATTTTTATGTAGATGATAATAAAGACGATGATGTCATTTGGCTTGATTAGTGAGGGAGTTATTTATGAGTGCAATTGAAATATTAAAATTATTCATTTCCGATGTTGCAATAATTATTTATTTAGTTATTATTTCGGTTGTTTTAATCTTCTTTATTTATAAGCAAAGTAAAAAACGCAAGGTTTTTAAGCAAGTGGAAGAAGATAATTTGAGAATAAAGCAACAAAATGAATTAAATAAAGCTTTAATTAATGATGTAATTTCCAGGGGGGAATAGAATGAGTTTAGTTTTATCTGTATATTCAAAAGAAGCATTTAAAGAGTATTTATTGCCATCACTTAATAACTCCGACTATTCAATAAATTTGAACAGCGATTATTTCCATTTGAATAAAGATTTTCAAATTGATATGGAAGTTCTTGAAAATCAGTGGAAAATTAAGTCGGGTAAAAACTATCATATCAAAAAAGGCGGAAACGAATATACCGGTCAGCCTTTGGTTGACAGCGACTTATTGAAAATCAAAACCGATCAGGAAGAGGAAATATCTATTATTGTTAAAAACATCGAAAATAGTTTCACCTCTTTTAAAAAGTTCGATATTAAAAATCTTAGTGAAATAACTATCGGTAAAGGCGAAGGTAATGATATAGTTTATAATTATCTCGGTATGGTTTCAAAAGAGCATGCAAAGATAATTAAAACAGGAACAGGATTTAAAATTCAAAACAGCAGTCCGAACGCTATTTATGTTAATTCAGCCCGAGTTGATAATGAGATTGAGTTAAATTTTGGCGACTATATTAATATTGTCGGACTTCATATGGTTTTTCTTGACAGTATTCTTGCAGTTGATACTTCTAATAATCCTTTATCTATAGGAAAAAATTTAAAGCAATATCACCATGAAGAAAAAACAGGAAATGTAGCGGAAGAAAATAAAGTTTCGATGGGTAAAACTTTATATCACAGAGCACCGCGAAATTATGAAAAAATAGAAGAAGAAGTTATTGAAATAGAAGCACCGCCACCGCTTAACAAAGCAAAGCAACAACCTCTTATTATGACAATAGGTCCTTCGTTGACAATGGCATTGCCGATGGTTTTAGGCTGTATGCTTATGGTTTATTCTGCAACTAAATCCGGAAGCGGAAGCTCATTGTATATGTATTCAGGACTTATTATGGCGGTTTCATCTTCGTTAATCGGTGTAATTTGGGCACTTGTAAATATCAGATACCAGAAAAAAGAAGAAAAAGAACAGGAAGAATATCGTCTTAATACTTATAAAGAGTATTTGGTTGAAAAAACGCAGGAAATCAAAGATAAATATCAGCAATCAGAGAAAAAGCTACACGATACTTATCCGTCTGCGTCAAAATGTCTTGAATATGATGAAAGCAAAGGAATACTTTGGAACAGAAACAGAACTCATGATGACTTTTTGCATCACAGAATTGGCTTGGGCGAAACTCCTTTCCCGTTGAAAATGGAAGTACCTAAAAAGAAGTTTACATTATATAAAGATGAACTTGCAGAAAAACCGGAATTTATAAAAGATAATTATAAAACACTTTTTAACGTTCCTATTTTGATAGATTTACTTGATAAAAATCTTATCGGTGTAGTCGGCGGAAATAAAAAACAGGGTGCAATACAGGTTGCAAAGGTTTTAAGCGCTCAATTGGCTGCTAACAATTGTTATACAGATATTAAACTCGGTTACATTTATAATAAAGATTCTTCATCTGATGCGGGATGCTGGGAGTTTGCAAAATGGTTACCCCATGTTTGGTCAGAGGATAAGAAAACACGATTTGTTGCTACTTCAAAAGAAGAGGCAAGTGATGTGTTTTATGAATTAACCAATGTATTCCGCACAAGAATAGAAGAGAAATCCGACGCTAATGAGAAAAAATTACCAAAACCGTACTATGTAATTTTTATATCCGATATTTCAATGTTAGAGGGCGAATTGTTTTCAAAATACGTTTTTGAAAACAATCCTGCTTGCGGCTTAACAACTGTTTTGTTAACAGATCGTTATGAAGAATTGCCTAATAATTGTAATTTTATTATTGAAAATACTTCTGATTTTCAAGGAATGTACGGCGTGGATGATGACCAAAGCAAAAGGCAAAAAATTGAGTTTGATAGTATTAATGACCATGACTTTGAGGCTTTTGCAAGACATTTATCTTCTTTGCAGGTTCTTGAAATGGAAGAAGGCGGTGAAATCCCTAATTCTATTACATTTTTTGAAATGCTTAAAATTAATAAATTAGAGGAATTGCCGGTAAAAGAATTGTGGGCAAAGTGCAGAATTTATGAGAATATAAGAGGTATGCTCGGTCAAAAAGCCGGCGGCGCTCCTTGTTATCTTGATGTTCATGAGAAGTATCATGGACCTCATGGACTTGTTGCCGGTACTACAGGTTCTGGTAAAAGTGAAACGCTGCAAACATATATGCTGTCTTTGGCGGTAAATTATAGCCCTGATGACATTGGCTTCTTTATTATTGACTATAAAGGCGGCGGTATGGCGAACCTTTTTGAAGGTCTGCCACACATGGTTGGGCAGATTTCCAACTTGTCCGGTAACCAGGTTAAAAGAGCGATGATTTCAATTAAAAGTGAAAACCGTCGCAGACAAAGAGTATTTACCGAAAACGGCGTTAATAATATTAATGCGTATACCAAATTATATAAAAACGGCGAAACTTCAATTCCTATTCCGCATTTGTTTATTATTATAGATGAGTTTGCGGAATTGAAAAGAGAAGAACCTGATTTTATGCGTGAGCTTATCAGCGTAGCGCAGGTAGGCCGAAGTCTTGGTGTTCATTTGATATTAGCAACACAAAAGCCAAGCGGTACGGTTGATGATAATATTTGGAGTAACTCCAAGTTTAGGCTCTGTCTTAGAGTGCAGGATCAGCAAGACAGTAAAGACATGCTTCATAAGCCCGATGCGGCATACATTACACAAGCGGGCCGCGGCTATCTTCAGGTAGGCAATGATGAGGTTTATGAACTGTTTCAATCCGGATTCAGCGGTGCGGTTTATGATGAAAACCTTATGCTTGGAGAAACAGAGATTGCTAAATTATTAAACACAGTCGGCAAGGTTGAAATGACCGGAAATTCCGTAAAGCAATCTCAGAAGAAACACGCTGAGCATTTATGGATCGAAAAGCTCATTGAGAATTTGGAAAAATCAGCTGATGAAATCGGAATAAATCCTTCTGACTGTATTGATTCTCAAAACAATATGAAAACGCTTGTAGAAAAATTATACTATTATCTTGAAAATGCAGGCGTCGACTATCAGGAAAGCAAGTACAATACAGCAAGACTTGAAGATTTTATAAAACTGTATGATAAGGTTTATGATGAAAACGACAACGGCAATTTAGCTCCTAAAATTATTGCCGAAGCTGCAAATCTCGGAATAAAATTGCCTCAGGCAAAAGAGAAAACTCAGTTAAGTGCGGTAAAAGAGTATCTCGCAAAAATTGCTAAAGAATGTGGATATAATCATAAACAGCAATTATGGTTGCCTTTATTACCCGACCATATTTATCTTGATGAATTTGAAGATTATTCTAAAAATAGATTTACTGGCGGAAAATGGAAACAACAAAAGGGCGAATGGAATTTAAGCATCGTATTAGGTAAAATGGATGATCCTGAAAACCAGAATCAGATGCCGTTTTATGTTGATTTTGCCTCAAATGGCCACATAGCTGTTTTGGGTAGCATTGTTTGCGGTAAGAGTACAATGATGCAAACAATGGCTTATGCTTTGATTCAAAAGTTTTCACCTGATGCAGTTAATATTTATGCGTTGGATTTCAGCAGTAAAATGATGGGTGCATTTGAGGAAGCTCCTCATTTTGGCGGCGTAATGTATGAAAATGATCTGGACAAAATTGCTAAATTCTTCAATATGATGAGCACTATCTTAAAAGAAAGAAAAGAGCTTTTCAGAGGAGGTAATTACAAGCAATATGTGCAGGTAAACGGTATGACTTTGCCGTCCATAGTAATTTTTATTGACAACTATGCCGCTTTTAAAGAAAAAACCGGCGAAATATATGAAGAACAGATGATACGTCTGTCTAAAGAGGGTATCAGTCATGGTATTTTTCTTGTTATTTCAGGTGCCGGTTATGGTTTAACCGATATTACTACTAGAGTCGGCGAAAATCTTAATACAACGCTGTGTTTAGCTATGCAGGATAAATTTGCTTATGCCGATTATCTTCATACTATGCAGATTGAAGTTATGCCGGAAAGCGGTGTAAAGGGCAGAGGCCTTACACATTACGGAGATAGAATACTTGAATACCAGACAGCTCTTGCTTTAGAGGCTGAAAATGATTATCAGCGAATGGAGAAGATCCGCAGCGTTTGCGCAGAAATGAAGTCTGCTTGGACAGGAAAATGCGCAAGAAAAGTCCCGGAAATTCCTAAGAAGCCGGTATGGTCTGAATTCTCTAAACTTGATACCTTTGAAAAACTTCAAAAATCTGAAAGCGCTGTACCTGTTGGTTATAATGCTGAAAATGCAGAAATATACTCAATCCCGCTGAATGAGATTTATTGCTATTTAGTTTGCGGTGCCGCAAGAACCGGTAAAACGAATTTCATGAGAGTTTTTGTGCAGTCAGTTATGCAAAAAGATTGTAATGTTTATATTATCGACGGTCCTGATAAAGGCTTAAATATTTATGAGGATGAAAGCGATATATGCTATATTAGCGATGAAGACGGTATATTTAAGTTTTTCGGAGAATTGTTGCCGGTATTTAGAGAGAGAAATGCTTTGAAAAACAATCTTATGAAAGACGGACTTGAAGAAGAGGAAATATTTAAAACAATGGCTAAAGAAAAGCCATACTTTATATTTGTTTCGGATTTAAGCTGGTTTATTCCCCTTGTTTATAATTCAAAGTACGATATGAAAGGCTTTGTGGAGAACATTACCGAAAAAGGAAGTTTACATAATATATATTTTATAGGCGAGTTGGATTTAGCAAACCGTTCAGCTTTGCTCGGATATAAAGTATATGAATCGTTTATTTCTTATAAGAAAGGTATTCATTTTGGCGGTAAAGTAACAAACAATCAGATTATGACATTTGACTATATGTCCTTTGCCGAGCAAAACAAAGCAGAAAAAGCCGGAGTCGGACTTTTACCTGATGCTGTTGATGAAAAGGATACAAAGAAAGTTATAGTTCCATTAGCACGGAGGTAGAAACTTTGTCGGAATTATTTGTATTTGATGAAAGTGCAAATGAGCGAAAAAAACTGATTGAGTGTTTAAAAGATGCTGTTGCGCATAAATCGGATGACTCGCTTGAGTTATCAGAATACAGTAAAAATTCAGAAGCAATCAAATTTTTATCAAATGAAAAAAATATAGATATGGCTTTACTTGAAATTAAGGATACTCAGGATATTCAGTTGGCTCAAAAAACGCGGGAAACTCAAGAAGATGCCGATATACTGCTAATTGCGGAATCATCGATTTCTCCTATGGAGTATTTAAATCCCCGAATAAAAGCAGGGTCTTTATTACTGCGGCCGTTTAATGATGTCAATGCAAAAAATGTTATAAATGATTTTATTGCTGAATTTTATCATAAACAACAGTCTGATGATCAAGTATTAATTCTTGAAAACAGGCAGGGAAAACACGCAATTCCCCTTTCAAGAATTTTTTACATAGAAATCAGAGAAAAGAAAGTTTATATCAGATTGCAGGATAAAGAGTATTGGCAGTATGGAACTCTTGAGGAGTTTTTAAATAAGTTGCCGAAGCAGTTTATAAGATGTCACCGCAGCTTTGCTTTTAATTCAGATCATTTGGTTAGAGTAAAGCTGTCGGAAAATATTATTTATCTTGAACGCGGAATAGATGTACCTTTATCAAGATCATATAAAGCGGCTATTAAGGAGTTTTTAGATGGATTGCATTGCTAATGAAAGGTTTTATTTAACAAGCGAAGAGTTGTATGTGCTTCTTAATGCGTATAAAATTAAAAAATGGTACGGATTTGATATTTCAGATGATATTAAAACCTTAAATGACGTTAATAGAGTGATTGCTGAACTCTACCGCAAAGATATTGTTAAATGGGAAAATAAAAAGGCAGTAGTATTACCGCCGTTTGATGCTTTTTTTAATGTAATTAAAAATTCAAGGCATTGTATATGTAAAGTCAGCAGTAATTCTGAAGAGTCTGTAAAAATGTACTATTTGCACGGAAAAAATGTTGCTTTATTTGAAGCCGGAAGTCGAAAAGGCGAATATCTTATATCTATGATGAGCAAGGGCGATTTAAAAATTAATTTTGAAAACGATGGAATTTTTCCGGAAGAGATCGAACCTTTTGAAAACATAGATTCCCTTCCGTCCGATTATTCGGATTATGGTGATAAGAGCCCCGATGAGTGTTTTAAAAAGGGTGACGTCGTTTGCTTGTTAGAAAAAGTGGATATTAATTCCGGAAAAACTGTCGAACGCGTTATAATTCAGGATAAAGGTTTAACAGGCTTTATGTATATTAGTAATAAGTCAGGGTCTGTCTGCTATCCTTGCAGAGCCGACACCTGTTGTGATGTTATGGATAATCTATTTGCAGATTAGAGGTTAAAATATGATTTTAGTTGATGTATATATTCCTTCATTGGATAATAATTTTGATTTTATGCTTGATGAAAATACTCTGATTGAAAAAATTATACTTGAAATCAGTGAAATGATTTCAAAAAAAGTAAAAGGCGAAAATAATGTGAATTACAATGAGCTTTCACTGTATTGGGTAGAAAGAAAGCATCGTCTTGAACGGGGAAAAACACTTTATTCCTGTGGAATTTCGGATGGTTGTCGCCTTATGTTGGTGTAAAGTGTGCTATTTAGGTATAAAAATGTGCTTTTTAAGAAATAAAAGAGGTAATTATGATTTTATTTGTTATACTTTGATACAGAAAGGTTGATTATATGCAGATAAAATTATCAAAGACGAAATGCCGTCAGGTTATCGGCGAAATGAAAAAGGCCGAGATTAATCTCAGACAGCAGCTAAATGAACTTGACATTATAATAATTGAACTTAAAAGAAAGAATACCAGAGAAGATTACGCTATTAAAAGGCACATTGAAAAACAAAGAAACCTTCTTTGGGAAGAATGTCAAAAAATTTGTGTTTTATACAAAAGTCTTGAAAAAATATTAGAGTTGTATTTTAACACAGATGAAAGGCTTTCGGATTCAGTAAGCATGGTGGCAAGAAAAAGAGATATAAACATAAGAATCAATCGAATTGTATACAACGACATAAGAGTTGTATCATTAAAAGACGAGAACAATTTGATAGGCAACCTTTTTAATACAGAGAATTAAACTTAAAATCAGGAGGAATTATAATGGCATCGGATAAAATTAAAATTAATACAGGCAGTTTGAAAAGCGACGCCGAAACAATACGCGCTAACATAGCAGAAATGAAAAAACTGATGATCGATCTGCAAAATAGTTTAACACAGCTTGATGCAATGTGGGACGGTCCAACCAGTGAGGCGTTTAAGTCGGTTTTTCATAGCGATGTTAATGCTTTGGATCGTGTGATTTCATATTTGAACGAAATTAACAAATTTGAAGATAAAGCCAAAGCTGATTATGAAAAATGCGAAAGGCATGTCGGAGAAATAATTTCCGCTATAAGAGTGTAAGGAGTGAAATAAATGGCCGGTATAAATTTAAAGGTTGATTCCAATACTTTAGTTTCTCAATCAGGTATAATCAAGAATAAAATAAGTCAGCTTGAAAGAAAATGGAATAGTATAAACGATGTGGTTAATCGCAGTCGCAGATATTGGGAAGGCGAAACAAGCGAATTACGCAGAGATTATTATTATGATTTAAAAGACGATGTGGGCTTGGTGTTTAAAAGACTCAAAGAACACCCTGATAATTTGTTGAGAATGGCAAATATTTATGATTACGCTGAAGCAAAAGCCGCTGAAGAAGCATCGTCATTACCTGTAGATGTAATAAAGTAAGGGGGTTGTATTTATGGCAAAGTCTATGTGGACGATTACTTTTAATTATAATAAAGCAGTAAATCAAGCATCCAAGCTTGATGAAATTTCAAGAAAAATAAAAAGAGAAAGAAATAATTTAAACGATTGTAAACGGCTTTTATCATCAGTTTGGAGAAGTGATAATTCCGACGCATATATGAGAAAGGTTATGAAAGTTGAAGATGAATTGGCTCAAATAGAAAGAGAGCTTAATAATGCTTCACGTGTTGTAAATACAAATGCAAGAAACACGTACAATACCGAAAAACGTGCATTGGAGATTGCTTCAAAGAAGAAAAATTAATAAAAGAATTGTTGAAAACACCGTAAAATAACCGATAATCGGTTAAATAGGGTTGAAAACAGGTTGTTTAGGAAAAAACAAAAAAATTAATAAAAAGTATTATATAATATACTTGTAAAGGTTAAGAAACAAATACACTTCGGTGTATTAAAATAAAAAATTATTTAGGAGGCTATATTATTATGGCAAATCAAGTTTATGCAAACACAGCAGAAATCAGAAAAAAAGCACAGGAGTTACACCAGCTTAATCACAGATTCCAGTCAGAGATTAACAATCTTAAATCTCGCGAAGCAAGATTAAACGGTATGTGGGACGGCGACGCAAACGATGCATTCCACAGAGAGTTTTTAAGAGATGTTACTCAGATGGATGCATTCTTTAATGCAATTGAAAAATATGTTCTTACATTATATGATATTTCAACAAAATATGATATTGCTGAACAGAAAAACATTTCAGGTATTGCAAAACACTAATCAGATCAAACAATACAAATTTAGATTTTAGAATTAAAGGAGACTATATATTATGAACGGAACATTAAAGGTAACAGCTACCGATTTAACAAACGCAGCAGGAGAATTTCAGAATACCGCCAGTCAGGTAAAGCAACTTACATCACAGATGACACAGACAGTAAATCAATTGTCAGGTCAGATTTGGAGCGGTGACGCTGCAACTAAATATAAACAGAAGTTTAATGGCTTACAGGATGACATTAGCAGAATGTATAAGTATATTACTGATCATGTTTCAGATTTAAATGAAATGGCAAGAAGCTATTCATCTGTTGAAGCAGAAAACGTTAGTGCAGCAGGCGCACTTTCTGACGACGTTGTTAAATGAATTTAACAAAACTGTAATAGCAAGGGTGCAAAATAAGTTTTGCGCCCTTGCTGAAAAAATAAATGTTGAAATGAATTTCGCTTAAAATATAAGCGAAGAACATTTGAGTATTTATTTTTAATAATTCGGAGAATCAACAGTGATGAAAATATCTATAAATTTAAAAAGATGTTGTATTGCAGTAATAATGATAGCGGTTTTGATGCAAATTCAGACAGTTGCTTTTGCAGAAGAGCCGGATATAGAATCTGCTAAAAATGGAATTTTAGAAATATACACCGGTTTAACCGATTCAGACGGTAATTTTTATAAACTTAAGAACTCTACCGGATTTTTGGTGGCAAACGGTGACGACGGGGCTTTTATCGTTACAAATAACCATAGTATTAATGCTACTTCAAAAGAAAAAGCTGCATTGATAAAGCAGCACAAATCTCTCGGTCAAAGTTACGGAATGTCTTCATTATCTTATCGTGTAGTTGTAAAAGGTGATGTTACAGAAGAAGTAACGCTTCTTTCAAACAGTAAGGTTGAAGATTTCTGTATTCTTCAGGCAGATAAGGTTATTAATGAAAAAACTGCGATCCCACTCGGCGACAGCGACAAAATTGCTGAAAATGATACGGTTTTTTCATTAGGTTTTTCAGAATATGCTTCAGAATTAGACTATACGTATTTTGACGCAAGCGATGTTATTTCATACAGCGGTTATGTAACTCAAAAAGAAAATATGATTTCTGATGTGGCATATATTCAGCATTCCTCAATGGTGGATGAAGGCACTTCAGGAGGACCTTTGGTTAATTCAGAGGGTTATGTTATCGGCATAAATAATGTTGAATTTAATGAAGAAGGTATTTCCTCATATTATTCTTTGCCTATTAATTCGGTAAAAGAAATTCTTGATAACCGCGGCATATTTTATGTCAGCGATGATTGGAACAGTACATACACAAAGCTAAAAAGCACTTATGAAGAATGTTCAAAAATTATTGCTGATAGAGAATATAAAAGCAGTTCGTTGGAGGAATTGACTTCGGCGGTTCAAGAGGCGACGACACTTTTTGATAGTTTTGATAATCCAAGCGTTCAAACTATGGCAAATATGCTTAATAAATTAAATGATGCAAAAAGCAAAATAGTCAAAAAAATGCCTAAAACAACAATTGTAATCTATGTTTTAGCAGGAATAAATGTTTTATTGTTAGCTTTACTTATCAGATTATTGGTTTTAAATAAAAAATCTGTTAAAAAAGAGAAAAAAAGCAGAATAAAGAGAAAATCAGCAAAACAGAAAAATAATAAGCATATTAAAGGAGCAAATCAAAAGACATCAGATCCGCTTCCTGCTCTAAAACAAAGCAATTCAGTTGAGGATAATAATGTTGTTAACATAAATTCAAATGAAAATACTCAAGATTTATTTGACGCAACAGTTTGTATTCCTGAAGATAAATCAGATTATGATATGAGCGATGCTGATGAAGAAAAAACGGTTTGCTTGATTTTTGATAAACCAACTGATCAACAGTCTGTTTTCAAAAACAGAAAAACAATTGCCCGAATAAGACAAATCCAGACAGGAAGGTTGACAACAGTAGACAAGCAAGAATTTGTTATAGGCAAATCACCGGAAAAATCAGATTTTGTTATATCTAATAGTGCTGTCAGCCGAACTCATGCAGCAATACGTTGGATTGATAGTAAGTATTATATATTTGATTTAAACTCGTCAAACGGCACATATATAAACAATGTTATGGTTAATGAAAACGGAATGGAATTAAAAGACAGAGATGTAATAATGCTTGCAAATGAAGCGTTCGTTTTTGAAGTAATAAATATTTAAGATAGGGGGTGTAGATATATGGCGGATTTTGAAGTTAGGCCATCGATGATTAAAAAATATTCATCGAATCAAGATAAAATTGCTAATAGCTTAATGAGAATAAGCGGAGAAATTAATTCTTGTGTTGTTGGGTTAAGAGGCTGTATTTCTTCTTCAAGTTACAGATATATTCAAAATTCTTTGTCATCTATAAGCCGGAAAGTTGAAAATAATGCGAAAAATGTATATAATATGACTAACGCATTAAATCAGATTTCAAAACAGTATGTTACAACCGAGAATAAGCTCAAAGGAACAAAGATAAAAGGTTTATCAATAGGAAAATTTGATTTTGGCAGTGGGCTTGTAAATACAGTTATCAAAGGTAACGAAGGATGGATTCCAAGCATTTTAGGTTTAACAGGTACAGGAGCTGTAATTGTCGGCAAGGTAATGGCAACCAGTAAAATTTTTGGATTTGATTCTTCTGGTACAGCTGAGGGTGACATTCTGGGTGGCTCAATTAAAACAAAGTCTAGTGCTAAATGGGATCCGGATAAAGGTGATGTCGGAATTGAACAAAGTATTGAAGCTGAAGGTCATTTAGCAAGTGGGAAACTTAAGGGCAATATTGGTTTGCTTGGCGGTGAGATAGGTGGAACAGTTGGTTCTGTTGGTGCAATTGGTAAGATTGGAGCTACACTATTTAAAGATGGAAAATTCTCACCTGCTATTGAAGCAAAACTAAAAGCAGAGGCAGCTGCTGCAAAAGGAGACGCACAAGTAAAATTCGGTACTGATGAGCATAATGCTCATATAAAGGGTAGCGGCACTCTACTTGGCGCTGAAGCTGAAGCTAGTGGTAGTGCTGGACTCATTACATACAAAGATGAAACGACCGGTCAAACTAAAACAGAGCTTGGCGTTAAAGGAAAAATTGGTGCTGAAGCATATTTGGCTCAAGGAAAGGTATCTGGCGGATTTACACTTTTCGGCATAAAAATTGATGCTGGTGTTTCAGGCAAAGCCGGTGGTGCTGGAATAGGTGTCGAAGGCAAAGTTACAACTGGAGGAGTTTCGGGAAAAATCGGTGCCGGTTTAGGATTAGGTGCTGGAATTGAGATAAATATTGACTGGAGTAATTTTTCACTTTGGTAATTGAAAAATAACAGTTAATATGTTATAATTTATATAGTAAAACGGAGGAAAAACTTTATGTATAAAGATTTATTACCTATAGGCTCTATTGTATTGTTAAAGGGCGGAGAAAAGAGAATAATGATTTGCGGACGTATTCAAGCAAAAGATGGAGAAGATGATATTTATGATTATTCTGCTTGCTATTACCCTGAAGGAATAATTGACCCTTCTTCAATGTTTTTCTTTAATAGAGATGCAATAGAAACAATATATTTTCTTGGATTCCAAGATAAAGAAGAGTTGGATTTCAGAACGAATGTTTTAGATAATCTTGGCGAATTAGAAATAAAGGATGGCTCTATTGTTCCAAAAGAGTAAGGTGAGCTTATGATACTCGATATAGAACAAGTTTCAAAAGATTTGTTTTTAGCAGATTTTGTGATTAATAGAGGCTCAAATCAAGTAGGTTCTTTCTCACTAAAAGGTATACTTGGCTCTATGGAAGCCAGTGTTGCTGGTGAGTTTTTAGGGCAAAAATTTGAAATGAATTTTGGCAAATTAGACAATGTTGAAGTTTCTCATCCTTTTAGACCATATATTTTGATTGAAAACGGAATTGCTAACGGAACCGTTTATCAAACAAAGTTTAACGGTGGACTGTTTAAGAAATTTGATTATCATCAAATGAAAAAAAGTGGAATGACTTATGAACTTTTTCCTATCGGATTTGGGAGCGAGGGAAGTAAATCACCGGTTTACCAAGGGAACAAGCAGATTGCTCAAATTGAAAAAAACTGTGTAGTATATAATGATTTGCATAATTATAGAATATATGCTGAAGATGAATATGCAAGCAATATTGCAGTTTTCTTTGCAATATATATGTATGTTAACGCAGGATTTAAACCAGGAGAAAAATTTGTTTCCTCAACTGTAAAGGTTATTTCAGTCACTACGAATAAGTTGATAAAAGAAAAATACAATTCTGAATTTACAAAATATATCGAACCATAATAAAAGAGTTTGCCAATGATTGATGTGCTCCCTGTCAAGTAGACAGACGAAATAACAAAAATAGTAGTTAATCTATCCATTCCCCATCCCTCCTGTGCAGGAGGGATGGGGAATTCTCATGCGGCGAATGATGCATGGTATTCCATTGGTGTCATACAATGTAGTTTTAATTGGTATCTTTTTGTATTGTAAAATTCTATGTATTTCTCAATAGCTTCTGTAAGTTCTTTCTCTGAATAAAACTTTTTAAGGTAATACATCTCTGACTTAAGCAGTCCCCAGTAGCCTTCCATTGGTCCGTTGTCTATACATCTTCCGACTCTTGACATACTCTGTCGCATTCCGGCTTCCATTAGTTTGTAGTGGAATGTTTTGTTTGTATACTGAAATCCTCTGTCACTATGAAACAGCGGATGTGCTTCAGGATTCTTTTGTATTGCTTCATCAAAGGTGTCAAATACAAGCGAATTGTTGTTGCTTGCTCCTATCTTGTATGCAACTATTCTTCTGTCATAAAGATCGAGTATTGCACTCAGATACACTTTCTTAACCTCTGTTCCTACATAGTATTTAAATTCTGTTACATCCGTAAGCCATTTCTCATTCGGTGCATCTGCGTAGAATTCTCTGTTTAATACATTTTCCGCTACCATTTCAGGCTTTGAATATATGTAATTGTATCTCTTCTTTCGGCATACTGATTTCAGATTTAATATCTGCATTAATCTTCGTATTCTCTTTTTGTTATACTGAACTTTGTGAGTTCTGTTCACAGTTATTGTCATCTGTCTGTATCCGAGAATACCGTTCTGTTCCTCATAAAGCTCTTTTATCCACTCAATTATCTGTTCATTTTCTAATTGCTTTGAGCTTGGTTCTCTTCTTAACCATTTGTAGTATGATGAACGGTTTATGTGAAGCTTTGCACATAATTTTTCTATCGGATATTGCTCTGTTTTATTCAGATATTGTATTGCTTTGTATTCATCCTCTTGTCTTACACCGCTTACCAACCGCCTCCTCTCAATTCCCTCAATTTTTTTAACAGGGCTATCTCCATTTTCTGATCCTTTATCTTTGCCTGTAATATCTTGTTTTCCTGACGAAGACGGTCTGCTTCTGTAAGCTCACTTTCAGGCTTTGCTTTGCCTCTTCTGTCGGTTAATCCTTCTACACCTTTTTTCTCGTATTTTCTTACCCAGTCATATATCTGTTGATATGAAACTCCGTATGTTTCTACTGTTAACCCGTAATCCTTTCCGTGCTCTATACAGAATGCTACTATTTCTGCTCGTTCTTCCTGTGTGGTTTTTCTTCCCTTGGTCATATATATTTCTCCTTTGGCGGAACTCGGTTCCTTGAATTCTTTATGACCATTATACCACATTATCCATCTTTGCAATTGTGTTTTACTTGAAATTTTATACTTCTTGCATATTTCTTCTTGACTTCCTTTCCCGGAAAGATAATCTTCAACTGCTTTCTCTTTTAATTCTGCTGAATACTTCTTATTCTTGTTTGTTCTTTTTAGTCCTTCTTCTCCTTCTGCCTGGTACTTCCTAATCCATACTTGCAATGTTGTCACTGAAACATTGCACTTTTTTGCTCCTTGTGGTTGGCTAATGATTCCTTTTATATATTGCAATACTGTTTCTAATTTTTGCTCATAACTTATTTTTGCTTTTGACATAGAAAAATCCCCTTAAAGTAGTCTTGAAACTTTTTGGTTATTTCAAATGTCTACTTTAAGGGGATTATATCATTTTGTGAGATTGCAGTCTTTTTTACTTTTTTAAAGCCCTAAGTCTCAATTGAGATTTAAGACTTTAAAATATAAATTGTAATTATTTTTTATTCAGCGTTTATGATTTTGTCGGCTTTGAGGACTGCGGCGATTGTTTTTGCGTCCTTTATCTCGCCGTTTAGTACCATCTGTACTAATTGTTTAAAAGGCATTTTTTCAACATTTAAAAATTCATCTTCATCCAAATCCTGATTTTCAAAAGTAAGAGAACGTGCTAAATACATATATATTATCTCGCCGCAATAACCGGGGCTTGGGTATAATTCGCCTAAAAATGTGTACTCTTTTGCAACCATACCTATCTCTTCTTTTAATTCTCTTTTGCCGCCCTCAAGCGGTTCTTCATCTCCGTCGCGTTTTCCTGCGGGAATTTCGGTTACAACTTCTTTGTAGGGCGAGCGCCACTGCTTGACCACATAAGTATTCATATCGTCGTCAATCGGCAAAACGCAGATACCGCCGTTATGCTCAACTATTTCTCTGCCGGCTTTTGCGCCGTCGGGCAATTCTACGGTATCTAAACGAAGATTAATAATTTTTCCTTTAAACGCATATTCTTCATTGAGAGTTTTTTCGTACAGTTCCATCTATATTTCTCCTTAAACTCTGAAATTTTATAAACGAGGTGTTCTTTATGTCTTATACAATAACACAAAGAGAATATAATATCAATGAGGTAATTAATGAAATTTACCGTTTGGGCGAAGAATTTCCGTTTTTAGACGTTTTTTCTGTCGGAAAAAGCGTTCTCGGCAGACCGATTTTGGCGGTAAAAATCGGTGTTCGTGATAACTGCATTATTTACGCAGGCGGTTTTCACGGCTCTGAAAGGCTTACAACGCTGACAAATCTGTTGTTTATTGAGGACTTTTGCAGGTCTATTCGAGATAATACCGATTTTTCGATTGCCTCGGCAAGAAACGCAATTTTTAATAAATCCGTAATTGTAGTGCCGTGCGTCAATCCCGACGGATATGAAATTTCTCTAAACGGTGCGGCTACGGCAGGCGCATTGTCTCCGAAAATAGAGAAAATTAACGGTAATAATGATATAAGGTTTTGGAATGCTAACGCAAACGGTATTGACATTAATCACAATTTTGACGCAGGTTTTGATATTATGAAAGAAATCGAGCGACAGGACGGCATTACAGGTCCTGCGCCAAGACGTTACGGCGGTACAATGCCGAACAGCGAGCCTGAAACGCAGGCAATGGTAAATTTGGTGGAAAGCAATAATGTTGTGGAGGTTATCGCCTGGCATTCTCAAGGCGAAGAAATTTATTGGCAGTACGGTGAGAATACGCCCGAAAAATCCTACCGTTTGGCAAGACTTTTTGCAACTGCAAGCGGTTATAAAATGGCGCAGCCTGCCGCCGGCGCTTCTCACGCAGGCTTTAAGGATTGGTTTGTCGATACTACGGGCAAACCCGGTTTTACCATTGAAATCGGAAAAGGCGTAAATCCGCTTGATCCATCGGGACTTTATGCGATTTATGAAAATTTGAAAGAACTTATGCTGATTTCTGTTGCTTTAGCGTAAATTTTTATTAAATTTTTGCGACTTTACAAGCATTTTACTTGATTTTAATTGTTTTTCGCTTATAATATATAATGGAATAATTTTGGATAGCATATTTAAGATGATTTCATTACCCCTAGGGAAAGGAATGTTATTATGAGAAAAACAAAAATCGTCTGCACAATCGGTCCTGCCAGCAACAACGAAGAAACATTGACCGAAATGTGTAAAAACGGAATGAACGTCTGCCGTCTTAATTTTTCGCACGGCGACCATAAAATGCACAAAAAGAACATAGAACTTATTAAAAAGGTAAGAGAAAAATTAGGTATTCCGCTTGCCATTTTGCTTGATACAAAAGGTCCGGAATACAGAATAAAAACTTTTAAAAACGGCAGAATTACTTTAGCCGACGGCGATACGTTCAGTTTTACAACCAATGATGTTGTCGGAGATGAAACAAGAGTTTCGGTTACTTATAAAGGGCTTGTAAAAGATATTAAAACAGGCGACAAAATTTTAGTAAACAACGGTCTTGTGATTTTTGAAGTGCAAAACGTTACCGAAACCGACGCTGTTTGTAAGGTTTTAGTCGGCGGCGAACTTTCCGACTGCAAGAGTATGAGTTTCCCTAACAAAGTGCTTAATCAGGTTTATTTAAGCGAACAGGATAAGAGCGATATTTTGTTCGGTATCCAAAATGATGTTGATTTTATCGCCTGCTCGTTTGTTTCGGTTAAACAGGATTTAATTGATGTAAACAACTTTTTAAAAGCAAACGGCGGCGAAAATATTGATGTTATTGCAAAAATTGAAAACCGCTCCGGTGTTGATAATATAAGAGAAATCTGTGAAGAATGTTCGGGAATTATGATAGGCAGAGGAGATCTCGGCGTTGAAATTCCGTTTGAAGAAGTGCCTGCAATCCAAAAACATCTTATCACCACCTGTAGAATGATGGGAAAAAGGGTTATAACCGCTACGGAAATGCTTGAATCAATGATTCATAACCCAAGACCGACAAGAGCCGAAATTTCCGACGTTGCAAACGCAGTTTATGACGGAACAAGTGCAATTATGCTTTCAGGTGAAACCGCTGCAGGCAAATATCCTGCACAAACAGTTGCAACCATGGCGAAAATCGCAGAAGAAACCGAACAGCATATTGATTACAAGCATCTGTTTTATAAAAATGAGTTTGAGATTAATGATATTATCGACGCAATTTCTCATTCAACCTGTGCAATGTCGATTGATATTAAAGCGAAATGTATTGTTGCTTGCACAATGTCCGGCATTACCGCACGTTTGGTTTCACGCTTCCGCTCGCCGGTTGATATTATAGGTATGACCACAAGCAAAAAGGCGTGGCATAAATTAGCGCTTTCCTGGGGCGTAATGCCGATTATGACGGAAAAGTACGATTCTACCGACGTGCTTGTTTTTCAGGCGGTTGCCAAAGCAAAAGAGGCGCTCGACCTTAAAAAAGGCGACAGAGTTATCGTAACAAGCGGCAGAACCATCGGCGAATCGGGCAATACAAATATGATTAAAGTCGAAACAATTTAATAAGTTATAGCAAAAAATGGCTTGAAGTCTGCGTTCAGCAGATTTCAAGCCATTTAGTTTTTAACTAAAATTTATTATATACTATACAATATTTTCAACCTGTTTTTTTAGTTTTGCGATAATCTTTTTTTCAAGGCGGGATATATAACTTTGCGATATACCTAAAATATCGGCGACCTGTTTTTGCGTATGCTCGGAATAACCGGCAAAGCCAAAACGCATTTGGCAAATTATTCGTTCGCGTTCGGGTAAATTACATACCAGCCCCGAAATAATGCGGCGTTCGTCCTGAAGTTCAACATTGTGATTTACAATGTCGGGTTCGGAGCCTAAAACATCCGAAAGCAAAAGTTCGTTGCCGTCCCAGTCAACATTCAAAGGCTCGTCAAATGAAACCTCGGTTTTTAGCGAATTTGTTTTGCGAAGATACATTAAAATTTCATTCTCAATACACCGAGAAGCGTAAGTTGCAAGTTTAATTTTTTTATCGGTTTTAAAGGTGTTTACCGCTTTCATAAGACCTATTGTGCCGATTGAGATTAAATCTTCTATGTTTGCGCCCGCCACGTCGAATTTTCTTGCTATGTAAACTACAAGCCGTAAATTATGCACTATCAGCGTATCTCTTGCGGATTCGTCGCCGTTTGCCGAAAGCGTCGCAAGATACGCCTCTTCCTTTGCCGAAAGCGGCGCGGGAAGAGTCGCAGGACCGTTTATATAGTAGCAATGTTCTGCTGAAAATATCTTGCAAAATGCTTTGATTATAAACTGTTTTATCTTGTTAAACATAACTCTTCTTCTCCTGTTTCCGTTATTTCGGGCGATAAAATCGCGCTGAACCGGTTATGTATTTTTGTTTCGCAAATACCTATTGTTATATCATTGATTTTTACTCTTTTTTCGCCTTTTTCAATGTAAAAGGCGCTTGGTCTGAAACAGTAAATTGTACTGCTTGCCGCAACGCTTTTTATCGGTATAAGGTAGGTTTTCGGTTGAATTTCTAAAATCGGTTGCAAAATGCTTTTTTCAACAATCGCGACGGGTGAGCCGAAATACGGGTCGCAAAGCGAATTTCCCGTATCGTTTATACCCATAAAACCTACCGTTACTCCGTCTTTTTCAACTATGCAGTTATAAATTGCCTGCTCATCAGCGGTTTTTCTTTTAAACAGCAGTAAAAACCGTATAAAAAGATAAATTACACCGCTTGAAAGAATTAAAAACAACGGCTCAATATCAAAATAGCAAACGCCGTTTATACACATAACCGATTTTATGTTAAAAAGTTCGGTAAGGGCGAGCGTTGCACCGCCGAAAATATAAGTAACCGTTAAAAAGGCGAGCGTGTATTTTAAAAATCGAACTATGTTTTTAAATGAAAAGGTTGCGAATACGATAATAACGCAAGCCGTTATGCGAACAACAATTCCCGTAAAAGCGTTTAAATCGGGCAAAAATACCGTAAGCGCAGAAATTCCGCCGAGTACCGCCCCTAAAATCAAGCGGTAGGTTTTGGGGCGGAATTTAAAAAAAGCGCATACGCAAAGCAACAAAAAATATGTAATTACTCCATTTAAAAACACGAGAACGTCGGCATAAACAGTCATTCGTTTCACCCGAGTTTAAGTTTACACCCGATAATTTGCGGTTTTTGTCATAAAAAGAGATAAGAAAAACTTTTAATTTATATTAAAATGTGGTATAATTCATTTTAATAATTACCTTTAAAGGGAGAAAAGAAAAATGGATTTAAAAGAAAAAGCATTGGAAAAACATTATGAATGGAACGGCAAAATCGAGGTTGTTTCCCGAACAAAGGTTGAAAATTCCGAAGATTTATCAATCGCCTATACCCCCGGCGTTGCCGAGCCTTGCCTTGTGATTAATAAGGATATAAACAAATCTTATGAACTTACAAGAAGGAGCAATTTAGTTGCGGTTATAACCGACGGAACCGCTGTTTTGGGACTCGGCGATATAGGCCCCGAGGCAGGTATGCCGGTTATGGAGGGCAAATGCGTTCTTTTCAAGGAATTTGCCGATGTTGACGCATTCCCTATTTGCATAAAATCAAAAGACGTTGATGAAATTGTAAACACAATTTATAATATTTCGGGTTCGTTCGGCGGAATTAATCTTGAGGATATTTCAGCGCCGAGATGTTTTGAAATCGAGCGTAAATTAAAAGAAAAATGCGATATTCCGGTATTTCACGACGACCAGCACGGCACTGCAATAGTCGTTGCGGCGGCTCTTATTAATGCGCTTAAAGTTGTAAAAAAGAACATCGGCGATGTAAAAGTCGTTATCAACGGAGCAGGCTCTGCCGGTACCGCTATCGGATTGCACCTTTTAAAATTAGGCGTTAAAAACCTTGTTATGGTCGACCGTTTCGGCATTATCTGCAAGGGAGATGAAACGCTCTCAAGCGCACATAAAGAACTTGCCGAAATTACTAACCCGAATTTTGAAAAAGGCGTTTTGGCAGACGCTTTAAAAGGCGCTGATGTGTTTATCGGCGTTTCTGCGCCGAATATTGTTACCGAAGAAATGGTAAAATCAATGGCAGACGGCGCGATTATGTTCCCAATGGCAAATCCCGTTCCCGAAATTATGCCCGATTTAGCGGAAAAAGCAGGCGCAAAGGTTGTCGGAACAGGCAGAAGCGACTTTAAAAATCAAATTAACAACGTGCTTGCTTTTCCCGGCATTTTCAGGGGCGCTTTAGATGTAAGAGCAAGCGATATAAACGAGGAAATGAAGTTGGCGGCGTCTTATGCTATTGCAAATCTCGTTTCCGATGAGGAGTTGTCGGCTGATTATATTATTCCGAAAGCGTTTGATAAACGCGTAGGTCAAGCGGTTGCGGCGGCAGTTGCAAAAGCCGCTCGTGATACAGGGGTAGCGAGAATTTAAGGTATAATGGATAAAAAATTACTCACAAAAACTTCCGTTATTTTTACACTTTGTTTACTTTGTTGCCTTTTGTGGGGCAGTGCGTTTCCGTTTATCAAAATCGGATACAGACTGTTAAACGTCGCCGACGGCGACTGGGCTTCGATGATTTTATTTGCAGGTTTACGGTTTTTTATCGCGGGAATTTTGACTGTGGTTATCGGCTCTTTTCTGCAAAAAAAGCCGCTTTTTCCGCAAAAATCCAATCTTTTCAGAGTGTTAAAACTGTCTTTAACGCAAACCGTTGCACAGTATTTTTTCTTTTATGTCGGACTTTCTTATACCACAGGGGTAAAATCATCAATAATCAACGGTGCGAGTTCGTTTTTCTCTATCCTAATCGCTTGTTTTATCTTCCGTCAGGAAAAATTTACAAAATTCAAGTTTCTTGGTTGTGTTTTAGGGCTTTTCGGAATTGTGCTTGTCAATCTGGACAGTTCGCTTTTAAAGTTAAGCCTTTCGTTTATGGGCGAGGGATTTATGTTACTTGCAACGCTTACTTCGGCGCTTTCCGCAGTAATGATTAAAGAGTATTCTAAATTTGAAAATCCCGTTACGCTTTCGGGTTATCAGTTTGCCGTCGGCGGAATTATTATGTGCGTCGCAGGACTGCTTTTGGGCGGAAGACTTAACTTAGGCGGTATCGGCTCGGTTGTTTTAATTGTTTATCTCGGCCTTGTTTCGGCGGTTGCATATTCGCTTTGGGGAATAATGCTTAAATATAATTCGGTGTCAAAAATCACCGTTTTCGGCTTTATGATTCCTGTTTTCGGCTTTTTCCTTTCGGCAATTATTTTAAAAGAGGGCTATAGCATAAATCTTTTAAGTTTCTTGTCTTTGGTTCTCGTATCGGCAGGAATTTATGTTGTAAATAAATTCAGTCGGTAGTCGAGAGCCTCGACAGGCAAGACAATCATTATTTGCTTTCAGGTAGTTTTAAAGTTGACGGGGCTTACTTTATAAACCTATTGCCTATAAAAATGGGCGGCCACACAGGGTCGCCCCTACAAATATATATGAAATTATTGGTAAAACAAAAAAGCCTTCCCTTGGGGGAAGGTGTCACGAAGTGACGGATGAGGGTCGGTAGCGCCGACACGCAAGCACCATCATTGTA
>JAXJVH010000019.1:0-7131 GCA_036308645.1 Acutalibacteraceae bacterium | reverse complement strand
TCTGCTACTTTTGACTCATCACCACATCTTGAGCAAACATACACTTTATAACCGGGTTCTGTGCATGTTGCAACCTGATATTTAAAAATATCTTCTTTATAATCATGACCTTTAGCAGGAACTACTTCCTGTTTAACAAGAACTTCATCACATACTGAACAATGTTTACCCTCTGTTAAACCTTTTTCTGTGCAAGTTGGTGATACTGCTTTATCAACCACTTCTGTATGACCGAACGCAGGGACTTCCTCTGTATAACTTTCACCGCATAAACAGGTGTATTTTTTCACGCCTTTTTCAGTACAAGTAGGCTGTTTTGTAATTTCTGCAGTATATGAATGGGTATGGCTTAAAGCAACAAAATTTATATTATTATTTTTTGCGTACTTTTCAGCTTCGGAATTTTTATAACCATATATAGTTAAATAAGAACTGCAATAATAAAATGCCATACTGCCAATGCTTGTTACGCCGTTTCCGATTGTTACGCTTTTTAATGATGTGCAACTTTCAAATGCACTACCACCAATGCTTGTTACGCTATCAGGGATTGTTACGCTTGTTAATGATGTGCAATAATAAAATGCATCGTCACCAATGCTTGTTACGCTATCCGGTATTGAATAAGTAGTTGCTTTACCATTAGGATATGCCAGTATAGTTGTTTTATCTTTATTAAATAAAACTCCGTCTATATCACAATAATTGCTATTGCTTTCATCAACATTTATGCTTGTTAATGATGTGCAACAAGAAAATGCCATACCACCAATGCTTGTTACGCTATTCCCGATTGTTACGCTTTTTAATGATGTGCAATAATAAAATGCCATACTGCCAATGCTTGTAACAGGGCTGCCTCCCAATTCACTCGGAATGGTAATATCACCGCTGATTGAAGTATCACATTTAGTTATAGTCGCTTTTCCGTTTGAAACAGTATATGTATAATCTCCACTTGTTTCCGCCCCAACTGAAACTGCTGACACCGCTAATGTGCTTAAAATTAAACATAAACACATTAAAAATGATATTATTTTTTTGGTTTTCACTTTCATTATTTTTCTCTCCTTTAAAATTACAACAAACAAATTATTCTTATTGTTCATTATAAATACATTTTGTGTATGGTTTATTTTACCACAAATATTTTAAAATTACAACATTTTTATTATACTTTTTGATTATATGAAAAAAGGAGCGCAATGCGCTCCCCTACAAAACCAAAAAATATTGTTTTTTAATTACTTACAAACAGAACTGTATTTTAGCCCTATTCTTATTTTACGAGTAATGAATTACCTGTCATTTCTTCAGGTTTCGGCATATTCATTATATCAAGCATTGTCGGAATTAAATCTGCTAAAACTCCGCCTTCTTTTAATGCTTTAGCCTCTGTGCCGATTGCGATAAGCGGAACAGGATTTGTTGTATGAGCGGTGAATGGGTCGGTGCTGTTTTCGTCAACAAGCATTTTGTCGGCGTTGCCGTGGTCAGCAGTAATAAGTACTGCACCGCCGGCTTTCATTACAGCGTCTACAACCTTGCCTACACAATCATCAACTGCTTCAACCGCCTTTACGGCTGCGTCAAACACGCCGGTATGACCTACCATATCGCAGTTGGCAAAATTCAAAATGATAACATCGTATTTATCGCTTTCAATACGTTTTACACATTCGTCGGCAACTAAATAAGCGCTCATTTCAGGCTGCAAGTCATAAGTTGCAACTTTTGGACTCGGAATAACGCATCTGTCCTCACCCTCATAAGGCTCCTCAACACCGCCGTTAAAGAAAAATGTTACATGAGCGTATTTTTCTGTTTCAGCGATACGAAGTTGTGTTTTGCCGTTTTTAGCAAGATACTCGCCTAAAACATTATTAAGTTCAACAGGCGGATAAGCAACCTCAACGTTCGGCATAGTAGCGTCATACTGTGCCATACAAACGAAGTTTACAGGGAAACGGCCGTTTCTTCTTACAAAACCGTCAAAATCATCATCAACAAAAATTCTTGTCATCTGACGTGCGCGGTCGGGACGGAAGTTCATAAAGATTACGGTATCGTTTTCTTCAACTCTGCCGCCATCGCAAGTTACGCAAGGCACGATAAATTCGTCGGTAACATCTTTAGCATAACTGTTTTCAACAGCCTCCTGCCAATTATTTGCCTTGTCGCCCTCGCCGTAAACAAATGCTGCGTAGGCTTTTTCTTCTCTGTCCCAGTTATTATCTCTGTCCATTGCATAGTAACGGCCTGCAACGGTTGCGATTTCGCCAAGACCGATTTCATCAATCTTATACTGCAAATCTTTAATGAATTGTTTACCGTCATGCGGGTCGGTATCACGACCGTCGGTAATGCAGTGAAGATAGAGTTTGTCCGCACCCATTTTTTTAGCCATATCCATAACGCCGAACCAATGGTCTGCGTGAGAGTGAACACCGCCCTCGCCGACAAGTCCCATAAGATGAATAGCCTTGCCGTTATCAATAGCGGCTTTCATATTTCTTACAAGAACATCGTTTTTAAGCATTGAGCCGTCACGAATTGATTTTGTAATGAGAGTCAACTGCTGATAAACGATTCGGCCTGCACCCATATTGGTGTGGCCTACTTCAGAGTTGCCCATCTGACCGTCTGGCAAGCCAACATCCATACCCGAAGCGCCGATTGTGGTAAACGGATTTTCTTTCATATAACGGTCAAGGTTAGGCTTGTTTGCGGTAACGATTGCATTTCCTGTTTTTTGTTCGGGCACCCAGCCGAAACCGTCCATAATTATTAAAGTAACGGGTTTTTTCATAAAAATTTACCTTTCATAATTCAATTATTTTATATATGCATTTTACTGTAAATCCATTTATCCGGATTCAGCTCGATATATTTCCAAATTTCATAATACTCTTGCTCATTACGAATAATATGGTCAAAAAAAGACCTTTGCCATATCTTGCCCATTATTTCATTCTTATTATTACAGATTTCTCTAAATTCTTTTAAAACTAAAGATTTATATGTCCCGACAATCCTGCCTATTGTAGGGGCGACCCTTGCGGTCGCCCGTTTTTCAATAAATATAACAAAATGAATATGATTGGGCATAATAACAAAGCAATCAATAGTTACATCAAACATATCTTTTATTTTACTTATCGTATTATAGGCAATTTCTCCTAATTCAGTCAATTCATTTTTCGGGCGACCGCAAGAGTCGCCCCTACGAATATGAGAAAGCATATTTTTACGATTATGAGTACAAATTGTAATGAAATACGCATTATTTGAAGAATAATCAAAGTTCTTCAAACGAATTTGTTTGCGCTTTGGAAGTTTGTCATTGTACATACAATACTATTATTACTATTAGCTTAACAATCAAATAAAATTTACTGTGATAAAATCATTTTGATATATTTAAGTTACTCGCCGAAGGCTCATAAAAACCAATATACACCAACCGGATAAAAGTTACTGTGAAAAAAATTATTTGCTTGCGGCTTTAACGATAACGGAGAAATCTTCTGCTTTAAGTGAAGCGCCGCCGATAAGACCGCCGTCAACATTAACTTTTGAAAGAAGTTCAGCCGCATTGCCTGCGTTCATTGAACCGCCGTACTGAATTGTAACGGTTTCGGCAACATCCGCGCCGTAAACATCAGCGATAGCGTCACGAACAAATTTGTTTCCCTCGTCAGCCTGCTCTGCAGTAGCGGTTTCGCCTGTGCCGATAGCCCATACAGGCTCGTAAGCGATAATAACGTTTTTAAGTTGTTCTTCGGTAACATCTTTTAAAGCGATTTTGGTCTGCATTGACAAAATTTCTTTTGTAACGCCCTGTTTTCTCTGCTCTAAAGTTTCGCCTACGCAGATAATAGTTTTAAGACCTGCTTCGAGCGCTGCTTTTGAACGAAGATTTACTGTTTCGTCGGTTTCACCGAAATACTGTCTTCTTTCAGAGTGACCTGTGATAACGTATTCAACGCCGCAAGCGAGCAACATTTCAGCAGAAATTTCGCCTGTGTAAGCGCCCGACGCTTTGAAATGAACGTTTTCGGCGCCGATTTTGATGTTTGAGCCTTTTGCAGCCTCAACTGCAGCGGCAATGTCAACATAAGGCACACAAAGTACAACATCGCAGTCAGCGTCTGCTACAAGCGGTTTCATCTCATTGATTAAAGCAGAAGTTTCTGCCGGTGTTTTATTCATTTTCCAGTTTCCTGCGATAACTGCATTTCTTTTTTCTTTTAACATTTGTTTTTCCTCCGATTAATTTAAAATTTTATTTTTAAAAGCATGGCGGGATCTTATAAATCCCGCCTGATTAATTAACAAAAATTATTTATCGTTCATTGCCATAATGCCCGGTAAGTCTTTACCCTCTAAAAATTCGAGCGAAGCGCCGCCACCGGTTGAAATATGGCTCATTTTATCACCGAAACCTAATGTGTTAACGGCTGCTGCGGAGTCACCGCCGCCGATAATTGTTGTAGCGTCGGTTTCAGCCAATGCTTTTGCTACTGCGATAGTACCTTTTGCAAGAACCGGATTTTCAAATACGCCCATAGGTCCGTTCCAAACAACTGTTTTAGCGGATTTAACTGCTTCGGCATAAAGTTCGGCTGTTTTAGGTCCGATGTCAAGGCTCATCATATCATCAGGAATCTTGTCAGCGTCAACATTCTGAATTTCAATTTCTGCGTCAATCGGATCAGGGAAATCCTTTGTGATTGCACAGTCAACAGGAAGAAGAATTTTAACGCCTTTTTCCTCTGCTTTTTTAAGCATATTAGCGCAGTAATCAATTTTTTCTTCATCTAAAAGCGAAGTACCTACCGAATAACCTTTTGCTTTTAAGAAAGTGTAAGCCATACCGCCGCCGATGATAAGAGTATCGGCTTTGTTTAAAAGATTTTCGATAACGCTCAATTTATCGGCAACTTTTGCACCGCCGAGGATTGTAACGAAAGGTCTTACAGGATTTTCAACTGCGTTGCCTAAGAATTTGATTTCTTTTTCGATAAGGTAACCTACAACTGATTCTTCAACATAAGAAGCAACGCCTACTGTTGAGCAATGCGCTCTGTGAGCAGCGCCGAAAGCGTCGTTTACAAAGATATCGGCAAGTTCGCCGAGTTCTTTTGAGAAAGCCTCGCCGGTTTTGGTTTCTTCTGCTCTGTAACGAGTGTTCTGAAGAAGAACAACGTCGCCGTCGTTCATAGCAGCAACTGCGGCTTTAGCATTTTCGCCTACTACTGTGTCGTCAGCAGCGAAAACTACCTCTTTGCCGAGATGCTCTGACAATCTTTTAGCAACAGGCGCTAAAGATAATTCAGGTTTAGGCTCGCCTTTCGGTTTGCCGAGATGTGAACAAAGAATAACTTTACCGCCGTCGGCAATAAGTTTTTTGATTGTAGGAAGAGCGGCAACAATTCTGTTTTCGTCTGTGATAACGCCGTTTTTAAGCGGAACATTGAAATCACATCTTACTAAAACTCTTTTGCCCTTTGCATTGATATCGTCTACTGTTTTTTTGTTTAATGTCATCATTTTAAAACATTCCCTTTCATATTAAATTAAATGCTAAAGTTTGACGTAAAGCCAAACCCCTAATGACCTATTTTATATTGTATATTATTACGGTCAATTTTTCAAGTAAAATTATCAATTTTTCTTAAATTTATATTTATTATTTAAACAAGCAAGCCGAATTTCAGCGTTTTTTGTTAATGTTTTAACAATGGCTATTTATAATATAATCTTGCAATAAAATTTTAAGTATGGTAAAATTAAGTTTAGTAGAAAATAAATAATCTTAAGAGGTGCTTATGTTTTATAAAAATCAACCTTTAGAACAACAAGAAAACTATAAAAAGATGTTATCAATTATAGGCAATCTTACATTGCTGTTTTCAGAAAGTGATTGCCCTTATTTACCTTATCGAGCGCACGAAAACATATTTTGCAAATATTTCAAGGCTCAAAATTTAGCAAGATTTGATTGTTCGGCAGATGCTAAAAAAGGTAATATTGGTATAGGTCTTAAAACATGGATGGGTAATGACGATCAAAAGGTTGCAGAATTTGGGAAACTTCGAGATACTTATAAAGATTTAACCGGCATTGAATTAGTTAAAAAAATATCAGAATACCGAAACGAAAGAATAAGAGTAACCAAAAACATACATGGCATTGAAAGCATGATTTATCATATAGTAAAAAGGGTTCCCGGGTGTATGCAAATAATTGAATACTCATTTGATTATATTGATATTGAAAATATCTCGGTTATCACGAACAAAGGAAATGCTAATAACACTTATTTTACTGATAAAAAGCATACTTATCATTTTAGTACATCTAAAAACACTTTATATATGCTTTTTGAAAATATTGAAGTAATCGATTCTTTTGAAGTTGACATAATGTTAGATCCTTATACTTATTTGATGAATTTAAAAGACGCTATACCAACATCAAATTACAAAGAGGTTATTAACATAGATAGGAAAAATCAAATTTGTTTAAAGTTGTATTCAATTAAGAACGGGAAAAAATATGTTCCAACTAAAAGCGGTTTAAATCAGTGGAATGCTCTTGGAAGAAAAAGAGATCCAAATGAAATATATATTCCATATCCGAGCGAAGATAGAAAGCGTACTAAAGGATTTTTCCCTTCGAGAGATACTGTTTTTACATTACATTTTCCAGACGGCTCATCTATTCCTGCAAAAGTTTGCCAAGACGATGGCAAGGCAATTATGAGTAATCCTAATAATTCTTTAGGCGAGTGGTTATTGAGAAAAGTATTCGAGTTACCAGAAAACACTTTGATAACATACAAGATGTTGGAAGTATTCGGCATTGATTGTGTAGTTTTTACTAAAAACTCTAATTTAGACTATTCCATTGATTTTGCCGAAATAGGCACTTATGAAAACTTTTATAATATAGAGAATTAAATCATTTTTTGCATGTATTTATTTCAGGCACATTGTAAAATGAAGTTGAAACAATAAAATAAAAGTGTCCACAGTGACGATTCTGTAGTAGAATTGAGTTTGCGGAACCAATTCGAAAGGATCATCACTATGGACAATCCAAATTGTAACACAGAACACAAGAAAT
>JAXJVH010000018.1:0-58201 GCA_036308645.1 Acutalibacteraceae bacterium | reverse complement strand
GGGAGAGAAAGAATAAAGATAGATATATACTTTGGCTTTTCTCTCCCTCAGTCTCGCTTCGCTCGACAGCTCCCTCGTCAGAGGGAGCCAATCTACACCCCAACTTTTGCAAAAGAACCTTATATAAAAAAGTGCAGCCTATTCATAATTAAATAGGCTGCGTTTTTTATACAGAATAAGACGCTTAAATATAAATTTAAGCGTCTTATAAACTAACTGTTAATTTTTTCTTCGTATATTTTGCAAACATCTTTTGCTTCTCCCGAAGCAATAATTTTTCCATGCTCAAGCAAAATTGCTTTATTGCAAATACGAAGCACCTGTGAAGTATTATGCGAAACAAAAAGCACCGTTGCGCCTCTGTTAAACATCTCCATAACTTTCTTTTCGCTTTTCTTTCTGAATTTGGCGTCGCCAACCGACAACACCTCGTCAAGAATAAGTATATCGGGTTCAACGATAGTTGCGATTGCAAAACCCAAACGTGATTTCATACCCGACGAATAGTTTTTAAGAGGAACGTTTATAAACTTTTCAAGTCCCGAAAACTCAACTATTTCATCAAATTTTTCAGCAATGAATTTTTTTGAAAAACCTAAAACCGCACCGTAAAGATAAATATTCTCTGCGCCGGTATACTGTGGGTCAAAGCCTGCGCCGAGTTCGATAAGCGGCGCAATAAGACCGTGTCTTTCAACGTTGCCCTCGGTAGGATTATAAACGCCGGCTATTACTTTTAAAAGAGTGGATTTGCCTGCACCGTTAAGTCCTAAAATACCTAAACGGTCGCCTTTTTCCAATTGGAAAGAAACATCTTTTAACGCCCAAAATTCATCATAGTGAAGGTCTTTTTTCATAAATTTAATAAAATATTCTTTTAAACTGTCAACCTTTTCGGAACTTAAATTAAACTTCATTCCGACTTTAGTTAATTTTAAAACAGGTTTAGCCATTTTCCTTCACCCCTTTGATTAAACATAAAGAATAAACTTGTCCTGATTTTTACGGAAAACAATTACGCCGACAATTATAGCGACTACGCTGAACAAGAATGAATAAAGCACATAAGACCAACTGATTACGCCTGCGGGCTGTAAACATTCTCTGAAGTTCGTAATAATACAATAAAGCGGATTAAGCGACATTAATTTTGCAACAAACGGTGCGTTTTTAACAATTTTATCAATGCTGTAAAAAATAGCGCAAGCGTAAAAAACAAGGTTCATAAATACGCCCCAAAGATATTCCATATCTCTGAAAAATACGCCGATTGTTGAAAGGATAAGACCTGCGCCAATATTAAGTAAAAACAGGTTTATCATAGGAATTATCATTTGGAATACTCCAAAGGTCACCATAGGCTGACTGCCCATTATGATAAGAACTGTGCAAACCACACCCAAAACGATAAGAGAAATTAAGAACAAAATAAAGTCAATCAAAATATATGACAAAGGAAACAAATACTTAGGTATATGTACCTTTTTGATAAGCGAAGCATTAAGACGCATCGCCTTTGTGCATTCTTTTGTAGACTGATTAAAGCAAGTGAACACCAAACGTCCGACAAGGATATACACCATAAAATGAAGTCCGCCGTAGCCTGCGTTTGTTCTGCCTAAAAGAGAACCGAATACATAATAAAGCACAATCATATTCAAAAGCGGCTCAAGCAAGGTCCATAGCATACCAAGATAACTTCTTCTGTAACGCAAGGTTATACCTTTTTTGACCAACTCGCTTAAAACAAATCTGTATCTTTTAAAATGATTAACCAATCGGCTCATTACATCACTCCCTGTGATTTTTTGCAATATTTTTTATTATATCATACCAAATCTGTATTGTAAAGTAAATAAATTATTAACTTTTATCTTTTTTTGTAAAATTTACAAAGAAATTGACTGCAAAAACAAGCAAAAAGGCTGTTAAAATACCAAAAATATCTATCCAAACATCGGTAACCTGCGAACTTCTTCCAAGCGCGGGTATCAACTGAATGGTTTCGTCTAAAAAAGCAGAAAACACACCGATAAAAAAGGTGTTTACCAAAGAATTGATATTATTTTTTAAGTAAATTATTTTAAAAATCATAAGTTCGACGCCTAAAATAAAATACTCTGAAAAATGCCCGATTTTCCTTATAAATTCAATGAAAAACGAGTTTCTGACATCAATTCCGAAACTGCCGAAAAAAGAAATAATAAGTTCTTTAATGCCGTTGCTGTCATTCATAGAGTAATCGCTGACTTTCATTGAATTTGACCAAATAAACAAAATCGTCAAACCTATGATAAATATAAAAATATACTTTTTAATGTTTTTTCTCTCGAAGTTGATTTTTCTCACTGCGTCACCCTGTCTATTATAAGCGGTGGTTTTTTCACCGCAGTTTTTGAAAATTCCAACGCCGATAAATACATTTTTTCAGCCGTCGAAAAATCATTTACGGTTGAAGAGTGCATAACCGCCAATGTTTCACCGATATTTACATAGTCGCCTGTTTTCTTTTTTAATATAATTCCTGCAGAAAAATCTATTTCATCTTCTTTTTTATTTCTGCCTGCGCCTAAAACCACCGAAGATTTGCCGATTTCTTCTGCATTCATATATGAAATATATCCGTTTGTGCAAGACTTTATCTCATAAATATATTTTGATTTGCAAAAGTTTTGTGTATCATCAAAAACAGAAACATCTCCGCCCTGCGCCGCAATCCATTCGAGAAATTTCTTATAAGCCAAACCGCTTGAAAGCGATTCTTTTACCGATATTTTTGCGTCCTCAAACGGTTTGTCGGTTGAAGAAGAAACAATCATTGCCGATAATTCGGTACAAATTTCCCTTAAATCATCCGGCCCTTTACCTCTTAAAACATCAACCGCCTCTTTTACTTCAAGCGCATTTCCGATATTATTTCCAAGCGGAATATCCATATTGGTAATAAGCGCCGCAGTTTTTCTGCTGTAACGTTTGCCTATATTTACCATACATTCGGCAAGTTTTACGGCTTGTTCTTTATCTTTCATAAAAGCGCCGCTGCCTGTTTTTACATCTAAAACAATGGTATTCGCCCCTGCCGCGAGTTTTTTACTCATAATGCTTGAAGCGATAAGCGGAATACTGTCAACGGTTGCGATAACATCACGCAGAGCATAAATCTTTTTATCGGCAGGCGCGAAGTTGCCTGTTTGCCCCACTACCGCAATTCCGCATTTTTGAGCGGTTTTAATAAACTCATCGGAAGATAATGAAGTTTTATATCCTTTTATAGACTCTAATTTATCCACCGTTCCGCCGGTATGTCCTAACCCTCTGCCTGTCATTTTTGCAACCGTCAAGCCGAGCGAAGCGACAATCGGAGCAACAATTAACGTGGTTTTATCCCCTACTCCGCCTGTGCTGTGCTTGTCAACTGCAAGACCTTGGAACACCGATAAATCCGCTTTATCTCCGCTGTTCATCATAGCAGTTGTAAGAATAAAAGTTTCTTTATCGCTCATTCCTTGAAAATAAATCGCCATCATCAACGCCGCAACCTGATAATCGGGGATTTCGCCTTTAACATATCCGTTTACAAAAAACTCTATTTCAGATTTATCAAGTTCGTTTCCGTCACGCTTTTTTTCAATAATATCATACATTCTCATAAAAATCACTCACATTTCAAAACTTAAAGGCAATAATTCTTCCAAAGTATACTTTTTTATATTTTTGCCGTTAGAAAGCAAAATTTCAAAGTCATTTTCGCAAAATTCCGCCATAACCTGACGGCAAACACCGCACGGCGGACAGTAATCGGTTATTTTTCCGCCTTTTCCTCCTACAACGGCGATTTTTAAGAAACTCTTTTCGCCTTCGCTTATGGCTTTAAAAAAAGCGGTTCGCTCGGCGCAGTTTGTCGCTGAAAAAGAAGAATTTTCAATATTCGCCCCTGTATATACTTTGCTGTTTTCACAAAGCAGCGCCGCACCGACTTTAAATTCGGAATACGGCGAATACGAAAAACTCATAGCGGATTTTGCTTTATTTATCAGTTCAATATCAGTCATAATTTTTCTCCGAATAATTTTATTAACAGACATACAAAATACTGCTTATACAAAATAAAATTGCGTATCCCATGCCGGTACATATTTATAATGGCGCATATAAATTTTATAATCGTCTCTTATAGAATTAACAAGTAACGGCAAAGCAAAATAATCGTCTGTTTTATGATAAGCCGAAACAAGCATTTTAGGTTTGTAATTTAAAATTGTTTCTTTAGCACCCAAAATGGCGCTTTGCTCCATACCCTCAACATCAAATTTTATATATGTAGCCTTTTTGCTTTCGAGCGCATTATCAAGCGACATCGCTTTTATCTTTTCGCCGTTGTCGCTTACAACCGAATGACGTCCGCCGTTTGATAAAAAACCTATCTCCCCTGTTTTTTCTGTCGAAGCGCAGTTAAAAAGAAAAATATTCTCTTTATTTCCGTATTCTTTTTGGAGTTTTTTAAAATTTTTTCTGTCAGGCTCAAAAGCATAAATTTTATTATAAGAACCGCCTGTAAACTTTAAAAATTCGGTAACGGTATCTCCGTTATATGCCCCGAGGTCGCAATAAATTTCGTCGCTATGAAGTTTCAGAATATTCTCATACGCTTCATCCGGAGTGGTTTCAATCTCAAACAAATAATCAATTTTACCTGTAATACGGTACATTACGGTGTTTTCAAAAACTTTTTTTGAAAAATCATCGCAAAGCAGATTATAAACTTTTTCAAGTTCTTTTCGTTTCTCTTTTGCATATTCTCTTGTAAAAAGACCGCTGCCGTAAACAGGCACATCGGGCGCTAAAGTTTCGGTTTCAGCCGCTATACGTTTAATATTGCTTAACACCTCGTCACGAAAAGTGCCGAATGAAACAAGCGCAATCATATTAGGGTATTTTTGCTTTAAATCGCCGTATTTTTGCACCTTATAGCCTCTGAAACTCTGACCTCTTACAAAATCATCGCTTGCAAAAACTCCTACGGGAGTAACGCCGTAAAGCGCTAAAGTATCAATAATTTTATCCGCTCCGTTGCCCATTCCGTAAATCACAATAGGTCGGTCGGTTGCCTTTAAATAATCCCACATATCAAGAATTCACCATATCATATTATAAACATAAACTTATGATAACAGTATAACATATACAATATATATTTATCAATACAAAAAATTTAACTTGACATTTGTCGACATATATAATATATTTAATTTATTAAAAAATTTAATAGAGCACTAATTTGCATCTGTGCCGACAACGACGGGAATTAGCAAAGTAATACCGTAAGTTACAAAAAAACATCTGATAAAGAGATGTTTCACATTCTGCAGTACGGAACGGTACCGTAGTAATTTTACTATGGAGATTGGCGACTGCAATTTCTAAAACTTGAAATTGTAAAAAACTCTTTGCGGGGGTTGCCTTTCAAGCAGTATGTGGGGATGCGCAGAGCTTATCACAGGCTTTCGCGGTCTTTAGCCGCAAAGGGGGATGCAAATATGGAAAACCAGAAAAGCATAATTGAACTCAAAAACATTACTGTATCATTTGACGGTGAGAAAGTACTTGACGATATTTCTCTTTCAATATCGGATAAAGAATTTGTCACCTTGCTCGGTCCTTCGGGTTGTGGTAAAACTACAACCTTGCGTATTATCGCAGGATTTTTAGAGCCTGATAGCGGCGATGTTTTTTTTGATGGTCAGAGAATTAATTCGCTGCCCGCAAACAAGCGTAATGTTAATACGATTTTTCAGCGTTACGCTCTTTTTCCTCATTTGAATGTTTATGATAACATTGCGTTCGGTTTAAAGGTTAAAAAAGTTCCTAAAGACGAAATTAAAGAGCGAGTAAGCGAAATGCTTAAACTTGTTAACCTTGAGGGATTTGAAAAGAGAAGTATCGCACAACTTTCGGGCGGTCAGCAGCAGAGAGTTGCCATTGCAAGAGCGGTTATAAACAAGCCTAAAGTTTTATTACTTGACGAGCCGTTAGCGGCGCTCGATTTAAAACTTCGCAAAGATATGCAGTCTGAATTAAAAAATATTCAGAAAAAACTCGGCATTACTTTTATATTTGTAACGCACGATCAGGAAGAAGCGCTTTCTATGTCGGACACGGTTGTGGTTATGAACGAGGGTAAAATTCAGCATATAGGCACGCCGCAAGATATTTACAACGAGCCTGTAAACGCTTTTGTTGCCGATTTTATCGGCGAATCAAATATAATCGACGGAACTATGCTTGACGACTTCAAGGTAAAAATCGAAGGCGTTACTTTGCAATGCCTTGACAAAGGATTTAAAGTAAACGAGGCGGTTGACGTTGTTATCCGCCCCGAAGACGTTGATATTGTTCATTCCGAAAAAGGACTTATTACGGGCGAGGTTACTTCGGTAACGTTCTTGGGCGTCCATTATGAAATTATCGTTGATGTAAACGGTTTTAAATGGATGATTCAGACTACCGACGAGTCAAAAGTCGGCGACAGAGTAGGTCTGCTTATCGAGCCCGACGCTATCCATATTATGAAAAAGTCAAAGTATTCGGGACTTTACGGCGACTACAGCACTTTTTCCGATGAAATGGAGGAAATGGGCAACCTTAATGAGGAGGATGAAAATAATTGAAAAAATCACTCTCTTCAAAACTTATAAACGCTCCTTATATTATCTGGTCGGCAATTTTTATAATTATACCGCTGATAATAGTAGCCTATTTCTCTTTTACCGATACAAACGGAAATTTTTCTTTGCAGAATATTTATGAAATACCCGATTACGGCAGTATTTTCTTACGTTCGATTATTTATGCAGTATTTGCAACCGCTATTACATTGATAATGGCTTATCCCTTTGCTTACTGCCTTACTAAAATGAAAGTCCGTACACAGAGTATGATGATAATGCTTGTAATGCTCCCTATGTGGATGAATTTGCTTATCAGAACATATTCCTGGACGACAATTCTTGAAAAAACAGGTCTTATCAATACATTTTTAGGGCTGTTCGGCATCGAACCGCTGCATCTTATCGGAACGCCGGGCGCGGTTGTTCTCGGTATGGTTTATAATTATCTGCCTTATATGATTTTGCCGATTTACACCGTAATGGTTAAAATTGACAAATCGCTTTTTGAGGCGGCTGAGGATTTAGGCTCAAACGGTTTTGATAAATTTAAAAAGGTTATTCTTCCGCTGTCACTACCGGGAGTTATTTCGGGTATAACAATGGTATTTGTACCGTCGGTATCCACCTTTTACATTGCCGATAAATTGGGCAGTACCAGAACGCTGATGATAGGCGACGTTATACAGAAAAAATTTGATATAAATGTTTATTCGGGCGTCGGTGCGGCATTATCTTTAGTGCTTATGGTAATGATACTTATTTGTCTTGCCGTAATGAACAGATTTTCCGACGATGACAACGGAGGTATCATTGTATGAAAGCATTACAAAGATTTATCACCGTTTTAATTTTCACATTTCTTTATGCGCCGATGGCTGTTATGATTTTCTTCTCATTTAACAGTTCAAAATCCACCTATGTTTTTAAAGGTTTTTCACTTAAATGGTACGGCGAACTTTTTAATTCATCAATAACTATTACAGCGCTTAAAAACACGCTTCTTTTGGCAGTGGTTTCGGCGATTATCGCTACTGTTTTCGGCACGATAGCGGCAGTAGGCATTTATAATATGAAATCAAAGGCACTCAAAAAAACCGTTATGGGAGTTACCAATATTCCTATGATGAATCCCGACGTTGTAACGGGTATTTCGCTTATGCTTTTGTTCGTATTTATAGGCAGATTTTTAGGTTTTAAATCTTCTTTGAGTTTTTATACTCTGCTTATTGCTCATATAACCTTTAACCTGCCTTACGTAATACTTAATGTATTACCTAAATTAAAAGCAACGGGAACTACACTTACAGAGGCGGCGCAGGATTTAGGCTGTACTTATTTTCAAAGTTTTATAAAAGTAATTCTTCCGAATATCTATTCGGGAATTGTTTCAGGCTTTTTAATGGCTTTTACCTTATCGCTTGATGATTTTGTAATAAGTTACTTTACAAACGGAACAGGCTTTCAAACTTTGCCGCTGCTTATCTATTCAAAAACCAAAAAATCGGTTAAACCTGATATTTATGCGCTTTCAACCGTTATTTTTGTTGCGGTATTACTACTGCTTATACTTGTAAACGGAATAAAAGCAAAAGCGGAAAACACTGCACACAAAACCAAAAATTTAAAAGCGGCAAAATTCAAAAAAGCGGCAGTAACCGTTCTTTGTGCAGGACTTTGCGTTGCGGTTTTGATTTATTCGTCAATTCCCACAAAGCAAAACAGTGAATTTGCTCAAAAACTCGAATGTGAATACACGACAGACCTTGCAGGCACAACGCTTAATGTATTTAACTGGGGCGAATACATTTCCGACGGTATGGATGATACTCTAAATGTTATAAAAGAGTTTGAAGAACTGACGGGAATCAATGTTAATTACGATAACTACGATTCAAATGAAACCATGTATTCAAAACTGCAAAGCGGCGCTGTATCTTACGATATTATAATCCCGTCCGATTATATGATTGAAAGACTTAAAAACGAAGGTCTTTTAAGAAAGCTTGATTTTTCTAAACTACCTAATTATAAATATATTGACGAAAAATACAAAAACATCTATTTTGATGAAAACAACGAATATTCGGTTCCCTTCAGCGTGGGTATGACCGGTCTTATTTACAACTCTAAAATGGTTGATGAAGAGGTTGATTCCTGGAGCGTTATGTGGGACGAAAAATATTCGGGACAAATTCTTACATTTAACAACTCACGTGACGCTTTTTCAATAGCGCAGTTTATGTTAAATCAAGATGTAAACAGTACGAATAAGTCGGATTGGGACAAAGCCGCCGAACTTTTAAAGAAGCAAAGTCCGCTTTTACAAGCAAGAGTAATGGACGAAATTTTCACGAAAATGCCGGGTAACAATGCGGCGATTGCGCCGTACTACGCAGGCGACTTTTTAACCATGTACGAGTCTAACGAGGATTTAAGATTTGTTTATCCCAAAGAAGGTGTAAACATCTTTATGGACTCAATTTGCGTACCGCAAAACGCAAGAAATTTTGACGCCGCTATGATGTTTATAAACTTCCTTTTAGAGCCGGAGGTTGCGCTTGCTAACGCAGAGTATATCTGCTACGCTTCACCGAACACCGCAGTTGTAAACAATGACAACTATTCGCTTAAAGGCAACGAGATACTTTATCCGAAAGAATACCCTAAAACGCAGTATTACCACGATATTGACGCACAAACAAGAAGTTATTTTGAAAAGTTATGGGAAGAGGTAATTTTAAGTTGATGAAAAAATACAAGGCGGTCATTTTTGACCTTGACGGAACGTTGTTAAACACAATAGACGACCTTGGCGACTCTGTAAATTATATGTTATCGCAGTTCGGCTATCCGACCTTTAGTATTGAGGAATATAAATACAAGGTTGGAAACGGTATGCGAAAACTTATGCAGCGTTCATTGCCCGAGGGTAAAAATTCCGAAAGCGATATTGACAAAGCCATGGAGATTTTTATGCCTTATTATGCCGAGCATAAAATGGATAAAACCGCTCCTTACGACGGAATTACGGAACTTTTAGAAGAACTTAAAAAAAGAGGTATAAAAACCGCGGTTGTCACCAACAAAGCACATTCCGCAGCAAAACCTCTTATTGATGAAGTTTTTCCGAAACTTTTTGACGAGGTAACAGGTCAAAAAGACGGCGTCCCGACAAAACCCGACCCGGCTGCGGTTTTTAACACTATGGAATCGCTCGGCGTAAGTAAAGACGAGTGCATTTTTATCGGCGACAGTTCGGTTGATATGCAAACCGCCAAAAATTCGGGCGCTTATGCCGTAGGAGTTTTATGGGGATTTCGCAAGGCTGACGAATTAATTGAAAACGGCGCCGACAAATTAATTTCAGAGCCAAAAGAACTGTTAGAATTGTTTTAATATTTATACTAAAACGGACTTAAAGTTTTTTAAGCCCGTTTTTTCTTAAATTGATGAAAAACATCTTGAAAGATTTGTTTTAAAATGATATACTGATATTTACATTGATTTAAAGGGGAATTAACAAATGGCAAAAGCAGGTTTTGACAATAATGAATATATAAGACTTCAGTCGCAGAATATTCGTGACAGAATTTCTATGTTCGGCGGAAAGCTTTATATGGAATTCGGCGGAAAACTTTTTGATGATTATCACGCTTCGAGAGTTCTTCCGGGATTTGAGCCTGATTCCAAAGTCAAAATGCTCTTAAACCTAAAAGATGAAGCCGAAATTGTTGTTGTTATCAACGCTGACGCTATTGAAAAAAACAAGCGCAGAGGTGATCTGGGCATCACCTATGACCTTGATACCTTACGCCTTATCGACGCATTTAGAGGCATCGGTTTATTTGTCGGAAGCGTTGTTATCACCTGTTATACCGGACAACCTCTTGCACAGGCGTTTGAAAAACGTTTAAAATCTCTCGGTATCAAGGTTTATCGCCACTACCCTATTCCCGATTATCCTGCTAACATTCCGCTTATTGTCAGCGACGAGGGATTCGGCAAAAACGATTATATTGAAACCGAACGCAGTCTTGTGGTTATTACCGCACCCGGTCCCGGCAGCGGAAAAATGGCAACCTGTCTTTCACAACTTTATCATGAACATAAACGAGGCGTAAAAGCAGGCTATGCAAAATTTGAAACATTCCCTATTTGGAATATTCCGCTAAAGCACCCTGTTAATGTTGCTTACGAGGCGGCAACCGCCGATTTAAACGATGTTAATATGATTGACCCGTTTCATCTTGAGGCTTACGGCAAAACTGCGATTAACTACAACCGTGACGTTGAAATTTTCCCTGTGCTTAATGCTATGATGGAGAGAATTTTGGGAGAGTCGCCATATAAAAGTCCTACCGATATGGGCGTTAATATGGCGGGTTACGCTATTTTTGATGACGAGGCTGTTAAAAAAGCCGCTAATCAGGAAATAATACGAAGATATTATGCGGCTATGTGCTCTGTTCGTCAGGGTATGGGCGAAAATTCAGAGGTAACAAAAATAGAACTTTTGATGAATCAACTCGGAATATCCGTTTCCGACCGCCCTGTTGTAAAAGCCGCATTAGATAAAGCCGAAAACACAAACGCTCCTGCCGCCGCTATTGAACTTCCAAACGGTAAAATTATTACGGGAAAAACTTCATCTTTACTGGGCGCTTCTTCTTCGATGCTGCTTAACGTTTTAAAAGCGCTTGGCGGTATTGACGACGATATAAAACTGTTATCGCCGACGATTATTGAGCCTATTCAAAAGATGAAAACAGGCGTGCTTGGAAATCACAATCCTCGACTTCATACCGATGAAGTTCTTATTGCGCTTACAATATGTGCCGCAACCGATGAAACGGCAAAATGTGCGCTTGAACAGATTTCAAAACTGAAAGGACTTGAGGCTCACTCAAGCGTTATCATTTCAAGGGTGGACGAGCAGGTGTTCAGAAAACTCGGTGTAAATCTCACCTGCGAGCCCAAATACCAGACAAAAAAATTATATCATGCATAAAAATAAGGAGAGACCGCTTGGCCTCTCCTTATTTTTAATTTTACTTATTTAGATAATACTTTTTTAATTCGCTCAACTGCTTCGATTGTGTTATCTCTGTCGCCGAAAGAGGTTAAACGGAAATATCCGTCGCCGTTTTTACCGAAACCTACGCCCGGAGTACCGACAACCTGCGCCTCATTAAGAAGCAAATCGAAAAATTCCCAACTACCCATACCGTTAGGGCATTTAAGCCAGATATAAGGTGAATTTTTACCGCCTGTATAGTAAATGCCGAGTTCATCCATTGCGTCGGAAATAATCTTTGCATTTTCCTGATAATAAGCGATGTTTTCTTTAATCTGTTTTTGACCTTCTTCGCTGAATACAGCGGCGGCGGCACACTGAACAGGCCACGAAACACCGTTGAATTTTGTTGCCTGACGGCGATACCAAGTATTATAAATATTATGACCGTCACGCTCGAGTTCTTTAGGAATCACCGTATAACCGCAACGAGTACCTGTAAAGCCTGCGGTTTTTGAAAGCGAGCACATTTCAATAGCGCATTGTCTTGCACCCTCAACCGCATAGATAGAACGAGGTAAATCCTCTGTAATAAACGCTTCGTAAGCGCAGTCATAAAGAATGATAGCGTCATTTTTAATAGCATAATCAACCCACACCTTTAATTGCTCTGCGGTATAAGCAGAACCTGTCGGGTTATTAGGCGAACAAAGATAAATAATATCTGCTTTTACATTATCGTCAGGCATTGCCGCAAAGCCGTTTGCCTCGTTTGAATCAGCATAAACAATTTCTCTGCCTGCCATAATATTTGAATCAACATATACGGGATAAACAGGGTCGGTAACCAACACCACATTGTCCTGGCTGAAAATATCGCCGATATTTCCGCAATCGGATTTTGCACCGTCGGAAATAAAAATTTCATCAGCGCCGACTGTTACGCCAAAGGCTTTATAATAATCGGAAACTGCCTGTCTTACAAACTCATAACCCTCATAATCGGGATAGCCTTTAAAAGTTTCTTTTACGCCGAGTTCGTCTGCGCCTTTTTTCATAGCCTCAACTACTACAGGCGCCAGTGGCAAAGTAACATCGCCGATACCGAGTTTTATAACCTTTTTATCAGGATGCTCGCTTATATACTTATTTGTTCTTGCCGCAACATCTGCAAAAAGATAATTCGGCACAAGATTATCAAAATTTCTGTTTATTTTCATACCGTTCTCCTTAAAAATTATTTTTTACTATCCAACGACGCTTTTACAAATGCTTTGAAAAGCGGATGAGCGCGGTTTGGACGGGATTTGAATTCAGGGTGATACTGAACTGCGACAAAGAAATCATTCTGAGGGATTTCAACTGCTTCAACAAGTCGCATATCGGGTGAAGTTCCCGAAATTTTCATACCGTATTTGTCAAACTGCTCTCTGTATTCATTGTTAAACTCATATCTGTGGCGGTGACGCTCATGAATAAGTTCTTCTCCGTAAGCCTCTTTCATTTTAGAGCCGTCTTTGATTTTACAAGGATAAGCGCCGAGTCGCATTGTGCCGCCTTTCGGGATATTGCCCTGTTGGTCAGGCATAAGAGCGATTACATTATTATTTCCGTCAGGGTTAAACTCACTCGAATTTGCGTCGGAAAGATTAAGCACGTGACGAGCAAACTCGATAACGGCTATTTGCATACCAAGACAAATTCCAAAGTAAGGAACATTATGAGTTCTCGCATATCTTGCAGTGCAGATTTTACCCTCGATACCTCGACTGCCGAACCCGCCCGGGACTAAAATTCCGTCATACTCGGACAGCATTTGTTCCGCATTTTCATCGGTAATATCCTCGGAATCAACCCAGCCGATTTCAACGGTAGCGCCGTTTTCAAAACCTGCGTGACGAAGCGCTTCAGCAACCGAAAGATACGCGTCGTGTAACTGAACATACTTGCCGACTATTGCGATTTTTACAGTTTTTTTGCAATTATTAATTCTGTCCAACATTTCCATCCATTCGGTCATATCAGGCTCTTTAGCGTCAATGCTCAGTTCCCTGCAAACGATGTCGGAAAGGTGGCTTTCTTCAAGCATTAAAGGCGCCTGATAAAGAACCGGAACTGTAGTATTCTGAATAACGCAGTCCGGCTTTACATTACAGAAAAGCGAAATTTTCTGTCTTACCGAATCGGAAAGCGGAATATCACATCTTGCTATGACAATATCAGGTCTGATACCGAGCGACTGCAACTCTTTTACCGAATGTTGAGTAGGTTTTGATTTAAGTTCGTCTGAACCGGGAACAAAAGGCACTAATGTAACATGAAGGAAAAGACAGTTTTCCCGTCCGACTTCAAGTGAAATCTGACGAATAGCCTCTAAAAACGGCTGTGATTCTATATCGCCTGTTGTACCGCCGATTTCCGTAATAACAACATCGGCGTCGGTTTCCTTGCCTACTTTATAAACAAACGATTTAATCTCATTTGTAATATGAGGAATTACCTGAACGGTTTTGCCGAGATACGCACCCTCACGTTCTTTATTAAGAACGTTCCAATAAACCTTACCTGTGGTAAGATTAGAAAATTTGTTAAGATTTTCATCAATAAATCTTTCGTAGTGACCGAGGTCAAGGTCGGTTTCAGCGCCGTCCTCCGTTACATAAACCTCGCCGTGTTCAAAAGGATTCATAGTACCCGGATCGACATTAATATACGGGTCAAGTTTTTGGGCGGCAACCTTAATCCCCTTTGCTTTTAAAAGTCTGCCCAGCGAAGCGGCGGTAATACCCTTGCCGAGTCCCGAAACAACACCGCCGGTTACAAAAATGTATTTTGCCATTTTTCGTCCAATTCCCTTCGTAAATAAATGATTTTAAATAGTCCTTTTGTCGTAGAAAAAATATATTTCCCATTTTATAAATTCTTTCATATTATACACCAAAATTGCTATAAGTTCAATATCTGTATGCAGATTTTTTTATTTTTTTATAAATACATACTATGTTAAACTGCATAAAAAACAAGGTAATTTATATTTAATATGCCGAATTTTTGAAAATAGAAATTTTTATATTGAATATTTAAGTTTAATCTGTTATAGTGAGCAAACAGAGGTGGAATAATATATGAATACAAAAGTAGTTTTCAGTAACGAAACGCAAAAATTCAAGGAACTTAAACCTTTGGATTTTGAATTTTGCCCTACCGCAGAATGGAAAGTTCTTAATATATATCCTGATTTATGCTTTCAGAAAATTTACGGTTTCGGCGGCGCTTTTACCGATTCTTCGGCAATAAATTTCAGCAAAATGAGTGATAAAACAAAATCCGAATTTATTGATTTAATGTTTGATAAAGAAAAGGGCTTAGGCTATAATTTCTGCCGCAGTACAATTAACTCCTGCGACTTTTCGGCAGAAGAATATACATATACCGATGAAAACGATTTATTACTTGAAAGTTTTGATATTTCTCACGATGAAGAAAATATTATTCCTATGATAAAGACGGCTTTAACAAAGGCGGGTGAAATTTTTCTTTTTTCTTCGCCTTGGAGTCCGCCCGGTTATATGAAAGACAGCGGTGAAATGCTTGAGGGCGGAAAATTGAAAAAAGAGTTTTATTCTGTGTGGGCGAATTACTACGTTAAGTTTATCGAAAAATACGCAGAAAAAGGCGTTAAAATAAGCGGTATTACCGTTCAAAACGAGCCTATGGCAACACAAACTTGGGAATCCTGCATATATACAATCGAAGAACAGATTTTATTTGTGCGTGATTATCTTAAACCGGCTTTTAAAAAAGCAGGGCTTAATGACGTTAAAATAATGATATGGGACCACAACAAAGAGCATTTGTATGATTGCGCAAAAGCCATTAAAACAACCGACGGCGCAGAAGATTGCATTGACGGAATTGCTTTTCACTGGTATTCGGGCGATCATTTTGACAATCTTCGTTTTGCCCACGAAACCGCACCGAATATGTTTTTAGCGGCAAGTGAATTTTGTTTCGGCGGAGTAAAGCCCGATTGGAAAGACGCACTTAAATACGCTACCGATATAAGCGGTAATTTTAACAGTTTTATGAACGCCTCTTGTGATTGGAATATGGTGCTTGACGAAAACGGCGGGCCGTACCACGCAAGAACAGGCGGTTGCAAGGCGGTTGTTCACTACAATACCGAAAAAGACGCTCTTATTGTTATGCCGCATTACTACGCTGTAAAGCATTTCAGCACATTTATCCAAAAAGACGCGATAAGGCTCGGAACTTCCACTTGGTCTGATAGAATAAGCGTCTGCGCTTTTTTGAATCCAAACGGCAGTACGGTTGCGGTTATCACAAGCAACCACGATAAAGCGCAAAATTGTCTGCTTCGTTTTAAAAATTTTGCCGCAAAAATTGAAGTAGAACCAAAATCAATCACAACAATTATAATAGAAGAATAATAATTTACGGGTTTTTGTGAAAACATATTATTGAGGTGTTTTTATTGAAATCTGTATGGCAGAAAAATGACATTCCGCAGTATAAAAGCCTTAAAGGAAATATTACTGCGGATGTTTTAATTATAGGGGCAGGAATTGCGGGCATACTTTGCGCTTCTGCTTTAAAAGAAAACGGCATAGATTGTGTGATACTTGAAAAAGAACATATTTTAAACGGTAACACAGGTAATACCACCGCCAAAATTACTGTGGGACACGGCTTTATTTATCAAAAAATTTTAAAAAAATACGGCAAGGATACCGCAAAAAAATACTATGTTGCAAATAAACAGGCGATAGAAAAATATAAATTGTTAAGTAAAACTCACCCTTGCGATTTTGAAACCAAGGATATGTACGTTTATTCAAAAAAAGATTACAAAAAAATTCACAAAGAATATGAAGCGCTGCGTGTAATCGGCGTTGACGCTCAAATATGCCAAACCGACGAACTTCCCTTTGACACAAAGGGTGCGATAAAGTATAAAAATCAGGCGCAGTTTAATCCTTTGAAATTTCTTTACTCGCTTGCAAAGGATTTAAATATTTACGAAAAATCCTTTGTAAAAAATGTTATAGGCAATACCGCTTACACCGATAGCGGTTCTGTCGCCTTTAAAAAGGTGATTTTTGCAACCCACTTCCCGTTTTTAGACAGATACGGTTTATATTTTCTTAAAATGTATCAGCACCGTTCTTATGTTTTAGCACTTAAAAACGCACCGGATTTAAACGGTATGTATGTTGATGAATGTGATAAAGGACTTTCGATTCGTAATTATAAAGATTATCTAATCATAGCAGGCGGTGGCAGTAAAACCGGTTGCAAAAGCGGTGGATTTGACGAACTTACACGTCTTTGCTCGCTTTACTACCCAAAAGCGGAAATCAAGTACAAATTCGCCGCCCAAGATTGTATGACGCTTGATAAAATACCGTATATCGGCAGATACAGTTATATGAAAAGCAACTATTTTGTTGCAACAGGTTTTAATACTTGGGGTATGACCAACGCAATGGTAGCCGCCGATTTACTCTGTGATATGATAACGAACAAGCAGAATGAATTGTCGGCGATTTTCAATCCGCAAAGATGTATTTTTACATTGCAACTGCTTTGCAACGCTTTTTCAGCGGTAAAAAATCTTATTACGCCGACTGTTCCGAGATGTTCTCACATGGGATGTGCGCTAAAGTGGAACAGACAGGAAAAAGTATGGGAATGTCCGTGTCACGGTTCTCGTTTTTCAGAAAACGGCGAAATTTTAGACAATCCGACAACAAAAGAAAAAAGATTTTAATTAAAATAAATAAAAACAAGCCATGATAAATGTGTATAATTTTCACAAATATCATGGTTTGTTTTTTGCAATTCATACAAAAATGTGAAAATTTTTCATATTTATATTGACAAATACCTTTTATTTCCTTATAATTTTTAATACGTGAATTTTATTCACTCAAAAATATTAGGAGGAATAAATATGTATAGTGTGAATCATTCAACAATAACAGACGAAAACGACACAAAACACGATACTTACGGGATTTCTTATGCCGATAAAGAGATAAAAGACATCTCTACCGAAAAGAAAAAAGTAGAAAAATTAGTTTCACTCTGCAATAATTTATCTCTGTCGCCTACCCAAATTAACGATGTTATTGAAGATTTTTTAGTTGATTTTGAAATCTAAAATAATAAGGTTCTATTCCTAATGTTAGGATTTCAACACTTATCGCCTCCCTCTAACGAGGGAGGTGGCACGGCTTTGCCGTGACGGTGGGAGAGAAAGAATAAAGATAGATACATACTTTGGCTTTTCTCTCCCTCAGTCTCGCTTCGCTCGATAGTTCCCTCGTCAGAGGGAGCCAATCTACACTCCAACCTTTGCAAAAGAACCAATACTAAAAAATCCTACCAAGAATTTTAACTCGGTAGGATTTTTAAATACAATTTTCAATACAATAAATTAAAGAGTTGCGTCATCTACATAAAGAACTCTGACGCCGTTGTCATCTTTGGGTTCTTCTTTTTTAGTAGGGTTATTACGCTCTTGCAAAAACTTACCTGCAACCTGTGGGAAGAGTGCATAAGAAAGTACATCTTCTTCACATTTAGCAAGGTCTTTAGCCTCTTCTTTGTATTTTTCAAGTTCAGGCTCTAATAAATCGGCAGGTCTGCAAGTAATCGGCTCTTCATCACCGATAGCCTTTTTGCGAACTTCTTCATTTACTTCGCCCGGTACTTTACCGTAGTCGCCGTGTAAAACGCCTTTTGACTCTTTAGGAATCATTTTATAACGCTCGCCCGAAAGCACGTTCATAACTGCCTGTGTACCGACAATCTGGCTCGTAGGAGTTACAAGCGGTAAATAACCGAAGTCTTTTCTAACTCTCGGAACTTCTGCCAATACTTCATAATATTTATCTTCAGCGTTAGCCTGTTTAAGCTGTGAAAGAAGGTTTGAAAGCATACCGCCCGGTACCTGATACAAAAGCGCTTTAGCGTCAACATTAAGAACCTTTGGATCAAGAATACCCTCTGCTTTTAATTTTTCTGCAACTGTTCTGAAATGTGCGGCAGGAGCAGAGAATTTAGCCAAGTCAAGACCTGTATCTCTGTCTGTTCCCTGCAAGGTTGCAACCAAAGCCTCGGTTGACGGGTTGGAAGTACCGTTTGCAAGCGGTGAAAGCGCAGTATCAACAATGTCAACGCCTGCCTCGGCGGCTTTTAACAATGTCATATCGCCTGTACCTGCGGTATTATGAGTATGAAGATGAACAGGAAGTCCAACCTCTTTTTTGAGTTTTTTAACAAGTGAATAAGCGTCATAAGGCAAAAGCAAGTTTGCCATATCTTTGATACAAATAATATCAGCGCCCATTTCAGCAAGGTCGGTAGCAACCTTTACAAAGTAATCTTCATTATGAATAGGGCTTGTTGTATAACTCATTGCACATTCGGCAATACCGCCGTATTTTTTAGTGCTTTCAATAGCCTGACGTAAGTTACGCGGGTCATTAAGAGCGTCAAAGATTCTGATAACATTGATACCGTTTTTGATTGAAAGACGGCAGAAAGCGTCAACCACATCATCGGCATAATGCTTATAACCTAAAATATTCTGACCTCTGAAAAGCATCTGCAATTTAGTATTAGGAAGATGCTGTTTCAAAGTTCTGAGTCGCTCCCATGGGTCTTCGTTTAAAAATCTCATACAAGCGTCGAATGTAGCGCCGCCCCAACATTCAAGCGACCAATATCCGATTTCGTCTAAATCTTTAAGCGCCGGAATCATATCTTCGATACGCATTCTTGTAGCCGCTTGTGACTGGTGAGCGTCACGAAGAATGGTATCTGTAATTTTAAGTGGATTTTTAGCCATAATTTAGTCCTCCTTAACCAAATATAGCGATAAGAACGCCTGCGGCGATAGCCGAACCGATAACGCCTGCAACATTCGGACCCATAGCGTGCATCAAAAGGAAGTTCTTCGGGTTTTCTTTTTGACCTACGGTCTGCGAAACTCTTGCGGCCATAGGAACAGCGGAAACGCCTGCCGAACCGATAAGCGGATTGATTTTGTTTTTCATAAACAAATTCATAAATTTAGCGAGTAATACGCCGCCTGCGGTACCTAATGCGAATGCTATAACGCCCATTACAAGAATCTTTAAGGTATTAGCATTTAAGAATGCGTCGGCAGTTGCGGTAGCGCCTACTGTTACACCCAAGAAGATTGTAACGATATTCATTAATTCGTTCTGAACTGTCTTTGAAAGTCTTTCTGTAACGCCGCTTTCTTTAAAGAGGTTACCTAACATAAGTGAACCAACCAACGGAGCAGCTGAAGGAACAAGAAGTGCTACGAAAACAGTAATAACAATCGGGAAGATAATCTTCTCTCTTTTTGAAACCTTGCGAAGCGGTTTCATAACAATCTGTCTTTCTTTCTTTGTTGTAAGAAGCTTCATAATAGGCGGCTGAATTACAGGAACAAGCGCCATATATGAGTAAGCTGCAACAGCGATAGGTCCTAACAATTCAGGTTTCAAAATTGAAGTAGTATAAATTGCAGTCGGACCGTCTGCACCGCCGATAATACCGATTGAAGCAGCAGAGTTGCCATCGAAGCCTAAAAGAACAGCGCCGATAAAGGTAATGAAAATACCAACCTGTGCGGCAGCGCCGAGTAACAATGATTTCGGGTTAGCAATAAGCGGCTCAAAGTCGGTCATAGCACCTACGCCGAAGAAGATAAGACATGGATAAATACCGAGTTTTACGCCGAGGTACAAATAGTCAAGCAAGCCTGCGGAAATAACGCTAACGCTGTTTGCTACTTCTGCAGTGCCGTAATATAACATACCGTTTGCAACATGAGCGCCTGTAAGGTCAACTACGATTGTAGCGTTTTCGGCAAGAGTTTTACCTGCGGTATCTAAAATCGCACCGCCTGCGCTGATAAATGCCTCGCCACTAAGCGATAAATCCGAAAGATGTCCTAACACAACACTGGTACTGCCGATAAACACATCGCCTGATTGCGAAACAAATATCTGACTTAACAAATTCGAATTAATGTCAGCCGAATTAATAATTGTTGCACCGCCGAATAAATCCCAGTGAACGTGACCGCCGGCGAATAATTCAGGATGATAAAGTTCAGCCATAGGCAGGTTTGTAAGCAACATACCGAATGCGATAGGTAATAAAAGTAACGGCTCAAATTTCTTAACGATTGCAAGGAAAAGCAATACAAAAGAAATGAGGAGCATTACAGGAGTTCTCCAGTCGGTCATCGCCATAAAACCGCTCTGACTGAAAAACGAAGCGATTGAATCAAGAAATTGTTCCATTTTAAAATAATCCTCCTTAATTTTTTAATTATCAAACTTTTTGTATTAAGAAAAGATTATCTTAACCAACAGAGCAAATTACGGCGCCTGATTCTACAGCAGCGCCTTTTGTAACCGAAAGACCTGCAACAGTACCGTCGCAAGGTGCAAGAATTTCATTTTCCATTTTCATTGCTTCCAAAATTACAAGAACGTCGCCTGATTTAACAGCCTGTCCTTCAGTAACCTTTACATCAAGGATTGTGCCGGGCATCGGAGCAGTAACCTTTTCACCGCCTGCAGGAGCGGCAACAGGAGCAGCAGGTGCGGGTGCGGCGACAGGAGCCGGTGCAGCGGCAGGAGCAGTATTAACGTCGGCTGCCGAAATTTCTTCTACTGCTACTTCGTAAGCAGTACCGTTTACAATAACTTTATAGTTTTTCATAATAAATCTACCTTTCTTTTAAAACAATTAAATTCTTTTAATGGATTTTATTCTGATAGCTTCAATATCAGTTCCCAGATCCTCTGCGATTACCGCAGAAATCGCAGCTATTAATTCCTGTTTGTTTGCAATCGGTTGGTTATCCGAAACAGTTGCAGGAACAGCGGCGGGTTTGTCCTCTGCCTTTGGCTTATCAAAAGCTTTCATGATAGCCGACATAATCGAGCATAAAAGTACGATGCAGACAAGTCCGAAGAAAACTATACCTACGCCGAGAACTACAACCTGACCCATTTCGCCGAGCGAAAATCCGGTGCTTAAAGTTCTTGAACCGTCCATAATGCTCAATAAATTAAAATTCATAAAACGGCCTCCTTAAACTTAAATTTTTATTGCGATAGGAAAGAAAATTCAAATTTTCCCCTTATACAACATTGTGGTAATTATACTACATATTGTGTTCAAAAATCAATGCTTTTTTTAAAATAAATAAAGATTTTTTTGAAATTTATTACTTTTGACAAAAAATTAACAAATAAATCCCCACAGAGGTTATTTTGCACAAAAAACATAAATTTTTACAGGCATAAATACTCTTTTTTAAAATTTAATTTGCGACTGCGTATTATATTTGACATTCAAATGTATATATGATATTATATATACTACCATATTGCAAAAAGGTCGGGAAAAAAGATGAGTAATTCATATAGTGATTTTTCATTGGTTTATGATAAACTTATCAGCGATGTCGACTATTCGGCGCTTTCTGAGAATATTCTTGAAAGTTGTAAAAAATATGCTCATACTCCGCGGCTTGTACTCGACGCCGCTTGCGGAACCGGTAATTTTACAAAAGAACTTGAAAAACACGGACTTGATGTAATCGGGGTTGATTCTTCGCCCGAAATGCTTTCGGTAGCGCAAAGCAAATTAAGCGGAAATTGCATACTTTTATGTCAGGATTTGCGTGAACTTGATCTTTACGGCACCGTTGACACCGTATTTTGCACGCTTGATTCATTTAATCATATAATTGATTATGAGGAGTTTAAAAAAGCGGTTAAACGCACCTCGCTTTTTTTAGAGCCGGGCGGATTAATGATTTTTGACGTAAATACCGTTTATAAACATAAAGAGGTTTTGGGAGATAATATATTTACTTCGGAAGAAGAAAATATTTTCATGGTATGGGAAAACAACCTGTGTGAAAATAACATTGTAAATATTAATCTTGACTTTTTTATTAAAGACAGCGACGGTAAATACGAAAGACTGCATGAAAATTTTGACGAAAGAGCGTATACCGAAGAAGAAATTTCCGCAGTTTTAGCCGAAGCAGGATTAAAAATTCTTGAAATCAAGGATTTTTATACTGATAAAAAAGCAGAAAAAACAAGTGAAAAATTAATTTATATAACCAAAAAGGAGTAAAATTATGAATAAAAGAGTTTTAAGTTTAGTATTATTTTTATGTATGGTAATAAGTCTTTGTGTTGCGGGTTGCAACAGCGATTCGACCGATACCGATAAAACAACAACAAAAGCAGTTGATACTATCCCCTCAAGCACTATTAAAACAACCGAAAGCGAAACAACCGTATCGCAAGAAACCGAAAGCGGTCCTAAAAAAACAGTAATAGTTTATGTGACCGAGTCGACAACAACCGAAAAGATTGATAATACAAACAAAACAACCTCAACCAAAAAAACTACCAAAACCACTACCGCTAAAACCAAAAAGACTACCAAAACAACTAAAAAGGCAAACACAAAAACCACTACCGCTCTTACGACAAGCGAGAATAACACAGGATATTCCGACAGCGAAGGAATTTGGTCGCCGAGATATTAATATTAGCATGCCCGTTTTAAGCCTTTATTAAGGTATTATTAAAGGCTTAAAAACCGCATTGAAAAAATTTTTCAAAAAAATTTAAAAAAAGGGTTGACAAATCTATTTCGATGTGGTAATATATCAAACGTCGCAACGAGAGGGCAACGTAAAAGGCGCTCGCTCGACCCCAGTGCGACAGGACACACGATGGGAGCATAGCTCAGCTGGGAGAGCATCTGCCTTACAAGCAGAGGGTCACAGGTTCGAGCCCTGTTGTTCCCACCACAAATGGCCCGGTAGTTCAGTTGGTTAGAACGCTAGCCTGTCACGCTAGAGGTCGAGGGTTCGAGCCCCTTCCGGGTCGCCAAAACATTTGCCTCTGTAGCTCAGTTGGTAGAGCAGAGGACTGAAAATCCTCGTGTCGTTGGTTCGATTCCGACCGGAGGCACCAAAGAATATGTTGAACCTTCTGATTTTCAGTAGTGCCTCGATTTTTTATCTTGCTTCATATTCTTTATATGCGGATTTAGCTCATCTGGTAGAGCGCAACCTTGCCAAGGTTGAGGTAGCGAGTTCGAGCCTCGTAATCCGCTCCAGAAACAAAAGGACGCAAAAACTTAATTTTGCGTCCTTTTTACAAAAACGGTGCCATCGCCAAGTGGTAAGGCCAAGGTCTGCAACACCTTTATCCCCAGTTCAAATCTGGGTGGCACCTCCAAAAAACTCCTGTTCCGAAGAACAGGAGTTTTTTTATCCAAGCCGACAGGCTTGGTATATCATCACGCGTCAGCGTGTATATCATTAACACGGCAAAGCCGTGTTGTATCTCATCACACCTTTAGGTGTGCATATCTGTCGGCTTGATGATATACAAAACTTCGTTTTGATGATATGCAATTCCTTGTGGAATTGATGATATACAATGCTTCGCATTGATTTTATTGCAAATTTGTATTATAATTAAAAATAAGGAAGTGATTGTATGAAAAAATCAATTGCCGTTGTTTTCGTTTTAATTTTGATTTTCATTTTTTCAGGTTGTGGTTTGAATGATGACATTATTTCAAATAAAAATACAACATTGAATGCAAATAAATCATATAATGAGGTGGATAGTGTGTCATTATTAAAATTTTTAAAAGACAATATCTCAACTGATAATACAGTAGATGATATTATAAATGTCTTTGAAGAAATGTGTAAAACTCCTGTAGAAGAAGACCTTTTATTGCTTGAATATGGTGTTTATGATTTTACCGGTGAGGAATTATTTTACTTTGATTTGGTAAGACAATATCCGGATGGAGAAGGTGAGTATTACCAACTTCGTGTAAGTTTGATGTTTTCGCCTGATGAAGCGAACCGTGAACTGCAAGATACTTTATGGAGTGATGATACCAGTGAAAACTTTTTTCACTACATTCGCAAGTCATCAGGGTATGAATATGCAAAAAATCATATAATTAAATCTATTGACATCAGGATAGACCAAACCTGATGATGTTTTAATAAAAATTAAATCTAGTGTTAGTGGTTCTATAATGAGACGTACTGCCAAAAAATCAAGTCTACGGACTTGGATTTTTCATTTATGTCCGCAGGACATAACTTCATTACGAGCGAAGCGAGTACTTCATTTGACAGTTTGCTGTCAACTTCATTCCGCTTGCGGACATAAACGAATGAAGTTGTCCTTCGGCAAATGAAGTGGCTACGCCATTGAAGTGTGCCTGACGGCACAATGAAGTTGCCCTACGGGCAAACGGATTTTAATCGCACCCGATTGTAATTTCAGATTATGTGTGATATAATCAGCCCTACAAACAAGAATTTACGGAGGTCAATCACGATGGATTGTGTATTTTGTAAGATAGTAAATAGCGATATCCCAAGCATGAAAGTATATGAGGACGAACACACATTGGTATTCATGGATATTGCGAAAGATGTGGACGGACACATGGTTGCAATACCCAAGAAGCATGTGAAATGTATTCTGGATTGCGATGCCGAGACTCTGGGGTGCTTGATGACAACGGTGAAAAAGATTGCGAATTACTGCGTTGAAAATTGTGGATATGACGGAGTGAATCTGTTGAATGCAAGTGATGAGAGTGCAGGTCAATCAGTACCACACTTTCATATTCATATCATCCCTCGTAAGCATGGAGATGGCATTGATGCTTGGCCCAAGTTTGATGGAGCAAAGTGCGAGATAGAAGAACTCTTCCAAAAACTTAGTATTCGATAAATTCCAATTTATTGGGCTGTTTTGAGCGATTTCAATTTTTGACAAAAACAAGTTGTAAACACAAAAAGCTCCTGTTCTTCGGAACAGGAGTTTTTTTATCCAAGCCGACAGGCTTGGTATATCATTACGCGTCAGCGTGTATATCATCAACACGGCAAAGCCGTGTTGTATCTCATCACACCTTTATGTGTGCATATCTGTCGGCTTGATGATATACTGCAACGCATTCATTTTTACGAGTTTTTATAGTATAATCAAATTGATAAATAGGGATTTGTGGAGGTAGCGAAAATGAAAATGAAAAATCCAATGTTAGTAGTAACCGATATAGATAAATCAGTTGAGTTTTATAAAAAGGTTTTCGGGTTTCATGTGATTATGGATTTTGGAGCAAATAAAACTTTAACCGGCGGTTTGGCTTTGCAAACAGTTGAAACATATAAAGACTTTATTGGAAAAAGCGATATTTCTTTTGGTGGCAATAACTTTGAAATTTACTTTGAAGAAGATAATTTTGACGAATTTGCGGATAAGTTGAAAGAATATGATGTTGAATATGTCCACCCTATTGTAGAACATTCATGGGGACAGCGTGTTGTTCGTTTCTATGACCCAGATAAACATATTATCGAAGTTGGTGAGAACATTAAAATAGTATGTAAGCGTTTCTTAAATAGTGGAATGACACCAGAACAGGTAGCAGAACGCATGGATGTACCTATGAAATTTGTCAATGCCTGTATGCGATAACTTCCGATTTATCAAATTATCTCTGTGGTTTCAAAGTTTAAAGTACTTCCAAAAAACTCCCGATTACAAAATCAATCGGGAGTTTTTATTCATATTTAGTTTTACAATGGGATTTTTTAAGATTTTAGTTAAGATTCTTAGACTGCGCCTAACGGCTCGCTCAGAATGACGTAGTACAAGCCTTTTGGGTAATATGTTGCCAAAGTAAGCCCAGTAAACTATAAAATCACATTAAAACATATAATGATTGTCTTGCCCGTCGGTGCTACCGACTGTTTTTTGGGTAATGGGTTGATAATGTAAGTTCGTAACTGAAATTAATTAAACTTATTATTTCCTCTAAACCGACGGTTTTATCAAGCAAAACAGAAATCCAATAAGTTTTATTCAAGTGATATGCAGGAAAATATCCTTTGTTATTAAGCAACGAAGAAATTAAAATAGGATCGCATTTTACATTGATTATATCTACAAATTCATCGCTGTCAATACCCAGTTTCCTTTTAGGAATATCCATAACAACCGCATACCATTTTTTATTTTCACTATGCCGCAAAACCGCAGTATCAGGAGTTTTCTGCCACAAGTATTCAGGAGATGTACCAAAGTTTTCTTTTACATACTCAAGAATCTTTTCTCTTAAAGTGTTTTTAACTTTCATATTCGTATCATTATTATGATAATTTAATATTTTAAATTTTCCAATAACTTACCGAATACGGCGGTAAATTACTGCCCGCGCCGAAGTCATGAGGGTTTCCGGTAAGCAAATCGGTAGCGCAGCCTGCGTCGGCGTTGAAATGAGCCACAAATTCGTTTTCATCGGCATTTATTGCGATTATAACTCGCTCACCGTAGCAACTGCGTTCAAAAATATACTGCTTATTAGTGAGTAACAACATTTTATAATCGCCGTAACAAAGCGCCTTTTCCTGTTTGTGAGCAAGGGCGGCTTTTGAAATAAATTCAGTTAAATCATTCTCCTGCGGATTATCAAAGGATACCCTTAAAGCATTGTCGCCATCTGATTTTTTGCCCTCTGTTCCCCATTCGCTACCGTAATAAACGCAAGGAATACCCGGCATTGCAAATAAAAGTCCGTAAAGCGGCTTTAAATGTTTTGCATTTGTCAAAATGCTTGCAACTCGCTCAACATCGTGATTATCGGCAAAACACATTAAACGTTTACCCTTGTATAAAGTCCAGTTTTCAGGTCCGAACTGTCTGGCAATGCTATGTGCAATCTCAAACATATTCATAGAATTAAAACTTGAATACAGTCCCTTATAGCACTCGTAATTCGTGCAACTGTCAAGCATTGCATCATTAACAAGGCGGTTATAGTCGCCATGCAGCATTTCGCCTAAAATAAAGAAATCAGGCTTTAACTGTTTACATTCATAACGCAGTCTGCGAAGAAAATCCTCATCAAGACAGTAAGCAACGTCAAGACGTAGTCCGTCAATATCAAACCACTCTGTCCATTTTTTAACGCAATCGATAAGATAGTCTACAACCTGCGGATTTTTAAGGTTAAGTTTCACAAGTTCAAAATGACCTTCCCAGCCCTCATACCAAAATCCGTCGTTATAAGCGCTGTTTCCGTCAAAATTGATGATAAACCAATCCTTATAAGCGCTGTCCCACTTCTTTTCCTGCACATCTTTAAACGCCCAAAATCCCCTGCCGACGTGATTAAAAACGCCGTCCAAAACAACTTTTATTCCGTTGTTATGAAGATTATCGCAAACCGTTTTAAAATCTTCATTTGTTCCCAATCGACAATCTATTTTAAGATAATCTCTTGTATCGTATCCGTGTGCGTCGCTCTCAAAAACAGGGCTGAAATATATTGCGTTTGCACCTAATTTTTTAATATGCTCCACCCAATTATTCACCTTTAAAATTCTGCTTTCCTGTACCCCGTCGTTTTGCTGCGGCGCACCGCAAAAACCTAAAGGATAAATTTGATAAAAAACGCTTTCATTAAACCACATAAAATCAAACCTCAAAAATTTTTTTGTTATTATACCATATAAAGGCAGTAAAAACAATTAAAATATTTGAAAAGTAAATTTAAAATGCAAAAATATCTTGATTTTGTATTGATTTTTAAGCGAAAATTTGATAAAATTAATTTATTAATTTTATTTTGGAGTTTTAGGATTATGAAAGCATTGGAAGAAAAAATTTTAAAAGACGGTCATGTCGCTATCGGAAATATTTTAAAAGTCGATTCATTTTTAAATCACCAGATTGATGTTAAATTTATGAATGAAATCGGAAAAGAGTTTAAAAGACTCTATAAAGATGAAAAAATTGATAAAATTCTTACAATTGAGGCGTCAGGCATAGGCATTGCCTGTATAGCCGCGCAGTATTTTGACGTTCCTGTTGTTTTCGCTAAAAAAACCAAAACCAAGAACATTTACGGCGATGTTTACACCTCAAAGGTTGAATCGTTTACACACGGCACTACTTATGATATTATTCTTTCAAAAGAATTTTTACACGAGGGCGAAAGAATACTTATAATAGATGACTTTTTGGCAAAAGGAAATGCGCTTATCGGACTTATTAATCTTGTTCGTGACGCAAAAGCAGAAGTCGTAGGCGCAGGCATTGTAATTGAAAAGGCTTTTCAGGAGGGCGGAAAAATTATCAGAGATGATTACGGCATTCGCTGCGAATCACTTGCCCGTATTAAGTCTATGAGCTATGAAGACGGCATTGAATTTACTGATTAATTAACATTAATTATATTTTTTAAAGAAAGGGTGCTTTAAAATGAGCAAAATTGAAATGAAAACACCGCTTGTTGAGATGGACGGCGATGAAATGACCAGAATCATCTGGAAAATGATTAAGGATATTTTAATACTTCCTTATGTTGACTTAAAATCAGAGTACTATGATTTAGGTCTTGAATACAGAAACGAAACCAACGACCAGGTAACTATTGATTCGGCAAACGCTACCAAAAAATACGGTGTTGCAGTAAAATGCGCTACTATCACTCCTAACGCTGCAAGAATGCCTGAATATAATCTTAAAGAGATGTGGAAATCACCTAACGGCACTATTCGTGCAATGCTTGACGGTACTGTTTTCAGAACACCGATTCTCGTAAAAGGCATTACACCTTTTATTCCTACTTGGACAAAGCCTATCACCATTGCCCGTCACGCTTACGGCGATGTTTACAAAAACACCGAAATGCAGGTTCCGGATGGTTCAAAATGCGAACTTGTTTGCACTGACAAAGACGGCAACGAAACACGCGAATTAATCCATCAGTTTGACGGAACTTCAGGCATTATTCAAGGACTTCATAATACCGATAAATCTATTTCATCATTTGCAAGAAGTTGCTTTAACTATGCGCTTGATATGAAAAAAGATTTATGGTTTGCTACCAAAGATACTATTTCTAAAAAATACGACCACAGATTTAAAGATATTTTCGCCGAAATTTACGAAAACGAGTATAAAGATAAGTTTGAAGCCGCAGGCATCGAATATTTCTACACTCTTATTGATGACGCTGTAGCACGTGTTATCCGTTCCGAGGGCGGTTACATTTGGGCTTGTAAGAACTACGACGGCGACGTTATGAGCGATATGGTTGCTACCGCTTACGGTTCGCTTGCTATGATGACATCGGTTCTTGTTTCACCTGACGGCGTTTATGAATATGAGGCTGCTCACGGAACTGTTCAGCGCCACTATTACAAACATTTAAAAGGCGAAGAAACTTCGACAAACTCTGTTGCAACTCTCTTTGCTTGGACAGGCGCTCTTCGTAAAAGAGGCGAGCTTGACAACACTCCCGACCTTGTTAAATTTGCCGATAATCTTGAAAAAGCCACTATCCAGACTATTGAAGAGGGCGTTATGACCGGCGACCTTTATCTTCTTTCAACGCTTGAAAATAAGAAAAAGGTAAATACCGAACAGTTCTTATTAGAGGTAAATGAAAGACTTAAAAAATTAATGTAATTATTAATATCAATCTTAAAGGCGGACTTTAAAAAAGTCTGCCTTTAAAATTTTATGCGCAAAAAAAGACTGCCTCGCAAAAGCGAAACAGTCAAATTTTTTAATAAAATACTTATTATACTTATTTTAAAATAATACTTAATGCAAAACAAACTACTACAAGCAGCATAAAAATCATAGCAATATATTTAGTCCATTTTGCAAGAACTGCGTCAACAGCTTTAGCCTTACCTTTAGAAAGGAATGTATCAGCACCGCCGGCGATAACGCCTGAAATACCTTTTCTTCTGCCTTCCTGCAAAAGAATAACAGCGATAATTATAAGAGCCAAAACAATAAGTACGCCGCCGAGTACATAATCATACCAAACCATATCTTTAACCTCCGTACATAGTATTTTTCAATTAACAGAGATATTTTAACATAACTTTATATAAAATACAAGTATTATTTTTGCTTTTTATATTCTTTTTTAATATTTAAAACAATTTTTTCAGTTTTTCATTAAAAAATGTTGACTTTTATGCCTGTTTGTGATAAAATATTCAAGCCGCATATTAAGGGCATTTTATAAAGTAAGCATTTTGCTTCGCCCCATAGTAGCGAGTCTTAAAAAAAGGAAAGAAAAATTATGTACGCAATTTTTGAAACAGGCGGTAAGCAGTACAAAGTTCAGAAGGGCGATGTAGTGTTTATCGAAAAAATCGACGTTGCAGAAGGCGAAACAGTTGTATTCGACAAAGTTTTATACACAAGCAACGGCAAAACCACAAAAGTAGGCACTCCTTACACAACTTCTGTTGTAGGTGCAAAAGTGTTAAAACAGGGTAAAGACAAGAAAATTACTGTTTTCACTTACAAGCCAAAGAAAAATGAAAAAAGAAAACTTGGTCACAGACAGCCGTATACAAAGGTTGAAATCCTTGCAATCGGTACAAAGGCTACCGTAAACAAGGCTCTCGGCGGTTCTGAAGCAGCAGAAGAAGCAGCTGAATAATTATGACTAAGTTTGTCCTTTACTTTAATAAGGAACATTTTACGGGATACGAAGTCAGCGGTCATTCTACCAGTGACGCAAACGACGATGAAGGCAGGCTTGTCTGCTCGGCAGTATCCTCGGCAGTTATTATGACTGCAAACACCATAACCGATATACTGAAAGTAAAATCTGACATCAAAGTTTTTGACGGATATTTAAAAATAACCGTAGAACAACCTGATGACAAAACAGATTTACTTATAAACGGCTTAAAACTTCATATAAGCGAATTGGCTAAAGAGTATAAAGGTAAAATTGAAATTTATAACGGAGGTTTACACTAATGATTAGAGTTAATATCACATTATTTGCACACAAAAAAGGTGTTGGTTCTACTAAAAACGGTCGTGACTCTGAATCTAAAAGATTAGGTCTTAAAAGAGCAGACGGTCAGTTTGTTTTAGCAGGTAACATTCTTGTTCGCCAGAGAGGAACTCATTTCCATCCGGGCACAAACGTTGGCAAAGGTAAAGATGATACTTTGTTTGCTAAAGTTGACGGCAAGGTTAAATTTGAAAACTTCGGCGCAGGCAGAAAGAAAGTTAGCGTTTACGCTGAAGCTGAATAATAGAGATTAAACATCAAAACGCAGAAGCAAATGCTTCTGCGTTTTTTCTTTGCATTATTTTTGTTGTATTAATCGTCTTTTTTTATCTTAAAAATCATTCTTAAAATGCCTTTTAAAGCGCGCGGACTTTTTACAACTACAACTTTCATAAAAATACCTCCTAATCTACGGACACCTGCAATATGCAATACCGAGTAAAATAAGTATAACGCTCAATATCAGCATTATTGCCTTATAAGGGAAAAAGGTTGCGACAATTACGCCGAAGGTGAAACAAAATATGTAGTGAGCCTTTTTCTTGTTTCTTTTAGGCGGTTTGCAACGCATACTTTTCACCCCGTTTGCATTTTAAAAAGGATAGCCGCTTTTTTCGGTTATCCTTTTTGATTAGTGTTCCTGATAGTATTATATTTTTATAAATAAAAAGTGTTACTAAAATACTTTTATTATCAGCGCTTCTCCCTTTTTCGCCGATATTTCGGTGTCGCTCACAGGCTCGTTGCTGACTGCAAACTGGTAACTGTTTTGTATAACCGCATTTTCAAGCGGATATTTTGCGCCGATAATATCAACACCCTCAAGTTTTTCTCCCAATGATACAATCGAAAAATAAGAACAACTGTTTTTTGCTATTTTTACCGTATCTTTAAGCAAAAACATTTCAGAATAATCATCGACAATTACACCGACTGCATTATGTTTTTTTAAATACAAAAGAATTGAAATATTTCCTAAAGTATGGTCAAGTCTCTCGCCGATTACGCCGACAAACAAAAACTCGCTATACCCTTTATCAAGCATTAATTTTACAGCGGCAAAGGTATCGGTATCATCCTTAACGGTCGGCAAAACAAGCATATTTTCCGTTATTTTCGACATTTCGTAAGAGTCAAAATCCCCGACAATAAAATCAGGCTCTACGCCTAAACGCTCTTTATGCTTTAGTCCGCCGTCGCAAAAAACAAAATAATCATCGGTTTTAAAATACGATTTGCATTTTTCATAATCGGATATCGGCGCATTCCCGATAATCACACATCTCATATTTAAATCTCCCAATCCTTGTACTTTGACGCTTCCTCGTAAAGTCTGCGATAACTCTCAATTCGGCTTTGCGGAATTTCGCCGTTTTCTACCGCCGAAAGCACGGCACATCCCTTTTCTTTGGTATGAGAACAAGACGTAAATTTACATTCGCCCAAATATTTATCAAATTCGGGGAAACAATACTGCAACTCGTCCTTTTTGATAATCTCTATGCGTTCCATATCAATGCTTGAAAATCCGGGAGTATCCGCAATAAATCCGCCGTGAGATTCATACAGTTCCACGTGTCTTGTTGTGTGTCTGCCTCTGCCTAATTTTTCACTGATTTCAGCGGTAGATATATCAAATCTATTATCAATTGCATTTAAAAGGCTTGATTTTCCCACGCCTGAATTACCGCAAAAAACCGAAAGTTTATCTTTAAAAAGCGGAAAAAGTTGTTCTATCCCCTTGTTTTCGGTTGCGCTGACCACAAAAACCCGAAATCCGCACCGACGATAAATCTCGGCAATTTCATTAGGATTTTCCAAATCGCTTTTATTAATTACAATAATCGGCTCGATATTATTGTTTTCCGCTAACACCGTCATTTTATCAATAACAAAAGTATTAGGCGACGGAGAAACAGTTGAAACAACGATAAAAAGCCTGTCTATATTAGCGACAGGCGGTCTTATAAGCGAATTTAATCGAGGGATTATTTCTTCAATAATCCCTCGGTTTGCGTCAGTATCGGTAACAGTAATATTAACATTATCTCCGACTAAAGGAGCAAATTCTTTTTTACGGAAAACTCCCCTTGCCTTACATTCAACTATGCCGTTTTCGGTTTTCACATAGTAAAATCCCGATAATGCTTTTACAATAATTCCTTTTATCATAAACTCCTCTTAAAGCAAGAATTACTGCGATTTAGCAGTCTTTTGAGGTTTAGTTTCAACAGTAGTATTTTCCTGTGCCGGTTCTGTTTCAGAAGGCTGTGGAGTTGTAACAACGGGTACTTCTGTGGTTGTAGTAGGTTCTGATCCTTTACTAACATAAATAGTTACAACATCATCAAGCACCGCGTCGGAATACGCTCTCGGATACTGTGAAACAACAACGCCCTCATCTGCGCTGTCATAAACATAAATAACATCGCCGATTTTAAGACCGCTGTCCAAAATCTTCTGCTTTGCAGTATCGGAGTAGTTGCCTACGACATTCGGAACTTGAACGTCAATCAGTTCAGGTCCTAATGAAACATAAAGAGTAATTTCATCACCTGCCGACGCTACCTCGCCTGCTTCGGGATAAGATTTAATAACGCAGTCTTTTGCGATATCTTCATCGTTTCTTGTAACCTTTTTAACCACAAAACCGTATTCTTCAAGCGCTTCTTTTGCCTCGGTATACTCAAGTTTTTCACAATCGGGGATTTTGATTTTCTCACCGCCGAGACTTACATAAAGCACAATTGTAGATTTTGATTTTATATTGGTTTCAGGATCAGGAGTTTGTTTAAATACAATTCCTGCTTCATACTCTGAATTGTTGCTTTCCTCTATTTCAAAAGTATAATTTTTATACTCATCATTAGTCTTGATTTCGGTCAAACTCATTCCGACAAAATCAGGGCATTTTACGGTTTCGCCCGTATCAGCGGTAATAAACCATATCAGTACGCCTGCAAGTGCTATAACAAACACCGCCGCAATAGCGGATAAAACAGGAATTACCTTTGAGCCTTTTTCTTTTTTTCTCGGTTGGCGGTCATATTCTCTACTCTCTCTGTAAGCCGGTTTAAAGTTGTATTCATCGTCATCAAACACCATTGTTTCGGCAGACGCCGAATTGAAAGTGTGATTAAATTGCGCATAAGGATCTCTTCGGATTTCCTCAATATCTTTTAACATATCAAAAGCGGTAGGATAGCGGTTTGAAGGCTCTTTCTGCATAGCCGCTAAAATTATCTGCTCAAGACCTTTTGGAATAAGATTATTGATTTCAGTCGGTTTAACAGGCTCGTTCTGAAGTTGCATAATTGCAACCGAAACTGCGGAATCAGCCTGAAACGGCAATTTACCTGTAGTCATTTCATATAAAATAACGCCTACAGAGTAAATATCGGATTTGCCGTCGGTATTATCACCTCTGGCTTGCTCCGGGCTTATATAATGCACCGAGCCTATCGCCTTATCGGTAATGGTTTTTTGCTCGCTTCGTGAAAATCTTGCGATGCCGAAATCGGCAACCTTTAAAGTGCCGTCATGCAAAAGCAAAATATTCTGCGGTTTAATATCTCGGTGAACAATGCCTTTTTCATGCGCATGCTGAAGCGCTTTTAATATTTGCGCCGTGAAAAAAGCCGCCTCTTCCCAATCAATTACGCCTTTTTGTCTGATGTATTCTTTTAGCGTAATTCCGTCGCAATATTCCATAACGATATACTGCAACACGTCGCCGAAACTTACATCATACACCTTTACAATATTAGGATGAGATAAAACAGCAATAGCCTTTGATTCATTTTTAAATCTTCTTCTGAATTCATCGTTAGCAACAAATTCTTCTTTTAAAATTTTAATAGCAACGATTCTTTCATCAATAATATCATAAGCCTTATAAACACTTGCCATACCGCCTGTGCCGATAAGTTCATTGATTTCATATCTGCCGTCGATTCTTTTTCCGATAAATCTATCCACTGTTCTTCCTCCTTTTCTTTATTCTTTCGCAACAGCAACCGAGATATTATCTCCGCCGCCGTTTTTATTTGCAAGATTTATTAATTCTTCACAAATTCTTGGCGCGTCATATTTATTGCATATTTCAAATATATCATTTTCCGAAACATAATTAGTAAGTCCGTCGGAACAGGATAAAAGCGTAAAATCTTTTTCAAGTTTTGTGATATTAAAATCAGTTTCCAAACACTCTGCAACACCGAGCGCTCTTGTAATAACGTTTCTTTTCGGATGAGTTTTAGCCTCTTCCTCTGTTATCATGTGACTTTCAATCAACTGCTGAACAATCGAATGGTCTGTGGTAATCCTGCTTATGCTGTCCGGATAAATAATATACGCTCGAGAATCACCTGCATGAATTGTATAAGCATAGCCTTCACTTATAAAAACCGCGACAACGGTAGTACCCATTCCGTAGTACTCCTTGTTATTTTCAGCTAAATCAAACACATCAAGATTTGCACCGTTTACCGCAGATGTCATTAAAGTTTCCAAATCTCTGTCGTTAAATGACGTGTTATACCTTTTCAAAAAAGTATCGTAAATTGAATTTGCGGCAACTTCACTTGCAACGTTTCCTGCTGCCGCACCGCCCATGCCGTCACATACTATCAAAAGGGCAGTTTCATCGTCAAATTTATGCTCTTTAACATAATCCTGATTCATTTCACGAATTTTGCCTATATCTGTTTTTACCGAAATATCCATAAAACTGCCTCCTTTTTTCTGAAATTTATTTACTGTGCTTTGCTCTTAACTGACCGCAGGAAGCGTCAATATCACTTCCGAGTGTTCTGCGAACAGTTGCGTTAAGACCTTTTTTATTAAGTAATTCGCAAAAAGCATAAACCGATTTTTTATCAGGCTTTTCAAATTTACCTTTATGAACAGGATTTGCCGGTATCAAATTTATATGCGCTAACATACCGCCAAGCAACTCACGCAGTTTTTCGGCACATTCGGGCGTATCATTAAACCCTTTGATAAGCGCATATTCAAATGAAATTCTTCTGCCTGTCTTATCGGTATAAGTTTTGCAGGCTTTCATAAGTTCTGCTATTTTATATCTGTGATTTATCGGCATAATACTGTCGCGCATATCATCAAACGGTGCGTGAAGCGAAATTGAAAGCGTTATCTGACTGTCAAGTTCCATTAACTTATAAATTTTATCAACCACGCCGCAGGTTGAAAGCGAAATATGCCGCATACCGATATTTAGTCCTCCCGGCATACCGACAAGTTCTAAAAACCTTACTGCCTCGTCAAAATTATCAAGCGGTTCGCCCATTCCCATCATAACGACATTGGAAATTCGCACCGATAAATCCTTTGAGGCGGTATAAATCTGCGATAAAATCTCGCCTGCGGTTAAATTTCTTAACTTTCCGCCGATAGTCGACGCACAGAATTTACACCCCATATTACAACCGACTTGAGAAGACACGCAAATACTGTAACCGTGTTTATACTTCATTACAACCGATTCTATTAACTCGCCGTCATATAAACGGAACAAATACTTTACGGTTTCATCAAGTTTTGAACAAAATTTCTTTTCTATTTTAGCATACGAAATATAATATTCCTTTTTCAGTTCATCTATCAAACTTTTAGGAACATTTTTCATTTCACAAAAGTCATCTATGCCCTTTTGCATCCAGTCAAAAATCTGTTTTGCACGGAATTTAGGTTGTGAAAGTGATAAAACTACCTCTTCAATTTCGGGCAAAGTCATTGATTTTAAGTCTTTCATTTTTACTTCACCCTTTTAAATGCCGAGATAAAGAACCCGTCCGTTTTATGTATATGCGGAAACAGGGTTAAAGTATTAATCATATCTTTTTCGGATTTTTTAAACCCTTGTCCGATTTCAAACGGAACAAAATCATCATTCTCCGATAAAAACTTTTTAACAACGCCGAAATTTTCTTGTTCATTCAGCGTACAGGTGGAAAAATATAAAATTCCGCCTACTTCCACATATAACTTTGATGATTTTAATAAATGATACTGCAAACCTTTTAAATTGTCAATAAAATCAACATTTTTGTAACGAATTTCGGGCTTTTTGCCCAAAATTCCAAGCCCTGAACAGGGCAAATCGCACAAAACTTTGTTGAACTTGCCTAAATCGGAATTATAGTTTTCCGCATTGTTTACAAAGGATTTTATGCTTTTAAGTCCTAACCTTTTTGCGCCTTTTTTGATTAATTCCACCTTATGAGGGTACAAATCAAGCGCTAAAACCTCGCCAACGTCGCCCATATTTTCGGCAATAGAAAAACTTTTTCCTCCGGGGGCTGCGCAAACATCAAGCACTCTCTCGCCTTGACTTGCTCCGACAATTTTTGCACAAACTGCGCTTGCCGCATCCTGAATATGAAACAAGCCTTCATTATAGCCGTAAAGGTTGCGGATACTGCCTGCGCCTTTTACAACAAGCACGTCGCTGATAATCGGATGAACGCTGACTTCACAATCTTTTGAAAGTTCGGACTTTAAATCCTCAACCGAAATTTTAAGCGTATTTACTTTTAAACTTGTACCGTAAAGCGTAAAAAAACCTGCTAAAACGTCTTCCGTCTCATCACCGTACTGGGTTAAAAACATACTTGCAATATCTTTGCCGACCGAATATTTTACGCTTAAATATTCGGTTTTATTTGTAGGATAAACTATTTTTTTATCATCACGCAAAAACGCACGTAAAACTGCGTTTACAAATCCCGAAAGCGAAGAAAATTTTGATTTTTTCACCAATTTTACCGCTTCGTTTACCGCCGCCGAATCAGGTATTTTATCCATATAAATCATCTGATAAAGCGCCGTTTCAAGCACCGCAAAAATATACGGCTTTATTTTTTTCAAAGGCGTTTTTGAGTATTTCGAAATAATATACCTAAGCGTTATTTTACGCTCTAAAGCGCCGTAAATGAGCGTTGTGCAAAACGCTCTGTCTTTTGATTCCAAATCGCTTTTTTCGAGCAATTTGTCAACAACTATATTTGAATAACCGCTATCGGTTTCAATTTTCAAAAGCGCATTTACCGCTTCTTTTCTTGCATTTGACATATATTTTTAATCCCGTCTGTTACCGCTTCCTAAAATTCTTAACGCATAATAAAGGAACATTAAAATAGACTGCATAAGTGCCGCAACATAAGTAAGCGCCGCTGCCGAAAGCACCTTTTTAGCGCCTTTTAATTCATAGTCGTTAAATCTGCCAATACCCTCTATCGCCGCAAGCGCTCTGCGTGATGCATTAAATTCAACCGGCAAAGTGACAAGTTGAAAAATAACCGATAAAGAGAATACTGCGAGAGCAATGTATAAAAGCGGAGCGAAATTTAAAACATAGCCTAAAATCAATAAAAACGGGCTTATGCCTGCACCAAAATTGCAAACAGGCACCAATGCCGAACGAATTTTTATAGGCGTATACCCCACTGCGTGCTGAACGGCGTGACCCGCTTCGTGAGCCGCTACTCCGATTGCGGCTACGGTATTACTGCCGAAAACACCGTCGGACAAATAAATCGCATTATCGCGAGGATTATAGTTATCGGTAAGATTTCCTTTAATTCTGCGAATATCAACATTATAAATACCGTTTTGATTTAAAATTTCCCTTGCAATATCTGCGCCGGTAACCCCTGCAGAATTTTGCACACGGCTGTATTTTGAATAATTGCTTTTTACCTTTGCCTGTGCATAAAGCGCAATAAGCAATCCCGGTAAAGCAAAAAGATAATACATAGGGTCAAAATAATAGTAAAAAGGCATTTTTAATCATCTCCCAGTCTGTCGGCGGTAATTTTTTTACCTCTTAAAAAGTCCTCTGTTTTCATTCGTTTTGAGCCTTCAAGTTGTAATTCGGTAATTTTAAGCGCGTCTTTTTTGCAAGCGATAACAAGTTCTTTTTCTTTTTCTAAAATCTTGCCGCTTTCAGCCTGCTTATCAATAATTTCCGCCGAGAAAATTTTAAGCATTTTTCCGTCAACTTTAGTGTATGCAACAGGCCATGCGTGTAAACCTCTTATCTTACAGTTTATTTCAAATGCGGATTTTGACCAGTCAATCAATCCGTCGCTTTTTTTAATTATCGGCGCATAAGTAGCGTCGGTTTCAATTTGTTTTAAAGGAGTAATACTGCCCTCTTCAAGTCCTTTTACGGTTTCAATAAGCAGTTTTCCGCCCATTTCTTTAAGTCTGTCCCAAAGTTGTTCAACTGTTTCTGTGTCGCTTATCGGAGTTTTTGCGGTAAGCAGTATATCGCCTGTGTCCATACCCTCGTCTAAAAGCATTGTAGAAACGCCGGTTTCCCTTTCGCCGCAAACCATTGCCCACTGAATAGGCGAAGCGCCCCTGTATTTCGGCAAAAGTGACGCATGAACATTAATACAGCCGTATTTCGGCAGTTCAAGTACCCTTTTAGGCAGTAATTTTCCGTAAGCCACAACCACGATTAAATCGGGATTTAAGTTTTTCAAAGTTTCAAAAACTTCATCATCTTTAAGCGTTGTCGGCTGATAAACAGTAAGTCCCAATTCAAAAGCCGCTACCTTAACTTCGGGTGGCGTCAAAATATGCTTTCTGCCGACAGGCATATCGGGTTTTGTAAAAACCGCCGAAACATTATATCCTGCGCCGACTAATGCTCTTAATGATTCCTCCGCAAAATCGGGCGTACCCATAAAAACTATGTTCATAAATTACTCCTCGGTCATTTTATTTACTTTATCTATAAATACTACTCCGTCGAGATGGTCGATTTCGTGGCAGAACGCACGCGCCAAAAGTTCTGTGCCTTTAATCTTAAATTCATTGCCGTATCTGTCCTGAGCTTTAACGGTAACTTTCATAGGTCTTGTTACCTCGCCCCATTTACCGGGGAAAGAAAGACAGCCCTCGTCCCCTGTCTGTTCGCCCGATTCTTTAATTATTTCGGGATTTACAAGTTCAATTTTGCCGTCGCCGACATCAACTACCGCAATTCTTCTTAAAATTCCTACCTGCGGTGCGGCAAGACCTACGCCGTTTGCCTCCTGCATAGTTTCATACATATCGTCAAGCAAAGCGTGAAGTTTTTCATCAAATTTTTCAACCTTATGGCACTTTTTTCTTAAAACCTCGTCGCCCTCTTTAATTATCTCTCTTAACATATTATTGCTCCTTATACTTATTTGTTTAAATTATATTTTCAGGGTTAATATCGGCGAAAACCGATACGTTTTTATACTTGATATTTTTTCCTGTTTCTTTCAAAGTTTTTAAAACAAGTTCGCGAAACCGCTTGCTGTTTTTACATTTTATTATAAGCCTGAAACGGTATTTATTGCTGATTTTCGGAATATTGCAGGGACTCGGCCCTAAAACTATCACCTTTAAATCTTTATAATCCGCTTCAATGTGCTTTTTTAGATTGCAAAAGAAATTTTCAGCGCACTCGAAAGTTTTTTCCTTTAAAACTCCCGAAAAACCGACTACACATAAATCACAGTACGGCGGATAGGTTAAAATTTTTCTTTGCATTATCTCGGTTTCAAAAAATTCCTCATAATCCTGCGCCGCCGAGAGCGAAATAATCTCATTATCGGGAGCGATTGTCTGAATAACCGCCGTTCCCTCTTCGCTTCTGCCCGAGCGCCCTATTACTTGAGTCAACAGAGAAAAAGTCTTTTCATATCCCCTGTAATCATTGCCGTAAAGCAGTTGGTCGGCATTGATTACGCCGACTAATGTAACGTTCGGAAAATCAAGACCTTTTGCAACCATCTGCGTTCCTATCATAACGTCATACTCGCCGTTTTTAAAAGCGGTCAGTTTTTTCTCGTGCGAAAACCTTGTCATAGTGGTGTCGGCGTCCATACGAAGTATACGCATTGCAGGAAAAATCGTCTGCAGTTCCTCTTGCGCTTTTTGAGTGCCGAAGCCGGAAAGCCTGACATTTTTCTCACCGCAAATTTTACATTTTTCGGTATATTCTTCGGAATAACCGCAATAATGACACATCATTCGGTTATTAGCGGTGTGATAGGTCATTGAAATACTGCAATTAGGACATTGCCTTACCGCTCCGCAGTTGGTGCAGGTAACGACTACCTGATAACCTCGTCGGTTAAGCAATATTATAGCCTGTTTTTTGTTTTCAAGCGTTTTTTTCAAATCTTCACATAAAATATCGCTGAAAATACCGAAATTGCCTTTTTTATACTGCTCTTTCATATTAGCGGTTTTAACCTTTGGCAAAGTTACGTTGCCGTAGCGGTTTTTAAGCGTATAAAGCGAGTAAAAACCTGATTTTGCAAGGCTGTAGGTTTCAACGCTCGGTGTTGCCGAAGCCATTAGAAACAGGCAGTTATGATATTTACATCTGAATTTTGCAATATCACGCGCGTGAAAACGGGGCGAACTTTCGGATTTATAGGTATGCTCCTGCTCCTCGTCCATTATAATCAGCCCGATATTATCCATCGGCGCAAAAACCGCCGAACGAGTACCGATAGCAATTCTCGCCTCGCCAGATTCAACTCTTTTCCATTCATCGGTACGAGCGCCGAGACTCATCGCAGAATGAAAAATTGCGATTTTTTTACCGTATCTTTTTGAAAAAATGCTCATAGTTTGCGGTGTAAGAGCAATTTCAGGTACCATTACGATTGCGTTTTTTCCCTGCAACAAACATTCGTCAATCGCCCTCAAAAACACTTGCGTTTTGCCCGAACCGGTAACTCCGAAAAGAAGTCCCGCTTTTCCGTTTTCAGCCGACTGCATATCACTTTTTATTAAATCAAATGCTTTTTGCTGTTCGGCTGTAAGTTTAATCGGAGTCATTTCGCCTTTTTGCGAAATTTCATACGGCGAGCGCATAACCTGAACGTCAAAGCACAAAAGTCTGCCCTTATTTATCATTGAATTAATCGTCGTAACGGAAACGCCCGTAAAATAAGAAACCTCTTTTATTGAAGCATTTCCGCATTCTAATAAAAACCTTGCAACCTGCGCTTGTTTCGGCGTGTAATCGGACAAATCTTCTTCCGAAAATTCATCGGGCAAACGCACTGTTTTTACCGAGGCGTCGCCTACTCTTCTGACTGAATTTTCAAGTGTTTCTATAATATTTTTCTCTATAAGATTATCAAAAACGCCCTCGTTTTCAATGCCGAGAATATCTAAAATTTTACTTTGCTTAACTTCGCCTTTGGCATTGGCAATGGTTTTTACAATAAGCCTTTCATCATCCGATAAATCCGACATATCAATCTCGTCATAAGCCGTTTTCAGCACAAAAGATTTTACAACTTTAACGTTAATTCCAAGCGGAAGCATAGGCTTTAGCACTTCAAAAAAAGTGCAAAAGTATCTGTCCGACATAAACTTGCACATTTTTAGCATTTCTTCAGTTACCAACCTACGCTTATCAACAAGTTCAAACACAGGCTTATACGCATTTTGGTTTATGTCGTCAACCTGTTTTATCTCGGTAATAATTCCCTGCCTTTTTCGGTTTCCTTTGCCAAACGGCACTAAAACACGCTGACCGACAAACACATTTTCAGCCATATCAAAAGGAACGGAATAACTAAACGCTTTATCAAAATTTATTGTGGTTTTCTCTACAAAAACGCTTGCTAAAGTGATTTTTCCCAATCCGTTCCCTCCTTAATAAAACTTCTTAAAAAGCATCAAAAGTCAGGGCGAAACACCCTGACTTTGAAAAAACTATAATCTTTCTGCAATTTCATCAATTGCGGTACTTACAGGCTTTTCTTTCAAAACTGTGCCATCTTCATCCGCCTGTTCTGAAATATGTCGTGCGAGTTTCGCAATATCTGTTACAAGCTGATATCTGCTTTCGTAACCGTTAATAAGTTTACCAATCGATGGATTTAGCATCGTCAATCACCTTTCCGTAATTTTCTTTCATATTTTCATTTAAAAGAGCGTTTGCTCTTATAATTGACTTTAAATCATTAACCGCTGTTTCAAGGTCGTCATTGAAAAACACATAGTCATATTCAGGTGCAAAAGTAATTTCTCTTGCCGCCTGACGAAGTCTTTTTTCAATAGTTTCCGGCGATTCCGTTCCTCTTTTTTCAAGTCTGTGACGAAGAACGTCAATAGATTTCGGAAGCATAAACACCATTACAGCCTCCGGCATTTTCTTTTTAACCTTAAATGCTCCGTTTACATCAATTTCAAGAATGACATCGTAACCTTTGTTCATCCAATCAACAACAGGCGCTTTAGGAGTACCGTAAAAATTGCCGATATACTCATTATATTCAAGCAATTCTTTTTTATTTATCATTTCTTCAAATTCTTCACGGGATACAAAATGATACTTTTCGCCCTCAATTTCGCCGTCTCTCATTTCTCTTGTGATAGATGAAATTGAAAGCCTGATATTATCGCTTGAGTTCATAACTTCCTTTAAAACCGTGTCCTTGCCTATTCCCGAAGGACCTGAAAAAATAAAAAGACTTCCTTTTCTCATATTAATCCTTTTTTAACCCTCTTCTGTCTGATTGTTTCTATTTAAAATATCTTCGCTTTGAAGATAACTTAAAACTATATGGTCAGAATCGGTAATGATAACCGACTCGGTTTTTCTGCCTTGAGTTGCGTCAATAAGCCTTTTTTGAGCCTTGGCGTCGGCTATAATTCGCTTTGCAGGCGCAGAATCAGGAGAAAGCACCGTTAAAATTCTATCGGAATTTATTAAATTTCCAAACCCAATATTAATAAGTTTCATATTTTTACTCAATATTCTGAATTTGTTCTCTTATTTTTTCAATTTCGGATTTTATCTCGACAACGATTTTGGTAATTTCAATATCCGAACATTTTGAACCTGTTGTATTGGCTTCTCTGTTCATTTCCTGAACCAAAAAATCAATCTTTCTGCCGACAGGCTCATCGGAGTTTACCATACTTTTAAGTTGCTCGATATGGCTTTTAAGTCTTACTGTTTCTTCATCAACGGCAACCTTATCGGCAAAAATAGCGGTTTCGGTAAGCAAGCGCTGTTCATCAATATGAACGTCGCCCAATAACTCTCTCATTTTTTCTTCAAGACGTTCTCTGTAAGCCTTAACCGATTCGCCCGACTTTTCTTCAATCTGCGCTACATATTGCAAAATAGTATCGCATCTTGAAACTATATCGTCACGCATTTTTTTACCCTCGGTAAGACGCATTTCGATAAAAGCGTCAACCGCTTTTGAAAGGACGGATTTTACCGCCTCAAAAATCGCTTCTTCGTCCTGTTCTTCCTTGCGAACCGTTAAAACATCGGAAAATCTTGCAATATCAATCGCTTTGATTTCGCCCTCAAGAGAATATTCGTTTTTCATCTCTCTTAATGCGTCAACATACGCTTTTGCCAAAGGACGGTTAACCTCAACTGCGACTGCGTCGCTGTCAAGCATATTTATGGAGATATATACCTCGGTTTTTCCCCTGCTTATTCTATCCTTAACATACTGCTTGATTTTTTCATCAAGAAAGCCGAACTGTCGAGGAACTCTTGAAGAAAATTCAAAATATCTGTGATTAACCGCCTTGATTTCAGCGGTAATTTCCATATTCTCAACAGTTTCACTGCATCGACCGTAGCCGGTCATACTTTTTATCATTATTAACCCACATTTCTATGAATTTTGTAAATTTTATTATAACATTATACCGACTGTTTGTCAATGAAATAACTGCATATTTTTGTCGAACAATTTACCTCTTACAACGCTTGAAATCTCAAAATCCGTTTTTTCCCAGCCTTTTTCAAAAATAATAGACGGATTGATATTTTCTTCACAGGAGCAAGGCAATAACAGTTTAACCGAAACACCCTCATCTGTATCGCAAATATCAAATCTTTTGATTTTAGGCTTTACATCAAAACTTTTTGTCTGTTTTTTCTTTGTAGTCTTTTCAACAATAATTTCATCGGCTTCAAAAAAATCTTTGAGTTTCAAAGCATTTTCTCTGTCGCAGTCTACATTAACGGTGAATTCCGCAAACGCCAACTCTTTTATATTCATAACCGGATCAATAATATTTACCACTTCAATGCTCTCGGGAAAAGCCCGGCGCAGAATATCAGCCGCTTTTTCATTTGATATGCTCTCGTCTGTAATACGAAAATCGCAGATGTCATATTCACTTACATAGCCTAAAGAAAGCGGCAACGCAAAAACGGTGTTAATATGCGGATTAAAGCCTTGCGTGTACCAAACAGGAAGTCCCGAACGCTTTAAAACCCTGCTGAATAAACGGTTTATATCAAGGTGAGAAATATATTTTGCTCTGCCCTGTTTTTTATAAATTAACCTTACATTTCGCACAGTCGGTACTCCTTTCAAGTATAGTATTTGCTCCGCAACCTGCACATTTTTCACGGCAGTTTTCGGTGGTTTCGGCACGCAAAGCCTTTTCCATTTCACGAACTAAAAAGTTTTTGGTAATGCCGTAATCCATGTGTTCCCACGGAAGCACTTCATCATATTCACGCTGACGGTTTGCGTAAAATTCCATACAAAGTCCTGCGTTTTCAAACGCTTTTTCCCATTTATCATACTGCAAATACTCGTCCCACGCGTCAAGGTTACAGCCCTCGTCGGCTAATTCTTTAAGCACCGCAGAAAGACGTCTGTCGCCTCTTGCCAACACCGCTTCCAAAAGCGAGGTCTTGCTCTCATGCCAGGAAACCTGAATTTTTCTTGAAGTTATATGCTCTATTAACGCTTGTTGTTTTTCACGCACAAGTTCAAGTTTATCCTGCGGATGCCATTGAAACGGAGTATGGGGTTTTGGAACAAACGTTGCAAGCGAAACCGATACCTGAACGCCTTTGCCTTTAGGTTTGTTCGGCATATTGTAATAAAGGTCGACAATTTTTTGCGCCAAATCGCCGATAGCCTTAATATCCTCCATTGTTTCGGTAGGCAGTCCCATCATAAAATAAAGTTTAACCGAAGTATGACCGCCCTCAAAAGCGGTAAGGCAGGATTTTAAAATCACATCTTCATCAAGGTTTTTGTTTATAACGTTTCTCATTCGTTGTGAGCCTGCCTCGGGCGCAAAGGTAAGTCCCGATTTTCTAACCTTTGAGATTTTTTCAAGCAGTTCGGGACTGAATGCGTCTATACGCATCGACGGTAAAGAAATATTAATTTTTTCTTTTTCGGTCCAATCGAGCATATCGTTAAGCAGTTCCTCTATTCTTGTGAAATCGCTTGTTGAAAGCGAACATAAAGAAACCTCGTCATATCCTGTTGAATCGCAGATGGCTTTAGCCTGTTTAGATACCAATTCGGGCGATTTTTCTCTGACAGGTCGACTCATCATACCCGCCTGACAAAAACGGCAACCTCTGATACAACCTCTGAAAACTTCGGCGGTAGACCTGTCAAAAACGGTGCTGATATAAGGCACTACGAATTTATCGGGGAAATACATATTGTCAAGATCCTGCACAATCGACTTTTTAGGTCTTTTCGGCGCACCGTCCTTTGGCGTAATTTCTTTAACTGTGCCGTCGTCATTATAAGTAACATCATAAAGTGAAGGAATATAAATTCCGTTGATTTTTGACGCGGCTCGCAAAAATTCGGCTTTTGATTTGCCGGCTTTTTTATATTCTCTGTAAAGTTTAATAAATTCGGGGTTTGACTCCTCGCCCTCGCCTAAAAAAGCGACGTCTATAAAATCCGCAATCGGCTCGCAGTTGCAAGTACAAGGTCCGCCTGCAACAACCAAATTATGAAGTGATGTTCTGTCCTTTGCAAAAAGCGGAATATCCGAAATTTTAAGCATGTGCAACATTGTGGTATAAGAAAGTTCATACTGCAAAGTAAAGCCGATTATATCAAATTCTTTTAATTCATCAAGGCTTTCAAGGCAGAATACTCCTACGCCTGCTTTTTTCATATTCGCTTCCATATCAGGCAACGGTGCAAAAGCGCGTTCACACCAAACGCCTTCCATCTCGTTCATAAGCGAATACAGGATTTTTATTCCAAGATGCGACATACCTATCTCATAAGTATCGGGAAAGCAAAACGCAAAGCGCACGGCTATCTTATCTTTATCCTTAACAACGCTGTTAAGTTCGCCGCCTGTGTAACGGCCGGGCTTTTGAACGCCTTTTAACAATACATCAAGTTCTTTTTCAGTCATATTATTGTTTCCTTTATAAATTTTATATGTTTAACATTTTACTATATTTTCGCACAATTTTCAACAGGTGAATAAAAAATACATCAAAAACGCAAAATCCCCGTTTGTCTTTATGACAACAGGGATTCTGTTTTGTTTATAAATTTGCGGTTCTATTCCTAATGTTGGGGTTTAAACACTTATCGCCTCCCTCTGACGAGGGAGGTGGCACGGCGGCTTTGCCGTGACGGAGGGAGAGAAAGAATAAAGATATATATGCTCTGGCTTTTCTCTCCCTCAGTCTCGCTTCGCTCGACAGTTCCCTCGTCAGAGGGAGCCAATCTACACCCCAACTTTTGCAAAAGGACCTAATTTGCTTTAATAAATATTTTTCAATATCATGCTTTTATAAAATCAATTTTTAACTTTCTGAAAATAAAGTATCCTAATGTAAGTCCTGCAAAATAACAAATTATATCAAGTAAATCCAAAACGCCTCTTGCTAAAATATACTGAATAACTTCGATTAATACAGAAATTACCGCAAAAAATATCGCAGATTTTTTAAAACTGATATTTTTGAAAAAATAAGCCAAAGGAATAACTATAATAAAATTAAGAATTGTTTGCAAAAGTGTTTCGGAATACGACATACATGCTTTTACAGAATTAAAAATATTAAGCGATACAGTTCTGCCAAGCGTAGGACGTCCGAAAAATACAAGTATAAGCAAGCAAAAATATACTGCGGCGATTACATAAAAAACGTTTTTGCTGATTTTTCCTTTGCTCAAAATAAAAACAAGCAATATACACGCTGCTATACTTGCAATTAAAGCTACAATACTTGTAATAATATATAATTCTTGAGATAAGGTGCTATAAAGTGAAATAACTTCCATAAGTGCATAATAATATACCATATATCCGAGTACCGCGCCTATAATAATTCTTAATATGTTAAATAATAACGGTTTTAATTCAAGCGGTTTAAATTTTTGCATAAATTTCTCCTGACTGTATTTATAAATTTTTATCCTTTTAAACTTTCGCCCAATCGGGTAAATATTCAAAACTTACGGTTTTATCTTTATACGGAAACTCGAGTTTGCAGGAATAAAGCATAGGCGAAGCGGCGTTATCCCTCGCGCCGTATTTACGGTCGCCTACCAACGGAAATCCACGTGACGCAAACTGAACTCTTATTTGATGCGACCGCCCCGTATAAAGTCGAATACGTACAAGTGAGGTTTCTTCATAGTTTCTGATTAATTTGTACTCCAATTTTGCCTGCTTTACGCCTTTTCGCTCACGCTTTACCACAAAAACCTTATTTTTTCTTGAGTCTTTAAACAACAAGTCCTCCAACACGCCGCTTTCAGGCGGTGTGTTATGCACCTTTGCTACATATTCTTTTATCATTTCGCCCTGCTGAATTATTTTCGACAAAGCGGCGGCTGTAACTTTATTTCGTGCATACACCATAACTCCGCCGACATTTTTATCAAGACGGTGAACAGTAAAAAACGTTCCGCCGATTTGCTCTTTTAATCTTTCGGGAACTTCTCTTTCCGAATCCATTCCGACAGGCTTTATTATAACAACCATATCTTTATCACTGTAAAGAATTTTCATAAATTACCCCTAAAACAAAAGGGCGCATTTTTCAGCACCCTTTTTTTGTTTTTAATTACATTTCTACAACGATTTCGTGAACTTTTCCGTCGCCGAAAATATCAACTTCATTTCCGTCTGTTAAAGTACCGTCAACGGTAAGTTTTTTAACGCCGCTTTGTGCGCCGTTTTGATTTTTAACGGTAACCTTATATGTGTCGCCTCTGAACACACGAGTCATAGTAACCTCTTTCCAATCAGACGGCAAGCAAGGATTAACGGTAAAACTGTTATATGAGGGGTGGAAACCGAGCATATATTGAGTAATTGCTCTGAACATCCAACCTGCCGTACCCGTTACCCAAGCAAAAAGCGTTTCGCCCTTTCTCGGATTATCAGGGCCGAAGTACATATTGGTAACAACGTAAGGCTCGCAACCCGATTCATCCGACGGATTAGACGCGGCGTCGGGCAAAATCTTTGAAATTGTTTCATAAGCCTTGTCGCCTCTGCCCAAAATACAGTCGGCAACAACTTTGAACGTACCGCCGTGGCAGTAAGGCGTACCGTTTTCCCAAATACCCGGAATAAAACTTGTAAGTCTGCCGATACGGTTGTTGAATTTTGTATATGTAGGATAAAGTGTAAGCGGGCCGTAATCAGAATCAAGATACTTGTCAACAGCCTCGATACATTTAAGTTTTCTTTCGTCATCACAAACGTTTGACAGTACCGCCCATGTCTGTGAATTAAGGTAAATCATACCCTCTTTTTCCGTATGAGAGCCAACCTTTTCATCATAGTCGTTGATAGCCGCCAAATACCATTCGCCGTCCCAGCCTTTATCGTTAATGGCTTGTTTTAACACTTCGGCACGTTCAATCATCTCATTATAAACTTCTTCATCTTCTAAAACATCACGTGCAATTTCAGCCATATTGTGCAAAGCATAGTGAGCCGCTATAGAAGTCCAAACCGACTCGCCCTCGCCTTTAAGACCGGTCATATTAAGCGAATCGTTCCAGTCGCCGTCACGAGATTTCACAAGGCCGTCTTTACCTAAATCACTCGAAACAAATCTTGCGGCGGTGAGCATATGTTCCCAAACGGTATCCTCTTTAACAGGGAGTCCGTCGGCGTCGAGGTATTTTACTTTGGTTTTAAGGAAATCAACATCGCCTGTTTCCTTGATATAAGCGTTGATTGTAGGCGCTACCCATGTAGGGCCGTCAGAATATACGTGGTGGTCAAGCGGCAACCAACCTCGAACGCATCGACCGTCCTGATACATATATGTAAGAGTTTCAAGTATTTTTTCTTTTGCAAGTTCCTTATTGAATGAAGCAACCGCCCAAGCGTCCTGCAACTGGTCACGGAAGCCTTTGCCTGTATCACGACCTACCTCGGCGCAAAGAGCAACCTGATGCTTTAACCAATAGTTTGCAAAGTTATTCACCTTTTCATCGGGAGTATTAATGAAAATTCCTTCCGAAAGTTCCTTTTTGCTTTGCATGATTTTATCAAAATCATCGTCAACTTTTGAGCCTGCGAAAACCTTTTTTGACAAGGCTTTTGCGGTATCCATACTGTCAACGCAACCGATAATCACGTTAAAAGATACCGACTGACCCGATTTTAACACAAAGTCGTGTTGTAAAGCGCCAACCATCTGCTCGCAAGCGGCAAGCGAATTATTAAGTTTATCATTTTTAATTGCGTCAGGAGCAAATACGCTGCCGTAAACGCCTAAAAATGCTCTTTTTGAAGTATCGTAAGCAACAGGCTTTGTATCGGTAGACATAAAGCCGTTAAACCACTCGTGCGGACGCTCCATAGCGAGATTGAAGCAAACGATTGAATTTGTTTCTTCATCAAATTCGCCGTGAACATAAGAATTGTAATCGGAATATCTTTGATAACCCTCTAACTGAAATTCCGCAAAAGAATAAACCGAAACTTCCTTTTCCTTATCAGATTTATTCTCCAAAGTAACCGTCCAGATTTCGCAAGGGTCTTCATCATTAACAAAAATTCTTGCGGACGCTTTCAAATCGTCACAGGTTGCGGTAATTTCGGAATAACCGAGTCCGTGAGTACAAGAGTAGTCCGAAACATCGGTTTTGCAAGGATACCAACCGGGGTTGAAAACCTTGCCCGTTTTCTTATCCTTTACATAAAAATAACGGTTGCCGTCACGAATAACGGAGCATCTTCCCTTTCCTGTCGGGTCAATATACGAAAGCGCTCTTACACCGTAAGCGCCGATACCTCCGCCGAGATGATTAACGCCCGAAAGCACTCTTGCATTCCATATATAGTTAAGCAATGGTCTTTGGGGCTGCTTTTCGGTAATAACATACTTATTACCGTTTTCAAAATGTCCGAATTTAGCCATATTCTCCTCCAAAAATTTATTTATAAATTAATTATAACTAAAATATGTTTTTTGTCAATGACTTTTAATCAATAACCCATTTCTTCTAAAGTTTCTACCGCAAAAGCCACATAATTTGCACAGTTAAGTCTGCCGCCTGTTATAAGTTCTCGACAATCTATCTCTTCAAACTTTTTCATAAAAGCCTTTGTAAGTTCGACGGTTTTGGTTCTTGTATTAAGTTTTATGTTGTCGGGATTTTTATTAAGTCTTGCATTTGCAAGACCGATAACCGCTACGGCACCCGAAACCGCACCGCAGATTTCACCGCTTCTCATACCGCCGCCGAAACCGTCGGTAAACGCTAAAGCGGTATCTTTATCCATACCGTATTTTTCACAAAAAACCGATATTACCGCTTGAGCGCAGTTAAATCCCAATAAAAACGTTTCTTTTGCTTTGTCGCTTAAATTACTCATTTTTTTACTTTCCTTTTTTCTTTATCTTTTGTTTTGTACCGTCGGGACGAACGATATAGGTATTATCAAGTTGTGCGGTAAGATTTCTTTTCACAAGCGATAGATACTCTTCACGCAGTGCTTTCTGCTCTGCTTTTTCTTCATCGGTAAGTCCCACCGACTTCTGTTTTCTTGCCAATTCGTTTATTCTGTCAATCTTCTTTTTATCCATATTTTACCCCAAAACTTCTTTGCATTTCTGCAATACTGTATTAGCAACAGGTCCTCCGACCGAAGCGCCCGAACCTCCGTTTTCAACTACAACCACAAATGCAAGCGGTAATTCATCATCGTCATTAAAGCCGACAAACACCGCATGAGGTCGTTGGTCCTTAACCTCGGCAGTACCCGATTTTGCGCAAACATTAAGTCCCGGAAATCTCCATTCTCCGTAAGTTTGCTTAACATTATTACGCATAAGCTCCGTAATTTTTTCGGCAGTATCGGTTTCCATCATACGAGAACCCGTACCGCCTTTTGAAAATTTAAGCGGAATACCGCTTTGAGTTTTTACAGACTCCACCATATAAGGCTTTTCAGGAACGCCGCCGTTTGCAATAGCGCCCATAAAGGTAAGATATTGCAAAGGGTTCATCATATCGGTATATTGCCCCATGCCTGCCCAGGCAAAGTCGATATCCTTGCCGTTATCAACGTTAAAATACGATGTTTTAGCGTCAATTCCGTCCATCGAGAAAGACTTGTTAAACCCTGCTTTTTCGGCATATTTTGTTAAAACATCTCCGCCGAGGTCAGCCGCCAACTGTGAAAAATACGCATTGCAGGATTTTGCCAAAGCGTCTTTTAAAGTAAGCGTTCCGTGATTGCCAAGACAGGAAATCCATTCGCCGTCAATCATAACGCCTTTTTTACAAGTGTATTCCCTTTCATAAGCGTCCGAGAAAGTTTCAATAGATGCGGAAGCGGTGACTATTTTAAAGGTTGAACCCGGTGTAAATGTACTTGATAAAAAGCGGTTTATAAAAACGCCTTTATACTCGCCTGCTTTTGCTTTTTTTACATCATCGGCATCGGTAGGGTCATAAGTAGGCGTTGACGCCATACAGATAACCTCGCCTGTTTTATAGTTATATACGCCAACCGTTCCCGAATGGTCGCCCAACGCCTCAAGCGCTGTAGCGCAAACCATAGAATCAAGAGTAATCTCGATATTATTACCCTCTTTTGAATAACTGTAAACACCGTTTAACTTATTGTAACCCGTTAATTTATCAATATATGAAGAATGAAGTCCTGTTTTAATAAATCCGCCGAAGTCCCCTATTGCGTGTAATGTCGAAAGACGAATATTTCGATTTTCGTTATATTCTCTTTTGCCGTTTTTGGTTTCGGCTAAAACAGTACCGTTTCTATCGGTAATTTTACCTGCCTGTACTATTGTACCGTCGGCATAGATATGATTATTAGACGGATAAAGCGCCCAGTCGCTGCCATCTGCAATATAAAAAAGGCAAAGAACGGCAAGTCCGCCGATAAACACCGCAGAGAGAATAACCATAATGAATGCTCGAAGTTTCATTTGTTTCATTTATGCCGCCTCCTCTTCTTGTGTTTCATAATACTGCGCAGGCTCTTTTAAAGTGTTTTGTCCTATTGCTTTAATAAACGAAAGCAAAAGCCACGAAGAAATCATACTTGAACCGCCGTTTGAAATAAAAGGCAGAGTTACACCTGTAAGCGGAAGTAAATCGGTAGAGCCGAAAATATTAAGCGAAATTTGAAACAGCCAAAGACCTGCCGCCGAACAAGCCGCAATCGCAAAATAAGCCGAATTGGTAAAGGCTACTCTGCTTAATGAATAAAGCGCAAAAATCACAAAACAGGCTACGGCCGAAAACGCTACAATCATTCCCCATTCTTCACAAAGAATACCGAAAACAAGGTCGGTATCCGATGCGGCAACATATTTAAGTTTGCCGTTTGCACCGCCGACTCCGAGCAAAGCGCCCGAAGCAATCGCTATCATTGTTCTTGTCTGCTGATAGCCTTTATCGGAAGCGTATTCCCAAGCGTGACGGTATGTGGAAAAACGGCGTTGAACATAAGGCACAAACTTTGCAACCAAAACAGCGCCGGCGCCTACAACTGCGGTAATTGCGGCAATGATTTTAACATTGCCCGAACGCATATACAAAATAATAAGTACGGTTACAAAGAATATAGCGCAAGTACCGAAGTCACGCATTAACACCAAAGCGCCCATACAAGCGCCGGACAATCCTAAAAACAAAACGAAGTTACGCTTTGACAAAAGATTTTGCAAGGTGGCGGCGGTTGCAAAAATAAAAAGGAATTTTACAACCTCCGACGGCTGAAAAGAGAAACCGCCTATCATAATCCAGTTTTTTGCGCCGTTTAAATTAATGCCGAAAATAAGGTTATAGCTTAACAGCAATATTGCAAAACCGCCTGCAAAATATCGCATTTTCATAACAAAATCCATATTTTTATAAACAAACTGCAAAACTATAAAGCATATAACGCCGAGCACTGCGGTAATAAGTTGTTTTAACATATTATCGGGCGTGGCGCTGGCGGCAACCGCAAAGCCGAGCGTTGTAAGGAAAAAGCCCAAAATTTCTATATTTATGTTACTTCTAAACCGATGAAAAAGGAAATAAAGCCATTCACCTATAAGCAAAATTCCGAACGAAATCGGAATATAAGGCTTAAAGGCGTCCGGATAATGGTACATCAATTCAAGTAAAATAATTATCTGAATGAAAGTCAGCAAAATTGCCGAAGCAAAACCTCTTTTACGTTTTTTGCTCTGCGAATATATATCGGTAACTTCAGAAGGAACAAGTTTTAATTGCAATCCGCCTATTTCAATAATATCGCCGAAATCAAAATATGCATATTCATCTATCTCGGTATCGTTTACAAGAATTTTTGTGCCGAAAACGCTTGAAATTTTAAAACCGTAATCCTCTGAATATGTAATTACCGCATGACGGCGGGAAATGCTCGGAATGTTAAGCACAACATCGCACAGTTTACTTCTGCCGATGATACTTTCTACCGAACAAATATCAAATTCCAGACCGTTTGCAGTAACCAATTTTGCAAGGCTTATTTTACCCTGCTTTTTAAATAAATCTTTAATTACGGAAAAAAGCAAAAGGAAGCATAACACGGGCAAAACAATTCGTGCGCCGAAAATAAAAATATCTCCGAGCGTTTTTAAAATCGCCGTCATAAAAATGCACTTCCTTTTCTTTAAACTATTTCACTTTATTATAACATAAAACTGTTAAAAATCAAACTATTTTAATAAATTTAAAAATATATTAAAAAACGACGAAATTCTAAAAAACGACAAAATTCTTAAAATCAAAATGGTAAATTATTACAAGATGGTGTCAAACAAAGGACAGTCATTAAATTAAAAGACAAAACATATACTTGGGATATAAGAGAAAGGAAGGAACACAAAACTATGAAAAAACACTTACCCGAAGGATATCTTTTTGAAACTAAAGAAAACAAGGAGGCTTTAAAAAATCAGACTGCGCTCGAAAACAGTATGAAAGAGCAGAAAATTATTGAAGCAAAAGCGTTAATGTGCGATTCGGCGCACAATTTAATAATTGATTTAAACGGGATAAAAGGAATTATCCCGCGAAACGAAGGCGCAATCGGTATTGCAGACGGCACGGTGCGTGACATTGCAATAATTTCAAAGGTCGGCAAACCCGTTTGCTTTACAATAACTTCAATAGAAGAAGACGAAAACGGTGAAACGGTTGCATATCTTTCGAGAAAAAACGCACAGGAAAAAGCAAAATCGGAATATCTAGATTTTCTTAAAAGCGGAGATATAATAGACGCCGTAGTAACGCATTTAGAGCCTTTCGGCGCTTTTTGCGATATTGCCTGCGGCATACCCTCTCTGCTTCCGATTGACTCTATTTCGGTTTCAAGAATTTCACACCCGAAAGACCGTTTTTCACCCGGCGACCGCATAAAAGCAGTGGTAAAATCAATTGAAAACGGCAGATTTACGCTTTCACAAAAAGAATTGCTCGGCTCATGGGAAGAAAATGCGGCGCTATTCAAGCAAGGCGAAACTGTTTCGGGAATAATACGTTCGGTTGAGGACTACGGTATTTTTGTTGAACTTATGCCTAATCTTGCAGGGCTTGCCGAGCCTAAAGACAACGTCTTTCCGTCACAACACGCAAGCGTTTACATAAAGAGCATTATACCTGAAAAGATGAAAATTAAACTGATTATAATTGACTCTTTTGATTCGGCAAAAGAAAAATGCGCTCAAAAATATTTTTATGAAGGAGAACATATCGACGATTGGAAATATTCTCCCGAAAACGCAGAAAAAACAATCAAAACCTCATTTTGAATTTGCAAAATATTCATTTCGTGTAAATTAATGCTTGACATTTATATAAAAAATGATATAATAGTATAGTAAATTTCTATTAAGTATGATTTAAACATCATTTTTTTATCCAATAATATTTTTACCTTCTTTCTTCAAACATATTTTTGTTTGAAAATAACTATTCACAAAAATCCGGTTTAAAACAAGTTTAAACCGGATTTTTGCGTTTTTATTAAAATGGTTTCATTTAAATTCTTGACATATTGTAATATTTAATAATATAATAAATTTATAAAAATAAGGGGGAAAAATATGTTATTTGTACTGATAATTCTAATAATGATTATTACCGCTTCGTCAAAAACAGCGCCAAAGGGTGAATTTGTAACCGAATATCTATCTAAAAGTAACACTCTCGGAATTAAAGGAATTTTTGTAATACTTGTTATTTTTCAACACTATTCTCAATATGTTTCGCTTTCGAGCGATTATGACAAGCCTTTTTTAGCATTACAATCACACCTTAACCAATTGATAGTGGCTATGTTTTTATTTTATTCAGGGTTTGGCATTATGGAACAAATTCGCACTAAAGGATTTGCATACGTAAAAACAGTTCCGACAAAACGCTTTTTGAAATTACTGTTGAATTTTGACATAGCAGTCACATTGTTTTTGATTTTAAAGTTTTGCCTTGGTTCAACTTTTCCGATACAAAAGATTTTGCTTTCATATATAGGTTGGGAAAGTCTCGGAAATTCAAATTGGTATATATTTGTTACACTTGTTTTATATCTTTTGGTTTTTGCGTCATTTTTCCTGATTAAATGGTTAAACAATAACGGCGGCAGACTTATCGGATGTATTGTTATAACGCTGTTGACAATCGCTTTTGTATATTGGCAAATGTCTATAGGCAGACCGAACTATACATATAACACAGCCATTATTTTTCCGCTCGGTTGCTGGTATTCTTTGTTCAAGCCGCAAATAGACGGATTTGTTATGAAAAACGATTATTTTTATTCATTTATATGTTTTGTAAGTTTAATTGTTTATTTGTGGTCTTATTACAAACGATGGACAAGCATAGAAACATATAGCGTCTGGGCGATAACCTTTACTTTGATGATAGTTTTCTTTACAATGAAAATATCAATAAACAGTAATATTTTGAATTGGTTTGGCTCTCATGTATTCAGCGTATATATTTTACAAAGAATACCCATGATTATACTTCAACATTTCGGGTTTGCAGATAAAAGATATTTATTCTTGATAGTTTCAATAATTTCAACAATATTTATTTCAATGGTTTATGATTATTTAACCGATAAACTGTTTAATAAAATATGGCGCAAATCAAAAACAACGCTTACAACACCCAATCACGCCTAAATGCAGTAAATTTACATAAAAAACTAATATGTTTAAAATTTAGGTTCTATTCCTAATATTGGGGTTTCAACACTTATCGCCTCCCTCTGACGAGGGAGG